>NC_006348.1:2106088-2808118 GCF_000011705.1 Burkholderia mallei ATCC 23344 | reverse complement strand
CAGGCGCAGTTCATGGCGCTGAACGCGGTGGCGCAAGGCGCCGCGCAGGTGACCGAGACGATCTTCGAGAACCGCTTCATGCACGTGCAGGAACTGAATCGCCTCGGCGCGAACATCGCGGTCGACGGCAACACGGCGCTCGTCACGGGTGTGCCGAAGCTCTCGGGCGCGAGCGTGATGGCGACCGATCTGCGCGCGTCGGCGAGCCTCGTGATCGCCGGCCTTTGCGCGCAAGGCGAGACGCTCGTCGAGCGCATCTATCACTTGGACCGCGGCTACGACCGGATGGAAACGAAGCTGACGGCCGTCGGCGCGAACGTGCGCCGCATTTCGGGGAGCGAAGCATGAGCGCACCGCTGACGCTGGCGTTGTCGAAAGGGCGTATCTTCGAGGAAACCGTGCCGCTTCTCGCGGCGGCGGGCGTGACGGTCGCCGAGGACCCGGAGACTTCGCGCAAGCTGATCTTGCCGACCACCGATCCGAACCTGCGTGTGATCGTCGTGCGCGCGACCGACGTGCCGACCTACGTCGAGTACGGCGCGGCGGATTTCGGCGTCGCCGGCAAGGACGTGCTGCTCGAGCACGGCGGCGGCGGGCTGTATCAGCCGATCGATCTGAACATCGCGCGCTGCCGGATGTCGGTTGCCGTGCCGGCGGGCTTCGATTACGCAAACGCGGTGCGCCAGGGCGCGCGGCTGCGCGTCGCGACGAAGTACGTCGAAACGGCGCGCGAGCACTTCGCCGCGAAGGGCGTGCACGTCGATCTGATCAAGCTGTACGGCTCGATGGAGCTCGCGCCGCTCGTCGGCCTCGCCGACGCGATCGTCGACCTCGTCAGCTCGGGCGGCACGCTGAAGGCGAACAATCTGGTCGAGGTCGAGGAGATCATGCCGATCTCCTCGCGCCTCGTCGTGAACCAGGCCGCGCTGAAACTGAAGCGCGCCGCGCTGAAGCCGTTCCTCGACGCGTTCGAACGCGCGTCGCTGGGGAGCGGCGCCTGACCCTCCGCGGCTCTCGGCGCATTACCGGAACGGATGACAGCATGGCTATCAAGATACGCAAACTCGATTCGGCAGGCGAAGGCTTCGCGGCCGAATTGCGCGCGGTGCTCGCGTTCGAGGCGAGCGAAGACGACGCGATCGAGCGCGCGGTCGCGCAGATTCTCGCCGACGTGAAGGCGCGCGGCGACGCCGCGGTGCTCGACTACACGAATCGCTTCGACCGGCTGAACGCGGCGAGCGTCGCGGCGCTCGAGCTGCCGCAAAGCGAGCTGGAAGCGGCGCTCGAGGGCCTCGAGCCGAAGCGCCGCGCGGCGCTCGAAGCGGCGGCCGCGCGCGTGCGCGGCTACCACGAGAAGCAGAAGATCGAGTGCGGCAGCCATAGCTGGCAGTACACCGAGGCCGACGGCACCGTGCTCGGCCAGAAGGTGACGCCGCTCGACCGCGTCGGCCTGTACGTGCCGGGCGGCAAGGCCGCGTATCCGTCGTCGGTGCTGATGAACGCGATTCCGGCGCGCGTCGCGGGCGTCGGCGAGATCGTGATGGTCGTGCCGACGCCGGACGGCCTGAAGAACGATCTCGTGCTCGCCGCGGCGCTGTTGGGCGGCGTCGATCGCGTGTTCACGATCGGCGGCGCGCAGGCGGTGGCCGCGCTCGCGTACGGCACGCAAACGGTGCCCGCCGTCGACAAGATCTGCGGGCCGGGCAACGCGTACGTCGCGTCGGCCAAGCGCCGCGTGTTCGGCACGGTCGGCATCGACATGATCGCCGGGCCGTCGGAGATCCTCGTGCTGTGCGACGGCACGACCGATCCGTCGTGGGTCGCGATGGACCTGTTCTCGCAGGCCGAGCACGACGAGCTCGCGCAATCGATCCTGCTGTGCCCGGACGAAGCGTTCATCGAGCGCGTCGAGAAGGCGATCGGCGAGCTGCTGCCGACGATGCCGCGCCAGGACGTGATCCGCGCGTCGCTCGAGGGGCGCGGCGCGCTCGTCAAGGTGCGCGACATGGCCGAGGCGTGCAGGATCGCGAACGACATCGCGCCCGAGCACCTGGAGATCTCCGCGCTCGAGCCGCACCAATGGGGCAAGCAGATCCGCCACGCGGGCGCGATCTTCCTCGGCCGCTACACGAGCGAGAGCCTGGGCGATTACTGCGCGGGCCCGAATCACGTGCTGCCGACGTCGCGCACCGCGCGCTTTTCGTCGCCGCTCGGCGTGTACGATTTCTTCAAGCGCTCGAGCCTGATCGAGGTGAGCGCCGAAGGCGCGCACACGCTCGGCGAGATCGCGTCCGAGCTCGCGTACGGCGAAGGTTTGCAGGCGCACGCGAAGAGCGCCGAGTACCGGATGAAAGGAGCGGGCGACCGCCAGAAAGGCTAAGGGTAAGCCCAGCCGCGCCGGTTGCGCGAGACGAGACCAGCCAAAAAGACGATAACCCGAGACCGCCCGGCGAGGCGTCTCGCGCGGCGCGACCGGTGCGCCGCGCGGGACGCCTTGGCCGGGGCCACGCCGGCGCCCGCGCGCCGTTGCCACCATGACTACGCCAGAAGACATCATCCGCCGCGACGTGCTCGCGATGACGGGCTACCCGGTGCCGGACGCAACGGGCTTCGTGAAGCTCGACGCGATGGAGAACCCGTATTCGCTGCCCGCGCCGCTCGCGGCCGAGCTCGGCGAGCGGCTCGCGCACGTCGCGCTGAACCGCTATCCCGCGCCGCGCCCCGCCGCGCTGATCGACCGGCTGCGCGCCGTGACGGGCGTGCCCGCCGCGTGCGACGTGCTGCTCGGCAACGGTTCGGACGAGATCATCAGCATGCTCGCGATGGCGTGCGCGAAGCCGGGCGCGAAGGTGCTCGCGCCGGTGCCGGGCTTCGTGATGTACGAGCTGTCGGCGAAGTTCGCGCAGCTCGAGTTCGTCGGCGTGCCGCTTCGCGCGGACCTCACGCTCGACATCGACGCGATGCTCGCGGCGCTCGCCGAGCACCGGCCGGCGCTCGTCTATCTCGCGTATCCGAACAACCCGACGGGCACGCTGTACCCGGACGAGGACGTCGAGCGGATCATCGCGGCCGCCGCCGCGAGCCTCGTCGTGATCGACGAGGCGTACCAGCCGTTCGCGCAGCGCAGTTGGCTGCCGCGCGCGGCCCAGTTCGACAACGTCGTCGTGATGCGCACGATGTCGAAGCTCGGCCTGGCGGGCATTCGCCTCGGCTATCTGGTCGGGCTGCCGGCATGGCTCGTGCAGTTCGACAAGGTGCGCCCGCCGTACAACGTGAACGTGCTGACGCAGGCGGCGGCGGAATTCCTGCTCGAGCGCGTCGACGTGCTCGACGCGCAGGCCGCGCAACTGCGCGACGCGCGCACGGCGCTCGCGCACGCGATCGGCGCGCTGCCGGGCGCCACCGTGTTCCCGAGCGCGGGCAATTTCCTGCTCGTACGGGTGCCGGACGCGGCCGCCGTGTTTGACGTGCTTTTGACCGAGCGGGTATTGATCAAAAACGTGAGTAAAATGCATCCATTGCTCGCCAATTGCGTGCGCGTGACGGTTGGGTCTCCCGAAGAAAACGCGCGCCTGCTGGCCGCACTGAAGCTGGCGCTGCCCTGACGGGCCACCCCGGGGCGCCGCCTTTCTCGTCCCCATTTGCCTTAGTCATTTCAAGGAAACACCATGCGCGTGGCGCAAGTCGTTCGCAACACCAGCGAAACGCAGATCAGTGTGAAGATCGACCTCGACGGCACCGGCCGGCAGAAGCTTGCGACGGGCGTCCCGTTTCTCGACCATATGCTCGACCAGATCGCGCGCCATGGTCTCGTCGATCTCGACATCGAAGCGCATGGGGACACGCACATCGACGATCACCATACGGTCGAGGACGTCGGCATCACGCTCGGCCAGGCCGTCGCGAAAGCGGTCGGCGACAGGAAGGGCATCCGCCGCTACGGCCATTCGTACGTGCCGCTCGACGAGGCGCTGTCGCGTGTCGTGATCGACTTCTCCGGCCGTCCGGGCCTCGAATTCCACGTGCCGTTCACGCGCGCGCGGATCGGCACGTTCGACGTCGACCTGTCGATCGAGTTCTTCCGCGGCTTCGTCAATCACGCGGGCGTCACGCTGCATATCGACAATCTGCGCGGCGTCAATGCGCACCATCAGCTCGAGACGGTGTTCAAGGCGTTCGGCCGCGCGCTGCGGATGGCGGTGGAACTCGACGAGCGCGCGGCGGGGCAGATTCCGTCGACGAAGGGCAGCCTCTGATTTCCGGCCGCAGCGAACACGACCCCACTGGCCGCGGCGGCTGCGCCGGCTTGCGATGGACCTGCTCAAATCGTTCATTTCCCTGCTTGCGCTGATCAATCCGCTCGGCGCGGTGCCGTTTTTCCTGAGCCTCACCGCCCAGCAGACGGAAGCCGAGCGGCGGCACACGATCCGCATCGCGGCCGTTTCGGTGTTCTGCGTGATCGCGGTGACGACGCTGCTCGGCCAGCAGATCATCGATTTCTTCGGGATCTCGGTGGGCTCGCTCGAAGTGGGCGGCGGGATCATCATGCTGCTGATGGCGATCTCGATGCTCAACGCGCAGATCGGCAACACCCGCTCGACGCCCGAGGAGCGCGACGAGGCGGAGTCGAAGAACAGCATCGCCGTCGTGCCGCTCGCGATCCCGCTCCTGACGGGCCCGGGCTCGATCAGCACGGTGATCGTCTACGCGGCGAACGCCCGGCACTGGTACGACCGGCTCGGGCTCGTCGCGATCGGCGCGGCGCTCGCGCTCATCTGTTTTTTCGCGATGCGGCTCGCCGAGCCGATCGCGCACTGGATCGGCCGCACCGGCATCAACATCGTCACGCGTCTGATGGGATTGATGCTGTCGGCGCTGGCGGTGGAATTCATCGTCGACGGACTGAAGGCATTATTGCCTGCACTGACATGAAAACTTCGATTGCAATTGTGGATTACGGAATGGGCAACCTGCGCTCGGTCGCGCAGGCGCTCATGAAGGCGGAGCCGGCGGCCGACGTGAAGATCGTCGACCGGCCCGAGGCGATTCGCGCGGCCGACCGCGTGGTGCTGCCGGGCCAGGGCGCGATGCCCGACTGCATGCGGTGCCTCGGCGAATCCGGCTTGCAGGAGGCGGTGGTCGAGGCGTCGCGCACGAAGCCGCTGCTCGGCGTATGCGTCGGCGAGCAGATGCTGTTCGACTGGAGCGCGGAAGGCGACACGAAGGGGCTCGGCCTGCTGCCGGGCAAGGTGGTGCGCTTCGCGCTCGAGGGCCGGCTGCAGGACGACGGCTCGCGCTTCAAGGTGCCGCAGATGGGCTGGAACCGGGTGCGCCAGACCCAGGCGCATCCGTTGTGGGACGGCGTGCCGGATGACGCCTATTTCTACTTCGTGCACAGTTATTACGTGGTGCCGGACAACCCGGCGCACACGGCGGGCGAGACCCTGTACGGCGACGTTTTCACGTCCGCGGTCGCGCGCGACAATCTCTTCGCGACCCAATTTCACCCCGAAAAGAGCGCCGAAGTGGGGTTGCGGCTGTACCGGAATTTTGTCCACTGGAACCCCTGAACGTGGCGCGGGAACCACACTCGGCGTGCGCAAAACGCCCGCCGCACGGGCTTCGCGAGCGGATACGCAGAAAGAGTTGTACTAAACTAGCGAGACGGCATCGCGCCGGATGGGCCGGCGCGCGTCTTTTCGATCTCTTCATTTTTCCCTGACAACACCCGATTGCTATGCTGCTGATTCCGGCCATCGATCTTAAAGACGGTCAGTGTGTGCGCCTCAAACAAGGCGATATGGACCAGGCGACGATTTTTTCCGAGGATCCTGCGGCGATGGCCCGTAAATGGGTCGATCTCGGGGCGCGGCGTCTGCATCTCGTCGATCTGAACGGCGCGTTCGCCGGCAAGCCGAAGAATCTCGAGGCGATCGAGGCGATCCTCGGCGAGGTCGGCGACGAGATCCCCGTGCAGCTCGGCGGCGGCATCCGCAGCCTCGAGACAATCGAGAAATATCTCGACGCGGGCCTGTCGTACGTGATCATCGGCACGGCGGCGGTGAAGGACCCGGGCTTCCTGCAGGACGCGTGCAGCGCGTTCGCGGGCAACATCATCGTCGGCCTCGACGCGAAGGACGGCAAGGTCGCCACCGACGGTTGGAGCAAGCTCACGGGCCACGAAGTGATCGATCTCGCGCGCAAGTTCGAGGACTACGGCGTCGAATCGATCGTCTACACGGACATCGGCCGCGACGGGATGTTGCAGGGCATCAACATCGAGGCGACCGTGAAGCTCGCGCAGGCGGTCGGCATTCCGGTGATCGCGAGCGGCGGCCTGTCGAACATCGTCGACATCGAGAAGCTCTGCGAGGTGGAAGACGAGGGCATCGAAGGCGTGATCTGCGGCCGGGCGATCTACTCGGGCGACCTCGATTTCGCCGCCGCGCAAAAGCGCGCGGACGAACTGAACGGCGAGCTCGACGACGCCTGACGCGCCGTCTCGGCACGACGCCTTTTCGCCAAGCCGTCCGCCTCGCGCGGGCGGCATTACCCGCGGCATGCCGCGCAACATCATGGCTCTAGCTAAACGCATCATCCCCTGTTTCGACGTGACCGCCGGGCGCGTCGTCAAGGGCGTCAATTTCGTCGAGCTGCGCGACGCGGGAGACCCCGTCGAGATCGCGCGGCGCTATGACGCCCAGGGCGCGGACGAACTCACGTTCCTCGACATCACCGCGACGTCGGACGGCCGCGACCTGATCCTGCCGATCATCGAGGCGGTCGCGTCGCAGGTGTTCATCCCGCTCACGGTGGGCGGCGGCGTGCGCGCGGTCGAGGACGTGCGGCGCCTCCTGAACGCCGGCGCGGACAAGGTCAGCATGAACTCGTCGGCGGTCGCCAATCCGCCGCTCGTGCGCGACGCGGCCGACAAGTACGGCTCGCAGTGCATCGTCGTCGCGATCGACGCGAAGCGCGTGTCGGCCGACGGCGAGCCGCCGCGCTGGGAAGTCTTCACGCACGGCGGCCGCAAGGGCACGGGCCTCGACGCGGTCGAATGGGCGCGCAAGATGGCCGAGCTCGGCGCGGGCGAGATCCTGCTCACGAGCATGGACCGCGACGGCACGAAGGCGGGTTTCGATCTCGCGCTCACGCGCGCGGTGTCGGATGCGGTGCCGGTGCCCGTGATCGCGTCGGGCGGCGTCGGCTCGCTCGAGCATCTCGCGGCGGGCATCACCGAAGGCCACGCGGACGCCGTGCTCGCCGCGAGCATCTTCCATTACGGCGAGCACACGGTCGGCGAGGCGAAGCGCTTCATGGCCGAGCGCGGCATTGCAGTGAGGTTGTGATGAATGCAGAAGCGAAGCCGGGCGACTGGCTGGGCAAGGTCCGCTGGGACGCGAACGGCCTCGTGCCGGTGATCGCGCAGGACGCGGCGACGAACGACGTGCTGATGTTCGCATGGATGAACCGCGACGCGCTCGCGAAGACGATCGAACTCAAGCGCGCGGTGTACTACTCGCGCTCGCGGCAGCGCCTGTGGTTCAAGGGCGAGGAATCGGGCCACGTGCAGCATGTGCACGAAGTGCGCCTCGACTGCGACGAGGACGTCGTGCTGCTGAAGGTCGAGCAGGTCGAAGGCATCGCGTGCCACACGGGCCGGCGCTCGTGCTTTTTCCAGAAATTCGAGGGCACCGTCGACGACGGCGAATGGGTCGCGGTCGATCCGGTGCTCAAAGATCCCGAACATATCTACAAATGACGCAATCGACGACCGAAGACACGCTGCTGCGTCTCGCCGCCGTGATCGACAGCCGCAAGGGCGGCGATCCCGAGCAATCGTACGTGTCGCGCCTCTTTCACAAGGGCGACGACGCGATCCTGAAGAAGATCGGCGAGGAAGCGACCGAAGTCGTGCTCGCCGCGAAGGACGTGCGCCAGGGCGGCGCGCCGTCGGCGCTCGTCGGCGAGGTCGCGGACCTGTGGTTCCACTGCCTCGTCGCGCTGTCGCATTTCGACCTGAGCCCCGCCGACGTGATCGCCGAGCTCGAACGCCGCGAAGGCATGTCGGGCATCGAGGAAAAGGCGCTGCGCAAGCGCCGCGAGCGCGAGGAAAACGGCGGTTGAGCCAATGCGGCCACGCGCCGCGTAAGTTTTGTCATCAAAGGGGAATAGCATCATGCCGGAGTCGCCGAACCAATTTCCGCCGTCGTACCAGAGCGCGACCGAGAGCGAACGCCAGCAGTCGTTGCGTACGCTGACGCACATCCTCTATCTGCTGTACGCGATTCACTGGCTGACGGGCGGCATTACGGGCATCGTCGCGATCATCATCAACTACGTGAAGCGCGACGACGCGATGGGCACCGCGTATCAGGCTCATTTCGAATGGCAGATCCGCACGTTCTGGCGCGCGCTGATCGCGTATCTGATCGGCTTCGCGCTGCTGCTCGTCGGGATCGGCTTCATCGTGCTGGGCGCGGTGTGGATCTGGACGCTGTACCGTATCATCAAAGGCTGGCTGTACTTGAACGACAACAAGACGCTCGATCCGCAGGCATGGTTCTGATGCCGCGGCGAACGCGTCGGGGAACGCGATGAATCACGACCCGAACTGCCTGTTCTGCAAGATCGCGGCAGGCGAGATTCCGAGCACGAAGGTGCACGAGGACGACGAGTTCGTCGCCTTCCGGGATATCCGGCCCGCGGCCGACACGCACGTGCTCGTGATACCGCGCAAGCATTTGCCGACGCTGTCCGCCGTCACCGCGGACGACGCGCCGCTGCTTGGTAGAATGATGGTTCTCGTCGCGCGGCTCGCCGAGCGGTTGGGCTGCGCATATACGGGCGGCGAAACCGGGTTCCGGACGGTGATCAACACCGGCCCGGGCGGCGGGCAGGAGGTCTACCACCTGCACGCGCATATTCTGGCCGGGCCGCGTCCGTGGCGCCGGATGGGATGAGATGGCGGGCGGCCCGCCATCGGAACGATGCCGGCACGGGGCCGGCGATTTGCGCCGCGAGACCGGCGAGGTTTAGGAGAGTTTCATCATGGGCGGATTGAGTATTTGGCACTGGCTGATCGTGTTGCTGATCGTCGCGCTGGTGTTCGGCACGAAGAAGCTGCGCAATATCGGCAACGATCTCGGCAGTGCGGTCAAGGGCTTCAAGGACGGCATGAAGGAGAGCGAAGCGCCCGCCGACGCGCAGCAACTGCCGCGTTCGGGCTCGGTGAACGTCGACGCGAAGGATGCGGCGCGTTCGTCGGATTCGAACAAGGCGTGACGCGCGGACACTGACGAGGCGTCGCGATGCTCGATCTCGGACTTTCGAAGATGGCGCTGATCGGCGTCGTCGCGCTCGTCGTGCTCGGCCCCGAGCGGCTGCCGCGCGTCGCGCGCACGGCGGGCGCGCTGTTCGGGCGCGCGCAGCGCTACATCAACGATGTGAAGGCGGAAGTCTCGCGCGAGATCGAGCTCGATGCGCTGCGCACGATGAAGACCGATTTCGAGCAGGCCGCGCGCAACGTCGAGAACACGATCCACGACAACCTGCGCGAGCACGAGCGCGATCTGAACGCCGCATGGAATTCGGCGGTGTCGCCGGGCGGCTCGGCGGCGGCCGACGCGCCGGACGGCCCGAGCGCGGCGTCCGGCGAGCTTTCGTGGCGCACCATCGCCACCGCGCCGGCGAAGCGCCGCAACTGGCGCGTGAAAAAGGCGGTGACGCCCGTCTGGTACAAGCGCGCGACGATGCGTCGCACGCAGGTGCAATCGGGTGCCGCACGCGTCGCGCGACATCGGCCGGCGAGCCTGCGCCGCCCCGCGCGTTTCCTCTGATCGATGCTTCGCGCTAGTCACTACAACCGAGGGCCGGTGTGAGCGATCCCCAGCACAATCCGGACGACGGTCCGGAAGAAACCTTCATTTCCCATCTCGTCGAACTGCGCGACCGCATCATCCGGGCGGGCGCGGCCGTGATCGTCGTGTTCCTCGGGCTCGTCTACTGGGCGCCCGACATCTTCCGGCTGCTTGCGCGGCCGCTGATGGAGAACCTGCCGAAAGGCGGCAGGATGATCGTGACCGACGTCACCGGCTCGTTCTTCGTGCCGATGAAGGTGACGATGCTCGTCGCGCTCGTGATCGCGCTGCCTGTCGTGCTGTACCAGATCTGGGCGTTCGTAGCGCCTGGGCTCTATCAGCACGAGAAGAAGCTCGTCGCGCCGCTCGTCGGCAGCAGCTACGTGCTGTTCCTCTGCGGGATGGCGTTCGCGTACTTCCTCGTATTTCCGACGATTTTCCGCGTGATGGCGCACTACAACGCGCCGCTCGGTGCCGAGATGTCGACCGATATCGACAATTACCTAAGCTTCGTGCTCGGGATGTTCGTTGCGTTCGGCGTGACGTTCGAGGTGCCGATCGTCGTCGTGCTGCTCGTGCGCATGGGTGTGCTGACCGTGCAAAAGCTCAAGGAGATCCGTCCGTACGTGATCGTCGGCGCGTTCGTCGTCGCGGCCGTCGTGACGCCGCCCGACGTGTTCTCGCAGCTGATGCTCGCGCTGCCGCTCGTGCTGCTGTACGAGGCCGGCATCATCGCGGCGCGGCTTTTCGTGAAACCGCCCGCGAAGGAAGAGGACGAGAGCAAGGCCGCGGCGAACTGACGGCGCTGGCGGGGCGAGGCCGCCCCGCACCGGGGTTCGGTTTCGGGGTTCGGCGGCGCGCATCTCGCGTGCTGCAACGGCCGCGGCGGCAGCCGGCGCCGCTCGATCAGGGCAGGGCCGCGTTGCGCGAGCCGACCGTCACGGCGACGACGACGGTTGGCGGGAATGGCGGCTCGAAACGAAAAAGGCGATCCGGTGGATTGCCTTTTTGTTTGCCGCCGCGCGTCGCGAAGTCGCCGGCCGGGCAGGCGGCATCGGCGGGCTGCCCCGCGGCCGTGTCGCCGGCCGTCTAGCGCGTGCCTCGCGCGCGTGCGCGGGGCGCGCCGCCGCTCACTCCTCCTCGTCGCTGTTCTGGTCGTCGAGCGCCTGCTTCGGCGGCGGCGGCCGCTTGCCGATCACGACGGTGACGTCGAGCTCCTTGCCCTTGCACACCACGTGAACCTTCGCCGGCGTGCCGGGCTTGATCTGCGCGACGACGTTCAGCAGCTTCGTCGTATCGGTGATGTCCTCGCCGTCGATCGACATCAGAATATCGCCCGGCTTGATGCCCGCCTTGTCGGCCGGGCCGCCTTGCAGCACGCCCGCAACGATCGCGCCCGATTTTTGCGCAAGGCTGAACGATTCGGCGATCTCCGGCGTCACGTCCTGCGGCTCGACGCCGATCCAGCCGCGCGTGACGGTGCCCGTCGTGATGATGCTCTCGAGCACGTTGCGCGCGGTCGACACGGGGATCGCGAAGCCGATGCCGAGCGAGCCGCCCGAGCGCGAGTAGATCGCCGTATTGATGCCGAGCAGGTTGCCGTTTACGTCGACGAGCGCGCCGCCCGAATTGCCCGGGTTGATCGGCGCGTCGGTCTGGATGAAGTTCTCGAACGTGTTGATGCCGAGGTGGTTGCGCCCGAGCGCGCTGATGATCCCCATCGTGACCGTCTGGCCGACCCCGAACGGGTTGCCGATCGCGAGCACGACGTCGCCCACGCGCGACTGGTCGGAGCGGCCGAGCGTGATCGTCGGCAGGTTCGTCATGTTGATCTTGAGCACCGCGAGGTCGGTTTCCGGATCGCTGCCGGTCACCTTCGCGGTGGCCGTGCGGCCGTCGGCGAGCGCGACTTCGATCTGGTCCGCGCCGTCGACGACGTGCTGGTTCGTTAGAATGTAACCCTCCGAGCTTACGATGACGCCCGACCCCAGATTGGCCGCGGGTTCCTCCTGCTGCCGGCGCGCGTTGCGGTCGCCGAAGAAATAGCGAAACAGCGGATCCTTCGCGCGCGGATCGGGCGGCAGCGAACCGTCCTTGCTGGAGAACACGTTGACGACCGCGGGCATCGCCTTTTGCGCGGCGTCCGCATACGAGGATTGAGCGGGCGCGCCGCCGACGCCGGGCGCGACTTCCCGCAGCGCGACGATCGGCGCCGCGAGCTGCTTGCCGAGCTGGCCCTGCCGTTGGAGCCATTGCGGCTTGAGCGTCGCCACGATGAACATCAGTGCGAGCAGCACCGTCACCGCTTGGGCGAAGAACAGCCAGAAGCGTCTAAGCATTTGAAGATACTAGAGGTTTATATGGATCGGATCGAACTTGAATTGTACTTGAACAATACCCTCGAAATCGGGCGGTTCAAGGACTACAGCCCGAACGGCCTCCAGGTGGAAGGCCGTCGCAAGATTGAAAAAATCGCCACGGGCGTGACGGCCTCGCTCGCGTTTCTCGATCGTGCGCTCGAATGGGGCGCGGACGCGGTGCTCGTCCATCACGGCTACTTCTGGCGCCATGAGGCGCCGCAAATTACGGGCCGCAAGTATCAGCGCCTCAAGCGCCTGCTCGCGAACGATCTGAACCTGTTCGCGTTCCATTTGCCGCTCGACGCGCATCCCGAATTCGGCAACAACGCGCAGCTCGGCGAGCGCCTCGGCCTCATCGGCGACGCGCGTTTCGGCGATCAGGACCTCGGCTGGCTCGCGACGCTGCCGATGCCCGTCTCGCTCGAGCACTTCACCGCGAAGGTCGAGAACACGCTCGGCCGCGCGCCGCTCGTGCTCGGCGATCTGGACCAGCAACTGCGCCGCGTCGCGTGGTGCACGGGCGGCGCGCAGAGCTTCTTCGATGCCGCGATCGAAGCGGGCGCCGACGTGTTCCTGACGGGCGAAGTGTCCGAGCACGTGACGCACGCGGCGGCCGAAAGCGGCGTGGCGTTCGTTGCGGCGGGGCACCATGCGACCGAGCGTTTCGGCATCCAGGCGCTCGGCCAGCATTTATCGGAGCGTTTTGATCTCGAACATATTTTTATCGACATTCATAACCCGGTTTAATTGCACAAATTGCCGCACCGCATCGAAAACAAAATATGCCGCGGTGCACATTTCTCGCATTATCGAAACGGGAACCTCGATAGCCCGGGGAAACCCTTGATCAATAATAGCTTCAGGAGGTATTTAACGTCCGGGTCTTGTAAATGCCGACTCCATTCGAGCAAACTAGCGGCGGTGTGAAATGTCGTGACGGATATCCAACTCAGAATTGGGGCGTGTGATGCGAGACAAAGAAGAGGAACACGTCGACAGCGGCCGCCGGACATGGCTGATTGCGACATCGGTTGCGGGCGGCGTTGGTGGCGTCGCAACCGTGATACCTTTCGCGGCGTCGTTGGCGCCGTCCACCAAGGCAAAGGCGGCCGGCGCGCCCGTCGAAGTCGACATCGGCGCGCTCAAGCCCGGCGAGATGCTCACGGTGCCGTGGCGCGGCAAGCCGGTGTGGGTGCTGAACCGCACCGACGCGATGCTCGCCGACGTCGTCAAGGCGGACAAGGAAGTCGCCGATCCGCAGTCGAAATCGCCGTACTCGATGCCGTTGCCCGAGTATTGCGCGAACGAATACCGGTCGAGAGCCGACCGCAAGAACATCCTGGTCGTGATGGCGGTGTGCACGCATCTCGGCTGCACGCCGAGCCAGCGTTTCACGCCCGGGCCGCAGCCGAACCTGCCCGACGACTGGCCGGGCGGCTTCCTCTGCCCGTGCCACGGTTCGACCTACGATCTCGCCGGACGGGTCTTCAAGAACAAGCCGGCTCCGCAGAATCTGGACGTCCCGCCATACATGTTCACGTCGGCCACGACGCTCGTGATCGGCAAGGACGAGAAAGGAGAAGCGTAAATGGCGACCGATAACAAAGAGATCTCCACAACAGGCTTGCTCGGCTGGGTCGACCGGCGCTTTCCCCTCACTTCCACGTGGAAGCAGCATCTTTCCGAGTATTACGCGCCGAAGAATTTCAACGTGTGGTATTTCTTCGGGTCGCTCGCGCTGCTCGTGCTCGTCAACCAGATCGTCACGGGCATCTTCCTGACGATGAACTACAAGCCCGATTCGACGCTCGCGTTCGCGTCGGTCGAGTACATCATGCGCGAGGTGCCGTGGGGCTGGCTGATCCGCTACCTGCACTCGACGGGCGCGTCGATGTTCTTCGTCGTCGTCTACCTGCACATGTTCCGCGGCCTCCTGTACGGCTCATACCGCAAGCCGCGCGAACTCGTGTGGATCTTCGGCTGCGCGATCTTCCTGTGCCTGATGGCCGAGGCGTTCTTCGGCTACCTGCTGCCGTGGGGCCAGATGTCGTTCTGGGGCGCGCAGGTGATCGTGAACCTGTTCTCGGCGATTCCGTTCGTCGGCCCTGACCTGTCGCTGTGGATTCGCGGCGACTACGTCGTGTCCGACGTCACGCTGAACCGCTTCTTCGCGTTCCACGTGATCGCGATTCCCCTCGTGCTGTTGCTGCTCGTCGTCGCGCACCTGATCGCGCTGCACGAAGTGGGGTCGAACAACCCGGACGGCATCGAGATCAAGGAGAAGAAGGACGAGAAGGGCGTGCCGCTCGACGGCATTCCGTTCCATCCGTACTACTCGGTGCACGACTTCTTCGGCGTCTGCGTGTTCCTGATGGTGTTCGCGCTGATCGTGTTCTTCATGCCGGAGATGGGCGGCTACTTCCTCGAGGCGAACAACTTCATCCCGGCGAACCCGCTGCAGACGCCGCCCGAGATCGCGCCCGTCTGGTACTTCACCGCGTTCTACGCGATGCTGCGCGCGACGACCGACCCGTTCAAGATCGTGCTGATGATCGTGATCGCCGCGCTCGGGCTGCTTGCGCTCGTGCGGGCGCGCGGCAAGTGGAAGATCGCGCTGCCGGTGCTCGCCGCGGCGCTCGTCGTCTTCATGTACTTCACGGAATCGAAGTTCTGGGGCGTCGTCGTGATGGGCGGGGCCGTCGTCACGCTGTTCTTCCTGCCGTGGCTCGACCGCAGCCCGGTGAAGTCGATCCGCTACCGGCCGTTCTTCCACAAGGTATTTTTCGGCATCTTCGTTGTCGTGTTCCTGACGCTCGCGTTCCTCGGCACGCGACCGCCTTCGCCCGCCGCGACGCTGATCGCCCAGGTATGCGCGCTCGTGTACTTCGCGTTCTTCCTCGGCATGCCGTTCTGGACGCCGCTCGGCACCTTCAAGCAGCCGCCGGAACGCGTGCGGTTCAAATCCCATTGACGTGAGCGAAGGGGGAATTTGTATGAAGAAATTGCTTTCGACGCTCGCAATGTTTATTGTGTCGGCATGTCTGCTGACGAGCGTGTCCGTGCGGGCCGAAGAGGGGAAATTTCCGCTCGATCGGGCACCCGACAACACGGAGAATCTCGTCTCCTTGCAGCATGGCGCGCAATTGTTTGTAAACTATTGCCTGAATTGCCATAGTGCGAACCTGATGCGCTACAACCGGCTGACGGATCTCGGTATCTCGCAGAAGGAGATCGAGAAGAATCTGCTGTTTGCGACCGACAAGGTCGGCAACACGATGACCGTCGCGATGCGGCCGGAAGACGCGAAGACCTGGCTCGGCGTTGCGCCGCCGGATCTGTCCGTCGAAGCGCGCGCTCGCAGCCGTGATTGGCTCTACACGTATCTGCGCACTTTCTACCGCGACGATACGCGCCCGACGGGCTGGAACAACGCCGTGTTCCCGAACGTCGGCATGCCTCACGTGCTGTGGCAGCTTCAGGGAGAGCGCATTGCAAAATTCGAGGAAAAGACGGACGAGGAAACGGGCGAGAAAACGCACAAGCTCGTCGGGTTCCAGCAGGTGACGCCCGGGACGCTGGCGCCGGCGGATTACGACGCCGCGGTCGGCGATCTGGTCGCGTACCTGAACTGGATGTCCGAGCCGGCGCAACAGACCCGCAAGCGCCTCGGCGTATGGGTGCTGCTGTTCCTTGGTGTCCTGACGTTCCTCGCGTGGCGGCTGAATGCCGCCTACTGGAAAGATATCAAGTAATCACGCCGAGACTGGCGTGGGGCCAGCGCAAGGAAGAGCCTGCAAGGGGCTTTTCCGCGCGCTGGCCCTCGGCTTTTTGAGGAAACGCAAACATGATGGTTCTGTATTCCGGCACGACTTGTCCGTTCTCCCAGCGTTGCCGGCTGGTGCTGTTCGAAAAGGGCATGGATTTCGAGATCCGCGACGTCGACCTGTTCAACAAGCCGGAAGACATCGCGGTGATGAATCCGTACGGACAGGTGCCGATTCTGGTCGAGCGCGATCTGATCCTGTACGAATCGAACATCATCAACGAGTACATCGACGAGCGCTTCCCGCACCCGCAGCTGATGCCGGCCGATCCGGTGCAGCGCGCGCGCGCGCGCCTGTTCCTGCTCAACTTCGAGAAGGAACTGTTCGTGCACGTGAGCACGCTGGAGAACGAGAAGGGCAAGGCCGCGGAGAAGAGCCACGAGAAGGCGCGCCTCGCGATCCGCGATCGCCTGACGCAGCTCGCGCCGATTTTCCTGAAGAACAAGTACATGCTGGGCGAAGAGTTTTCGATGCTCGACGTCGCGATCGCGCCGCTGCTGTGGCGTCTTGATCACTACGGGATCGAGTTGTCGAAGAATGCCGCGCCGCTGATGAAGTACGCAGAGCGGATTTTCAGCCGTCCTGCTTATATCGAAGCGCTGACGCCGTCCGAAAAGGTCATGCGTCGTTAAGCTGTATGTGACTGGGGAGCGGATGCGGCGGCATTGCGCCGCCGCGTCCGTTTCCGTTCGAGGATGGCGATGCAAGAGATTTCCACGAAGCCGTATTTGCTGCGCGCGCTGTACGAATGGTGCACGGATAACGGATACACACCCCATATCGCGGTGCGGGTCGACAAGTCGACGCGCGTGCCGCGCCAGTTCGTGCGCGATGGGGAGATCGTGTTGAACATCAGCTTCGAGGCGACGAGCCAGCTGCAGATGGGCAACGAATGGATCGAGTTCACCGCGCGGTTTTCGGGCAAGGCGCACAAGCTCGAGGTGCCGGTTGCGAACGTGCTTGCGATCTACGCACGGGAGAACGGCCAGGGGATGGCGTTTCAGGTCGACGTTGCCGCGGAGATGGGCGAGGCTGACGGTAGCGACGCGCTTGCTGTGGCAGAGGAAGGGGACGATGCGGGCGCGCGCCACGCTTCAGCCGACGGCGCAGCCGAGGCGGCGCCCGAGCCCGGTGACGCTGCGGAGGAGTTGCCGAAGTCCGATGGCGATGGCGACGGTGATGGGGCGAAAGGCAGCCGGCCTCGCCTCAAGATCGTGAAATGAGGTAGAATTTCCGGCTCAACGCCGGCTTAGCTCATCTGGTAGAGCAGTTGATTTGTAATCATCAGGTGGCGGGTTCGAGTCCTGCAGCCGGCACCAATCAAATCAAGGGGTTACGTGAGGTTCGCGTAACCCCTTGGCGTTTCCAAAACGCCTCTCACGTTTCCAAAACTCATCAGCGCGACGGTTTAACAGGGCGTGTGCCCCGCACGTAGCGCGCCGTCATGCCGGGGCCGCTATGCCCCGCCAAGCGCTGTCCAGCCTCCAATCCTTCGTCAATCGTTTTGTGCGTCACGCCGCGCGCGCGCAAGTCGCGGAACTGGAATTTCGCCTTCTCGATGCCAGCCTTTTCGCGCGCTTTGTCGAACCGGGATCGTAGCTGGCCCTTCGTGAGAGGATACCAGCTCGTGCGCAAGTTCTTCCCGGCCGCCGTCGCGCTGAACTACTCGCCCGAGGTGAAAACCCGCCTCGTGCTCAAGGGCCAGTCCGTCGTCCGGAACGGCCGCCTGCAATTCGACGCGGGCTGGACCGATCTGGCGGCGGCGTTCATGGCGATCAAACAGACGATGACGGCGAGCGGCCGTCAGGCGACCTACACCGCCGGCCGCACCGACGAGACGGGCCACGCCGACCTGGCGTGGGCGTGCCTGCACGCGATCGACCGCGAGCCGCTCGCCGGCGGCGGCATTCATTCATCTTCATTCACGGAGTTTTACGCATGAGCAAGCGCCGATCGCGCGCGCCGCGCACGTTCGCGGCCGCGCCCAATCCGAGCGCCGGCAGCGCCGCGCCGGCGCGTGCCGAGGTCTTCACGTTCGACGAACCGACGCCCGTCATGAACCGGGCCGAGATTCTCGATTACGTCGAGTGCTGGTCGAACGGCGAATGGTTCGAGCCGCCGGTCAGCTTCGCCGGCCTGGCGAAATCGTTTCGCGCGAGCACGCACCATAGCTCGGCGCTGTTCTTCAAGGCGAACGTGCTGGCGTCGACGTTCCGCCCGCACCGCTGGCTGTCGCGGCACGCGTTCGAGCGGTGGGCGCTCGATTTCCTGACGTTCGGCAACGGCTATCTGGAACGCCGCCGCAACATGGTCGGCGGCACGCTGCGGCTCGAGCCCGCGCTCGCGAAGTACGTACGGCGCAAGGCCGATTTCAGCGGCTTCGTGTACGTGAACGGCTGGCAGGAGCGGCACGAGTTCGAGCCCGACAGCGTGTTCCAGCTCGTGCGGCCGGACATCAATCAGGAGGTCTATGGCCTGCCCGAGTATCTGAGCTCGCTGCACTCGGCGTGGCTGAACGAATCGTCGACGCTGTTCCGGCGCAAGTATTACGAGAACGGCAGCCACGCCGGCTTCATCCTGTACATGACCGACGCCGCGCAGAAGCAGGACGACGTGGACAACATGCGCGACGCGCTGAAGAACGCGAAGGGGCCGGGCAACTTCCGCAACGTGTTCATGTACGCGCCGGGCGGGAAGAAGGACGGCATCCAGCTCATTCCCGTGTCCGAGGTCGCCGCGAAGGACGAGTTCTTCAACATCAAGAACGTGACGCGCGATGACCTGCTCGCCGCACACCGCGTGCCGCCGCAGTTGCTTGGCATCGTGCCGAGCAATTCGGGCGGGTTCGGCACGCCGGACACCGCCGCGCGCGTGTTCGGGCGCAACGAAATCAGGCCGCTACAGGCGCGCTTCGCCGAGCTGAACGACTGGCTCGGCGAGGAGGTCGTGAGGTTCGACGATTACGAGATTCCGCCGGCGCCGGTCGCGGCGTAGCGCGCAGGCCAGTGCAACGCCGCGCATCCGGCCGTCGATGGCGTTACGCGTGCGCAGCCGTGCGAACGCGCGAGCGTGCACGCGTTGTTGCCGGCGCGGGCACCGGCGCAGGTTCGGCCGGCGCAACGGTCAGGTGCAGCCCCAACGCGCCCACAACTTTCATGATCGTTGCGAATTCCGCGTTCCCACCTTCCGACAGCGCGCGATAGAGCGCTTCACGCTTCACGCCGGACTCGCGCGCGAGCGCTGTCATGCCGCGCGCTTTCGCGACGTTTCCGAGCGCGGCTTGAATCAGCCGCGGGTTTCCATCCTCGAACGCTTGCGCCAGGTAGTGACGAATCGTTTCCTCGTCCTTCAGGTACTTCGAGCCGTCGAACTCGGCCAGTTCGCTGATTTTCATACTCAATCCTCCAGTTCGCCAGCGATTTGCTTCGCTAGCTTGATGTCCTTCTTCTGCGTCGACTTGTCCCCGCCGCACAACACCACGACGATAATTTTTCCGCGCCGCACGAAATAGGCCCGATATCCCGGCCCCACATCAATCTTCATTTCGTTGACGCCGTCGCCGACTGCGCGCCACTGGCCGAGATTGCCAAGCTTCGCCCGCTCGATGCGCAGGTTGATTGCCGCGCTACCGACCGGATCGCGAAGCCCGTCAAGCCATTTGTCAAACTGGGGGGGCGTCAGAACTTTGAACATGCGAGAATTGTAACCCATAAGGGACAATTCGGCTACAGCTGTGAAGGAGTGGCTCAAGTCGCACAAGCCAGTGTAACGAAGCGCATTCGCCACGCGAAGGGCCGCGCACCGGGCAACCGGGCGCGGCCCTTTTTGCGTCTGACGAGTGCGAGCTGCGGAGTCGCTCGGCGCGACGGCGCGTAGGGCATCCCGTCGCTGTCCCATTCGTGTCCCGATTAGCGTCCCGTTGTCCCGTCTGGCGTCCCATTGTCCCGAACCCTGTTGCCGCGAGGCCGCGAAAGCGGTATAGGGCGAATCCGTCGGTGCGGATAGAGGGCCTACAGCGGCTTGGCGCTGGCGGGGTGGCCGCGTTCCCGCCGCGCGCCATGAGCGGCTCCACGAGGCCGTGACGCGGTCGCACGGGGGCATTTGAGGGTCCGGCCCGCCCACGCGCCGGCGATCGCCGCGGCGGCCTTTGCGCGGTCCCCCTCCTCGCCTGCGGTCTTTCTTGATGGGGCGGTTTTCATGCACTGCGCGGCTGCGGCGCGCGCGCCTAGATGCGCACAAGGTCATCACGCCGCAGCTTGCCTTTCGTTAGCGGGTATCATCGACCCCTTGTTTTCACATAACAGGCGTGTTGGTATAGCTTCCGCATACCCCTCCTGTTACGAACATCAGGGACACGAAAATGCCTGAAGTTAGCCGTACCCACGCAAACTTATCGCGGCCGCGCGCTCCCGCCCGGATCGAATATCTCAAGTGACCTGCCCCCTACAAACAGGGCCAGCCGGAGTCTAGTAAAGTTCGTTTTCGGAGAAGAAGACGAACATGAAGAAGCGCTTTACGGAACAGCAAATCATCGGGTTTCTGAAGGAAGCCGAGGCCGGTATGCCGGTCAAGGAACTGTGCAGGAAGCATGGGTTCAGTGACGCGTCGTTCTACACCTGGCGCGCGAAGTTCGGCGGCATGGAAGTCTCGGAAGCCCGCCGGCTCAAGGGCCTCGAGGTGGAGAATGCCCGACTGAAGAAACTGCTGGCCGAAGCAATGCTCGATATGGAAGCGTTGAAGGTTGTCGTCAAGGGAAAGCCCTGAGCCCGCAAGCCAAACGCGAAGCAGTGTTGGCGATTCGGGAGAAGGTCAACATCTCCGAGCGCCGCGCCTGCCGGCTTGTCGGGCTTTCTCGCAGCGTGCTGCATTACGACGCGAAGCCGGACCACGAGAATGAGGTGCTCGCGGCGCGTCTGGTGAAGTTGGCGCACGAACGTCGTCGATTCGGCTACCGCCGACTGCACGCCCTGGTGGAACGCGAAGGCACGCACGCCAATCACAAGCGCATCTATCGCCTGTACCGTGAGGCAGGGCTGGCTGTGCGGCGCCGTCGCAAGCGCCACGGCGTCATGATTGAGCGCGAGCAACTGGCATTGCCGGGCGCACCCAACGAGGTATGGTCAATCGATTTCGTGATGGATGCGCTTTCCAACGGCCGGCGCGTGAAGTGCCTGACCGTCGTCGACGATTTCACGAAAGAGGCTGTCGACATCGTCGTCGACCATGGCATCTCAGGTTTGTATGTCGCTCGGGCATTGGACCGTGCAGCTCGCTTCCGTGGCTATCCCAAGGCGGTGCGAACAGACCAGGGACCCGAATTTACGAGCCGCGCGCTTGACCAGTGGGCGTATGCGAACGGCGTCACGCTGAAGTTGATTCAGGCGGGCAAGCCCACGCAGAATGCGTACATCGAATCGTTCAACGGCAAGTTCCGCGACGAATGCCTTAACGAGCACTGGTTCACGACGCTCGCGCACGCTCGGGCAGTCATCGCGGCATGGCGTCAGGACTACAACGAGCAAAGGCCGCACAGCGCACTGAACTACCTTGCGCCGTCAGAGTTTGCGGCGAAACATCGGGCAACCGCGGACGCTCCTGCCGCTTTCCAGGAGTTGGTTTAAAGGGACTTTGCTAGAAGCCCATTGGCCCTATCGAAGGGGGCAGGTCAACGAGCTTCACGCGGATCATCGTCGTGCTGTCGCTGCTGCGGCAGGCGATCGGCACCGCGTCGACGCCGCCGAATCAGGTGCTCGTCGGGCTCGCCCTCTTCCTCACGCTGTTCGTGATGTCGCCCGTGCTCGACCGCGCGTACAACGACGCGTACAAGCCGTTTTCCGAGGGCACGCTGCAGATGGACCAGGCGGTGCAGCGCGGCACCGCGCCCTTCAAGGCGTTCATGCTCAAGCAGACGCGCGAGACCGATCTCGCGCTGTTCGCGAAGATCTCGAAGGCCGCGCCGATGCAGGGGCCGGAGGACGTGCCGCTGTCGCTGCTCGTGCCGGCGTTCGTCACAAGCGAGCTGAAGACGGGGTTCCAGATCGGCTTCACGATCTTCATCCCGTTTCTCATCATCGACATGGTTGTCGCGAGCGTGCTGATGTCGATGGGGATGATGATGGTGTCGCCCGCGACGGTGTCGCTGCCGTTCAAGCTGATGCTGTTCGTGCTCGTCGACGGCTGGCAGTTGCTGATCGGCTCGCTCGCGCAGAGCTTCACCTAGACCCGGTTGATCGAGGAGAGTCGAGATGACCCCCGAAAACGTGATGACGCTCGCGCATCAGGCGATGTACATCGGCCTGCTGCTCGCCGCGCCGCTCCTGCTCGTCGCGCTCGCCGTGGGCCTCGTCGTCAGCCTGTTCCAGGCGGCGACGCAGATCAACGAGGCGACGCTGTCGTTCATTCCGAAGCTGCTCGCGGTTGCCGCGACGATGGTGATCGCGGGCCCCTGGATGCTGTCGACGATGATCGACTACCTGCGCGAGACCCTGCTGCGCGTCGCGACGCTCGGCGCGGGCTGACCCCGCTCGGCGCATCGCGCCCGCCGCGCCGGGCGTCGCGTCCGCCTCGACCGATTCGCCTGATCCGCCCGATTCGTCGGCTCGTTCCGCCCGTCCTCGCTTTCGCCATCCTCGACCGATGTTCTCCGTCACCTACGCGCAACTGAACGGCTGGCTCACCGCCTTTCTGTGGCCGTTCGTGCGGATGCTCGCGCTCGTCGCGATCGCGCCGGTGACGGGCCACCGCTCGACGCCCGTGCGCGTGAAGATCGGCCTCGCGGGCTTCATGGCGCTCGTCGTCGCGCCGACGCTGCCGCCGATGCCGGTGGCCACCGTGTTCTCCGCGCAGGGCGTGTGGATCATCGTCAACCAGTTCCTGATCGGCGCGGCGCTCGGCTTCACGATGCAGATCGTGTTCGCGGCGATCGAGGCGGCGGGCGACATCATCGGCCTGTCGATGGGGCTCGGCTTCGCGACCTTCTTCGATCCGCATTCGAGCGGCGCGACGCCCGTGATGGGGCGTTTCCTGAACGCGGTCGCGATCCTCGCGTTTCTCGCGTTCGACGGGCATTTGCAGGTGTTCGCGGCGCTCGTCGATTCGTTCAGGCTCGTGCCGGTCTCGGCCAATCTGCTGCGCGCGGCCGGCTGGCAGACGCTCGTCGCGTTCGGCGCGGCGATTTTCGAGATGGGGCTGTTGCTCGCGCTGCCCGTCGTCGCGGCGCTGCTGATCGCGAATCTCGCGCTCGGCATCCTCAATCGCGCCGCGCCGCAGATCGGGATCTTCCAGGTCGGCTTTCCGGTGACGATGCTCGTCGGCCTGCTGCTCGTCCAGCTGATGGCGCCTAACCTGATTCCGTTCGTCGGGCGGCTGTTCGATACCGGCGTCGATTTCGTCGGGCGCGTCGCGGCCGGCATGCATTGAGCCGGACGGCGCGCGGGAGGCGGCGCCGCGCCGGCTCCCGGCGGGCCGGCGAGAGCTTCGGCGGCGGCGTCCCGCACGCGGTGCGTCGCTCGCCGGCGGCGCGCGCTGCCCGGCGTCGCCCGCCGTTTCGGCGCGGCGCGCGTCTGCATCCGCGTGCGGCTCCGTCACCGTACCCGCGTGCGTTGCGCCGTGGCGCGGGCGTCGGGCCTGGTGCGCTTCACGCGCCGCGCCGCGCATCGGCTGCGGCATCGGCCGAGGCGCGCGACGGCGCCCGAGCGCCCCACCTCGCCTATTTCGCCCGCTCCGGCCGCATCGCGCGTCAGCCGCCCGGCGGCGGCGCCTTCTTCCTCGCGCGCCGCGCGTCCGACGCGGCGCGCAGGATCCGCCGGAACTTCGGGCATTCCATGTGGCTCGGCGCGGTGCACGCGGCCGCGTGCCGCAAGCCGTCGCGCATCGAGGTCAGCCTGCGGATCGCGCCGTCGAGCTCGTCGGCCTTCGCGACGAGCAATGCGCGGTCGATGTTCGGCCGCCCTTGCGCGTCGAACATCGAGGCGACCTCGTCGAGCGAAAAGCCCGCCGCGCGCCCGAGCGCGATCAGCGCGAGCCGCTCGAGCACGCGCGCGTCGAACGTGCGGCGCAGCCCGCGCCGGCCTGTCGACGCGATCAGCCCCTTTTCCTCGTAGTACCTCAGTGCCGACGCGGGCACGCCGGAGCGTTGCGCGACTTCGGCGATATCCAGGTTCCCCACGCGCTTGACCTCAAGTGGACTTGAATTGGCACAGTGTAGCTCCGGCCTCCCGAAGGCCAGCATTCGCACTGGAGAACGACGATGACCGCCACGGATCGGAATGACAACGGACAGGCCGCGCACTGGAATGGCCGCGCGGGGCGCGCATGGGCCGACGCGCAGCCGATGCTCGACCGGATGTTCGAGCCGTTCGCGCAACGGCTCGTGGAAGCGGCCCGCACCGGGCGGCGCGTGCTCGACGTCGGCTGCGGCGCGGGCGCGACGACGCTCGCCGTCGCGCAGCGGCTCGGCGCGCGTGGCCGTTGCGTCGGCGTCGACGTATCGCGGCCGCTGATCGCCGCCGCGCGCGCCCGCGCCGAGCGCGGCGGCGTGCCGGCGAGCTTCGTTCACGCCGATGCGCAAACGCATGCGTTCGTGCCGGCGAGCTTCGATACGATCATTTCGCGTTTCGGCGTGATGTTCTTCGAAAACGCCGTCGACGCGTTCGCGAACCTGCTGCGCGCAGCGACCTCCGACGCGTCGCTCGCGTTCGTCGCGTGGCGCACCGCGGCGGAGAACCCGTTCATGACGACGGCCGAGCGCGCGGCCGCGCCGCTCGTGCCGAATCTGCCCGCGCGGCAGCCGGATGCGCCTGGGCAGTTTTTCTTCGGCGACGCGCGGCGGATCGAGACCGTTCTCGCGCAAAGCGGCTGGTGCGGTATCGACGTGCGGCCGATCGACGTCGAATGCACGTTGCCCGAGCGCGAGCTGATCGGCCATTTCAGTCGCCTGGGCCCGCTTGGCCAACTGTTCGGGGATCTCGACGACGCGACGCGCGCGCGCGTCGTCGACACGGTGCGTGCCGCGTTCGCCCCATACGTGCACGGCGCCGAGGTGCGCTTCACGGCCGCGTGCTGGCTTGTCGGCGCGCGCGCGCCGGCGAAGTGGTCCAAGCGCAAGGAGGCCGCCGGTGTCTGACGCGCTCGCGTTTGCAGGCTGCGCGCTCGCGATCGGCGTGGGCGCGACCGCCGTCATGGACGCGTGGGCGCTCGTGCGCAAGCGCTGCTTCGGCGTGCCGCCGCTCGACTACGCGCTCGTCGGCCGTTGGCTCGGCCACCTCGCGCGTGCGCGCGTGCGCCACGCGCCGATCGCCGCGTCGCCGCGCGTGCCGGGCGAGCGCGCGATCGGCTGGGCTGCGCATTACCTGATCGGCGTCGCGTTCGCGGCGCTGCTGCTCGCGCTTCGGGGCGTCGGCTGGGCGGGCGAGCCGACGCTCGCGCCCGCGCTTGCCGTCGGCATCGGCAGCGTCGCGGCGCCGTTGTTCGTGATGCAGCCCGCGATGGGCGCGGGCATCGCGGCGAGTCGCACGCCGCGCCCGGGCGCCGCGCGCTTTCACAGTATCGTCGCGCATGCGGCGTTCGGCGTCGGCCTGTACGGCGCGGGCTGCGCGGCGAACCGGCTCGGCGTGCCGGCGCTGCTCGGCATCGGTTAGGGGCGAAGCGGCGCCCGGCGCCGCGGGTTTTCGCGTTGCTGGAAAACCCCTAAAAGAAAGCCGCGCCCGCGAAAGGTTGCGGAAGGTTTCGTCTCCCTATACTCGTCTCGACGATGCGGCAAGCATCGCTCGATACAGACAACATTGGAGACTCCCGATGCGCACCACTCTTCGCGCGCTCAGCCTGGCCGCGGTCGCGGCCGGCCTGTCCTTCGGCTTCGCTGCGCAGCCGGCCTTCGCCGACGACGGCGGCAAGATCACGATCATGGTGGGCGGCATCACGAAGCTCATCTACCTGCCCGCGCGTCTCACGCAGGAGCTCGGCTACTTCAAGGCCGAGGGGCTCGACGTCGAACTGCAGTCGCAGCCGGCCGGCGTCGATGCCGAGAACGAACTGCTCGCGGGCGCGGTGCAGGGCGTCGTCGGCTTCTATGATCATACGATCAACCTGCAGAGCAAGGGCAAGGACGTGAAGGCGATCGCCGTGCTCGGCCAGGTGCCCGGCGAAGTCGAGATGGTGTCGACGAAGGCGGCGGGCGCGATCAAATCGATGGCCGACGTGAAGGGCAAGACGCTCGGCGTGACGGGCCTCGGCTCGTCGACGAGCTTTCTCACGCAGTACCTCGCGCAGCAGCACGGCATCGCCGCGAACCAGTACACGATGCTGCCCGTCGGCGCCGACGCGAGCTTCATCGCGGCCGTCAAGCAAGGCCGCATCGATGCGGGGATGACGACCGAGCCGACCGTGTCGGTGCTCGAGAAGAACGGCGACGCGAAGGTGCTCGTCGATCTGCGCACGCTCGACGGCACGCGCGCCGCGCTCGGCGGCACGTATCCGGCGGCGAGCCTGTACGTGCAGTCCGCGTGGGCCGATACGCACAAGGCGCAGGCCGCGAAGCTCGCGCATGCGTTCGCGCGCACGATGCAGTTCATCCACACGCACAGCGCGGAGGAGATCGCCGCGAAGATGCCCGCCGACTATCAGAAGGACAAGGCGCTCTACGTGAGCGCGCTGAAGGCCTCGCTGCCGATGTACACGCCCGACGGCAGGATGCCCGCCGACGGTCCGGCGACGGTGCTCAAGGTGCTCTCCGCGTTCAATCCGTCGGTGAAGGGCAAGCACATCGATCTGTCGAAGACTTATACCAACGATTTCGTGAGCGCGAAATAACAGCGCCGCGAGTTTTGAACCAGGCTCACGAGGGCCGCCGGCGCCGCACGGACGGCGCCGGTTCCGATGCAGGACTGCTAGCGATGAATCCACATGTTTCGGCCCATGCACCCGCGATCGAGTTTCGCAACGTGTCGTGCCGCTTCATCTCGCCGGACGGCCGTGCGACCGTTGCGTTGCACGACTTCACGATGTCGGTCGCGCGCGGCGAGTTCGTCGCGGTCGTCGGCCCGACGGGCTGCGGCAAATCGACGACGCTCAACCTGATCACCGGGCTGCTCAAGCCCGTATCGGGCGAGGTGCGGGTGATGGGCAAGCCCGTCGACGGCATCGATCCGCGGATCGGCTTCGTGTTCCAGGCCGACGCGGTGTTCCCGTGGCGCACGGTGATCGACAACGTCGCGGCGGGGCCGCTGTTTCGCGGCCGCTCGAAGGAATCCGCGTACGCGCAGGCGGAGGAATGGATTCGCCGCGTCGGGCTCGCGAAATTCGCGAAGCACTACCCGCACCAGCTCTCGGGCGGGATGCGCAAGCGCGTCGCGCTCGCGCAGACGTTCATCAACCAGCCCGAGATCCTGCTGATGGACGAGCCGTTCTCCGCGCTCGACATGCAGACGCGCACGCTGATGCAGGATGAGCTGCTGCAGCTCTGGTCGGCGAACAAGGGCTCCGTCGTGTTCGTCACGCACGACCTCGAGGAGGCGATCGCGCTCGCGGACCGCGTGTTCGTGCTGACGTCGCGCCCGGCGACGCTCAAGCGCGTGTACGAGATCGACCTGCCGCGCCCGCGCGTGACCTCCGAAGTGCGCTACGAGCCGCGCTTCATCGAAATCTCGAAAGACATTTGGCACGACCTGCGCGAAGAAGTGCAGATCGGATAAACAGGAAAGGACTGGAGCATGACTGACATGACGCTTCCGACGCCGCTTGGCACCCTCACCTCGCTCGAAGACGAAGAGCGCGCCGCGCAGCGCCGGCTGCGGCGGCGCCGGCAACTGATCGTCGGGCTGCGCATCGCGGTGCTCGTCGCCGTGCTGGGCGGCTGGGAGATCGCGGCGCGCCTGAAGTGGATCGACCCGTTCTTCTTCTCGATGCCGTCGCTGATCGCCGCGCAGATCCAGGACTGGTTCGTCAACGGCACGTCGCAAGGCCCGCTGCTGCTGCAGGTATGGGTGACGCTCGAGGAGACGATCGCGGGCTTCCTGATCGGCTCGGTCGCGGGTATCTTCTGCGGGATCGTGCTCGGGCGCAACAAGCTGCTCGCCGACGTGTTCGGCCTCTACATCCAGATCGCGAACTCGATTCCGCGCGTCGTGCTCGGCTCGGTGTTCGTGATCGCGCTCGGCCTCGGGATGGCCTCGAAGATCGCGCTCGCCGTCGTGATGGTGTTCTTCGTCGTGTTCGGCAACGCGTTCCAGGGCGTGCGCGAGGCGGACCGCTACCTGATCGCGAACGCGCAGATCCTCGGCGCGTCGCGCCGGCAGATCACGACCTCCGTCGTGATTCCGTCCGCGCTCAGCTGGATTCTCGCGAGCCTGCACGTGAGCTTCGGCTTCGCGCTCGTCGGCGCGGTCGTCGGGGAATTTCTGGGTTCCAAGCAAGGCATCGGCCTGCTAATCTCGACCGCACAGGGCGCGTTCAACGCGAGCGGCGTGTTCGCCGCGATGATCGTGCTCGCCGTCGTGGCGCTCGCCGCCGACTTCCTGCTGACCCGGCTCGAGAAGCGGCTCCTGAAGTGGCGGCCCGCCGCGTTCTGAAGACGATGCATCAACGAAACGGCGCATCTTCGGTGCGCCGTTTCGTTTTGGGCTCTGGAGTGTTGGGGGATAACGGCATGTCGCACAGCCTGCGCGGCCGACTGCTTTGGTGGCTGCTGCTGCCGCTCGCCGTGTTCGTCGCGATCGCGGGCGCGATGTCGTACGACACCGCGCGCAAGACGGCCGATCTCGTGCAGGACGGCGCGCTCGTCGCGTCCGCGCGCGTGATCGCCGAGGACGTCGATTGGGAAGGCGGCGCGCTCGTCGCGAACGTGCCGCCCGCCGCGCTCGAGCTGTTCGCATCGCCCGCGCAGGATCACGTGTACTACAAGGTGCGCACGGGCGGCGGGCGGCTGCTCGCCGGCAATCCCGATCTCGACGGCCCGGCCGCGCCGGCCGCGTCCGGCGCGCAGCCGGTGCTGTTCGACACGGCGCTCGGCGGGCTCGCGATTCGCGCGGTGGCATACACGCGCGAGCTGTACAACGCGGGCAACACGGAAACGGTGACGGTTGTCGTCGGCAAGACGCAGACCTCGCGGCAGATGATGATCGCGGCGATCTGGCATCCGCAGCTCTGGCGGCTCGCGCTGATGCTCGCGCTCGCGATGGCGCTCGTCTATCTCGGGCTCACGTTCGAGCTGCGGCCGTTGATGAAGCTGAAAGAAGACGTCGCGGACCGCGGGCCGATGGAGCTCGAGCCGATCCGCACCGAGCGGCTGCATTTCGAGCTGCGGCCGATCGTCGACGCGATCAACCAGTGCATCGCGCAGCTGAACCTGCACGCGGCGACGCAGCGACGCTTCATCGCCGACGCCGCGCACCAGCTGCGCACGCCGATCGCGGTGATCGACACGCAGATCCAGTGCGCGCGGCAGCGCGAGAACGGCGACGCGGCGCTCGCCGCGCTGCTCGCGTCGATGCAGCGCAGCAGCCGCCGGATGGCGGACGTCACCGACAAGCTGCTGCTGCTCGCGCACGCGGAAGCCGCGTCGCCCGCGCGGCTCGCCGCGCGCGTCGACATCGCGGCCGTCGTGTCGGGCGTGCTCGAGGAGGCGATCGTGCTCGCCGAGCGGCGGCGCATCGATCTCGGCGCGGAGCTCGACGACGATCTGCAGGTGGCCGGCAGCGAAAGCCTGCTGTCGGCGCTGCTGATGAATCTCGTCGACAACGCGGTGCGCTATGCGCACGAAGGCGGACGCGTGACGGTGAGCGCGCGGCGCGACGGCGACGCGGTGGTGCTCGAGGTCGTCGACGACGGCCCGGGCATCCCGGCCGAGGCGCGGCCGCACGTGTTCAAGCGCTTCTATCGCGTCGCGAGGGACGAGGAAGGCACGGGCCTCGGGCTCGCGATCGTCGAGGAGATCGCGCAGTCGCACGGCGGCGCGGTGTCGCTCGCCACAGGCCCCGGCAACCGGGGCGTGAGGATGACCGTGCGACTGCCCGCCTATCGCAATTGAGAGAGCCCCGATGAAACTGCTGCTCGTGGAAGACAACGCGGAACTCGCGCACTGGATCGTCGATCTGCTGCGCGGCGAAGGCTTCGGCGTCGATTCGGCGCCCGACGGCGAGAGCGCGGACACCGTGCTGAAGGCGCAGCGCTACGACGCGCTGCTGCTCGACATGCGGCTGCCCGGCATGAGCGGCAAGGAGTTGCTCGCGCGGCTGCGCCGCCGCGGCGACAACGTCCCCGTGCTGATGCTGACCGCGCACGGCTCGGTCGACGACAAGGTCGACTGCTTCAGCGCGGGCGCCGACGACTACGTCGTGAAGCCTTTCGAATCGCGCGAGCTCGTCGCGCGCATTCGCGCGTTGATCCGGCGGCAATGCGGCGTCGGCGCGACGCAGCTCGCATGCGGCGATCTCGTTTATCTGTTCGCGACGCGAGAATTCCAGTGCGGCGGCGCGCCGCTCGCGCTGCGCCGCCGCGAGCACGCGATTCTCGAAACGCTGATGCTCCAGCAGGGCAAGACGGTCTCGAAGGCGCGCCTCATGGACAGCGTGTACGGCCTCGACGACGAGCCGAGCGCCGATGCGATCGACATCTACATCCACCGTCTGCGCAAGCATCTGTCCGGCTCGCTCGCGCAGATCATCACGCTGCGCGGGCTCGGCTACATTCTTCGAACCCAGGACGCGGCCGAATAATCCGCGCGCAACGCACGCGCTCCGGCGCATGCGCTGCAAGTGCCGCCCGCCCGCGCCCGCTTACTTCGGCCTGCTTTGCCATTGTTCCGATGTTTCGCGAAGCCGTGCCGTGCCGTGCCGTGCCGCGGCGCGCCGCGCGCGCCTGATCCAGCCGAAAAACGCGCGCCACCCCGTACTTATCCCGAGATTCGCGTGGCCGGCGCGAAAGCGCCGCGAAGGATTGCGCCCACTACGATGGCGTGGCCGTTCGACGCGCATCGCGCAGCGTCTGCGCAGCCGACGCTGCGTACTACGAAAGAATGGCGGTCAACACGATATCGGAGGGGACGATCTTGAAACGACAATACCTGGCACTTTCCATCGCGACGGCCGCCTGCGCGGCGCCGCAAGCGCACGCGCAGTCGAGCGTCCAGCTCTACGGGCTCATCGACCTGAGCGTTCCGACCTATCGCTCGCACGCGAACGCGAAGGGCGATCACGTGATCGGCATGGGGCTCGGCGGCGAGCCGTGGTTCAGCGGCAGCCGCTGGGGGCTGAAGGGCGCGGAGGACATCGGCGGCGGCACGAAGGTGATCTTCCGGCTCGAAAGCGAATACACGGTAGCCGACGGCAACATGGAGGACCCGGGCCAGATCTTCGACCGCGATGCGTGGGTCGGCGTCGAAAACGACACGTTCGGCAAGCTCACCGCGGGCTTCCAGAACACGATCGCGCGCGACGCGGCGGCGATCTACGGCGACCCTTACGGCTCGGCGAAGCTCACGACCGAGGAAGGCGGCTGGACGAACGCGAACAACTTCAAGCAGATGATCTTCTACGCGGCCGGTGCGACGGGCACGCGCTACAACAACGGCCTCGCGTGGAAGAAGCTGTTCGGCAACGGCATCTTCGCGAGCGCGGGCTACGCGTTCAGCAATTCGACGAGCTTCGGGCAGAACTCGACCTATCAGGTCGCGCTCGGCTACAACGGCGGCCCGTTCAACGTGTCGGGCTTCTTCAGCCACGTGAACCACGCGGGCTACGCGAACAAGTCGTTCTCGGTCGGCGGCAACTACACGTTCGACATCTTCCGCGTGAACGCCGGCTACTTCCGCTACCTGGGCGATCAGGGCGCGCTCGGCCAGCGCCAGGACAACGCGTGGACGGTGTCGTTCAAGGTCGCGCCGAAGGGCGCGCTCGACTACGAGCTCGGCTATCAGCAGATGCGCGTGCACAACGCCGCGTACAACAGCGACGGCAACGTGCCGAACGCGAACATCGGCGACTTCAGCCTCACGTCGGGCGTCGGCAACGGCTTCAAGGAAACGCTGTACGGCTCGGTGTTCTACCACCTGTCGAAGCGCACCGAGCTGTACCTCGCCGGCGACTACATGCGCCTGCACGGCGGCTATACGGTCGCGTCCACGCACGGCGCGACCAATCAGCTCGAGCTGACGACCGGCATCCGCACGCGGTTCTGATCCGCCGCGCGGGGCGGCCGGCCGACGCGTCGGCCGTGCCGCCCTTCGCGCTCCCCGCCCCGCCCGCCTGTTCGGTCTTTCCCGCCTTTTTCGCCGCGCCCGCCCGATCTCCTGCGCGCCGCGGCGTTCGACGGCCCGGCTCATGCCGGGCTTTTTGTCTGCCCCGCCCTTTCGTCGACGAACCTCGCGGCACGCCATCGGACTCCGCGGCGCCGTAGCCATGCGCGTGCCGCGAATGCCCGCGCCGGCGGACGACCGCCGAACCTGTGGTAAACATCTGCGTCGCCGAACGCATGCCGATCCCCGCCGCCGACACCGGTTCCGCCGCTCGCGGCCCGGCCGGCGCGCCCGCCTGCCGCCGCAAGTCCTTGACCTGCGCGTGACGGATCGCTAGCGTTTCGCCTTTGCCGCGCCGCGCGGGCCGAAAATCGGGTCCGCATGCGGGCGCGATGACATGCAATTGATGGGAAGGATGATGCAAAAACTCGATGCGGCGAGCCCGGAGGCGCAATCCGCGGATCTCGTGGCCGCCAACGTCGAGCGCCTGAAGGCGCTCTTTCCGGACGTGGTGACCGAAGGGCCGGACGGCGCGTCGGTGAATCTCGACGCGCTCGCGGCGCTGGTGGGCGCGAGCGCGGCGGCCGCGGCCGACGCCGATGAGAAGTACGGCCTGAACTGGCACGGCAAGCGGCGCGCGCGCCGGCTCGCGCTCACGCCGTCGACGGGCACGCTGCGCCCGTGCCCGCGCGAGAGCGCCGGCTGGGCGTCGACGCGCAACCTGATGATCGAGGGCGAGAACCTCGAGGTGCTGAAGCTGCTGCAGAAGAGCTACGCGGGGCGCGTGAAGCTCGTCTACATCGATCCGCCGTACAACACCGGCAAGGATTTCGTCTATCCGGACAATTTCACCGACAGCCTGCGCCATTATCTCGAGCTGACCGGCCAGACGACGGGCGGCAAGCGGGTCACCAGCCACACCGACGCGAGCGGGCGCTTCCACACCGACTGGCTGAACATGATCTACCCGCGCCTGAAGCTCGCGCGCGATCTGCTCACCGAGGACGGCGTGATCGCCGTGCACATCGACGAGCACGAACAGCACGCGCTCGTGCTCGTGATGCGCGAGATCTTCGGCGAAGACAACGAGCTCGGCGTCGCGGTGTGGGACAAGCGCAATCCGAAGGGCGATGCGCGCGGGATCGCGTACCAGCACGAATCGATCGTGCTGTTCGCGCGCGACGCTGAACGGCTGTTCGAGCGTGCGCCGCTCAAGCGCCCGAAACGCAACGCGCAGCGCATGCTGGACGCGGCGCGCGAGGCGGTCGCCGGCGCGGCGACGATCGCGGACGCGAACGCCGCGTACCGCGGCTGGGTGAAGTCTCAGACGACGCTGTCGGGCGGCGAGGCGATGTACGACCGAATCTCCGCCGACGGGCGCGTGTACCGCCTCGTGTCGATGGCGTGGCCGAACAAGAAGAAGGCGCCCGACGACTACTTCGTGCCGCTCGTGCATCCGGTGACGGGCAAGCCGTGCCCCGTGCCCGAGCGCGGCTGGCGCAACCCGCCCGCGACGATGCGCGCGCTCATCGACAAGGGCCTCGTCGAATTCGGCGCGGACGAGACCACGCAGCCGCAGCGGATCTATTTCCTCGACGAGAACATGTACGAGAACGTGCCTTCGGTGCTGCCGTTCGGCGGCTCGGACGACGCGCTGATGAAGTCGCTCGGCATTCCTTTCGATCAGCCCAAGCCCGTCGAATTCGCCGCGTCGATCATCGGCTGGTGCACCGACGGCGACGATCTGATCGTCGACTTCTTCGGCGGCTCCGGCACGACCGCGCACGCGGTGATGGCGCTGAACGCGGCCGACGGCGGCCATCGCCGCTACGTGCTCGTGCAACTGCCCGAGCCGCTCGACGCCGACAGCAAGGACCAGAAGGCCGCCGCCGATTTCTGCGCGGCGCAGCGCGTGCCGCTCAATCTCGCCGAGCTGACGAAGGAGCGGCTGCGGCGCGCGGCGGCGCGCATCGCGGCCGAGCATCCGGGCACGCGGGCGGATCTCGGTTTTCGCGTGTTCAGGCTCGATTCGACGAACGTCTCCGAATGGGACCCGCGCGGCGACGACATCCAGCAGTCGCTGTTCGCGGCCGTCGAGCACATCAAGCCGAACCGCTCCGAGGAAGATCTGCTGTACGAACTGATGCTCAAGCTCGGCCTCGATCTGTGCGCGCCGATCGACGCACGCATGATCGCCGGCAAGGCGGTCTACATGATCGACGGCGCGATCGTCGCGTGCTTCGATGCGCATATCGACCGCGCGTCGACCGACGCGCTCGGCGAGGGCATCGTCGGGCTGATCGCCGAAGCGGCCGACGCGCGCGAGGTGACCTGCGTGTTCCGCGACAGCGGCTTCGCGGACGACGTCGCGAAGGTGAACCTGTCGGCGATTCTCGAGCAGCACGGCGTGAAGCGCATCCGCAGCCTCTGATGCGCGCACGCGAGCCACACGCAGACAAGGAAGATTGAGCATGCAGTTGCATTTCGAGTCGGATCTCGACTATCAGCTCGAAGCGATCGAGGCGGTATGCGATCTGTTTCGCAGCCAGGAGGCGTGCCGCGCCGAATTCAGCGTCACCGCGCAGGCCGCGCGGCGGCGCGCGGGCCCGCAGATTTCGCTCGGGATGGCCGAATCGGGGCTCGGCGTCGGCAATCGCCTGACGCTTGATGCGCACACGTTCGCCGAGAATCTCGCGCGCGTGCAGGTGCGCAACGGCCTGCCGCCGTCCGGCGCACCCAGCTCGAACGATTTCACCGTCGAGATGGAAACGGGCACGGGCAAGACCTACGTGTACCTGCGCACGATCTTCGAGCTGCACCGCCGCTTCGACTTCACGAAGTTCGTGATCGTCGTGCCGTCGGTCGCGATCAAGGAGGGGGTGCACAAGACGCTGCAGATCACCGAGCAGCATTTCCGGCGCCTTTACGCGGGCGTGCCGTTCGACTATTTCGTCTACGATTCGGCGAAGCTCGGCGAGGTGCGCAGCTTCGCGTCGAAATCGATCGTGCAGATCATGATCGTCACGGTCGCGGCGATCAACAAGAAGGACGTCAACACGCTCTACAAGGACAGCGAACATACGGGCGGCGAGAAGCCGATCGACCTGATTCGCGCGACGCACCCGATCGTGATCGTCGACGAGCCGCAGAGCGTGGACGGCGGGCTCGAGGGGCGCGGCAAGGAGGCGCTCGACGCGATGCGCCCGCTCTGCACGCTGCGCTACTCGGCGACGCACGCGGACAAGTATCAGATGCTGTACCGGCTCGACGCGATCGACGCTTACGAGCGCAAGCTCGTCAAGCAGATCGAGATCGCGTCGGCGACCGTCGAGGACGCGCACAACAAGCCGTTCGTGCGCGTGATATCGATCGGCAGCCGGCGCGGCGCGATCGCCGCGCGCGTCGAGCTCGACGTCGCGACGGCTGCGGGCGATGTCGAGCGGCAGACGGTTTCCGTCTCCGACGGCGACGATCTGGAACGCGTGGCGCGTCGCGCCGTCTATGCGAATTTTTCGATCGGCGAGATTCACGCGGCGCGCGGCGCCGAATATCTGGTGCTGCGCTATCCGGGCGGCGACGCGTTCCTGTCGGTCGGCGACGCATACGGCGACGTCGATACGCACGCGATCCAGCGCGAGATGATCCGCCGCACGATCCGCGAGCATCTCGACAAGGAGCTGCGCCTCACCCCGCTCGGCGTGAAGGTGCTGTCGCTCTTCTTCGTCGACGCGGTCGACAAGTATCGCAAGTACGACCGCCACGGCCAGCCGTTCAAGGGCGACTACGCGCTGCTGTTCGAAGACGAATACCGGCGCGCGGCGAAGCTGCCCGAATATCGCGCGCTGTTCGACGGCGTCGACGCGGGCCTCGCGGCCGAGGCGGTGCACGACGGCTATTTCTCGATCGACAAGAAAGGCGGCTGGACCGACACGAGCGACCGGAGCGCCGGCAGCCGGGAGAATGCGGAGCGCGCGTACGGGCTCATCATGAAGGACAAGGAGCGGCTGCTGTCGTTCGACACGCCGCTGAAGTTCATCTTCTCGCACTCGGCGCTGAAGGAAGGCTGGGACAATCCGAACGTGTTCCAGATCTGCACGCTGCGCGACATCCACAGCGAGCGCGAGCGCCGCCAGACGATCGGCCGCGGGCTGCGTCTCGCCGTCAACCAGCGCGGCGAGCGCGTGCGCGGTTTCGACGTCAATACGCTGACGGTGATCGCGGGCGAAAGCTACGAGCAGTTCGCCGAGAATCTGCAAAAGGAGATCGAAGCCGATACGGGGATCCGCTTCGGCATCGTCGAGACGCACCAGTTCGCCGCGCTGCCGGTGCCGGCCGACGACGGCAGCGTGCAGCCGCTCGGCGTCGAACGCTCCGCCGCGCTGTGGATGCATCTGCGCGACGCCGGCTATCTCGACGCGCGCGGCCGCGTGCAGGACACGCTGCGCGCGGCGCTCAAGCTGCGCGCGTTGCCGCTGCCCGACGAGTTCGACGCGCTGCGCGCGCTGATCGTCGACATGCTGCGCAAGCTGGCGGGCCGGCTCGACGTGCGCAACGCGGACGAGCGCCGCCACATCGCGCTGCGGCGCGACGCGCACGGCGAGGCGGTGTACCTGGGCGACGCATTCCGCGCGCTGTGGGACCGCATCCGGCACCGCACGACGTACCGCGTGAACTTCGACAACGCGCGCCTGATCGAGCGCTGCGTCGCCGCGCTGAAGGCGGCGCCCGCCGTCACGCGCGCGCGGCTGCAGTGGCGCAAGGCCGATATCGCGATCGACGCGTCGGGCGTCGAGGCGACCGAAACCGAGGATGCGGGCGCGATCGCGATCGACGAAGGCGAGGTCGAGCTGCCGGATCTGCTGACCGAGCTGCAGGACCGCACGCAGCTCACGCGCCGCACGATCGCGAAAGTGCTGATCGAAAGCGGCCGGCTCGACGAGTTCCCGCTCAATCCGCAGCGCTTCATCGCGCTCGTCGCCGCGGCGCTCGAGCGTTGCAAGCGCGACGCGCTCGTCGACGGGATCGAGTACAGGCTGCTCGGCGAAGCGCAGGTGCACGCGCTTTCGCTGTTCGAGAGCGAGCCGCTCACCGGCTATCTGTCGAGCATGCGGCGCGGCGCGGCGAAATCGATTCACGAGGACGTGCCGTGCGACACGCCCGCCGAGCGCGCGTTCGTCGAATCGCTCGAACAGGACGACGCGGTCAGGCTGTACGCGAAGCTGCCCGGCTGGTTCAAGATTCCGACGCCGCTTGGCAGCTACAGCCCCGACTGGGCGGTGCTGATCGCCGAAGGCGACGGGCCGCGGCTCTATTTCGTCGTCGAATCGAAGAGCGGCGTCGCCGACGGCGATCTGCGCGCTGACGAGCGGCGCAGGGTCCAGTGCGGCGCCGCGCATTTCCGCGCGCTGGAGGCGGTGGCGGACAACCCCGCGCGCTACGTGCGCGCGCGCCGCGCCGACGATCTGCCGACGGCCGCCGCCGACGCGCGCGATGCGGCCTGAGCGCCGGCACAAAGCCGCGGCATGCTCCGCTGCGCCGCCGCATCGCCGTTCGTTTCCGGCGCGCGGCGCGCGGCGGCTTTGCGTTGGCCCTTGACCTCGCCCGTTTCGTTTCCCCACGCACGACCCGTCGGGCGGCCGGCCCCGACGGCGGCCTCCCCAAACGCGCGGACTCGCTTTCGCGCCCGCATGCCAGCGCCGTTCCTCGTTGCAACGGCCGCGGCTGCCGCGCCTTCTTTTTCCATGCGCGAACGTTCAGGCGCGGCGCGTGGGAGGCGGACGCGAAGGCTCGTGCGCCGGCGCGTCGCGATCGCGAACCGGCCCGTGCGAATCCTGCCGCATGCGCGCCGCATCTCGCCACGCCGCGCATTTCATTTCGACATCCATAACGTCTGACGATCGCCGAGTGCATCGTCGAGCTAGTGTTTGTGCGCCGTCGGGAAAGATGCGCGCCGCACGCTGCTCCACACTCCGAGCCGGAGATCGACGGCGGCGCCCCGAGCGCCGCCGCGCATAACGACAACCCCAACGGAGACGACGATGAAGAAGTTTGCGGTAGCGGCGGCGGGCCTTGCCGTCGCGACGGGCGCGCACGCGTCCGACGGCAGCGTCACGCTGTTCGGCCTGATCGATGCCGGCGTGTCGTACGTGTCGAACGAAGGCGGCAAGCGCAACGTGTATTTCGACGACGGCATCGCGGTGCCGAATCTATGGGGGCTTCGGGGCACCGAGGATCTCGGCGGCGGCGCGAAGGCGATCTTCGAGCTGACGTCGCAATACGCGCTCGGCAACGGCGCCGCGCTGCCGACGCCGGGCTCGATGTTCTCGCGCACCGCGCTCGTCGGCCTCTGGAGCGAGCGGCTCGGCAGCGTGACGCTCGGCCAGCAATACGACTTCATGACCGATTCGCTGACGTTCGGCTCGTTCGACGGTGCGTTCCGCTACGGCGGCCTGTACAACTTCCGCCAGGGGCCGTTCTCGAAGCTCGGGATTCCCGACAATCCCACCGGCTCGTTCGACTTCGACCGGTTGGCGGGTTCGAGCCGCGTGCCGAACTCGGTCAAGTACACGAGCGCGAACCTGAACGGGCTCGTGTTCGGCCTGATGTACGGTTTCGGCAATCAGGCGGGCGGCGGGCTCGCGGCGAACAGCACCGTCAGCGCCGGCCTCAAGTACGAGACGGGCAGTTTCGCGCTCGGCGCCGCCTATGTCGAAGTCAAGTATCCGCAGATGAACAACGGGCACGACGGGCTGCGCAACTGGGGGCTCGGCGCGCGTTATGCACTGTCCGCGTTCGATCTGAACCTGCTGTACACGAACACGCGCAACACGCTGACGGGCGCCGCGATCGACGTGATCCAGGCCGGCGTGCGCTACGTCGGCGCGCCGTGGACGATCGGCGCGAACTACGAGTACATGAAGGGCAACGCGCAGCTCGATCGCAACTACGCGCATCAAGTCACGGCGGCCGCGCAGTATGCGCTGTCCAAGCGCACGTCCGCGTACGTCGAGACCGTGTACCAGTACGCGGGCGGCAGCGCGGGCGCGCATGCGTGGATCAACGGCGTGATGGGGCCCGATGCGCAGTCGAGCTCGCGTTCGCAGTTTCTCGCGCGAATCGGCATGCTTACCCGTTTCTGACTGTCTCTCGGCCCCGCCGGCCGCCGCGGGCCGTTCGCCTTCGAGGCAGCGGGCGCGCGGCACGCGCGCCGGGCCGGCCGGAGTTCGCCGGGTGCGCCGGCCTGGCTCGGGGCGGGTTTCGAACGCGTCGGCATGGGCGCGCAAGCCGCGCCGGCGCACGCGCATGCGTTTTCGGCCAGGTGGCCGCGGGCGCTTGCATCGCTCGCCGCACGGCCCCTTGTGTGGGCTGGCGCACATAACGCCGGCGCCTTCACGTCAAAATCGCTGCTCGGGCAACCGATTTTCACGTTCCGGAGTAAACCGGATTCAGTTCGCGCCAAATATTTAATATGCTAACTATATCCGGCCAGACCGGATGCCCCTGCATGGTCAGGCTGGACGTGTACTCGCAAGGAGCGCATGGTGAACGGCAGATTCTTCACGACGGCGGGCGAATCGCCCGCGTTTCGCGGCCGCGCATGGGGCCGCGTCGTCACGCAATACTTCGGCGGGCTCGACGCGTGTTGCGACGGCGACGACGCGTTCGACGCGCAGCTGAGCCAGTACGAGATCGGCCCGATGCGCGTGTTCACGATCGCCGCGCCCGCGCACCGCATCGTGCGGCCCGTTGCGGCGCTGCACGATCACGGTTCCGACTTCTTCAAGCTGATCCTGCAACTGAGCGGCGTGAGCGAGATCGAGCAGCGCGGCAAGACGTTCCGGCTGCACTCGGGCGACTGGAGCCTGTACGATCCGCGCGTGCCGTACAGCATCGCGAACCTGACGCACGTCGAGCAGCTCGCGATCCAGATTCCGCGCAAGCAGCTCGGCGGCTTCGCGGTGCCGGATCTGCATACGTCGGACGTGCGCGAGTTCGAGCTCAAGGGGCTGTTCTCGCTGCTGTCTTCGTTTCTCGTGTCGTTGTCCGAACAATTGCCGTCGCTGCCCGGCACGACAGGCACCGCGCTATCGGAGACGATCCTCGGCCTGATCGTATCGACGCTGACCGCGCAGCGCGACGCGCAAGGCGAGCACGTCGCGCTGCCCGCCGTGCTGCGGATGCGCGTCAAGCAGTACATCCACGGCCACCTTGCCGACGCCGACCTATCGATCGACCGGATCGCGCGCGAGCTACGCTGCTCGAAGCGCTATCTGCACCGGATCTTCGAGGAGGAAGGCGTGACGATCGACCGTTACATCTGGTCGAGCCGGCTCGAGCGCTGCAAGGATGCGCTCGACAACGCGCGCGCGGCGAAGCCGGCGATTTCCGAGATCGCGTTCAGCTGGGGGTTCAGCAGCAGCGCGCATTTCTGCCGCAGCTTCAAGCAGCGCTATGGCATGACGCCGCGCGAATTCGTGCGCCGGCGTGCGTGGTCCTGAGGCACCGGTTCGCGATTCCGGATTCGGGATTCCGCGTTCCGGGCGCCGATCGAAACGGCGTCGCCGCGTGCGCGGCGGGAAGCCCGCATGGACCGCGCCCGCCGCCGCTTCGCTCGCCCGCCTCACGCGGCGTTCGCGCCGCTTCCCTTCGACGCGAGGTAGCTGCCGTGCAGAATCTCCGGCCGCTCGCGCAGCGTTTGCGCGCTGCCCGCGAACGCGACGCGCCCGCGCTCGAGCACATACGCGTTCGTCGCGAGCGCGAGCGCGATCGTCGTGAACTGCTCGATCAGCAGTACCGCGACGCCATCGTTCGCGATTCGCGCGACCGTCTGCGCGAGGCGCTTCGTCACGGTGGGCGCGAGACCGAGCGACAGCTCGTCGATGAGCAGCGTGTGCGGCTCGCCGATCAACGCCTGCGATACGCACACCATCTGCTTCTGCCCGCCGGACAGATCGTTCGCGCGCGCATCGAGCTTCGGCTCGAGTTCCGGGAAGATCGCGAGCGCGCGATCGATCGCGCCGTTCAGCCGCCGCGCCGACAGAAACGCGCCCGCCGCGCGCAGGTTGTCGCGCACCGTCAGGTCGCCCAGCACGTGGTGCCCTTCCGGCACGACGGCGACGCCGAGGCGCCGAACCGCTTCGGGCCGCAGCGCGCCGAGCGGCGCGCCGCCGAGCAGCACGTCGCCCGACGTCGCGGGCAGCGCGCCCGCGATGCTCATCACGAGCGTCGATTTGCCGGCGCCGTTCGCGCCGACGAGCGCCGTCACCCGGCCGGGCGTGACCGCGAGCGATACGCCGTGCAGCACGGGCTTGTTCGCACGATGGACGACGAGGTTCTTCACTTCGAGCTGCATGATCGTCTGACTCCTTGACGAAGGGGGTGCGGCGCACGCGCCGGGCCGCGAGCAAGCGCGGATGCGGGCGGCTCGTGCATCGCCGCGCGTGCCGGGCGGCGCGAGCGCGTGCGGCACGCTGAAGGCAACGGGGCGAACGCCGCGCCCGAAGCGATCGATCGCGCGCGGCGGGCGGCGAAGACGTCGACGGCACTTGCCGCGCCGACGGCATCGCGGCGGCGCGCAACGGCGCCGCCGATCGCGGGCCGCCGGCGCACGGCGGGGCCAGCGCGCGCGCCGCACGCCGTTCGGGCGCCGTTCGCACGGGCACTCGCGCCCGCGCTCGTGCACGAGCGGCGATTCGACGCCGGCCGGCCGATCCGGCACTTCGCGTCACGCTTCATGTTCGTCGAACGCTTGGCCGAGATACGCACTGCGCACGAGCGGATCGTCGAGCACCGCGCGCGTGGGCCCGAGCGCGAGCCGCTTGCCGAAATCGAGCACGAGCGTCGCCTCGCACACGGCATCGATCAGCTCGACGTCGTGATCGATCAGCAGCACCTGCGCGCCGACGCATTCGGGAATGCGAACGATCACGTCGGCGAGCCGCGCGGCTTCGGTCTCGTTCAGGCCCGCGCCCGGCTCGTCGAGCAGCAGCAGGCGCGGCGCGCCGACGAGCGCCTTGCCGAGTTCCAGCATGCGGCGCTGATACAGGTTGAGCGCCGCGCCCTGCACGTGCGCGACGTCGGCGAGGCCGACGAGTTCGAGCGCGCGCCGCGTGTCGTCGCGCGCGGCGAGAGCCGGCATCACGTGCTCGGCGAGCGCGAGCACGTTGTCGTGCACGCTCAGATCCTCGACGATCTGTTCGGTCTGGAACGTGCGCCGCACGCCCGCGCGCACGCGCTCGGCGACGGACAGCGCGAGCAGCGCGCGGCCGTCCAGCGCGACGCTGCCCGCGCGCGGCCGCAAGAAGCCGCTCAGTACGTTCAGCAGCGTCGTCTTGCCCGCGCCGTTCGGGCCGATCAGCCCGCATATGGGCGCGGCGAGCTTCGCGTCGAGCGCGTCGAGCACGCGCGTGCCGCCGAATTGCACGGTCAGGTTCGAGATTTCGATCATCGCGCGCCTCCGTCGCGGGCGCGAAACGCGCGCCCGACCCGCGACGCGAGCCCGGCAAGCTGCCCGGCGATGCCGGCGGGCGCCGTGACGAGCGCATGCAGCAGCGCCGCGCCGAAGAAGATCATCGCGAGATAACCGTTCACGCCGAAATCGGTCAGGAGCGCGGGCACCGCGCGCAGCAGCAGCCCGGTGATCAGCGCGCCGAACCAGTGATAGACGCCGCCGACCACCGACAGCGCGAACAGCAGCACCGATTCGGACGCGGCGAACGCGCGCCCGTCGAGCTGGCCGACCGAGCCCGCGAGCAGGCCGCCCGAGAGCCCCGCGAGCAGGCCCGCGAGCCCGAACGCCCAGGTTTGGTAGAGCACGACGTTCACGCCCGCGGCGAGCGCCGGCATCTCGCCGCGCCGGATCAGCGCCCACGAGCGCCCCGCTTTCGAGCGCCGATGCAGCTCGATCAGCGCGAACGCGAGCGCGGCCCACGCGGCGACGTAGCGGAAATACGCCGCATCGCTCTGGCCGACGAGCGGCCGCGCCATCATCTGCCGCGCGCCGAACGACAAATGGCCGGTGAAGCCGCCGCCGCCGTCGGGAAAGCCGATGGCGGACACGACCACCTGAAACCCGCCCGCCATCATCAGCGTGACGAGCGCGAGATAGAGGCCGCGCAGGCGCAGCGCGGGAAGCCCCGCGATCATCCCGATCGCGCTGCCGCCCGCCGCGCCCGCGAGCACGCACAACTCGAACGGCGCGCCGAGATGCGCGAGCCTGAGCGCGATCCAGCCGCCGACGCCGAGCAGCGCGTGTTGCGACAGGCACACCAGCCCGAGTTGCCGATACAGCAGCGCGACGCCCGCGGCGGCGATGCTGATCGTCAGCGCGGAGGTGAGCGTCTTGATCCAGTAAGCGTCGGCGACGGCGGGCACGACGAGCGCGATCGCGGCGAGCGTGCCGAGCGTCGCGACGAGCGCAAGGCGCGCGCCGGCGGGCTTCGCGCGGGCGGCCGCATCGCGCGGCGGCGCGGCGAAGGCGAGAGGCGTTTTCATGATTCGTTCGCGGCGCGGCCGCTCGATGGGGAGCCGATGAAGAGCATCGCGACGAGCGCGATCAGGAACGGCGTCGCGCTGCGGTACGGCGCGAAGCCGGGCACGGTGATCGCGAGCGCCTCGGCGAGGCCGATCGCGACGCCGGCCGCCACCGTCGCGGGCAGTGACGCGAGCCGGCCGACGATCGCCGCGGCGAACGCCGGTATCACGAGGAACGTGAGCACCGCCGCCTGCAGGCGCACGAGGTTCGCGAGCAGCAGGCCGGTGATGCCCGCGAATACGCCCGAAATCGCCCAGGCGGCCGCGTCGACGCTCAGCACGCGAATGCCGAGCACGCCGCTCAAGTGCCGGTCGTTCGACAGCGCGCGCATGTGCAGCCCGAGCCGCGTGCGCGCGAGCACGACGCCGATCGCGGCCATCATTGCGCACGCGAGCGCGAGGCCGACGATGCGCGTGTACGTGAAGCGGACGTCGCCGAAGTCGAGCGCTTCGCTGTCGGTCGGCAGCACGAGGCGGCGCGGCGTATCGCCCCAGTACCACTCGCAGAAGCCGAGCAGCACGAGCGCGAAGCCGAGCGTCGCGACGCTGCGCACGACGCGCTCGCGCGCGGCGAGCCGCGGCGCGAGCACGAGGCCGTAGACGAGCGACGCCGCGGTCGACGCGGCGACCGCCGCGCCCCACGCGAGCGCCTGCGGATAGTCGGCATCGAGACACGCGGCCGCGACGTACGCGCCGAGCGCGCCCGTCGCGCCGAACGCGAAGTTCAGCACGCCGGACGCGCGATACAGCACGACGAGGCCGACGCCCGACAGCGCGTACACCGCGCCGACGCCGAGCCCGGAGATCAGGTAAGGAACGAAGTCGATCGCGTTCATGGCGTCAGTGCATCTTCTTTTCGGCCGCGCGGATGTCGGCGAGTTGCGGATCGTCGACCGCCTGGCACGTCGACACCGTCTTCCAGCCCGTGCCCGTCGATTGCGCCATCCGGCCCGCGTTGTTCGCGTTGTGCCGCTCGCCCGCGCCGACGTAGAACGGGCCGCACAGGATGTCGCTGCGGAAGTCCTTCACCTCGCGCAGCGCGGCCGTCACGTGCGCGCGATCGAGCTGGTTCGCGGGCAGTTTCAGCAGCGTGTCGGTCACGAGCCGCGCGGCCAGATAGCCCGCCTGCGAGAACGTGTCGCGCGGGTCCTTCCTGTCGCCGTACTTGTCCATCACCGCGAGCCAGTTCCGGTTGTCCGGCGTTTGCGCGTCGAGCGGCTGGAACTCGAGGTTCACGTCGAAATTGCCCTTCCAGTACGGGCCGATCGCCTTCGGCACGCCGAGGTCGTAGCCGGACGCCGCCGAGACGAAGTGAATCCGCCGGCCGAGGTTCTGCTGCTCGGCGGCCGACAGGATCGGCACCATCAGCCCTTTCGGCAGCCCGAGCAGGATCGCCTGCGGATTCTTCGACGCCGCCTGCAGCACGACCGACGTCGGATCGGCGGAGTCGGGGTCCATCACGATCGTGTCGACACTCACGCCGTTGCGCTTGCCCCAGAGCGCCGGCCCTTCGCACGACCACGCGCCGAGGCTCGGGATGTTCGGCGCGATGCACACCATCCGCGTCGCCTTGTACTGCTGCTTCGCGTACAGCGCCGCCTCCGTCATCGACAGGCGCGGCCCCATGTTGAGCGGCGCGTAGTTGCGCGCGAAATAGCATTCGCGCGGCACGCCGACGCCGGCGATCGCGATCACGTTCTCCTGTTCGTAGAACTTCGCGTTCGCGCCGCATTCGACGAAGCTCGCGTTGCCCGCGAGCGCGAGCACCTTGCGGTCGCGTACGAGTTTCGAGGCGACCTGCGACGCCGTTTCCGGATTCCATTGATCGTCTTCGACGAGATACTGGACAGGCCGGCCGTTGATGCCGCCGTTCGCGTTCACGCACTTGAAATACGCGGCGGCCGCGCGTGCCGACGAGCTGAAGTCGTCGGGGCCGGTCTTGCCGACGATCGCGCCGATCGGAATCGGCGCGCCCGTCGCGGGCTTGCCGTTCGCGAGCCCGCAGCTCTGCGCGAGCGCCGCCTGTTGCGCGAGAAATCCCGCGGCGCCGATGCACGCGCCGGCAAGCGCGCGCTTCATGTTGAGGGAAAGCGGCTTCATCGTGTCTCCTGATGTTGTCGTGGGGCGCGGCGCCGCGCGTGCGGGCCGCGCCCCCGGGTGCTGCATGGATGCTTCGGTGCTGCTTCGGCGTGCGTTGCCGATATCCGCGTATCTCGATGCGTCAGCTTCAGTACTTCGAAATTTCAGTATGCCGGTGCGTCTGCTCGCGGCCGCTTCGCCGACGCATGGCCTGAGCGCGGCGCGCCGACCCGCCGCTCAATGCGCGATGCAGACGGATTTGAGCTCGGTGAACTGTTCGAGCGCCGCGCGGCCGAGCTCGCGGCCGTAGCCCGATTGCTTGAAGCCGCCGAACGGCAGGTTGGGATCGAGCATGTTGTGCGTGTTCACCCAGACGATGCCCGCCTTCAGCCGCGGCACGACGCGATGCACGTGCGACAGGTTCTGCGACCACACGCTCGCCGCGAGCCCGAAGTCGGTGTCGTTCGCGAGCCGCACCGCGTCGTCGACCGTGTCGAACGGCGTGACCGTGACGACCGGCCCGAACACCTCCTCGCGCACGATCCGCATCGCAGGCGCGGCGTCGACGAACACCGTCGGCTTCACGAAATAGCCGCCGTCGAGCGCGCGCGTGCCGCCGGTGACGAGCGTCGCGCCCTCCTCCTTCGCGGCGTCGACGTGGCCGAGCACGCGCTCGAAGTGCCGCTTCGACACGAGCGGGCCGATCTGCGTGTTCGGATCGAAGCCCGAGCCGATCTTCATCGCTTCGGCGGCCGCGGCGATGCCGGCGACGACCCGCTCGAACAGGCGCTTTTGCACGTACACGCGCGAGCCCGCCGTGCAGACCTGCCCCTGATTGAAGAAGATGCCTTGCGCCGCGCCATGCGCGGCGAAGTCGGGGTCGGCATCGTCCAAGACGATCAGCGGCGATTTCCCGCCGAGCTCGAGCGTGAAGCGCGCCATCCGCTCGACGGCCGCGTGGCCGATCGCGCGGCCCACGCCGACCGAGCCCGTGAAGGTGATCTTGTCGATGCCCGGATGCGCGGCGAGCGCCGCGCCCGCCTCGGCGCCCGCGCCCGTCACGATGTTCAGCACGCCGTCGGGCAGCCCCGCTTCCTGCGCGAGCTCGCCCAGGCGCAGCGCGGTGAGCGGCGTTTCCTCCGACGGCTTCAGCACCACCGTGCAGCCGCATGCGAGCGCGGTCGCGACCTTCCACAACGCGATCGCGAGCGGAAAATTCCACGGCACGATCGCGCCGACGACGCCCACCGCCTCGCGGCGCGTATACGCGAAATACTCGGCGCCGGCGGGCGCGGCGATCGATGTATCGAGCGTCGAGCCTTCGAGCTTCGTCGCCCAACCGGCCATGTAGCGGACGTACTCGGCGCCGCCCAGCACGTCGATCGCGCGCGCGACGCCGATCAGCTTGCCGGTTTCGAGCGTCTCGAGCGCGGCGAGCTCGTCCGCGTAGCGCTCGAGGCGCTCGGCGAGCTGATGCAGCAGCTTTTCGCGGCTCGCGGGCCGCATGCGCGGCCAGTCGCCCGAATCGAACGCGCGGCGCGCGGCGGCCACGGCCGCGTCGACATCGCGCGCGTCGCTCGCGGCGACTTCCGCGATCGTCATCTCGGTCGCCGGATCGACGACGGGCAGATAGCGGCCCGAGCGCGGCTCGGCGGCGCGGCCGTCGATCCAGTTGCCGAACTGGCGGCGGGCGAGAAAGCCGGATTGGCGTTGATGCTGGGTCGAAAGAGCGGCCAGGTTCATGGAGATCTCGTGCGAAACAAAAAAACGCGTTGGTTGAACGAACGGACGAAGGCGCTTACGGCTGCATCGCCTGCACGACGAGCAGCGTGTCGGTGAACTGCTCGAAGCGCACGATCTTGCCCGCATCGACGCGCCACACGTGCGCGACGCGGCACGCGAACGATTTGCCGGTCCGCCGGTAAGTGCCCGAGTAGCGGCCGATGCCGATCACCGTGTCGCCCGCGTCGTGCAGCGCGTCGAGCGCGAACGTGTAGCCGTCCCACTCTTCGCCGAGGCGCCGGAACACGTTGCGGACGATCTCGTCCGCGCTGCGGTACGTGCCCGCGCACGGAAAGCCGGCCATCTCGGTCCATTCGATCGTCGGGGCGATGTCGGCCATCATCGCGGCGGGATCGCGCCGGTCGGACGCCGCGTAATGATCGGCGACGATTTGGTAAGGGGTACGCATCGTATGGTCCTCAGATCGGTTGCGCATCGTCCGGATAGACGGCCTGCGACAGTTTGCGGATGAAGGAGCCGGCCGGCCGGTTCGCGATCGCGCCGTCGCCCGTCTCGCCGAGAAACTTGCCGGTCGAGCGGCCGGCCGCGAAGTTGAACACGAACACCGACGCGACCGGAATCAGGAACTCGCGGAACGTGAACACGTAGAGATCGTCGGCGAACTTGTAGGTCGTCGCGAGATCGACGTCGCCGTGGCCGCGCTGCTCGCCGACGAGGCATTGCCAGCAGTAGCGCGTCGAGCTCAGGTACGTGTGCTCGTACGTGTGGTTCGGGCTGTAGACGTTCAGCGTGCGCGTGCCGATCAGATCGCGCGTCTCGGCGGGCTCGGCGCCCGCTATGCCCAATATGCCCGATACACCCGCATCGGCTTGGCCGCCGGCGATCGTGCCGACGAGGAAATCCTGCGCGACGCGCGGCGCGGCGCCCGCTTCGTCGCGGCTGCGGATGCGCGACAGGATGCCGAGCGCGCGCCGCGTCGCGGTGTTGAACACGAGCGTCAGCGCCTCGGCCGGCCGGCTCTTGAACGTGACGTCGACGAAGAACGTATCGGGCGCGACTTCGATCGCCTCGTACCAGTCGGTGCCGCCTGTCTCGCCGCGTCGCCACGAGAGCGTCTGGCCGTCGACGAAATTCGCGGCGAACGCGCCGCCCGGCAGCTCGAACGTCAGCGCGCGGCCGACGAGCGCATCGGTCGCGGGCAGCCGGTTCGTGTCGATGCCGGCCGCGAAGTCTTCGTAGTTCTTCCAGTCCTGCGGTTTGTCGTTCATCGGTGAGTCCTCGGAAAAGTTCGTCGGGCGCGGCCGCGCCCGGCATCAGCGCGCGAATTCGATTGTCGGCAGATCGACGGCGGATGCGCCGCCGTCGACGAGCAGCGACGTGCCCGTGATCATCGATGCATACGGCGACGCCAGGTACAGCACCGTGTCGGCGACTTCGTCGGGCTGCGCCGGGCGGCCGAGCGGCACGTCGCGCGTGACGAGCCGGTAGGCGTCCTCGCGCGTCGCGAGCCCGTGCGCGTCGCGCAGCGCGTCCATCTGCTCGTCGGCCATCGCGGTGCGCACCCAGCCCGGGCACACCGCGTTCACGCGCACGCCGGCGCGGCCGTAGTCGCGCGCGAGCGAGCGTGTGAGGCCGATCAGCGCGTGCTTGGTCGTCACGTAGCCGATGACGTTCGGCCCCGCGAAATGGCCGGCGAGCGACGACAGGATCACGATGCTGCCGCGCCGCTCGATCAGCTCGGGCAGCAACTCCCGCGCGCAGACGAACGCGGTGTCGAGGTTCACGCGCGTCGATTGCGCCCACGACGCGTCGTCGGTGTCGAGCGCGCTGCCGACGCCGTGGCCGCCCGCGTTCGCGACCAGCACGTCGACGCGCCCGAACGCCGCGCGCGCGTCGTCTAGCGCGCGGCGCACGTCATGCGCATCGGCCGCGTCGCCCGCGACCGCGATCGCGGCGGCGCCGAGCGGCTTCGCGACCGCGTCGAGCGGCTCGCGACGGCGGCCGAGCAGCACGACCCTGCCGCCCGCTTCGACGAACTTGCGCGCGACGGCCGCGCCGATGCCCGTGCCGCCACCCGTGATCAACGCGACCTTGTCGTTGAACGTATGCATGACTGACGTCTCCTTCGAATGAATGTGACAGCGCGATCGTGACGGCCCGCGCGCTCGCGCGGCGCGACGGCGAGCGCGCGGCGCTCAGCGCGCGTGGCTCGCGTCCTGCGGCGCGGCTTGCGGCGTACTCGCGCCGGCGCGCGCAGTCGGCGCGAGCGCCGGCGACAGCATGAATTCGGCGCAGCGCTCGGCGATCATGATCGTCGGCGCATTGGTGTTGCCGGACACGAGCGAGGGCATCACCGATGCGTCGCAGATCCGCAGCCCGCCGACGCCGCGCACGCGCAGTTGCGCGTCGACGACCGAATCCGGATCGCCGCCCATGCGGCACGTGCCCGACGGGTGATAGACGGTCTTCGCGTGCGAGCGCACGTACGCGTCGAGATCGACGCGGCCGCCGTCGGTCGGCAGCATCTCGCCCGCGATCGCCTTCGACATCGACGGCATCCGCATGATCTCGCGCGCGAGCGACAGGCCGCGCATGAGCGCCGCGAAATCGTCCGGATGACTGAGGAAATTGCCGTCGAAAAGGATCGGCGCGTGCGGATCGGCGCTGCGCAGGCGCACGGTGCCGCGCGACTTCGGCCGCAGAAAGCATGGATTGATCGAGATTCCGTGGCCCGCGAGCGGTTCGCGGCCGACGTCGCCGACGAGCACGGGCAGCACGTGGAACTGCACGTCCGGGCGGCCGCCGTTCGCCGTGTCGACGAAGCCGCCGCTTTCGACGACGTTCGACGTGAGCAGCCCCGTATGAAACAACGTGTACTGGATGCCGTGGCGCAGCGCGTTGAGCCCGCGGTCCTGCCCCGCGAGACTGACCTGCTCGCGCGCGCGCCCGTACAGCGACACTTCGAGATGATCCTGGAAGTTGAGCCCGACCTCGGGCGAATCGTGCACCACCGGAATGCCGTGCTGCAGCAGTTGCTCCGCCGGGCCGACGCCCGACAGCATCAGGAGCTTCGGGCTCGCGAGCGCGCCGGCGCACAGCACGATTTCCGCGCGCGCACGCGCGATCCGCTCTTCGCCGTCGCGCGCCTGGTAACGCACGCCGACCGCCGCGCCGTTCTCGAACACGATGCGCGTGACGAACGCGTCGGTTTCGGTCGTCAGCAGCGGATCGCGCTTGACGGCGGCGAGATACGTCGCGGCGGTGCTGCCGCGCCGGCCTTCGAACGTCGTCGTCTGATAGAAGCCGACGCCTGCCTGTGACGCGCCGTTGAAGTCGTCGTTGTATGGCAGTCCGAACTCCTGCGCGCCCTGGACGAACGCGTGGCTCAGCGGATGCCGAAAGCGCGAGTCGCTTACGTGCAGCGGCCCGGCGAGCCGGTGATTGTGCTCGGCGCGCCGGAAGAACGGCAGCACGTCGTCCCAGCCCCAGCCGTCGCAGCCGGCGTCGCGCCAGCCGTCGTAATCGGCCGGCGTGCCGCGGATGTAGACCATCGCGTTCACCGAGCTGCCGCCGCCGAGCGTGCGGCCCTGCGGCACGTACATCCGGCGGCCGGCCGCGTGCGTTTGCGGCTCGGTCTCGTAAACCCAGGTGCGTTTCGTGCCGATCACCCGCACGAACGTCGCGGGCGTGTGGACGAAGAACGAATTGTCAGGCGGGCCGGCTTCGAGCAGCAGCACGCGATGCCCGGCGCTCACGAGCCGGTGCGTGACGACGCAGCCGGCCGAACCGCCGCCGATCACGATGTAGTCGAATTCCGTCGAGCCGTTCTGGTTTGCCGCCGACATGTGTCGCTTCTCGCTTGGTCGAATGGATGGACAGGCTGCCACTATCGGCTAAATCGGCCGGCGTGCACGCCGTGTGCGCTGTTGGTCAATTCAAACTGCGTTTTGGGTAACCGTCTAGCGAGTCGAGCGGAATGAAGCGAGCCGTCCCGAGACGAACCGGTTTTGACCACGGCGTTGAGCGCGGTCAAGAGCTTGCGCATGCAGGCAACCCACGCGAGCTTGCGCGGTTTGCCGCCAGCGATCAGTCGTTGATGGAAAGCGGCAATGGCGGGGTTGCGTCGCGAAGCGGTGAGATGATTTTCAGGTCCCTTGCTTGTGCATGCGCCCTCGATCGGTTCGGGGGCGAGTAACCGTTCGGGTTCCGGGCGGGCCGGCACGGCAACCGTGTGTTCTGTACTCGGAAACAGGCTCATCGGCCCAGGCGGGAATCAAACTATACGGCTCAATCGGGTTGCGCTCAGACTTTACCGCACCGGTCAGTGCTAAGACATACAAGCGGGGGGAGGCTGGCGACGTGCGCGTTGCGTGGCCTTGCGCACACATCGCAGGCGCGGTCCGTCCCTTTCAAGGTTCCATGTCAGAACCCGGGCCATCGTGCATAAAACAGTACCTTGCATTAGATGGTACGTGTTGCTATAGTCCGCCCATGTTCATGGCGCGCCGCATAGCGGACCGCTGCAGAACATAACAGGGTACCTTGTAACGCACACTACGCCGGCGAATCGGAATGAAGACCCAGTTGAAGAAAGGCACGCTCGATATGTGCGTGCTCGCCATGCTGGCGCGGCGGGACAGCTACGCGTACGAGCTCGTGTCGACGCTCGCCGAAACGATGGAGATCAGCGAAGGCACGATCTACCCGCTGATGCGGCGCCTGCAGGCCGAGGCCTGGGTGACGACCTACCTCGTCGAATCGACGTCGGGGCCGCCGCGCAAGTACTACTCGATCACCGACGCCGGGCGCGCGAGCCTGCGGCAGATGGAAGACGAGTGGCGGAGTTTCGTCGACGAAGTCAACGGCGTGCTGGCGTTGCACGGCACGCGAGCGGACGGAGAGGAACGGCAATGAAGCAGGACGCATTCATCCAGCGGTTGCGGCAGGCGCTCGGCAGCCTGCCGAAACGGGACGTCGACGAGATCGTCGCCGATTACCGCGAGTACATCGGCGACGCGTTCTCGGCCGGGCGCACCGAGGAAGACGTGATCGCCGCGCTCGGTGAACCGGAGAAGCTCGCGCGCGAGCTAAAGGCGCAGGCGAATTTCCGCCAATGGGAGGAGCGGCGCTCGTTCGGCAATCTGATGCGCGTGGTCGGCTCGATCGCGGGCCTCGGGCTGCTGCACCTGGTCCTGCTCGTGCCGTTCCTGCTGTACATGCTCGTGCTGACGCTGGGCTACGTGTTCTTCGGCGCGCTGACGGTGGCGGGCCTCGTCACGCTCGTCGCGTTCGGCAGTCACTACGTGTTCGGCACGCCCGTGCCGGGCGTCCTGCCGTTCGGCGGCGGCGCGGCGCAGCTCGGCGCGGCCGGCGCTTCGGGCAAGGCGGACGGCAAGGGCGCGACGGACGGCAAGGCCGCGCAGACCGGCAAGATCGCGCAGGATCTGCGTGTCGAGGGCGAACGCTACGTGCTCGACTTGCACGACGGCAGCCGCGTGTCGATCGTCACGCGCAAGGGCGTGATCGATGCGCGCAAGCAGGGCGGCAAGCTGTCGATCGACGCGACGGGTGATGGCGCGCGCGAGCTGCTCACGACGGGCAAGGACGACACGCTCGGCATCGCGCGCGCCGACGTGATCGCGCTCGATCTGAAGAGCGCGAACGGCGACCAGATGACGGTGGCGAACACGGGCGGATCGGTGCCGGGCGTGAACGTGCCCGGCATCGCGGGCGGCAACGTGCAGATGACGCCGGATGGCCGCGGCGGCATGAACCTGTCGGTGACGAACGGCGAGAATTCGGTATCGATCGTCGGCGGCCGGATCACCGTCGACAACGGCAAGCAGCACGTGAGCGTTGCCGCACCGGCCGGGTTCGCGCTCGGCGGCATCGCGTTCGGCTACGGGCTCGCGATGCTGCCGATCGGGATCGTCGGGCTGCTCGTGTGCGTCTGGTTGACGCGGGTCACGTGGCGCGCGCTCGGGCGGTACGTGAGGCGGCGGATCGATGCGGTATCGGCGAAGCTCGAGCGGGAGCGGGCGAACTGAAGTCCCCCGGCTCGGCCGGGTTTTACCTTCGAAAGGACAAGGGCGTTCGGGCGAATACCGGGCGCCCTTTTTTTGTTCCGTGAAGCAGCAGTGCCAGGAAATTTCGCGCGGCTGTGAAGAAGCATCGCTTGCGGCCATGTTCGACGGCAGTGCGGTGGCGCGCGTTCAAAGGCTCGTCGATAATCCGCGCTTCGGATAAGCCGCTCGATGGCGGAGCTCCTTTTCTGTGCCGCGGCGCGCGCCCGTGCGCTGTCCATGTTTTGTATCTTGTTTGTATACAAACATAGTAATAGTCAATAAAGGCTGGGGCTTTCTGTGGATAAGCACGAAGATGCCTTTCACATCAACGCCCTGTCTGACCTGCCCCCTTCGATAGGGCCAATGGGCTTCTAGCAAAGTCCCTTTAAACCAACTCCTGGAAAGCGGCAGGAGCGTCCGCGGTTGCCCGATGTTTCGCCGCAAACTCTGACGGCGCAAGGTAGTTCAGTGCGCTGTGCGGCCTTTGCTCGTTGTAGTCCTGACGCCATGCCGCGATGACTGCCCGAGCGTGCGCGAGCGTCGTGAACCAGTGCTCGTTAAGGCATTCGTCGCGGAACTTGCCGTTGAACGATTCGATGTACGCATTCTGCGTGGGCTTGCCCGCCTGAATCAACTTCAGCGTGACGCCGTTCGCATACGCCCACTGGTCAAGCGCGCGGCTCGTAAATTCGGGTCCCTGGTCTGTTCGCACCGCCTTGGGATAGCCACGGAAGCGAGCTGCACGGTCCAATGCCCGAGCGACATACAAACCTGAGATGCCATGGTCGACGACGATGTCGACAGCCTCTTTCGTGAAATCGTCGACGACGGTCAGGCACTTCACGCGCCGGCCGTTGGAAAGCGCATCCATCACGAAATCGATTGACCATACCTCGTTGGGTGCGCCCGGCAATGCCAGTTGCTCGCGCTCAATCATGACGCCGTGGCGCTTGCGACGGCGCCGCACAGCCAGCCCTGCCTCACGGTACAGGCGATAGATGCGCTTGTGATTGGCGTGCGTGCCTTCGCGTTCCACCAGGGCGTGCAGTCGGCGGTAGCCGAATCGACGACGTTCGTGCGCCAACTTCACCAGACGCGCCGCGAGCACCTCATTCTCGTGGTCCGGCTTCGCGTCGTAATGCAGCACGCTGCGAGAAAGCCCGACAAGCCGGCAGGCGCGGCGCTCGGAGATGTTGACCTTCTCCCGAATCGCCAACACTGCTTCGCGTTTGGCTTGCGGGCTCAGGGCTTTCCCTTGACGACAACCTTCAACGCTTCCATATCGAGCATTGCTTCGGTCAGCAGTTTCTTCAGTCGGGCATTCTCCACCTCGAGGCCCTTGAGCCGGCGGGCTTCCGAGACTTCCATGCCGCCGAACTTCGCGCGCCAGGTGTAGAACGACGCGTCACTGAACCCATGCTTCCTGCACAGTTCCTTGACCGGCATACCGGCCTCGGCTTCCTTCAGAAACCCGATGATTTGCTGTTCCGTAAAGCGCTTCTTCATGTTCGTCTTCTTCTCCGAAAACGAACTTTACTAGACTCCGGCTGGCCCTGTTTGTAGGGGGCAGGTCAGGGGGCAGGTCAACAGGCGTTTAGTCTGCGCGAGTGCTGCTGCCGAACTGCGGCGACCGGCTATTCAGTGCAATTGCCGTTCATGGAGCTCGCGCCACGTATAGCAGGGGTCCATTTTCCGCAGCATGCCCAACGAGGGCGCGTACCGACCTCGTCAATGGGCGCGGCAAGACGGATTTGGATTGGCGGCAATGCGCGGTTGGCGGGCGATTTAGCGATTTTGTGGCCCCGTGTATCGCTCGACACTTGGCGCCGTTCGTGCAACACCGTATGATTCAGGTCTTCCGTTTTCCGGTGTGTTTTGCCGGGCAGGCGGAAGCGGCGAAAGGCGGTACCAGGATGTCCCGTTCGATTCAGTAATAGTAATGCGCAAGCTTGGTCCCGTTGCGGATGCGATGACAACTGAAACACGGCGGCGCAGGTCGGACGACGTCAGCGCGCTCGAAGAAGATGCCAAATAATTTCAACGAAGCGCTTGACATGAATTCGATGTACCCCCATAATCGTCAGTTCTCTACGGAGGGGTGCCCGAGTGGCTAAAGGGGGCAGACTGTAAATCTGTTGGCTTACGCCTACGTTGGTTCGAATCCAACCTCCTCCACCAAGACATAAGCACAGAGCGGTACAGGGAATCGTTGCTGGCCCTTGCGGGTGTAGCTCAATGGTAGAGCAGAAGCCTTCCAAGCTTACGACGAGGGTTCGATTCCCTTCACCCGCTCCAGTCCAAGCAGTTGAAGCATAAAGCGCCCATGTGGCTCAGTGGTAGAGCACTCCCTTGGTAAGGGAGAGGTCGGCAGTTCGATCCTGCCCATGGGCACCAGCAGGTAGTCAGTGTCTGTTTGCGCGCGGCGCAACATGTGAAATTCCTTTCGGGAGTTGAAAATGGCCAAGGAAAAGTTTGAGCGGACCAAGCCGCACGTGAACGTTGGTACGATTGGTCACGTTGACCACGGCAAGACGACGCTGACGGCAGCGATCGCGACGGTGCTGTCGGCGAAGTTCGGCGGCGAAGCGAAGAAGTACGACGAAATCGACGCGGCGCCGGAAGAAAAGGCGCGCGGCATCACGATCAACACCGCGCACATCGAGTACGAAACGGCGAACCGCCACTACGCACACGTGGACTGCCCGGGCCACGCCGACTACGTGAAGAACATGATCACGGGCGCGGCGCAGATGGACGGCGCGATCCTGGTGTGCTCGGCCGCTGACGGCCCGATGCCGCAAACGCGTGAGCACATCCTGCTGGCGCGTCAGGTCGGTGTGCCGTACATCATCGTGTTCCTGAACAAGTGCGACATGGTGGACGACGCGGAGCTGCTCGAGCTGGTCGAAATGGAAGTGCGCGAACTGCTGTCGAAGTACGACTTCCCGGGCGACGACACGCCGATCATCAAGGGTTCGGCGAAGCTGGCGCTGGAAGGCGACAAGGGCGAGCTGGGCGAAGTGGCGATCATGAACCTGGCCGACGCGCTGGACACGTACATCCCGACGCCGGAGCGTGCGGTCGACGGCGCGTTCCTGATGCCGGTGGAAGACGTGTTCTCGATCTCGGGCCGTGGTACGGTGGTGACGGGTCGTGTCGAGCGCGGCGTGATCAAGGTTGGCGAGGAAATCGAAATCGTCGGTATCAAGGCGACGGCGAAGACGACCTGCACGGGCGTGGAAATGTTCCGCAAGCTGCTGGACCAGGGTCAGGCGGGCGACAACGTCGGTATCCTGCTGCGCGGCACAAAGCGTGAAGACGTGGAGCGCGGCCAGGTTCTGGCGAAGCCGGGTTCGATCACGCCGCACACGCACTTCACGGCAGAAGTGTACGTGCTGAGCAAGGACGAAGGCGGCCGCCACACGCCGTTCTTCAACAACTACCGTCCGCAGTTCTACTTCCGTACGACGGACGTGACGGGCTCGATCGAGCTGCCGAAGGACAAGGAAATGGTGATGCCGGGCGACAACGTGTCGATCACGGTGAAGCTGATCGCGCCGATCGCGATGGAAGAAGGTCTGCGCTTCGCGATCCGCGAAGGCGGTCGCACCGTCGGCGCCGGCGTCGTCGCCAAGATCATCGAGTAAGCCAGTTATTCGTTGATCGACAGTTTAGGGGTCGGCGCAAGCCGGCCCCAACATGGTCTAGGGGTATAGCTCAACTGGCAGAGCGTCGGTCTCCAAAACCGAAGGTTGGGGGTTCAATTCCCTCTGCCCCTGCCACATAAGCCACGTTCTTCTACGTGGCGTTTGTTTTAGAGTGTTATGGCGAATCCTTCCGTCGAAACTGTTAATACCTCCGGCGATAAGCTGATGCTGGCCCTGGGTGTATTGTTGGTCTTGGCCGGATTTGCGGGCTTCTTCTTGCTGGGTGGCAAGGAGTGGTATGTCCGCGGCGCTGCGTTGGCAGTGGGGGTGATCGCCGGTGTGGGCGTCGCGCTGATGTCGCTTCCTGGCAAGAGCTTCATTGCTTTTGCGAAGGATTCGTATCGCGAAGTGCGCAAAGTCGTCTGGCCCACGCGCAAGGAAGCCACGCAAACCACGCTCGTCGTCTTCGGATTTGTGCTGGTCATGGCGCTCTTTCTCTGGATAAGCGATAAATCCATCGAATGGGCGATTTTCTCGGTGATTCTGGGTTGGAAATGATATGAGCGATACTTCGGCATCCCCGAGCGGAAAACGTTGGTACGTCGTGCACGCCTACTCCGGTATGGAGAAGAGCGTGCAACGCGCGCTTCAAGAGCGGATCGAACGTGCCGGCATGCAGGACAAGTTCGGCCAGATCCTGGTTCCGACCGAGGAAGTGGTTGAAGTCAAGGGCGGTCACAAGGCGGTGACCGAACGTCGTTTCTTCCCCGGCTACGTGCTGGTCGAAATGGAAATGACGGACGAAACGTGGCACCTCGTGAAGAACACGGCGAAGGTCACCGGTTTCGTCGGCGGGGCGCGCAATCGCCCGAGCCCGATTTCCCCGCGGGAAGTCGAGAAGATCATGTCTCAGATGCAGGAAGGCGTGGAGAAGCCGCGCCCGAAGACCCTGTTCGAAGTCGGCGAGATGGTGCGCGTGAAGGAAGGCCCGTTCACGGACTTCAACGGCACGGTCGAGGAAGTGAACTACGAAAAATCGAGGGTTCGCGTGTCGGTCACCATCTTCGGTCGCGCGACGCCGGTCGAATTGGAATTCGGCCAGGTCGAAAAGGTTTGAGCAAGTTCAGGTGGGCCGCTCCGAGAGCGGCCCACCTTCGCGCTTACGGCCCGCGTTAATGGCCGTTGAGGAGCGCAAGTAGTCGCAGGACGAACCCGCGTTATCACTCATCGAACGCTTCCACGCGTTCCAACGAGGTTTCCAAATGGCAAAGAAGATTGTCGGCTTTATCAAGCTGCAGATTCCTGCAGGTAAAGCCAACCCGTCGCCGCCCGTCGGTCCGGCACTGGGCCAGCGCGGCCTGAACATCATGGAGTTCTGCAAGGCGTTCAACGCGCAGACTCAAGGCATGGAACCGGGCCTGCCGGTGCCGGTCGTCATCACGGCGTACGCGGACAAGAGCTTCACGTTCGTGATGAAGACGCCGCCCGCGACGGTCTTGATCAAGAAGGCGGCGAAGGTCGACAAGGGCTCGAGCAAGCCCCATACCGACAAGGTCGGCAAGATCACCCGCGCACAAGCGGAAGAAATCGCGAAGACCAAGATGCCGGATCTTACGGCAGCGGATCTCGACGCGGCCGTTCGCACCATCGCTGGTAGCGCACGCTCGATGGGCATCACTGTGGAGGGCGTGTAAATGGCCAAGATCTCGAAGCGCCGTCAGGCATTTGCCGCTAAGGTCGATCGCCAGAAGCTGTATCCGATCGACGATGCGCTCGCCCTCGTGAAGGAATGCGCGAGCGCGAAGTTCGACGAATCGATCGACGTCGCGGTTCAGCTCGGCATCGATGCGAAGAAGTCGGACCAGGTCGTTCGCGGCTCGGTCGTGTTACCGGCGGGTACGGGCAAGTCGGTTCGCGTCGCCGTGTTCGCGCAAGGCGAAAAGGCTGAGCAGGCACGCGCCGCAGGCGCCGAAGTGGTCGGTATGGAAGACCTCGCCGAGCAGATCAAGGCCGGCCAAATGGACTTCGATATCGTGATCGCTTCGCCGGACACGATGCGTATCGTCGGTACGCTGGGTCAGATCCTCGGCCCGCGCGGCCTGATGCCGAACCCGAAGGTCGGCACGGTCACGCCGGACGTCGCGACCGCGGTGAAGAATGCGAAGGCTGGCCAGGTGCAGTTCCGCGTCGACAAGGCCGGCATCATTCACGCGACGATCGGCCGTGCGTCGTTCGAGCCGACCGCGCTGCGCACGAACCTCTCCGCGCTGATCGAAGCGCTGCAGAAGGCGAAGCCGGCGACGAGCAAGGGCGTGTACCTGCGCAAGATCGCGCTGTCGAGCACGATGGGCGTCGGCGTTCGCGTCGACCAAGGCTCGCTGGCCGCGCAGTAAGCGAAGTATTCGGGCCGCTTCGTCCAGAGGCGGCCTTAAAGGGCTTTGGGCGGTCGTTCGAGCAGGCATTGTCGAACGGCCGGTTATCAAAGACCGTTGGTGGGAAAGCATCAGTCGGGCGATCCCTTAATGCAAGCCAACGCAGATGGCGAACCCGAAAAAGTTTTGCAGTGGTGAAGCGGGAGATCGGCGAGCAATCGCTGGTCTCCAGCGGAAATACTCCTAACGAGTCGGACGCCGTTGTTGAACGAGGTGCGCGACGCGTCATGCGAAGCGCATCGTTTCTGGAGGCTAACCGTGCCGCTTAATAGAGAAGACAAGCAAGCCGTCGTCGCTGAGGTTGCCGCGCAAGTCGCGAAGGCCCAGACCGTTGTGCTCGCTGAGTATCGTGGAATTGCGGTTGGCGATCTGACCACGCTGCGCGCGAAAGCGCGTGAGCAAAAGGTTTACCTGCGCGTTCTGAAGAACACGCTGGCGCGTCGCGCCGTTGAAGGTACGCCGTTTGCTCCGCTGGCAGAGCAGATGACTGGCCCCCTGATCTACGGCATCTCGGAAGATGCAATTGCTGCTGCCAAGGTCGTTCACGACTTCAGCAAGAGCAATGACAAGTTGGTCATCAAGGCCGGTTCGTACGATGGCAAGGTGATGGACAAGGCCGGCGTGCAAGCGCTCGCCAGCATCCCGAGCCGCGAGGAACTGCTCTCGAAGCTGCTGTTCGTCATGCAGGCGCCTGTTTCGGGCTTCGCGCGCGCACTGGCTGCGCTCGCCGAGAAGAAGCAAGCCGAAGCTGCTTGAGCGAACGCACATCAGCGTCACTGATCGCTGGCTGTATCCGAATTCAATTTAGGAGTATTTCAAATGGCAATCGCAAAAGAAGACATCCTGGCAGCAGTCGAAGGGATGACCGTTCTGGAACTGAACGAGCTGGTCAAGGCGTTCGAAGAGAAGTTTGGCGTGTCGGCTGCTGCTGTTGCAGTCGCGGGCCCGGCAGCCGGCGGCGCCGCTGCTGCAGCTGAAGAGAAGACCGAGTTCACGGTCGTTCTGGCTGAAGCGGGCAGCAACAAGGTTGCAGTCATCAAGGCCGTTCGCGAAATCACGGGCCTGGGCCTGAAGGAAGCGAAGGACCTCGTCGACGGCGCACCGAAGCCCGTCAAGGAAGGCGTCGACAAGGCTTCGGCAGACGAAGCCAAGAAGAAGCTGGAAGACGCGGGCGCGAAGGTCGAACTCAAGTAAGTTCACGCGCGCTGTGCGAAGGCTGGCGGTTTTTCACCGCCGGCCTTTTTGTGCTTTGTGGGGGCAGTGTTTTGACACTCTTTGAAGAGGTCGGACGAGCCCCCGCAGAAGCCAAAGAAAACCGCCCATCCCTCGACGATCGGCGATTTTCTTTGTCTTCTGAAGCGACTGCAGAAGGCAAGTTTGGTCGGGCAGCGGGCAACACAGGCATCCGCTGCCGTCAGCCAGCGGTTGGTAGCGGCCAACCACCAAGCTTCTCGGCTCGTGCCGTCGGACGGCCATCGGGTCTCAGTCGGTGAACACTCGGGTTTGACACGTCAAGGTATCCCGCCTCGATAGCGCCCGTCGTGATTCGGAGATCGTATGCAATATTCCTTCACCGAGAAGAAGCGCATTCGCAAGAGTTTCGCGAAGCGTTCCATCGTTCACCAAGTGCCTTTCCTGCTGGCCACCCAGCTTGAATCATTCAGCACATTTCTGCAAGCCGATGTGCCCACCGCGCAACGCAAGTCCGAGGGGTTGCAGGCCGCCTTCACGTCGGTGTTTCCCATCGTCTCGCATAACGGCTTCGCTCGTCTCGAGTTCGTGAGCTATGCGTTGTCGTCGCCGGCGTTCAACATCAAGGAATGTCAGCAGCGCGGCCTGACCTACTGCTCGGCGCTGCGCGCGAAGGTGCGCCTCGTGCTCCTCGACAAGGAGTCGCCGAGCAAGCCCGTCGTCAAGGAAGTGAAGGAACAGGAAGTGTACATGGGCGAGATTCCGCTCATGACGCCGACCGGTTCGTTCGTCATCAACGGCACCGAGCGCGTGATCGTGTCGCAGTTGCACCGTTCGCCCGGCGTGTTCTTCGAGCACGACAAGGGCAAGACGCACAGCTCGGGCAAGCTGCTGTTCTCCGCGCGGATCATTCCGTACCGCGGCTCGTGGCTCGACTTCGAATTCGATCCGAAGGACGTGCTGTATTTCCGCGTCGACCGCCGCCGCAAGATGCCGGTCACGATCCTGCTGAAGGCGATCGGCCTCACGCCTGAGCAGATCCTCGCGAACTTCTTCGTCTTCGACAACTTCACGCTGATGGACGAAGGCGCGCAGATGGAGTTCGTGCCCGAGCGTCTGCGCGGCGAAGTCGCGCGCTTCGACATCACCGATCGCGAAGGCAAGGTCATCGTCCAGAAGGACAAGCGGATCAACGCGAAGCACATTCGCGATCTCGAAGCCGCGAAGACCAAGTACATCTCGGTGCCCGAAGACTATCTGCTCGGCCGCGTGCTGGCGAAGAACGTCGTCGACGGCGACACGGGTGAAGTGATCGCGAACGCGAACGACGAGATCACCGAAGGCGTGCTCGAGAAGCTGCGCGAAGCGAAGATCAAGGAAATCCAGACGCTCTACACGAACGATCTGGACCAGGGCCCGTACATCTCGTCGACGCTGCGCGTGGACGAAACCGTCGACAAGACGGCCGCGCGCATCGCGATCTACCGGATGATGCGCCCGGGCGAGCCGCCGACGGAAGAAGCCGTCGAGGCGCTCTTCAACCGCCTGTTCTACAGCGAAGACGCGTACGACCTGTCGAAGGTCGGCCGCATGAAGTTCAACCGCCGCGTCGGCCGTGACGAGATCACGGGCCCGATGACGCTGCAGGACGACGACATCCTCGCGACGATCAAGATCCTCGTCGAGCTGCGCAACGGCAAGGGCGAAGTCGACGACATCGACCACCTCGGCAACCGTCGCGTGCGCTGCGTCGGCGAACTGGCGGAAAACCAGTTCCGCGCGGGCCTGGTGCGCGTCGAGCGCGCGGTGAAGGAACGTCTCGGCCAGGCCGAGAGCGAAAACCTGATGCCGCACGACCTGATCAACTCGAAGCCGATTTCGTCGGCGATTCGCGAGTTCTTCGGTTCGTCGCAGCTGTCGCAGTTCATGGACCAGACCAACCCGCTGTCGGAAATCACGCACAAGCGCCGCGTGTCCGCACTGGGCCCGGGCGGTCTCACGCGCGAGCGCGCCGGCTTCGAAGTCCGCGACGTGCACCCGACCCACTACGGCCGCGTGTGTCCGATCGAGACGCCGGAAGGTCCGAACATCGGCCTCATCAACTCGCTCGCACTGTACGCGCACCTGAACGAATACGGCTTCCTCGAGACGCCGTACCGCAAGGTCGTCGACAGCAAGGTGACCGACCAGATCGACTATCTGTCGGCGATCGAGGAAGGCCGCTACATGATCGCGCAGGCGAACGCCGCGATCGGCGACGACGGCGCGCTCGTCGACGAACTGGTGTCGTCGCGCGAAGCCGGCGAAACGATGATGGTCACGCCGGACCGCATCCAGTACATGGACGTCGCGCCGTCGCAGATCGTGTCGGTGGCAGCCTCGCTGATTCCGTTCCTCGAGCACGATGACGCGAACCGCGCGCTGATGGGCTCGAACATGCAGCGTCAGGCCGTGCCGTGTCTGCGTCCGGAGAAGCCCGTCGTCGGTACCGGCATCGAGCGCACCGTGGCGGTCGACTCGGGCACGACGGTGCAGGCGCTGCGCGGCGGCGTCGTCGATTACGTCGACGCGGGCCGTATCGTCATTCGCGTGAACGATGACGAAGCGGTCGCGGGCGAAGTCGGCGTCGACATCTACAACCTGATCAAGTACACGCGTTCGAACCAGAACACGAACATCAATCAGCGTCCGATCGTGAAGATGGGCGACAAGGTCTCGCGCGGCGACGTGCTGGCCGATGGCGCATCGACCGACCTGGGCGAGCTCGCGCTCGGCCAGAACATGCTGATCGCGTTCATGCCGTGGAACGGCTACAACTTCGAGGATTCGATCCTGATCTCGGAGCGCGTCGTCGCGGACGATCGCTACACGTCGATCCACATCGAAGAGCTGAACGTCGTCGCACGCGACACGAAGCTCGGGCCGGAAGAAATCACGCGCGACATCTCGAACCTCGCGGAAGTCCAGCTCGGCCGTCTCGACGAATCGGGCATCGTGTACATCGGTGCGGAAGTCGAAGCGGGCGACGTGCTGGTCGGCAAGGTCACGCCGAAGGGCGAGACCCAGCTGACGCCGGAAGAGAAGCTGCTGCGCGCGATCTTCGGCGAGAAGGCGTCGGACGTGAAGGACACGTCGCTGCGCGTGCCGTCGGGCATGAGCGGCACCGTGATCGACGTTCAGGTGTTCACGCGCGAAGGTATCCAGCGTGACAAGCGCGCGCAACAGATCATCGACGACGAACTGAAGCGCTACCGTCTGGACTTGAACGACCAGCTGCGCATCGTCGAAGGCGACGCATTCCAGCGTCTCGCGCGCATGCTCGTCGGCAAGGTCGCGAACGGCGGTCCGAAGAAGCTCGCGAAGGGCACGAAGATCGACCAGGCGTACCTGGAGGATCTCGACCACTACCACTGGTTCGACATCCGCCTCGCGGACGACGAAGCGGCCGTGCAGCTCGAAGCGATCAAGAACTCGATCGAAGAGAAGCGCCACCAGTTCGACCTCGCGTTCGAAGAGAAGCGCAAGAAGCTCACGCAAGGCGACGAACTGCCGCCGGGCGTGCTGAAGATGGTCAAGGTGTACCTCGCGGTGAAGCGCCGCCTACAGCCTGGCGACAAGATGGCGGGCCGTCACGGTAACAAGGGTGTCGTGTCGAAGATCGTTCCGGTCGAAGACATGCCGTACATGGCCGACGGCCGTCCGGCCGACGTCGTGCTGAATCCGCTCGGCGTGCCGTCGCGGATGAACGTGGGGCAGGTCCTGGAAGTGCACCTCGGCTGGGCCGCGAAGGGCCTCGGCTGGCGTATCGGCGAGATGCTCGCGCGTCAGACGAAGATCGAAGAGCTGCGTGTGTTCCTGACGAAGATCTACAACGAGTCGGGCCGTGCGGAAGACCTCGAGAGCTTCAGCGACGACGAAATCCTCGAACTCGCGAAGAATCTGCGCGAAGGCGTGCCGTTCGCGACGCCGGTGTTCGACGGCGCGACCGAGGAAGAAATGTCGAAGATGCTCGACCTCGCGTTCCCGGACGACATCGCCGAACAGCTCGACATGAATCCGTCGAAGAACCAGGTGCGCCTGTACGACGGCCGCACGGGCGAGCCGTTCGAGCGCCGCGTGACGGTGGGCTACATGCACTACCTGAAGCTGCACCACTTGGTCGACGACAAGATGCACGCGCGTTCGACGGGCCCGTACTCGCTCGTCACGCAGCAGCCGCTCGGCGGCAAGGCGCAGTTCGGCGGCCAGCGCTTCGGTGAAATGGAAGTGTGGGCGCTCGAAGCGTATGGCGCTTCGTACGTGCTGCAGGAAATGCTGACGGTGAAGTCGGACGACGTGACCGGCCGGACCAAGGTTTATGAAAACCTGGTCAAGGGCGACCATGTCATCGACGCCGGCATGCCCGAGTCGTTCAACGTGTTGGTGAAGGAAATCCGGTCGCTCGGTATCGACATCGACCTGGACCGGAACTAAAAGGACTACTGGAGAGAAGCGATGAAAGCTTTGCTCGATCTATTCAAGCAAGTCCAACAAGAAGAAATTTTTGACGCGATCAAGATCGGTCTGGCCTCGCCGGACAAGATCCGCTCGTGGTCGTTCGGCGAAGTGAAGAAGCCGGAAACGATCAACTACCGCACGTTCAAGCCCGAGCGCGACGGTTTGTTCTGCGCGAAGATCTTCGGCCCGATCAAGGACTACGAGTGCCTGTGCGGCAAGTACAAGCGCCTGAAGCACCGCGGCGTGATCTGCGAGAAGTGCGGCGTCGAAGTGACGCTCGCGAAGGTGCGCCGTGAGCGAATGGGCCACATCGAGCTCGCGTCGCCGGTCGCGCACATCTGGTTCCTGAAGTCGCTGCCGTCGCGTCTGGGCATGGTGCTCGACATGACGCTGCGCGACATCGAGCGCGTGCTGTACTTCGAAGCATACGTGGTGATCGACCCGGGCATGACGCCGCTGAAGGCGCGTCAGATCATGACCGAAGAGGATTACTACAACAAGGTCGAGGAATACGGCGACGAATTCCGCGCCGAGATGGGCGCGGAAGGCGTGCGCGAGCTGCTGCGCTCGATCAACATCGACGAGCAGGTCGAGACGCTGCGCACCGAGCTGAAGAACACCGGCTCGGAAGCGAAGATCAAGAAGTACGCGAAGCGCCTGAAGGTGCTCGAGGCGTTCCAGCGTTCGGGCATCAAGCCCGACTGGATGATCCTCGAAGTGCTGCCGGTGCTGCCGCCGGAGCTGCGTCCGCTCGTGCCGCTCGACGGCGGCCGTTTCGCGACGTCGGATCTGAACGACCTGTACCGCCGCGTGATCAACCGGAACAACCGTCTGAAGCGTCTGCTCGAGCTGAAGGCGCCGGAGATCATCGTGCGCAACGAGAAGCGCATGCTGCAGGAAGCCGTCGACTCGCTGCTCGACAACGGCCGCCGCGGCAAGGCGATGACGGGTGCGAACAAGCGTCCGCTGAAGTCGCTCGCCGACATGATCAAGGGCAAGGGCGGCCGCTTCCGTCAGAACCTGCTCGGCAAGCGCGTCGACTATTCGGGCCGTTCGGTGATCGTGGTCGGCCCGACGCTGAAGCTGCACCAGTGCGGTTTGCCGAAGCTGATGGCGCTCGAGCTGTTCAAGCCGTTCATCTTCAACAAGCTCGAAGTGATGGGCGTCGCGACGACCATCAAGGCGGCGAAGAAGGAGGTCGAGAACCAGACGCCGGTGGTGTGGGACATCCTCGAAGAGGTGATCCGCGAGCATCCGGTGATGCTCAACCGTGCGCCGACGCTGCACCGTCTCGGCATCCAGGCGTTCGAGCCGGTGCTGATCGAAGGCAAGGCGATCCAGCTGCACCCGCTCGTCTGCGCGGCGTTCAACGCCGACTTCGACGGTGACCAGATGGCCGTTCACGTGCCGCTGTCGCTCGAAGCGCAGATGGAAGCACGCACGCTGATGCTCGCGTCGAACAACGTGCTGTTCCCGGCGAACGGCGATCCGTCGATCGTGCCGTCGCAGGATATCGTGCTGGGTCTGTACTACGCGACCCGCGAAGCGATCAACGGCAAGGGCGAAGGCCTTTCGTTCACCGGCGTGTCGGAAGTGATCCGCGCGTACGAGAACAAGGAGGTCGAGCTCGCGTCGCGCGTGAATGTGCGGATCACCGAAATGGTCCGCAACGAGGATACGTCCGAAGGCGCGCCGCAGTTCGTGCCGAAGATCTCGCTGTACGCGACGACCGTCGGCCGCGCGATCCTGTCGGAGATCCTGCCGCCGGGCCTGCCGTTCTCGGTGCTGAACAAGCCGCTGAAGAAGAAGGAAATCTCGCGCCTCATCAACACCGCGTTCCGCAAGTGCGGCCTGCGCGCGACCGTCGTGTTCGCCGATCAGCTGATGCAGTCGGGCTTCCGTCTCGCGACGCGTGCCGGCATCTCGATCTGCGTCGACGACATGCTCGTGCCGACGCAGAAGGAAACGATCGTCGGCGACGCCGCGAAGAAGGTGAAGGAGTACGACCGCCAGTACATGTCGGGTCTCGTCACCGCGCAGGAACGCTACAACAACGTGGTCGACATCTGGTCGGCGACGTCGGAAGCGGTCGGCAAGGCGATGATGGAGCAGCTGTCGACCGAGCCGGTGATCGATCGCGGCGGCAACGAGACGCGCCAGGAATCGTTCAACTCGATCTACATGATGGCCGACTCGGGCGCCCGGGGTTCGGCGGTGCAGATTCGTCAGCTGGCCGGCATGCGCGGCCTGATGGCGAAGCCGGACGGCTCGATTATCGAGACGCCGATTACCGCGAACTTCCGCGAAGGCCTGAACGTGTTGCAGTACTTCATCTCGACCCACGGCGCACGTAAGGGCCTGGCGGATACGGCACTGAAGACCGCGAACTCGGGCTACCTGACGCGTCGTCTCGTCGACGTGACGCAGGATCTCGTCGTCGTCGAGGACGATTGCGGCACGTCGAACGGCGTCGCGATGAAGGCGCTCGTCGAAGGCGGTGAAGTCGTCGAAGCGCTGCGCGACCGTATTCTCGGCCGCGTCGCGGCATCGGACGTCGTCAACCCGGAAACGCAGGAAACCCTGTACGAAGCCGGCGCGCTTCTCGACGAAACCGCGGTGGAGGACATCGAGCGCCTCGGTATCGACGAAGTGCGCGTGCGCACGGCGCTTACCTGCGAGACGCGCTACGGTCTGTGCGCGTCGTGCTACGGCCGCGATCTCGGCCGCGGCTCGCTCGTGAACGTCGGCGAAGCGGTCGGCGTGATCGCGGCGCAGTCGATCGGCGAGCCGGGCACGCAGCTGACGATGCGTACGTTCCACATCGGCGGCGCGGCGTCGCGGGCGGCGGTGGCTTCGTCGGTCGAGGCGAAGAGCAACGGCACGGTGCGCTTCACGGCGTCGATGCGCTACGTGACGAACGCGAAGGGCGAGCAGATCGTCATCTCGCGTTCGGGCGAGGCGCTCATCACCGACGATATCGGCCGCGAGCGCGAACGTCACAAGATCCCGTACGGCGCGACGCTGCTGCAGCTCGACGGTGCGGCGATCAAGGCCGGCACGCAACTCGCGACGTGGGATCCGCTCACGCGCCCGATCATCACCGAGTACGGCGGTACGGTGAAGTTCGAGAACGTCGAGGAAGGCGTGACGGTCGCCAAGCAGATCGACGACGTGACGGGCCTGTCGACGCTCGTCGTGATCGACGTGAAGCGCCGCGGTTCGCAGGCGGCGAAGAGCGTGCGTCCGCAGGTGAAGCTGCTCGACGCGAACGGCGACGAAGTGAAGATCCCGGGCACGGAGCACGCGGTGCAGATCGGCTTCCAGGTCGGCGCGCTGATCACCGTGAAGGACGGCCAGCAGGTGCAGGTGGGTGAAGTGCTCGCACGTATCCCGACCGAATCGCAGAAGACCCGCGACATTACCGGCGGTCTGCCGCGCGTGGCCGAGCTGTTCGAAGCGCGTTCGCCGAAGGATGCGGGCATTCTCGCGGAAGTCACGGGCACGGTGTCGTTCGGCAAGGACACGAAGGGCAAGCAGCGTCTCGTCATCACGGATCTCGAGGGCAACCAGCACGAGTTCCTGATCGCGAAGGAAAAGCAGGTGCTCGTCCACGACGGTCAGGTCGTCAACAAGGGCGAAATGATCGTGGACGGCCCGGCCGATCCGCACGACATCCTGCGTCTGCAGGGGATCGAGGCGCTGTCGCGCTACATCGTCGACGAAGTGCAGGACGTGTACCGTCTGCAGGGCGTGAAGATCAACGACAAGCACATCGAAGTGATCGTGCGTCAGATGCTGCGCCGTGTGCAGATCGTCGACAATGGCGATACGCGCTTCATTCCGGGCGAGCAGGTCGAGCGTTCGGACATGCTGGACGAGAACGACCGCATGATCGCGGAAGACAAGCGTCCGGCGACGTACGACAACATCCTGCTGGGTATCACGAAGGCGTCGCTGTCGACCGATTCGTTCATCTCCGCGGCATCGTTCCAGGAAACGACCCGCGTGTTGACCGAAGCGGCGATCATGGGCAAGCGCGACGATCTGCGCGGCCTGAAGGAAAACGTGATCGTCGGCCGTCTGATCCCGGCCGGTACGGGTCTCGCGTTCCACAAGGCGCGCAAGGCGAAGGAGCAATCCGATCGCGAGCGCTTCGACCAGATCGCAGCGGAAGAAGCGTTCGAGTTCGGCACGCCGAGCGCGCCCGCCGAAGAGCCGCAGCACCCGGCGGAGTAAGCGAAGCGGCGCGAGCCGCTTTGCCTTGCCGGCCGATGGAGCCGCCCGGTTTCGACCGGGCGGCTTTTTTTAGGTTCATCGCAGAAAACCGTGGAGACTTGGAGAACGATTGCGTAACCTGACGCCTGATTTTATGGATGTCAGGAGGCGGAATTGCTCGATCGCAAGGCACTTCAGGCACTAGGTTGCTGGACAGGCTATCGGCTGGAGCGGGTGGAGTGGCCGCAGGGCGATAGCCGCACGCTGTCGCTCTACCTGAAGCCGGTCAGTCAGATCATGTACTGCGAGCAATGCGGTGCGCGTTGCCAGCAGATTCATGAAACGACCGTACGGCGGGTACGTGATCTGCCGTTGTTCGAGTACCGGGTGGTGCTGCACGTGCCTCGACGCCGAGTCTGGTGCGAACGCTGCGGCGCAGCGCGGCTGGAGAAGCTGGACTGGCTGGGCCGCTACCAGCGGGTGACGCAGCGGTTTGCCAAGGCCTGCGAGAAGTTGCTGCAGGCCGCCAGCGTACAGGCCGTGGCGGCCTTCTACGAACTGGGCTGGCACACGGTCAAATCGATCGACAAGATGCGCTTGCGCGCGCGCGTGGCCGAACCGGACTGGTCGACGATCCGTTATCTGGCGATGGACGAGTTCGCGCTCCATAAAGGCCATCGCTACGCCACGGTGGTGGTTGATCCGATCGGCCGACAGGTCCTCTGGGTTGGGCCCGGACGGTCACGCGAGACGGCGCGCGCCTTCTTCGAACAACTCCCCGAAGGCGTGGCCGAGCGCATCGAAGCGGTCGCAATCGACATGACCACGGCCTATGAGCTGGAGATCAAGGAACAGTGCCCGCAGGCGGAAATCGTCTTTGACCTGTACCACGTCGTGGCCAAGTACGGTCGCGAGGTGATCGATCGGGTACGGGTGGATCAGGCCAACCAACTGCGACATGACAAGCCGGCCCGCAAGGTTCTGAAGCCCAGTCGCTGGTTGCTGCTGCGCAACCGTCATAACCTGAAGCCAGAACAGGCCGTGCATCTGAAGGAACTGCTGGCGGCCAATCAGTCGCTGTTATGCGTCTATGTGCTGCGCGACGAGCTCAAACGGCTCTGGTTCTACCGCAAGCCGGCCTGCGCGGAAAAGGCTTGGGGGCAATGGTTCGAACAGGCTCAGCAAAGCGGGATCGCCGCCTTGCAAAAGTTCGCCCAGCGCTTGCAGGGTTACTGGCACGGAATCGTGGCCCGCTGCCGCCATCCGCTCAATACCAGCGTCGTCGAAGGCATCAACAACACGATCAAGGTCATCAAGCGCCGCGCTTACGGGTACCGCGACGAGCAATACTTCTTCCTCAAGATCCGCGCCGCGTTCCCCGGGATTCCGCGATGAACCTTTTTTTATGCGTGCGCGGCGTGGGCCGCGCGTCGGCCGAATGGACGACGTGCGACCTTCGTCCACCTTTCGCGGCGGCGACGTTGGTAAAATTCACGCCACCGCCCCTTTTCGCAGCCCATCCATCTCCAGATCCATGTCCCGTTCGCTCGAAATTCTCAACGAAGTCTTCGGCTATCCCGCCTTCCGAGGTCAACAGGGCGAGATCGTCGAGCACGTTGCGGCGGGCGGCGACTGTCTCGTGCTGATGCCCACGGGCGGCGGCAAGTCGCTCTGCTACCAGATTCCGGCGCTCGTGCGCAGCGAAGCGGGCCGCGGCGCGGGCATCGTCGTGTCGCCGCTCATCGCGCTGATGCAGGATCAGGTCGCCGCATTGTCCGAGGTCGGCGTGCGCGCCGCGTATCTGAACTCGACGCTGTCGGGGGCCGAGGCGGCCGCGACCGAACGCGCGCTGCGCGACGGCGACATCGATCTGCTCTACGTCGCGCCCGAGCGGCTGATGACGCCGCGCTTCCTCGATCTGCTCGAGCGCGCGCGCATCGGGCTTTTCGCGATCGACGAGGCGCACTGCGTATCGCAGTGGGGGCACGATTTCCGGCCCGAGTACATTCAGCTGTCGGTGCTGCACGAGCGCTTTCCGGACGTGCCGCGGATCGCGCTGACCGCGACCGCCGATGCGATCACCCGCGACGAGATCGTGCAGCGTCTGGCGCTCGACGACGCGCGAATCTTCGTGTCGAGCTTCGACCGGCCGAACATCCGCTACCGGATCGTCGAAAAGGACAACGCGCGCTCGCAGTTGCTCGACTTCATTCGCGCCGAGCATACGAACGCCGACGGTACGACCGACGCCGGCGTCGTGTACTGCCTGTCGCGCCGCAAGGTCGAGGAGACGGCCGAATGGCTGAAGGCGCAAGGGGTTCGTGCGCTGCCGTATCACGCGGGAATGGAGTTCGAGATCCGGCAGAAGCACCAGGAGATGTTCCAGCGCGAGGAAGGGGTCGTGATGTGCGCGACGATCGCGTTCGGCATGGGCATCGACAAGCCGGACGTGCGCTTCGTCGCACACCTGGATCTGCCGAAGAGCGTCGAAGGCTATTACCAGGAGACCGGACGCGCGGGGCGCGACGGCCTGCCGGCGAACGCATGGATGGCGTACGGGCTCGGCGACGTCGTTCAGCAGCGCAAGATGATCGACGAATCGGAAGCCGACGACACGCACAAGCGTGTCCAGACGTCGAAGCTCGACGCGCTGCTCGGGCTGTGCGAGACGGCATCGTGCCGCCGCGTGCGGCTCCTCGCGTATTTCGGCGAGACGAGCGGCCCGTGCGGCAACTGCGACACCTGCCTCGAGCCGCCGGCGACATGGGACGCGACGCGCGAAGCGCAGATGGCGCTGTCGTGCGTATTCCGCGCGCAGCGCGCAAGCGGCTTCAATTTCGGCGCGAGCCATCTGATCGAAGTGCTGCGCGGTGCGCGGACCGAGAAGGTCCAGCAACGCGGCCACGACAGTCTCAGCACGTTCGGCATCGGCGCCGAGTTGTCCGAAGCCGAATGGCGCGCGATCTTCCGGCAGCTCGTCGCGTTCGGCTATCTCGCCGTCGACCACGGCGGCTTCGGCGCGCTCGTGCTGACGGAGGCGAGCAAGCCGGTGCTCAAGGGCGAGGAGAAGGTCACGCTGCGCCGCTACGTGAAGCCGGCGCGCACACGGCAGTCCTCCGGCCGCAGCGGCGCGCGCGTCGATCCGACGGCCGGCATGAGCGCGCGCGAGCGCGCGTGCTGGGAGCGCCTGCGCGCGTGGCGCGCGGAAACGGCGAAGAGCGACGGCGTGCCTGCGTACGTGATCTTCCACGACGCGACGCTCGCGGAGATCGCGCGCAACGCGCCCGAATCGATCGACGATCTGCGCCATATCCCCGGAATCGGCGCGCGCAAGCTCGATCGCTTCGGCGACGAGATTCTCGAGGTCGTCGAGTCGGCCTGAGTAGGCCGCCCGCCTTTGCATTCCGGCACCAAAAATCACGCAAGCTGTTGACTCGCTTGGGATTTTCGGAATATCATGCCGGGTTCCGGTTCTCGGTGGGTTGATTCCTGGGCGCAAGCTCAGGCGTCGCGCACGCGTTTCGGAGCGTCACGCACGTCGGATTTCGCTTTGCCCGAGTTCGACGTGTCGATTTTGGTCAATTTCAGGAATAAACAATGCCAACCATCAATCAACTGGTTCGCAAAGGCCGTGCGTCGGAAACGACGAAGAGCAAGAGCCCGGCCTTGCAGGACTGCCCCCAGCGTCGCGGCGTGTGCACCCGTGTGTACACGACGACGCCGAAGAAGCCGAACTCGGCACTCCGTAAGGTCGCCAAGGTTCGTCTGACGAATGGCTTCGAAGTGATTTCGTACATCGGCGGTGAAGGCCACAACCTGCAGGAGCACTCGGTTGTGCTGATCCGCGGCGGCCGTGTGAAGGACTTGCCGGGTGTGCGTTACCACATGGTTCGCGGCTCGCTGGATACGCAGGGCGTCAAGGACCGTAGGCAGGCTCGCTCGAAGTACGGCGCGAAGCGTGCGAAGGCGGCGAAGTAAGCTGCCTCTGAATGGAGATCGCCTCCGGGCGGTTAAGGCGGTGGTGCCGGATTGCCGGTGCTGTCGAGTAAGTGGTCACCCGGCCAAGCTGGTTAGTCGAGCAGATGTGATCGGGTTAGTTGGTGGCCGCGGGGCTTTCGAGCTCCAACTGAACAGGTAAAGGAAGAATCATGCCGCGTCGTCGCGAAGTCCCCAAGCGGGAAGTGTTGCCGGATCCGAAATACGGCAACGTGGATGTAGCCAAGTTCATGAACATGCTGATGCTGTCCGGCAAGAAGTCGGTGGCTGAGCGCATCGTTTATGGCGCATTCGAACAAATCCAGACCAAGGGTGGCAAGGACCCGCTGGAAGTGTTCACGGTCGCGCTGAACAACGTGAAGCCGGTGGTCGAAGTGAAGAGCCGTCGCGTTGGTGGTGCGAACTATCAGGTTCCGGTCGAAGTGCGCCCGTCGCGTCGTATGGCATTGGCGATGCGCTGGTTGCGCGAGGCTGCGAAGAAGCGTAGCGAGAAGTCGATGGCTCTGCGCCTTGCAGGTGAACTCTCCGAGGCGGCTGAAGGCCGCGGCGGCGCGATGAAGAAGCGCGACGAAGTTCACCGGATGGCGGAAGCCAACCGTGCGTTCTCGCACTTCCGTTTCTAAGCGCCAGGCTGGGCTTTAGCGGAAAAATTCCGGGCGGGTGCGCTTTTTCGAGCGCCTCGCCCGTTTGTGTTGAGGCGCGCTGCGACAAGGGTCGCATCGTGCCAACCAATAGAGGATCAAAGTGGCTCGTAAGACTCCTATCGAGCGCTACCGCAACATCGGTATTAGCGCTCACATCGACGCCGGCAAGACGACGACGACCGAGCGCATTCTGTTTTACACCGGCGTGAACCACAAGATCGGTGAAGTTCACGACGGCGCAGCGACGATGGACTGGATGGAGCAGGAACAGGAGCGTGGCATCACGATCACGTCCGCTGCTACCACGGCGTTCTGGAAGGGTATGGGCAACAACTACCCGGAACACCGCATCAACATCATCGATACCCCGGGCCACGTCGACTTCACGATCGAAGTGGAGCGTTCGATGCGCGTGCTCGACGGCGCGTGCATGGTGTACTGCGCAGTGGGCGGCGTGCAGCCGCAGTCGGAAACGGTGTGGCGTCAGGCGAACAAGTACAAGGTACCGCGTCTCGCGTTCGTCAACAAGATGGACCGTACCGGCGCGAACTTCTTCAAGGTCTACGATCAGCTCAAGCTGCGCCTGAAGGCGAACCCGGTGCCCGTCGTGGTGCCGATCGGCGCGGAAGAGAACTTCAAGGGCGTGGTCGACCTGCTGAAGATGAAGGCGATCATTTGGGACGAAGCGTCGCAAGGCACGAAGTTCGACTACGTCGACATTCCGGCCGAGCTCGCCGACACCTGCCAGGAATGGCGTGAAAAGATGGTCGAAGCGGCTGCGGAAGCCAGCGAAGACCTGATGAACAAGTACCTGGAAGAAGGCGATCTGCCGGAAGCCGACATCGTCAAGGCGCTGCGCGACCGTACGATCGCGTGCGAAATCCAGCCGATGCTGTGCGGCACCGCGTTCAAGAACAAGGGCGTGCAGCGCATGCTCGACGCCGTGATCGATTTCCTGCCGTCGCCGGTCGACATTCCGCCGGTCAAGGGCGAGCTCGAAAGCGGCGAAGCGGCCGAGCGCCAGGCTTCCGACGAAGAGAAGTTCTCGTCGCTCGCGTTCAAGATCATGACCGACCCGTTCGTCGGCCAGTTGATCTTCTTCCGCGTGTATTCGGGCGTCGTGAATTCGGGTGACACGCTGCTGAACTCGACCAAGGGCAAGAAAGAGCGCCTCGGCCGTATTCTGCAGATGCACGCGAACCAGCGTGAGGAAATCAAGGAAGTTCGCGCGGGCGACATCGCCGCGGCGGTCGGCCTGAAGGAAGCGACCACGGGCGACACGCTGTGCGATCCGGCGCATCCGATCGTGCTCGAGCGCATGGTGTTCCCGGAGCCGGTGATCTCGCAGGCCGTCGAGCCGAAGACGAAGGCCGACCAGGAGAAGATGGGCCTCGCGCTGAACCGTCTCGCGCAGGAAGATCCGTCGTTCCGCGTGCAGACCGACGAAGAATCGGGCCAGACGATCATTTCGGGCATGGGCGAGCTCCACCTCGAAATTCTGGTCGACCGGATGAAGCGTGAATTCGGCGTGGAAGCGACCGTCGGCAAGCCGCAGGTCGCGTACCGCGAAACGATCCGCTCGACGGCGAAGGACGTCGATGGCAAGTTCGTCAAGCAGTCGGGCGGTCGCGGCCAGTACGGTCACGCGGTCATCACGCTCGAGCCGAACGAGCAGGGCAAGGGCTACGAGTTCTTCGACGAGATCAAGGGCGGTGTGATTCCGCGCGAATACATCCCGGCCGTCGACAAGGGCATCCAGGACACGCTGAAGTCGGGCGTGCTGGCGGGCTTCCCGGTCGTCGACGTGAAGGTGCACCTGACGTTCGGTTCGTACCACGACGTCGACTCGAACGAAAACGCGTTCCGCATGGCCGGTTCGATGGCGTTCAAGGAGGCGATGCGCCGTGCGAACCCGGTGGTGCTGGAGCCGATGATGGCGGTCGAAGTCGAAACGCCGGAAGACTACATGGGCAACGTGATGGGCGACCTGTCGGGCCGTCGCGGCATCGTCCAGGGCATGGAAGACATGGTCGGCGGCGGCAAGATCGTTCGCGCCGAAGTGCCGCTGTCGGAAATGTTCGGCTACTCGACGTCGCTGCGCTCGCTGACGCAAGGCCGTGCAACGTACACGATGGAGTTCAAGCACTACGCTGAAGCTCCGAAGAACGTTGCCGATGCGATCATCAGCGCGAAGTCGAAGTAAGCTGCATCTACCAACTGATTATTTTTTGAAAGAAGAGAATCATGGCAAAAGAGAAGTTTGAGCGGACCAAGCCGCACGTGAACGTTGGTACGATTGGTCACGTTGACCACGGCAAGACGACGCTGACGGCAGCGATCGCGACGGTGCTGTCGGCGAAGTTCGGCGGCGAAGCGAAGAAGTACGACGAAATCGACGCGGCGCCGGAAGAAAAGGCGCGCGGCATCACGATCAACACCGCGCACATCGAGTACGAAACGGCGAACCGCCACTACGCACACGTGGACTGCCCGGGCCACGCCGACTACGTGAAGAACATGATCACGGGCGCGGCGCAGATGGACGGCGCGATCCTGGTGTGCTCGGCCGCTGACGGCCCGATGCCGCAAACGCGTGAGCACATCCTGCTGGCGCGTCAGGTCGGTGTGCCGTACATCATCGTGTTCCTGAACAAGTGCGACATGGTGGACGACGCGGAGCTGCTCGAGCTGGTCGAAATGGAAGTGCGCGAACTGCTGTCGAAGTACGACTTCCCGGGCGACGACACGCCGATCATCAAGGGTTCGGCGAAGCTGGCGCTGGAAGGCGACAAGGGCGAGCTGGGCGAAGTGGCGATCATGAACCTGGCCGACGCGCTGGACACGTACATCCCGACGCCGGAGCGTGCGGTCGACGGCGCGTTCCTGATGCCGGTGGAAGACGTGTTCTCGATCTCGGGCCGTGGTACGGTGGTGACGGGTCGTGTCGAGCGCGGCGTGATCAAGGTTGGCGAGGAAATCGAAATCGTCGGTATCAAGGCGACGGCGAAGACGACCTGCACGGGCGTGGAAATGTTCCGCAAGCTGCTGGACCAGGGTCAGGCGGGCGACAACGTCGGTATCCTGCTGCGCGGCACGAAGCGTGAAGACGTGGAGCGCGGCCAGGTTCTGGCGAAGCCGGGTTCGATCACGCCGCACACGCACTTCACGGCAGAAGTGTACGTGCTGAGCAAGGACGAAGGCGGCCGCCACACGCCGTTCTTCAACAACTACCGTCCGCAGTTCTACTTCCGTACGACGGACGTGACGGGCTCGATCGAGCTGCCGAAGGACAAGGAAATGGTGATGCCGGGCGACAACGTGTCGATCACGGTGAAGCTGATCGCGCCGATCGCGATGGAAGAAGGTCTGCGCTTCGCGATCCGCGAAGGCGGTCGCACCGTCGGCGCCGGCGTCGTCGCCAAGATCATCGAGTAATATCGGCGGTCCGCGGATTCGTGTAGAATCCGCGGTTTGGCAGTAGAAGTACCGATCGGGACCGGGCGCCTTGCTCTCCGCAGGCGCCCGGTCCCACGTTCTTTATCTGATCTGGCGGCGCAACACCGCCTCGCTCTTTTCAAGGAATCGTCATGCAGCAACAGAAAATCCGCATTCGCCTGAAGGCTTTCGACTATCGTCTGATCGATCAGTCGGCTGCCGAAATCGTCGACACCGCGAAGCGGACCGGCGCGATCGTCCGTGGCCCGGTGCCGCTGCCGACGCGCATCCAGCGTTTTGACATCCTGCGCTCGCCGCACGTCAACAAGACGTCGCGCGACCAGCTCGAAATCCGCACCCATCAGCGCCTGATGGACATCGTCGATCCGACCGACAAGACGGTCGACGCGCTGATGAAGCTCGACCTGCCGGCCGGCGTCGACGTGGAAATCAAGCTGCAGTAAGGCTTCCGGCGCCGTTCGGCTTGCCGGGCGGCGCTAAGTCTTTGATTGCTTGCAGAAAACGAGAGGCCTTGCTATAATGCTGGGCTTTTCGCGTATTCGCGTAAAAAGCCGCTGGCCGGAGCTTCTTCGGGTTGCGGCGTTTTGTAAATTAGCCCCGACCAATCGCAGTCGGGAATGGAGAAAACGATGAGCCTTGGACTCGTAGGTCGCAAGGTTGGCATGACCCGTATCTTCACGGCGGAAGGGGATTCGATTCCCGTCACCGTGCTCGACGTGTCGGACAACCGCGTGACGCAGATCAAGACTGTTGAAACCGACGGCTACACGGCCGTGCAGGTTGCATTCGGCTCCCGCCGCGCGTCGCGCGTGACGAAGCCGCTGGCAGGTCATCTCGCCAAAGCCGGTGTCGAAGCCGGTGAAATCCTCAAGGAATTCCGCATCGAAGCCGACAAGGCCGCCGAGCTGTCGAACGGCGCCGTGATCGGTCCGGATCTGTTCGAAGTGGGCCAGAAGGTCGACGTGCAAGGCGTGTCGATCGGTAAGGGCTACGCGGGCACGATCAAGCGCTACAACTTCGGCTCCGGCCGCGCATCGCACGGTAACTCGCGCTCGCACAACGTGCCGGGCTCGATCGGTATGGCGCAGGATCCGGGTCGCGTGTTTCCGGGCAAGCGCATGACGGGTCACATGGGTGACGAGACGGTGACGGTTCAGAACCTGGAAATCGCTCGCATCGACGCCGATCGCAAGCTGCTGCTCGTCAAGGGTGCAGTTCCGGGTGCGAAGGGCGGCAAGGTTTTCGTGACGCCGGCCGTGAAGACGCGTGCCGTGAAGGGGGCGAAATAATGGAACTCAAGCTCCTGAATTCGAATGGTCAGGAAGGTGCGGTGGTCAACGCGTCGGACGTCGTGTTCGGCCGTGACTACAACGAAGCGCTGATCCACCAGGTCGTCGTCGCTTATCAGGCGAACGCCCGCCAGGGCAATCGCGCGCAGAAGGATCGCGAGCAAGTCAAGCACACGACGAAGAAGCCGTGGCGCCAGAAGGGTACGGGCCGCGCTCGTGCCGGTATGTCGTCGAGCCCGTTGTGGCGTGGCGGTGGTCGGATTTTCCCGAACTCGCCCGACGAAAACTTCTCGCACAAGGTCAACAAGAAGATGCATCGCGCAGGTCTCTGCTCGATCTTCTCGCAGCTGGCCCGCGAAGGCCGTCTGTCGGTCGTCGAGGACATCGTTCTCGAAGCGCCGAAGACCAAGCTGCTGGCCGACAAGTTCAAGGCCATGGGTCTCGATTCCGTGCTCGTCATCACCGACACGGTCGACGAAAACCTGTACCTCGCGTCGCGCAACCTGCCCCACGTGGCGGTTGTCGAGCCGCGCTACGCTGACCCGCTGTCGCTGATCTACTTCAAGAAAGTGCTGGTCACGAAGGCTGCGGTCGCCCAGATCGAGGAGTTGTTGTCATGAGCGAGATTCGCAAGAACGATCATCGTTTGATGCAGGTCCTGCTCGCACCGGTGATTTCCGAAAAGGCGACGCTGGTTGCCGACAAGAACGAGCAAGTCGTGTTCGAAGTCGCGCCGGATGCCACGAAGCAGGAAGTGAAGGCGGCTGTCGAGCTGCTGTTCAAGGTTGAAGTTGATTCCGTCAACGTGCTGGTCCAGAAGGGCAAGCAGAAGCGTTTCGGCCGTTCGATGGGCCGTCGCAAGGACGTGAAGAAGGCATACGTCTGCCTGAAGCCCGGCCAGGAAATCAACTTTGAAGCGGAGGCCAAGTAATCATGGCAATCGTCAAAGTCAAGCCGACATCGCCGGGTCGCCGCGCGATGGTCAAGGTGGTCAACAAGGACCTGCACAAGGGCAAGCCGCACGCCGCGCTGCTCGATACGCAGAGCTCCAAGGCTGGCCGCAACAACAACGGTCGCATCACGACGCGCCACCAGGGCGGCGGTCACAAGCAGCATTACCGCGTGATCGATTTCCGTCGCACGAAGGACGGCATCCCGGCGAAGGTCGAGCGTCTCGAGTACGACCCGAACCGCAGCGCGAACATCGCGCTCGTGCTGTACGCAGACGGCGAACGCCGCTACATCATCGCGCCGAAGGGCGTGACGGTGGGCCAGCAGCTGATGTCGGGCTCGGAAGCGCCGATCCGCGCGGGCAACACGCTGCCGATCCGCAACATCCCGGTCGGTACGACGATCCACTGCATCGAAATGCTGCCGGGCAAGGGCGCACAGATGGCGCGTTCGGCCGGTACGTCGGCAATGCTGCTCGCACGCGAAGGCCTGTACGCGCAGGTTCGTCTGCGTTCGGGCGAAATCCGCCGTGTGCATATCGAGTGCCGCGCGACGATCGGCGAAGTCGGTAACGAAGAGCACAGCCTGCGCCAGATCGGCAAGGCCGGTGCGAACCGCTGGCGCGGTATCCGCCCGACGGTGCGTGGCGTCGCAATGAACCCGATCGACCACCCGCACGGTGGTGGTGAAGGCCGTACCGCTGCGGGCCGCGACCCGGTGAGCCCGTGGGGCACGCCGACGAAGGGCTTCCGTACGCGTCGCAACAAGCGCACGACGACGATGATCGTCCAGCGCCGTCACAAGCGTTAAGGAGTAGGCAATGGCACGTTCTGTTAAAAAAGGTCCGTTCTGCGACGCCCATTTGCTGAAGAAAGTTGAGGCGGCTGCAGCTTCGCGCGACAAGAAGCCGATCAAGACCTGGTCGCGTCGTTCGACGATCCTTCCGGACTTCATCGGTCTGACGATCGCCGTGCACAACGGCCGTCAACACGTTCCGGTGTACATCTCGGAAAACATGGTCGGCCACAAGCTTGGCGAGTTCGCACTGACCCGCACGTTCAAGGGTCACGCGGCCGACAAGAAGGCCAAGAAATAAGGGGCTATCAAGATGGAAGTGAAAGCAATTCATCGCGGTGCCCGCATCTCGGCGCAGAAGACGCGCCTTGTGGCTGACCAGATCCGCGGTTTGCCGGTCGACAAGGCGCTGAACGTTCTGACGTTCTCGCCGAAGAAGGCGGCTGGCATCGTGAAGAAGGTCGTGCTGTCGGCGATCGCGAATGCGGAGCACAACGAAGGCGCCGACATCGACGAGCTCAAGATCAAGAGCATCTACGTCGACAAGGCTGCATCGCTCAAGCGTTTCACCGCGCGCGCAAAGGGCCGCGGCAACCGCATCGAGAAGCAATCCTGTCACATCACTGTGACGGTCGGGAATTAAGGAGCCATACGATGGGACAGAAAATTCATCCGACTGGCTTCCGCCTGGCTGTCAGCCGCAATTGGGCTTCGCGCTGGTACGCGAACAACAACAATTTCGCGGCGATGCTTCAGGAAGACATCGGTGTTCGTGAGTATCTGAAGAAGAAGCTGAAGAACGCTTCGGTCGGCCGCGTCGTCATCGAGCGCCCGGCGAAGAACGCGCGCATCACGATTTTCAGCTCGCGTCCGGGCGTGGTCATCGGCAAGAAGGGCGAGGATATCGAACTGCTGAAGACGGAACTGCAACGCCGCATGGGCGTGCCGGTTCACGTCAACATCGAAGAGATCCGCAAGCCGGAAACCGATGCGCAACTGATCGCCGATTCGATCACGCAGCAGCTCGAGCGCCGGATCATGTTCCGCCGCGCGATGAAGCGCGCGATGCAGAACGCGATGCGTCTGGGTGCCCAGGGCATCAAGATCATGAGCGCCGGCCGTCTGAACGGCATCGAAATCGCGCGTACCGAATGGTATCGCGAAGGCCGCGTGCCCCTGCATACGCTGCGCGCCGACATCGACTACGCGACTTCGGAAGCGAAGACGACGTACGGGATCATCGGCGTCAAGGTGTGGGTGTACAAGGGCGACACGCTCGGTCGCAACGATGCGCCGGTGGTCGAGGAAGTGACCGAAGACAAGCGTCCGCGTCGCAATGCGCGTCCGGGCGACCGTCGTCCGCGCCGTGACGGCGAAGGCGGCGCTCCGGGCGCTCGCCGTGGCGGTCCGCGCCGTGGCGCCGGCAAGCCGGAAGACGGCAAGACTGGAGAATAACGATGCTGCAACCGAAACGCAGGAAGTATCGCAAAGAGCAGAAGGGTCGTAACACCGGTATCGCCACGCGCGGCAACGCCGTGTCGTTCGGTGAGTTCGGCCTGAAGGCTGTCGGTCGCGGCCGTCTGACCGCGCGTCAGATCGAGGCGGCGCGTCGTGCGATGACGCGTCACATCAAGCGCGGCGGCCGCATTTGGATTCGCATTTTCCCGGACAAGCCGATTTCGCAAAAGCCGGCCGAAGTGCGGATGGGTAACGGTAAGGGTAACCCTGAGTACTACGTCGCCGAGATTCAGCCGGGCAAGATGCTGTACGAAATGGATGGCGTATCCGAAGAACTGGCGCGTGAAGCGTTCCGTCTGGCCGCAGCGAAGCTGCCGCTGAAGACGACGTTCATCGTGCGTCAGCTCGGCGCCTAAGGAGAAAACATGAAGGCTTCCGAACTTCTCCAGAAAGATCAGGCCGCGCTCAACAAGGAGCTGTCGGACCTGTTGAAGGCGCAATTCGGCCTGCGCATGCAACTCGCGACCCAGCAGCTCACGAACACGAGCCAGCTGAAGAAGGTTCGTCGCGACATCGCACGTGTGCGGACCGTCCTGACTCAGAAGGCGAACCAGAAATGAACGATAGCGTGAAAACCTCGCTGAAGCGGACGCTCGTCGGTAAGGTCGTCAGCAACAAGATGGACAAGACCGTCACCGTGCTGGTCGAGCACCGCGTCAAGCACCCGATCTACGGCAAGTATGTCGTGCGCTCGAAGAAGTACCACGCGCACGATGAAGCGAACACGTACAACGAAGGCGATCTCGTCGAAATCCAGGAAACCCGTCCTGTTTCGAAGACGAAGGCCTGGGCGGTTTCGCGTCTCGTCGAGGCGGCCCGCGTGATCTAAGCGGGATAGGCAGTAACAGGCACTTCGGCAGTAGAAGTGCTTGAAATCGCAAAGTTTTTGCTTGCGTGACCGGGATTATTTGTTATAATCCCGGTCTTCCCTCTTTATGGGAGCCCCGTCGCGGGCGAAGTAACTGGTGGGGGAAGCGGACTGGCGTCAGGCCTGCTCCGAAGGATTCACCGATTTGCGATGGCGGGTTTCGTTTGCCGTCGCTGCTGTTCCAACCCAAGCAGCCGATCGGCTGACGGGACCAAGACTGACCGTATGCGCCATGGTGGCGTATCCGGATTAAGTTGGGAAAGACAAACCATGATCCAGACCGAATCTCGGCTTGAAGTGGCCGACAACACGGGTGCGCGTGAAGTCATGTGCATCAAGGTGCTCGGCGGCTCGAAGCGTCGTTATGCCAGCATTGGCGACATCATCAAGGTGAGCGTCAAAGAGGCAACGCCGCGCGGGCGCGTGAAGAAAGGCGAAATCTACAACGCCGTGGTGGTCCGCACCGCCAAGGGCGTTCGTCGTCAAGACGGCTCGCTGATCAAGTTCGACGGCAACGCCGCTGTGCTTTTGAATAACAAGCTCGAGCCGATCGGCACCCGTATCTTCGGGCCGGTGACGCGTGAGCTGCGTAGCGAACGATTCATGAAGATCGTGTCGCTGGCGCCGGAAGTGCTGTAAGGAGTCGCGATGAACAAGATTCGCAAGGGTGACGAAGTCATCGTCATCACCGGCAAGGACAAGGGCAAGCGCGGTGTCGTGCTGGCCGTGGGCGCCGAGCATGTGACCGTCGAGGGTATCAACCTCGTCAAGAAGCATGTGAAGCCGAACCCGATGAAGGGTACGACGGGCGGCGTGGAAGCGAAGACGATGCCGCTGCATATTTCGAACGTCGCACTGGTCGACGCGAACGGCAAGGCTTCGCGTGTTGGCATCAAGGTCGAGGATGGCAAGAAGGTTCGCTTCCTGAAGACGACCGGTGCCGTGCTGAGCGCCTGACGCTGCGGAGTAGAGAAATGGCACGTTTTCAAGAGTTTTACAAAGAGAAGGTTGTTCCCGGCCTGATCGAGAAGTTCGGCTACAAGTCGGTCATGGAAGTGCCGCGCATCACCAAGATCACCCTGAACATGGGTCTTGGCGAGGCGGTTGCCGACAAGAAGATCATCGAGAACGCCGTGGGCGATCTGACGAAGATCGCGGGCCAGAAGCCCGTCGTGACGAAGGCTCGCAAGGCAATCGCGGGCTTCAAGATCCGTCAGGGCTACCCGATCGGCGCGATGGTCACGCTGCGTGGCCGCGCGATGTATGAATTCCTCGATCGTTTCGTGACGGTTGCCCTGCCCCGCGTGCGCGACTTCCGCGGCGTGTCGGGTCGTGCTTTCGACGGCCGCGGCAACTACAACATCGGTGTGAAAGAGCAGATCATTTTCCCCGAAATCGATTACGACAAGATCGACGCGCTGCGTGGGCTGAACATCAGCATCATGACGACCGCGAAGACCGACGACGAAGCGAAGGCTCTGCTCGCCAGCTTCAAGTTCCCGTTCAGAAACTGAGGTTACCGTGGCTAAACTGGCACTGATCGAACGTGAAAAGAAGCGCGCTCGCCTTGCGCAAAAGTACGCTCCGAAGCGTGCTGAACTGAAGGCGATCATCGACGACGCGAGCAAGTCCGACGAAGAGCGTTACGCCGCTCGCCTGGAACTGCAACAACTGCCCCGCAACGCGAACCCGACCCGCAAGCGTAACCGCTGCGCGATCACGGGCCGTCCGCGCGGCACGTTCCGCAAGTTCGGCCTCGCGCGCAACAAGATTCGTGAAATCGCATTCCGTGGCGAGATTCCTGGCCTGACCAAGGCGAGCTGGTAATAGGAGAAACATAAATGAGCATGAGTGATCCTATCGCCGATATGCTGACTCGCATCCGCAACGCGCAGATGGTCGAGAAGGTTTCGGTGTCGATGCCCTCGTCGAAGGTGAAGGTTGCGATCGCGCAGGTCCTGAAGGACGAAGGCTATATCGACGATTTCGCCGTGAAGGCGGATGGCGCGAAGGCCGAGCTGAACATCGCGCTGAAGTACTACGCTGGCCGTCCGGTCATCGAGCGCCTCGAGCGCGTGTCGAAGCCGGGCCTGCGCGTGTACCGCGGCCGTAACGAGATTCCGCAGGTCATGAACGGCCTCGGTGTGGCTATCGTGTCGACGCCGAAGGGCGTGATGACCGACCGCAAGGCGCGCGCTACCGGCGTCGGCGGCGAAGTCATCTGCTACGTCGCTTAAAGCCGAAAGGAGAGAGGAACATGTCTCGAGTAGGTAAGAGCCCGATCGCGCTGCAAGGCGCGGAAGTCAAGCTGGCCGACGGTGCGATCACCGTCAAGGGCCCGCTGGGCACCATCACGCAGGCGGTCAATCCGCTCGTGAACGTGGCGAACAACGACGGCACGCTGAACCTGTCGCCGGTCGACGACAGCCGCGAAGCAAATGCACTGTCGGGCACGATGCGCGCGATCATCGCGAATGCCGTGCACGGCGTGACCAAGGGTTTCGAGCGCAAGCTGACGCTGGTGGGCGTCGGCTATCGTGCGCAGGCGCAAGGCGACAAGCTGAACCTGTCGCTGGGTTTCTCGCACCCGGTGGTGCACCAGATGCCGGAAGGCATCAAGGCTGAAACCCCGACGCAAACCGAAATCGTGATCAAGGGGATCGACAAGCAGAAAGTCGGCCAAGTGGCTGCGGAAGTCCGCGGCTACCGTCCGCCCGAGCCGTACAAGGGCAAGGGCGTGCGCTATGCCGACGAGGTTGTGATCCTCAAAGAAACGAAGAAGAAGTAAGGGTGCGCAATCATGGATAAGACTCAATCTCGCCTGCGCCGCGCTCGTCAGACGCGTATCAAGATCGCTGAGTTGCAGGTCGCGCGTCTGGCCGTGCATCGCACGAACACGCACATCTACGCTCAAGTGTTCTCGCCGTGCGGCACCAAGGTGCTCGCCAGCGCGTCGACGCTCGAAGCCGAAGTTCGTGCGCAGCTCGCCGACAAGTCGGGCAAGGGCGGCAACGTCGCCGCCGCGACGCTGATCGGCAAGCGTATCGCCGAGAAGGCCAAGGCCGCCGGCATCGAATCCGTCGCCTTCGACCGCTCGGGCTTCCGCTACCACGGCCGCGTGAAGGCGCTGGCCGAGGCAGCTCGCGAAGCTGGGCTCAAGTTCTAAGGAAGGAATCGTCATGGCAAAGATGCAAGCGAAAGTTCAGGCTGACGAGCGCGACGACGGCCTTCGCGAAAAAATGATTTCGGTCAATCGCGTGACCAAGGTCGTGAAGGGTGGCCGTATTCTCGGCTTCGCCGCACTGACCGTGGTCGGCGATGGCGACGGCCGCGTCGGCATGGGCAAGGGCAAGGCGAAGGAAGTGCCGGTCGCCGTTCAGAAGGCGATGGAGCAGGCCCGCCGCAACATGTTCAAGGTGCCGCTGAAGAACGGTACGCTGCAGCACGAAGTGCACGGCAAGCACGGCGCGTCGACGGTTCTCCTCGCGCCGGCGAAGGACGGTACCGGCGTGATCGCCGGCGGCCCGATGCGCGCGGTGTTTGACGTGATGGGCGTGCAGAACGTCGTCGCGAAGAGCCACGGCTCGACGAACCCGTACAACCTCGTTCGCGCGACGCTGGACGGCCTGCGCAAGCAGTCGACCCCGGCCGACATCGCGGCGAAGCGCGGCAAGTCCGTCGAAGAAATTTTGGGCTAAGCCCAGGTGGTCACCATGTCTGAAAAAACTGTCAAGGTTCAGCTCGTGAAGAGCCTGATCGGGACCCGCGAGTCGCACCGCGCCACCGTGCGCGGTCTGGGTCTGCGCCGTCTCAACTCGGTCAGCGAGCTGCAGGATACGCCGGCGGTGCGCGGGATGATCAACAAGGTCTCGTACCTTGTTAAGGTCATCGGCTAAGCGGCCGACTACGGATCAAGGAGTTGATATGGAATTGAATAACCTGAAGCCGGCGGAAGGCGCGAAGCATGCGAAGCGTCGCGTTGGCCGCGGCATCGGTTCCGGCCTCGGTAAGACGGCCGGCCGTGGTCACAAGGGGCAGAAATCGCGTTCGGGCGGCTTTCACAAGGTCGGCTTCGAAGGCGGTCAGATGCCGCTGCAACGTCGTCTGCCCAAGCGCGGCTTCACATCGCTGACGAAGGAATTCGTCGGTGAAGTGCGCCTCGGCGACCTCGAGAAGCTGCCGGTCGACGAAATCGATCTGCTCGCTCTGAAGCAAGCCGGCCTCGTCGGCGAGCTGATCAAGAGCGCGAAGATCATCGCGACGGGCGAGCTCAAGCGCAAGATCGTCGTCAAGGGTCTCGGCGCGACGAAGGGTGCGCGCGCCGCGATCGAAGCGGCCGGCGGTTCGTTTGCCGAGTGACACGCAACGCGTGCCGTCACTAGCATTTGCATCGGAGAAGATACTTGGCTAACAGCCCGAGTCTCGCAAAACCCGGTCGAAGCACGGCGAAGTTCGGCGATCTGCGCCGGCGTGCAATGTTCTTGCTGCTGGCGCTGATCGTCTATCGCATCGGCGCGCACATCCCGGTGCCGGGCATCGACCCGGATCAGCTGGCGAAGCTGTTCCAGAGCCAGGCGGGCGGCATCCTGGGCATGTTCAACATGTTCTCGGGTGGCGCGCTGTCGCGCTTCACGATCTTCGCGCTGGGGATCATGCCGTACATTTCGGCGTCGATCATCATGCAACTGATGGCGATCGTGTCGCCGCAGCTCGAGGCGCTGAAGAAGGAAGGGCAGGCCGGACAGCGGAAGATCACGCAGTACACGCGGTATTTCACCGTGGTGCTCGCGACGTTCCAGGCCTTCGGCATCGCGGCCGCGCTGGAGAATCAGCCGGGCCTCGTGACCGATCCGGGCGCGGTGTTCCGTCTGACGACGGTCGTCACGCTGGTGACGGGCACGATGTTCCTGATGTGGCTCGGCGAGCAGATCACCGAGCGCGGTCTCGGCAACGGCATCTCGATCATCATCTTCGGCGGGATCGCAGCAGGGTTCCCGAATGCCGTCGGTGGGCTGTTCGAGCTGGTGCGCACGGGTTCGATGAGCATCATTTCGGCGATCATCATCGTCGTTCTGATCGCCGCGGTGACTTACCTGGTCGTGTTCATCGAACGCGGTCAGCGCAAGATCCTCGTGAACTACGCGAAGCGCCAGGTCGGCAACAAGATTTACGGCGGGCAGTCGTCCCACCTGCCGCTGAAGTTGAACATGTCGGGCGTGATTCCGCCGATCTTCGCATCGTCGATCATCCTGTTTCCGGCGACGATCCTGAGCTGGTTCAGCTCGGGCGAGCGCAAGGGCTGGATGTCCGACACGCTGCACAACGTCGCGGAAGCGCTGAAGCCGGGCCAGCCGGTGTATGTGCTGCTGTACACGCTGGCAATCGTGTTTTTCTGCTTCTTCTACACCGCGCTGGTGTTCAACAGCAGGGAAACCGCAGACAACCTGAAGAAGAGCGGTGCATTCGTGCCGGGCATTCGTCCGGGCGACCAGACCGCGCGGTACATCGACCGGATCCTCACGCGTCTCACGCTGGCCGGTGCGATCTACATCGTCTTCGTGTGTCTGCTGCCGGAGTTCCTGGTGCTGCGCTGGAACGTGCCGTTTTATTTTGGTGGAACGTCGCTGCTGATCATTGTCGTCGTCACGATGGACTTCATGGCGCAGGTGCAGTCGTACGTTATGTCGCAACAGTATGAGTCGCTGCTCAAGAAAGCCAATTTCAAGGGCGGCAACATCCCAATGCGTTAAAAAGGACTTATGGCCAAAGACGATGTAATCCAGATGCAGGGTGAGGTGATCGAAAACCTTCCGAATGCGACCTTCCGGGTGAAGCTGGAAAACGGCCATGTCGTATTGGGACATATCTCCGGAAAGATGCGGATGCACTACATCCGTATCTTTCCTGGCGACAAGGTGACGGTTGAATTGACGCCTTACGATCTGTCTCGTGCGCGGATCGTGTTCCGGGCGAAGTGATTTGGAAAAAGGGTAATATCATGAAAGTGATGGCATCGGTTAAGCGCATTTGCCGCAATTGCAAGATCATCAAGCGCAAAGGCGTCGTTCGCGTGATCTGCAGCTCGGATCCGCGTCACAAGCAGCGCCAAGGCTGACTGCGCGTTTGTTTGCGCTTTTTGTTTGAGGAAAAACAATGGCTCGTATCGCAGGGGTTAACATCCCGAATCACCAGCATACTGAAATCGGCCTGACGGCGATTTTCGGTATCGGCCGCACGCGCGCGCGCAGCATCTGCGTGGCGTCGGGTGTGGCGTTTTCGAAGAAGGTCAAGGACCTGACCGACGCAGACCTCGAAAAGCTGCGTGAAGAAGTGGGCAAGTTTGTCGTCGAAGGCGATCTGCGCCGTGAAGTGACGATGAACATCAAGCGCCTGATGGATCTCGGCTGCTACCGCGGCGTCCGCCATCGCAAGGGTCTGCCCCTGCGCGGCCAGCGTACGCGTACGAACGCCCGCACCCGCAAGGGTCCGCGTCGCGCAGCGCAAGCGCTGAAGAAATAAGCTGACAGTTACAGGAAAACGTAATGGCTAAGGCTTCCAATACCGCGGCGCAACGCGTTCGCAAGAAGGTCAAGAAGAACGTCGCTGAAGGCGTGGTTCACGTTCACGCGTCGTTCAACAACACGATCATCACGATCACCGATCGCCAAGGCAACGCGCTGGCGTGGGCGACGTCGGGCGGCCAGGGCTTCAAGGGCTCGCGCAAATCGACGCCGTTCGCCGCACAGGTGGCTGCCGAGTCGGCCGGCCGCGTCGCGATGGAATACGGCGTGAAGAATCTGGAAGTGCGGATCAAGGGGCCCGGCCCGGGCCGCGAGTCGGCAGTGCGCGCGCTGCACGGCCTCGGCATCAAGATCACGGCGATTTCCGACGTGACGCCGATCCCGCACAACGGCTGCCGTCCGCCGAAGCGTCGCCGCATCTAACGATGCGTTGGCGCCTTGCCTGTCGCCGCTTTGCGTCGACGGGCCGCGCTTTTTGTTGCGCATTTGATTGACTAAGCCCACCGTTCGCCCCAAAGGGTGCGGACTAGCGCGGATCCCGATCCGCGTGATCGATAGATAGAGGAATGCAACGTGGCACGTTATATCGGCCCCAAAGCCAAGCTGTCCCGCCGTGAAGGCACCGATCTGTTCCTGAAGAGCGCACGCCGCTCGCTCGCCGACAAGTGCAAGCTCGACAGCAAGCCGGGTCAGCACGGCCGCATCTCCGGTGCGCGCACGTCGGACTACGGCACGCAGCTGCGCGAGAAACAGAAGGTCAAGCGCATTTACGGTGTGCTGGAGCGCCAGTTCCGCCGCTACTTCGCTGAAGCCGACCGCCGCAAGGGCAACACGGGTGAAACCCTGCTGCAATTGCTCGAGTCGCGTCTCGACAACGTCGTGTACCGCATGGGCTTCGGCTCGACCCGCGCTGAAGCGCGTCAGCTCGTGAGCCACAAGGCGATCACCGTCAACGGCATCGTCGCGAACATTCCGTCGCAGCAAGTGAAGGCCGGCGACGTGGTTGCGATCCGTGAAAAGGCGAAGAAGCAAGCGCGTATCGTCGAAGCGCTGTCGCTGGCCGAGCAAGGCGGCATGCCGAGCTGGGTTGCGGTCGATGCGAAGAAGTTCGAAGGCACCTTCAAGCAAGTGCCGGAGCGCGCCGACATCGCGGGCGACATCAACGAAAGCCTGATCGTCGAATTGTATTCGCGTTAATCCGATTGATGGCCGAGGTAACCTGCTTATTGCGTCCCGCAAGGCAGGACCTCGGCTGTTCATTTTCAGGTTGTTACCGGTCAGCCTTATCGGTGTAACGAGCCGAGGGTATTGAAAAGGAAAACCTATGCAAACCAGTTTGTTGAAACCCAAGATCATCGCCGTGGAATCGCTGGGCGAGAACCACGCGAAGGTGGTGATGGAGCCGTTCGAACGCGGTTACGGCCACACCTTGGGCAATGCGCTTCGCCGTGTGCTGCTGTCGTCGATGGTCGGTTACGCGCCGACCGAAGTGACGATCGCCGGCGTCGTGCACGAGTATTCGACGCTCGATGGTGTGCAAGAGGACGTCGTCAACCTGCTGCTGAACCTGAAGGGCGTGGTGTTCAAGCTGCATAACCGCGACGAAGTCACGGTGACGCTGCGCAAGGAAGGCGAAGGCGTCGTGACGGCCGGCGATATCGAACTGGCCCACGATTGCGAAGTCATCAACCCGAATCACGTGATCGCGCATCTGTCGAAGGGCGGCAAGCTCGACGTGCAGATCAAGGTGGAAAAGGGCCGGGGCTACGTACCGGGCAACGTGCGCCGCTACGGCGACGAAACGGCCAAGATCATCGGCCGCATCGTCCTCGACGCATCGTTCTCGCCGGTTCGCCGCGTGAGCTACACGGTCGAGAGCGCGCGCGTCGAGCAGCGTACCGACCTCGACAAGCTCGTGATGAACATCGAAACGAGCGGCGTCATCACGCCGGAAGAAGCGATCCGCCAGTCGGCACGCATCCTCGTCGACCAGCTGTCCGTATTCGCGGCGCTGGAAGGCACGGAAACGGCCGCGGAAGCCCCGTCGCGCGCGCCGCAGATCGATCCGATCCTGCTGCGCCCGGTCGACGACCTCGAGTTGACCGTGCGTTCGGCGAACTGCCTGAAGGCCGAGAACATCTACTACATCGGCGATCTGATCCAGCGCACGGAAAACGAGCTGCTGAAGACGCCGAACCTCGGCCGCAAGTCGCTCAACGAGATCAAGGAAGTGCTCGCTTCACGCGGTCTCACGCTGGGCATGAAGCTCGAGAACTGGCCGCCGGCCGGCCTCGACAAGTAATCCCGGTTATCGCAGTAACTGGTCAAGATGCGGATTTTCCTTTAAAATCCGCGTCTTGCTTTTTTCCATACCGGCCCGTGCGCCTGCTTGTCTCGCGCGATAGAAGAGCTGGATCAAAACTTTGAATCAAGGAAACCGAAATGCGTCACCGTCATGGTCTGCGGAAACTGAACCGCACGAGCAGCCACCGTCTGGCTATGCTCCGCAACATGTCCAACTCGCTGATCGAGCACGAAGTCATCAAGACGACGCTGCCGAAGGCGAAGGAACTCCGTAAGGTCGTCGAGCCCCTCATCACGCTCGGCAAGAAGCCGTCGCTCGCGAACCGTCGCCTGGCGTTCAACCGCCTGCGCGATCGCGATTCCGTCGCGAAGCTGTTCGACGTGCTCGGCCCGCGCTTCGCGAACCGTCCGGGTGGCTATCTGCGCATCCTGAAGTTCGGTTTCCGCGTCGGCGACAACGCGCCGATGGCGCTCGTCGAACTGCTCGACCGTCCGGAAGTCGAAGAGACCGAAAACGTCCAGGAAGCCGAATAAGCGGCATCCCACGCGTAGCACGAAGGGCCAGGCGATGCTTGGCCCTTTTTGTTTTTCGTTGACCGATTTTGTGCGTCGGATTGACGCGCGCGCGTGCACTACGCGCCCACCCGACGTGCGATACGATATGACGTTTGAACGACGAGGCGGAGGCGCGAATGGTGATCGTGATGATGTTGACGACCGTGCCCGATGCCGCCGTCGCCCGCGCGCTCGCCGAGGGCGCGCTGTCGGCCCGGCTGGCCGCGTGCGTGTCCGAGCTCGGCGCGATCCGTTCGAGCTACCATTGGCAGGGCAAGGTCGAGACGGCCGACGAGATCCAGCTGCTGTTCAAGACAAGCGCGGTTCGCGCACTGGAGCTCGAGCGTTACATCCAGTCGCATCATCCGTACGATGTGCCGGAGATCGTCTCGTGGCAGGCGACGGCGTCCGCCGCGTACGGCCAGTGGGTCGCCACCGAAACTCAGCGTCTATTTCATGTTTAACCGTATTCCGCGTCACGCGCAGTCCCGCTTTCGCTTCCTGATCGCCGTCGTCGCGATGCTCGGCGTGCTGTTCGGCACGTCGCTCGCGGCGCGCGCGGCGGACGACTTCCTCGATCCCGCGGTTGCGTTCAAATTCAGCGCGAGCGAGGCGCCGGGCCAGGTCGACGTTCATTTCAAGATCGCCGACGGCTATTACATGTATCGCGAGCGCTTCGCGTTCGCGGTGAAAAGCGGCTCGGCCACGCTCGGCGAGCCGCAACTGCCGGCCGGGCATGTCAAGTTCGATCCGACGTTCCAGAAGAACGTCGAAACCTACCGAGGCGATCTGACGATCCATCTGCCGATCAAGCAGGCATCGGGACCGTTCGAGCTCGCCGTGACATCGCAGGGGTGCGCGGACGAAGGGATCTGCTATCCGCCCGCCGAGCACGTCGCGCGCATCGAGGGCGCGGCACTCGGCGCCGCCGGCACCGCGCCCGCCGCGGCGGGCGCCGGTGCGGATACGTCCGCGGCCGACGGCGGCAGTTGGTACGAGCGCGTGACGAGCGCCGACTACGCGCGCTCGCTGCTCGAAGGCCACGGATTCCTGACGATCGTCGCCCTTTATTTCGTGGCCGGCATGGTGCTGAGCCTGTTGCCGTGTTCGTATCCGATGATTCCGATCCTGTCGGCCATCATCGTCGGCGAAGGCGCGCGGGCGACACGTGCGCGCGCCTTCGCGCTGTCGCTCACCTATGTGATCGGCATGGCGCTCGTCTATACGGCGCTTGGCGTCGCAGCCGCGCTCGTCGGGCAGAGCCTCGGCGCGTGGTTGCAGAATCCGTGGGTGCTCGGCGCGTTTGCGTTGCTACTCACCGTGTTCGCGCTGCTGCTGATCGGCGGCGTCGACATCACGCTACCGCAGCGCTGGCAGAACGGTGCCGCGCAGACGAGCGGGCCGCGCAAGGGCGGCCGCTTCGCAGCCGTCGCAACGATGGGGGCGCTGTCCGCGCTCGTCGTCGGCGCCTGCATGACCGCTCCGCTTTTCGCCGTGCTCGCGTTCATCGCGCATACCGGCAACGCACTTCTCGGCGGCGCCGCGCTCTTCTCGATGGGGATCGGCCTCGGCGTGCCGCTGCTCGTCATCGGAATCGGCGCCGGGACGTTGCTGCCCCGCGCCGGCGCATGGATGGACGGCGTGAAGGTGTTTTTCGGCGTCCTGTTGCTTGCCGCCGCGCTATGGATCGTCTGGCCGGTGCTGAACGCCGCGTCGCAGCTTGGCCTGGGGGCGTTGTGGCTACTGATCGCCGCCGCCGCGCTCGGGCTCTTCACGCCGCATTCGGGCTCTTCGTCGGTCTGGCGCCGCCTTGGGCGCGGGCTCGGCGCCGCGCTCGCGATCTGGGCGGCGACGCTCCTCGTCGGTCTCGCGGCGGGGTCCACCGATCCGTTGCGTCCGCTTGCCGTACTCGCGGCGCGCGCGGCGCCGAACAACGGCCCCGCCGGTGCGGGTGCCGGCGCGCACGAAGGGCCGGCGTTCGCGCCGGTGCGCTCGATCGCGGAGCTCGACGAGATCGTGAAGACGTCGACCCGGCCGGTGATGCTCGATTTCTATGCGGACTGGTGCGTGAGCTGCAAGGAGATGGAGCATCTGACGTTCACCGATGCGCGCGTCGGCGCGCGGCTTTCGCAGATGCATCTCGTGCGTGCGGACGTCACGGCGAATTCGCCGGACGACCAGGCGCTGCTGAAGCGTTTCGGCCTGTTCGGGCCGCCCGGCATCATCGTGTTCGATGCAAACGGGCAGGAGCGGGGGCGCGTCGTCGGTTATCAGTCGGCCGATCGTTTCCTGCGCAGCCTCGACCGGATGTCGTTGCCGGCCGCATGGTCGGCTTCGTGACGCGTCGCCCGATGCTGGCTTGATGCGGCGCGATGCGGAAGCGATGCCGACACCGCCGACGTCGCGGATGCAGGGCGCGCGAACGCGCGGCGCCGTGCCCCTGCGGCGGCGGTGAAATGAAAAACGGCGAGGCTTCAGGCCTCGCCGTTTTCGTTTTCACGCATGGCGGCGCGCTCTGCGCCCGCGATGCAGGCGAAGAGCGTATGCCGCGCGGCTTACTTCTGCGCGCGCAGCAGCCGCGCCGCGTCGAGCGCGAAGTACGTGAGAATGCCGTCCGCGCCCGCGCGCTTGAACGCGAGCAGCGATTCGAGCACGACTTTGTCGTGATCGAGCCAGCCGTTCTGCGCGGCGGCCTTCAGCATCGCGTATTCGCCGCTCACCTGATAGACGTAGGTCGGATAGCGGAATTCGTCCTTCACGCGGCGCACGATGTCGAGATACGGCATGCCGGGCTTCACCATGACCATGTCCGCGCCCTCGTCGATGTCGAGGCGCACTTCGCGCAGCGCCTCGTCGCTGTTCGCGGGGTCCATCTGGTAGGTCATCTTGTTGCCCTTGCCGAGATTCGACGCGGAGCCGACCGCGTCGCGGAACGGGCCGTAGAACGCTGACGCGTACTTCGCCGAGTAGGCCATGATCCGCGTATAGATGTGGCCTTCACGCTCGAGCATCTCGCGCACCGCGCCGATGCGCCCGTCCATCATGTCCGACGGCGCGACGATGTCGACGCCCGCTTCGGCCTGCGCGCGCGCCTGCTCGACGAGAATCTCGAGCGTTTCGTCGTTGAGCACATGGCCGGCCTCGTCGAGCACGCCGTCCTGGCCGTGGCTCGTGTACGGATCGAGCGCGACGTCGGTCAGCACGCCGAGTTCGGGGAAGCGGCGCTTCAGCTCGCGTACCGCACGCGGGATCAGCCCTTCGGGATTGGCCGCTTCGCGGCCGTCGGGCGTCTTCAGCGACGGCTCGATGGCCGGAAAGAGCGACAGGACCGGCACGCCGAGCTCGACGCATTGCTCGGCGACACCCATCAGCAGATCGATCGACACGCGCTCGACGCCCGGCATCGACGGCACCGGCTGGCGCACGTTCGTGCCTTCGACGACGAACACCGGGTAGATCAGATCGTTCGTGGTGAGGATATTTTCGCGCATCAGGCGTCGCGAGAAATCGTCGCGGCGCATGCGGCGCGGGCGGTGCAGGGGATGGATGCTCATGGCGGAATGGCTGGGATAGGTAACCGACGAAACCTTACAGTTCCCTTCGGTAAACTTTTGAGACAATGGTATATGATAGCGATCGAGCAAAGCGCACTGCGTGATGCTCCCCGCTTCTCCTCCCTGAGCGAGTGCCTGTCGTTTTTCGATTAGGCTGTTTAACCCGCCGTTGACCGGCGGGTTTTTTTATGGGCAGCCGCAATCGCGACATCCGCATCCGTCAGGTGAGACGTGCTCCACGCGGCTCTGCCGCCAAGTCGTTACGCAGCACGTCGCGCGATCGTCATTCTGCTACAGCCGCGCGATCTTCGTCGGCGGCTGCGGGCCGCACCCAGCTCTCGATCAGCGCGTGCGCGTCGTCGAGCCCCGTGCGCTTGAGCGCCGAGAAAAGCTGCACGGTCAGCTTGCCGGCATAGCCGGCGTCCCGATACGCGTCGAGGCTCTTTTGCGTCGCGCGCAGCGCGTTGATGCTCTCCTGGCGCGTCAATTTGTCGCACTTCGTCAGCAGCGAGTGAATCGGCTTGCCGGTCGGCGCGAACCATTCGATCATCCGCCGATCGAGCTCGGTGAGCGGCCGGCGCGCATCCATCATCAGGATCATCCCGCAGAGCTGCGGCCGGGTCTGCAGGTACGACGACAGCAATTGCTCCCAGTGCGCCTTCGCGGCGCCCGGCACTTCCGCATAGCCGTAGCCCGGCAGGTCGACGAGGTGCGCGACGGGCTCCGCCGCCGGGCCGACCGAGAAATAGTTGATGTGCTGTGTGCGTCCCGGCGTCTTCGACGCGAAAGCGAGCCGCTTCTGGTTGCAAAGCACGTTGATCGCCGTCGATTTGCCGGCATTGGAGCGGCCGGCGAACGCGACTTCGGGTTGCACGGTCGGCGGCAGGTCACGCAGGTGGTTGACGGTCGTGAAGAAGCGGGCTTGATGGAGCAAGAAGGCCATGGGACAGGAGGGCGACGGGCGGCGCAAGCCGCGCGGTGGAAGGCGGGGAGCCCCGAAGTAGCCCTGATGGGCATCAAGGCTTTCAACGGGGTATTGTACAATACGGCGTATTTGCCGCAGGCGGTGGAAGCTTCGGAGCGCGCTTCTACGGTAGACTGGGCGCCGTCGTTTTTTGCAGAACCTCACTACTCCCACAAGACGAAACAAGGTGTGCGAATGAATCGACTGAGCAAGTCTTTGGTGGTGCTTCAGTTCGCGGTAGCAGGGCTCGCAGGTTTCATGGCGGAGGCAAGGGCGGCGGATGCGGCGAAGCCGGATCTCGACCGAGGCAAGGCAATCGCGACGCAGGTATGCGCGGCATGCCACGGCGTCGACGGCAACAGCGCGACGGGTTCGTTCCCGAAGCTCGCCGGTCAGCATCCCGATTATCTCGTCAAGCAATTGCACGATTTCAAGACGCAGCCGGGCGCGAAGGGGCCGGTGCGCGTCAATTCCGTGATGGTCGGATTCGCAAGCGCGCTGAACGATCAGGACGCGCGCAACGTCGCCGCCTATTACGGATCGCAGTCGGCCAAGCCGGGCGCCGCGCGCAACGCGGCCACCGTGCCCGTCGGGCAGAAGATCTATCGCGGCGGCATCGCCGAGAAGGGCGTGCCCGCCTGCGCGAGCTGCCACGGGCCGACTGGGCAGGGGATTCCGGTCCAGTACCCGCGGTTGTCGGGGCAATGGGCCGACTATACCGTCGCGCAGTTGACCGCGTTCCAGCAAGGCACGCGCAGCAACGACGCGATGCATCAGATCGCGTTGCGGCTGACGGACAGCGAGGTCAAGGCCGTCGCCGATTACATCGCCGGCCTGCATTGACCCGGGTTTCCGGTTCGCGAGCCGAATGAACGAGCCGGCCGCCCATGCGGCGGCCGCTAGAACAAGAAAAGGGTGGGGCGCCGTCGAAGTACGGCCGCCTTGCCCTTTTTTGCTGTGAGTTGGAGTTTGAATGAGCGTTACCACGTCGGGGTTGCAGTCGAGAACGGGACCGTCCGCGGTCAGGCGCGCGGTCGAGCTGTTGAGCTCGATGCGATTTGCGATCGCGCTGCTCGTCGTCCTGTCGATCGCGAGCATCATCGGCACGGTTCTCACGCAGGACGATCCGTACCCTAACTACGTCAATCAGTTCGGCCCGTTCTGGGCCGACATTTTCCGCTCGCTGAGCCTCTATACGGTCTACAGCGCGTGGTGGTTCATGCTGATCCTGATCTTCCTCGTCGTGTCGATCTCGCTGTGCGTGATCCGCAACGCGCCGAAGATGCTCGCCGACGCGAAGAGCTGGAAGGACAAGGTCCGCGAAGGCAGCCTGCGCGCGTTTCATCACAAGGCGGAGTTCGCGGTCGCGGGCGATCGCGCGCGCGCGACGCAGACCGTCGCCGCGTTCGTCGCGAAGGCGGGCTATCGGCATGTCGTGCGCGAAGCGGGCGGCGCGACGCTCGTCGCCGCGAAGCGCGGCGCGATGACGAAGTTCGGCTACATCGCCGCGCACCTCGCGATCGTCGTGATCTGCGTGGGCGGTCTGCTCGACAGCAACCTGCCGATCAAATTCCAGATGTGGATGTTCGGCAAGAGCCCCGTCAACACGAGCGCGACGATCAGCGAGATCGGAGCCGAGCACCGGCTGTCCGCGTCGAATCCGACGTTTCGCGGCTACGCGTGGGTGCCGGAGGGCCAGTATGTATCGACGGCGATCCTCAATCAGCCGACGGGCTCGCTGATCCAGGATCTGCCGTTCTCGATCCAGCTCGAGAAATTCATCGTCGACTATTACTCGACCGGCATGCCGAAGCTCTTCGCGAGCGACATCGTCGTCGTCGATCGCGAGACGGGCAAGCGGATTCCGGCGCGCGTCGAGGTCAACAAGCCGTTCACGTACAAGGGCGTGTCGATCTATCAATCGAGTTTCCAGGACGGCGGCTCGCTGATGGAAATGACCGCGTATCCGATGACGGGCGCGAGCGCCGCGACGTTCCCGTTCAAGGGCACGATCGGCAATTCGGTGCCGCTCGCGGCGGCGGGCGCCGACGGCGAGACCGTCGAGTTCTCCGATTTCCGTGCGATCAACGTCGAGAACGTCACCGACGCGAACGGCAAGACCGACGCGCGCGGCGTCGCGGCGAACCGCTCGATCAAGGAACTCTTCGACGAGCGGCTCGGCTCCGGCGCGAAGACGTCGAAGCCCGTCGAACTGCACAACATCGGGCCTTCGGTTCAGTACAAGGTGCGCGGCAAGGACGGCCAGGCGCGCGAATTCAACAACTACATGCTGCCCGTCGACATGGGCGGCGAGCGCGTGTTCCTCGCGGGCGTGCGCGCGAGCCCGAACGACCCGTTCCGCTATCTGCGGATTCCGGCCGACAGCCGCGACAGCGTCGGCGAATGGATGCGGCTGCGCGCAGCGCTCGAAGATCCGGCCGTGCGCATCGAGGCGGCGCGCCGCTTCGCGCGGCATTCGCTCGGCACGGGCGATGCCGCGCTGCGCGACCGGCTCGAGGACAGCGCGCAGCGCGTCCTGACCCTGTTCGCCGGCGCGGACGGCAGCATCGGCCGTGGCGCGGACGGCAATCCGATCGGCGGCTTCCAGTCGGTCGCGACGTTCATCGACCGCTCGGTGCCGAAGGACGAGAAGGAGAAGGCCGCCGCCTTGCTGCTGCGGATGCTCGAGGGTTCGATGTGGGAGGTTTGGCAAATCGCGCGAGAACGCGCGGGCGAGCCGCCCGTCCAGCAGGCGCAGGATACGGTGCGCTTCGTGCAGAACGCGATCAACGCGCTGTCGGACAGTTTCCTGTACGGCGCGCCGGTTTATCTGCAGCTCGATTCGTTCAAGCAGGTGCAGGCGTCGGTGTTCCAGCTGACGCGCGCGCCGGGCAAGAATCTGGTGTATCTTGGCAGCCTGCTGCTCGTCGCCGGCATCTTCGCGATGTTCTACGTGCGCGAGCGACGCCTCTGGTTCTGGCTCAAGGATACGGGCGCGGGCGTCAGCGTGCTGATGGCGATGTCCACCGCGCGCAAGACGTTCGACTTCGAAAAGGAATTCGTGCAGACGCGCGACGCGGCCGGGGCCGCCCTCGGCGCGCCGGCCTCCCGCGCGCCCGACGGCGCCGGCACCAAGGACTCGACTCGGTAACATCATGGATCTGACCCAAGTTTCGTCTTCCCGCGCGCCGCGCGCTTCCGGCGCGGCCGCGCCGCTGCTCTTCGACGAGCGGCCGTTCCTGCGGCGGCTGTCCCTCGTCGACTGGCTGTTCGCCCTGGCGCTCGTGGCGGGCGCGGGCTTCGCGCTCGCGCGGTACCACGCGCACATGGACTATTACGACACGGCCGTGCTGATCGGCACCGTGCCCGCGCTCGTCGTGCTCGGCTGGCGCTGGAAGCCCGCGCGGCTCTTGATGGCGGCGATCGCCGCGCTCTCGCTCGTGTCGCTGCAGCTCTATCACGGCGACCTCGCGCGCGCCGATTCGGCGTTCCTGCTTAAGTACTTCCTGTCGAGCCAATCGGCGATCCTATGGATGAGCGCGCTGTTCGTGCTCGCGACCCTTTTCTACTGGATCGGCATGCTGTCGCGCTCGGAGACGGGCGGCGCGATCGGCCAGCGGCTCACGTGGATCGCGGTGCTGATGGGTTTCACGGGCCTGATGGTGCGCTGGTACGAGTCATACCTGATCGGCGCGGACGTCGGCCACATTCCGGTGTCGAACCTGTATGAAGTCTTCGTGCTGTTCAGCCTCATCACCGCGCTTCTCTATCTGTATTACGAAGGGCATTACGGCACGCGCGCGCTCGGCGCGTTCGTGCTGCTCGTGATCAGCGCGGCGGTCGGCTTCCTGATGTGGTACTCGATCGCACGCGACGCGCAGCAGATCCAGCCGCTCGTGCCCGCGCTGCAGAGCTGGTGGATGAAGATCCACGTGCCGGCGAACTTCATCGGCTACGGCAGCTTCGCGCTGTCCGCGATGGTCGCGGTTGCGTATCTGTCGAAGGAGCGCGGCGTACTCGCCGATCGCCTGCCGGCGCTCGAGGTGCTCGACGACGTGATGTACAAATCGATCGCGGTCGGCTTCGCATTCTTCACGATCGCGACGATCCTCGGCGCGCTGTGGGCGGCCGAGGCGTGGGGCGGCTACTGGAGCTGGGACCCGAAGGAAACCTGGGCGCTCATCGTGTGGCTGAATTATGCGGCGTGGCTGCACATGCGTCTGATGAAAGGGCTGCGCGGCACGGTCGCCGCATGGTGGGCGCTGACGGGCCTGCTCGTCACGACGTTCGCATTCCTCGGCGTCAACATGTTCCTGTCCGGCTTGCACAGTTACGGCAAGCTGTAAGATCCGCGTTTCCCGAACGACTAATAACCGCCGACGCACTGTGTGCTCGGCGGTTTTTTCTTGCGCGGGCCGTTCGGCGCTACGCTGCCGAAACGGCCGGCGCGCAACCGGGTCCAACGGTTGTCGGTCTGACCTGCCCCCTACAAACAGGGCCAGCCGGAGTCTAGTAAAGTTCGTTTTCGGAGAAGAAGACGAACATGAAGAAGCGCTTTACGGAACAGCAAATCATCGGGTTTCTGAAGGAAGCCGAGGCCGGTATGCCGGTCAAGGAACTGTGCAGGAAGCATGGGTTCAGTGACGCGTCGTTCTACACCTGGCGCGCGAAGTTCGGCGGCATGGAAGTCTCGGAAGCCCGCCGGCTCAAGGGCCTCGAGGTGGAGAATGCCCGACTGAAGAAACTGCTGGCCGAAGCAATGCTCGATATGGAAGCGTTGAAGGTTGTCGTCAAGGGAAAGCCCTGAGCCCGCAAGCCAAACGCGAAGCAGTGTTGGCGATTCGGGAGAAGGTCAACATCTCCGAGCGCCGCGCCTGCCGGCTTGTCGGGCTTTCTCGCAGCGTGCTGCATTACGACGCGAAGCCGGACCACGAGAATGAGGTGCTCGCGGCGCGTCTGGTGAAGTTGGCGCACGAACGTCGTCGATTCGGCTACCGCCGACTGCACGCCCTGGTGGAACGCGAAGGCACGCACGCCAATCACAAGCGCATCTATCGCCTGTACCGTGAGGCAGGGCTGGCTGTGCGGCGCCGTCGCAAGCGCCACGGCGTCATGATTGAGCGCGAGCAACTGGCATTGCCGGGCGCACCCAACGAGGTATGGTCAATCGATTTCGTGATGGATGCGCTTTCCAACGGCCGGCGCGTGAAGTGCCTGACCGTCGTCGACGATTTCACGAAAGAGGCTGTCGACATCGTCGTCGACCATGGCATCTCAGGTTTGTATGTCGCTCGGGCATTGGACCGTGCAGCTCGCTTCCGTGGCTATCCCAAGGCGGTGCGAACAGACCAGGGACCCGAATTTACGAGCCGCGCGCTTGACCAGTGGGCGTATGCGAACGGCGTCACGCTGAAGTTGATTCAGGCGGGCAAGCCCACGCAGAATGCGTACATCGAATCGTTCAACGGCAAGTTCCGCGACGAATGCCTTAACGAGCACTGGTTCACGACGCTCGCGCACGCTCGGGCAGTCATCGCGGCATGGCGTCAGGACTACAACGAGCAAAGGCCGCACAGCGCACTGAACTACCTTGCGCCGTCAGAGTTTGCGGCGAAACATCGGGCAACCGCGGACGCTCCTGCCGCTTTCCAGGAGTTGGTTTAAAGGGACTTTGCTAGAAGCCCATTGGCCCTATCGAAGGGGGCAGGTCAGCCTGATCCACCCGTACCCGATCGATCACCTCGCGACCGTACTTGGCCACGACGTGGTACAGGTCAAAGACGATTTCCGCCTGTGGGCACTGTTCCTTGATCTCCAGCTCATAGGCCGTGGTCATGTCGATTGCGACCGCTTCGATGCGCTCGGCCACGCCTTCGGGGAGTTGTTCGAAGAAGGCGCGCGCCGTCTCGCGTGACCGTCCGGGCCCAACCCAGAGGACCTGTCGGCCGATCGGATCAACCACCACCGTGGCGTAGCGATGGCCTTTATGGAGCGCGAACTCGTCCATCGCCAGATAACGGATCGTCGACCAGTCCGGTTCGGCCACGCGCGCGCGCAAGCGCATCTTGTCGATCGATTTGACCGTGTGCCAGCCCAGATCGTAGAAGGCCGCCACGGCCTGTACGCTGGCGGCCTGCAGCAACTTCTCGCAGGCCTTGGCAAACCGCTGCGTCACCCGCTGGTAGCGGCCCAGCCAGTCCAGCTTCTCCAGCCGCGCTGCGCCGCAGCGTTCGCACCAGACTCGGCGTCGAGGCACGTGCAGCACCACCCGGTACTCGAACAACGGCAGATCACGTACCCGCCGTACGGTCGTTTCATGAATCTGCTGGCAACGCGCACCGCATTGCTCGCAGTACATGATCTGACTGACCGGCTTCAGGTAGAGCGACAGCGTGCGGCTATCGCCCTGCGGCCACTCCACCCGCTCCAGCCGATAGCCTGTCCAGCAACCCAGTGCCTGAAGTGCCTTGCGATCGAGCAATTCCGCCTCCTGACATCCATAAAATCAGGCGTCAGGTTACGCAATCGTTCTCCAAGGCTCCACGGTTTTCTGCGATGAACCTTTTTTTTGCCCGCGCGAACCCGGAGCAGGGCCCGCGCGGGCGGTCCTTCAGCCTCAGAACTTGTACGACACCGCCACGTAGCTGATGATCGGATCGGCCTTCAGATCCGATTTCGACTCGGCGAGCGTCGTGCCGTCGGCCGCCTTGATCGTCACCGTCGACGTCGTCTTCAGCGGGATGTACGTGACCGATGCGACGAGCCCCCAATGATCGGTGATGTTGTACGACAGGCCCGCATTGAACACCGGCTGCCACGACGACGACGCTTTCGCCGATACCTGCGTGACCCCCGGCTTGCCCGCGCCCGCGGCGAGAATCGCGCCGAGGTTGTCCTGCGTCTGCTTGATGAAGTTCGTGTTCAGTTGCAGATCGCTGAACCAGTTGTACGACACGCCGATGCCGACGAACGGCCGGAACTTCGCGGTGGCTTGCGCGAAGTAGTACTGGAATACGACGGCGGGGCTCCACTGCCGCACGCTCTTCACGATCGGATTGACCTGGGCGAGCCCGATGTTCTGCGTGCCGAGCGCGCCGGCCGGGCCGGGCGGCGTGATCGTGCCGTGGCCGGACACCTTGAAGACGGGCGGCACGCCCGCCACCGAGGTGACCGCGATGTGGTCGGTCAGAAAGTGGCTGACGGTCAGGCCGACGGTGTCCGCGCCGCTCGTCGAAAGCCCGGTGCCCGCCGACGTGAACGACGGCGGCAAACGCAGCGGCGTGTTGATCGGCGTCGGCGCGACATTCGTCGTAAGCGGCGTGCTGCTTTGCTGCGGCATCACGTGAAACCAGCCGAGCGTGACGACGTTGCTGCCCGCGCTTTGCGCGTGCGCGGCGAGCGGCGTCAGCGCCGCGACGCCGAGCGCCGTGCAGAGTGCTTTTCTCATAAGGCCTCCCGAGCGTCGGTTACTGCACGAAGGCGCCGACCGTGAAGTACGGCGACGACGAGTTGGACATGTCGAGGAAGCCGAACACCCCGCCCGTGAAGATGAACTTGCCGGTCGGCGTCGTGCTGCTCGCGCCGACGTGGGTCGACGTGACCGTGCCCGGCACCGCTTGCGTGTAGTCGAGGTTCAGCGGCGTCGCGAGCGACGCCTGCGACGCCTGGAACGGATCGAGCAGCGTCGCCTGCGCGTTGACGAGCGCGGTCGTCCGGTAATCGAACTGGCTGTCCACGCCGATGTACTCGCCGTTTTGCGAGCCGACCGCAATCGCCGTCTGCGGCGCGAGGATCGAGATGCCGGATTCGTCGTCGGCGGTGAGCCCCGGCACACCGTTCGCGTCGGGCGTCGGGTTCGGGTTCGCGACGCCCGTGCGGATCATGATCGGCACGAGCTGGTTGCGCAGCTTGCCGACGATGATGTAGCCCTTCGCCTGCGGGATGGTCGCGAGCGTCGGCTTCACCTGGCCCTGATAGTGATCGGTCTCGAACGCGCCCGTGCCGTCCGCCGATTGCACGATGTTCGTGCCCGGCTGCCGGCAGGTGCCCGCGTAAATGCCCGTCGTGTCGCAGCGGACCCACGTGCCGTCGGGGTTGATCGTCACCTTCGCGTCGATCGTCGTCGTCGCGAAGTTCTGCGAACCCACCTGGCCGTAGCCGAGCTGGCTGTACGTGCCGGCGAGCTTCGTGACGTCGGTCTCGAGCGACGAGAACGCGATGAACGGGTAGTACGGGAACGTCGTGTCGGGAATCGCACCCTGGCCGAGCAGGCCGCCATACTGGATTTCCGCGCCCGGGATCGTGCCGCCCACGATGCCCATGCCGAGGAAGATGCGCGCCGGCCGGTTCGGATCGAGGCTCGCGCCGTTCAGGCGGAATGCGCAGTTGTTGAGCTTCTGCGTCGGCAGCAGCGTTTCCTGCGTGAGCGTGCCGCTTTGCGTCGTGCCCGCGCGCGTCGGCGCCGCGGTGCCCGTCGTCTTCGGAACCGGTGATTCGACGAAGGTGATTTGCCAGGTCATCTTCGTCGTGTCGATCTGCAGCTTGACCAGTTCGCCGTCGCCGCCGCCGCCCGTGTAGACGGTGTTGTAGTCGACCGACGAAGGGCAGAGCGCCGCCTCGACGAGCGGCTGCGATTCGCTGCCGCCGCCGCCGCCGCTGCACGCCGAGATAAAGGGCGCGGCGCAAGCCATCGCCAGGACCAGATTCCGCTGCTTCATGTTGCTCCTCCAAACTCCGAAATTGTCTTTATCCGGCGGCCGGCTCCCTTGGGCCGCTCTCGATGTCGCCTGCTGCGGCGCGGCCCCGGCGCGACGCGTGTCGCCGGGCCGCGCGTGCGGGTCTCGTTACTTGCTGACTTGCGCGCCTACGCCGAAGTAGGGCGCGGACGGCGTCTGGCCGGCGATCGCCGAGCTCTGCGTGATGCCGCCGTTGACGGTGCCCTGGACCAGCGCCGCATATAGCCCGCCGCTCGCGATCACGAAGCCCGGCGCCGACGTGTCGGTCGTCGTGACGCCGAGCAGCCCCGGTGTCGACTGGCCGTAGTCGAGCGTGAAGCCCGTCTCGGCCTGCTGCGTGCTCGGGTTCACGAACGTGCCCGTCGTGCCCTTGATCACCGTCGCCGTGTACTTGAAGTTCGAGTCCGCGCCCGCGTAGCCGCCGTCGATGCCGCCCGACGCGATCGCCTGCGCGAGCCCGAGCACCGCGATGCCCGATTCGTCGTCCACCTGCGCATCGGTGTGCAGCGGCGGCGTGCCGAGATTCACGTTGCCCGTGCGCACGACGACAGGCACGGTCGCGCCGTTCAACTGGCCGAGCACCATGTGCGCGACGGCCGATTTGCCGGTCGCGCCGATGAGCGGCAACTGCGTCTGCGGCAGGATCTGCGGCGCCTGCGTGCTGTTGAAGTAGCCGTTGCCGCTCGCCGTCCACGGATTGCCGGTCGTCATGCAGCCCGATGCGCTCGTCGATGTGCACGCGCCGTTCGCATCGAACGTCTCGTTCGACGCGATCGCCTTCGCCGCGTAGTTGCCCGACGGCACCGTGTGATAGACGAGGGCGTTGTACGTGCCCGGCAGCTTCGACAGATCGGTCGTCGTGTTCGCGAAGCCGAGGAACGGATAGAAGTCGAAATGGCGCTGCGGCACCTGGCCGATGTTCTGCAGCACACCCGGGATGATCGTGAGGCCGCTGTACTGGATCGTCGCGCCCGGAATGCCGCCGCCCGCGACGCCGAAGCCGATCAGGATCATCGGCGGGTTCGCCTGGTTGAAGTCGGCCGCGGTCGAGTACGTCGAATTCGTCGCGGGCGCCGTGCCGCTGCCGGGCAGCAGCACGAACGCGCAGCGCGTCTGCTCGGCGGTCGGCAGCGTGCCCGCGGGCGGATGCGCGACGCTGCCCGTGATCGTCGTGCCGGCGCGGGTCGGCGTGACGGTGCCGGTGGCGAGCGGAACCGGCGACTCGAGCCACTTGAGCGTGTACGTCATCGTGGTCGCGTTGATGTTCAGGCTCACGATTTCGCCGCCGCCGGCGCCGCCGAGATAGGTGCTGCTGCCGATGTTCGCGTCGGCGGGGCACAGCGAAGTGTTGGCCGCCGTCGAGCTGGGCGGACCCTGAACGCCGCAGCTCGAACCGGAGCATTGCGGCACGGCGATGGGGGCCGGGGTGCCGCCGCCCCCTCCACTACAAGCGGCAAACAAAGGGGCGACGGCTATGGCCATTGCCACCCCTTTCGAAAAGGCGTCCGACATGCCTCTGTCTCCAATGTGTTTAATTGTGTGGGCTAATTTGGCTGCGTCGTTTTCGGCTGTCAATCGACGGAACCGTCTAACCGAGTCGATTTAAACAATTCGGCCTATTCCGGATGCCGAAGCAACGGGCCGGAGAGGGGAAATTAAAACGAGATTGGCGTTTGAAATTTGTCTCGGCGGATGCGGTGGCCCTTGTTTTTACAGGGTTTTGTTCGTGGCCTGCCGCATTGGCGCATCTGTTTAAAGCACCTGCATCGGGTGAATCCCTATTCGGGATAATCACGATGCCTTTAAAATCTTCAAGATTTATTTTCGGGCGGAAACGAAAGTTTGTAAATATCTGTTAGCGCCGTGACAATATTTAAATAACTTTCAATTTCCATTCGGTGCAATAAAAAAGCCGGCGCTCGGGCCGGCTTCTCTCGCACCGCAGGCAATGCGCGTTCAGCGCGCGAGCCCCGTATCCTCGGCCGCGCCGACGTTGAGATTCATGCACTGGATCGCGGCGCCCGACGCGCCCTTGCCGAGGTTGTCGAGCCGCGCGACGGTGACGAAGCGTTCCGCCGTGCCGAACACGAACAGGTCGACGCGGTTCGTGTCGTTGTTCGCCTGCACGTCGAAGAAGCCATCGTCGAGATTCTCGGCCGCGTCGTACGGCGCGACGCGCACGAACGCCTCGCCCGCGTAATGCTCGGCGAGCACGCGCTGCACGTCCTGCGGCGTCACGCGCTTCGCGAGCTGGCCCGGCGTGAAGTACGTGGTGACGGCGAGGCCCTTGTAGAACGGCCCGACGATCGGCGTGAAGATCGGCGCGCTCGTGAGGCCCGTATGCGCGGCCATCTCCGGCAGATGCTTGTGCGCGAGGCCGAGCGCATACGGACGCGGGCTCGCGAGCTTCGCGCCGCCCGCTTCGTAATCGGCGATCATCTTCTTGCCGCCGCCGCTGTAGCCCGTGATCGAATAGCTGTGCGCGGCGAAGCCCGGCGCGACCACGCCCGCGTCGACGAGCGGACGCATCGCCAGCACGAACGCCGACGCGTGACACCCCGGCACCGCGATGCGCTTCGCGCCACGGATGCGCTCGCGCTGCGCGCGGTTCAGCTCGGGAAGGCCGTATGCCCAGTCGGCGCTCGTGCGGAACGCGGTGCTCGCGTCGATCAGCGTCGTGTTCGGGTTCTCGACGAGCGTCGCCGATTCGCGCGACGCGACGTCGGGCAGGCACAGGAACGTCACGTCCGACGCGTTGATGAGGCGGCGGCGCTCGTCGACGTCCTTGCGCTTCGCTTCGTCGATGCGCAGGATGTCGATGTCGCTGCGCGCCAACAGATATTCGAAGATCTTCAGACCGGTCGTGCCTTCCTGGCCGTCGACAAAAACTTTCGTGCTCATCTCGCTCTCGCTGAATCGGGGCGGGGCGGCGCGCGGCCGCCGGGAAAACGATTATTTTAAGACGTGATGCGCGGCGCCGTAACCGGTTCGGCCGAAAAAACCCCGCAGCGCCGCGCTTGCGGTCCGGCCCTTTGCCGGACCGCACGGCCCCCTCATCGGCCGTTGCCGGCGAGCCAGCGGGCGGTGGCCGTCGCGACGCGCGCGCCGAACGCCTTCGCGGTGCCGAGATCGCCGCCGGCGGGCGCCTCGTCCGGCGACGCGTCGGACGGCGATTGCGCGAGCAGCCCCGTGAAGCCGCCCGCGTAGTTGAGGTCGTCGCGCGTCGCCGCCTTCGTGTTCGCGGGCAGCAGGCCCGTGCCGACCCATACCATCCCATGCTGCATCGCGAGCGTGACGAAATATTGAATCGTCGAGAACTTGTCGCCGTTCATCGAGGCGGAGTTCGTGAAGCCCGCCGCGATCTTGTCCTTCCATTTCTGGCCGAACCACGCTTTCGACGTCGCGTCGGCGAATTTCTTGAAGTCGGCCGATGGCCCGCCCATGTAAGTCGGCGCGCCGAAGACGATCGCGTCGGCGGCATCGAGGGCGGCCCAGCCGGCGTCGTCGAGATCGCCGACGGCGACGAGCCGCGCGTTCGCCCCGGCTTCCCGCGCGCCCGCGAGCACCGATTCGGCGAGTTTCTTCGTGTGGCCGTAGCCGCTGTGGTAAACGATGACGAGGTTCGACATGCCCTTTTCTCCAAGGTGAGACGACGAAACCGCGCGCGCCCGGGCGGCCCGCGCGGCGAACGATGTCCGTGCGCGGCTGGGTGCGCGAACGGCTGGCGGAAAAAGTCTAGCGGGGCGCAACATCGTGGACGATCGCTGTCGCGCACGACTGAATTTCCTGAACGAAGCGAATCGCAGCGAGCGGCCGTTTTCGCGGCACGCCCTCGACTCGGTTCATGCCGGTGAAGTGCCCGAAAGACCGTCCCTCAAGGGGACTTGCTGCGAGCCTATGGCAACGCGTGAAGCGCGCCGTTCGGCCGAGCCGAACGAGCGGCGGGCGGCGTCGCCGCCACGCGGGCGATTTCGGGCCTTCGCATGCGCGTTCCGTATGTATAGCCAGACCCTAGCGGCCGTATGTGACGACGAGTTGGGCGGAGCCGATCGATTCGGTGCCGATCTCGTGGTCGAACATCTGCGCGGGGCGGCCCGTCGCGACGCGCAGGTCGGTTGCCTTCAGCGCATGGACAGTGATCACGTAGCGGTGCGGCTTGCCGGGCGGCGGGCATGGGCCGCCGTAGCCGTCGGTGCCGAAATCATTGCGCGCCTCGGCTGCGCCGAGCTTGCGCAGGAAGCCGGATGCGCTCGCGTCGGCGGGCACGCTCGATACGCTCGCCGGAATGCCGACGACGGCCCAGTGCCACCAGCCGCGGCCGGGTGCGTCGGGGTCGAACATCGTGATGGCGAAGCCTTTCGTGCCGGGCGGCGGGTTGCGCCACGCGAGCTGCGGCGAGCGGTTGCCGCCCTTGCAGTCGCCCTGGTTGAACACGTGCGGCGCGCCGACTCGGCCGCCGGGGTGCAGATCGTCGCTCGTCAGCATGAACGCGTCTTCGGCGAGCGCGCGTGAGCCGCCGACCGGCGCGAGCGCGCAAGCGCAGACGAGGGCGAGCGAGAGCAGACGACGGGACGAACCTCTCGGCACGGCTCGGCGACCCACACGCATATGGCCCTTCTCCCGTCAATTGTGCCGGGGCGATCCGGCGCTGCTCGCGGTCGGGTGTGCTGCTCGAACCCGAATATGAGGGCAAGTCTAGCATTGGGGGACGCATGGCGGACGCCGCCGCGTCAACTTCGCGCGACGCCCGGGGCGATCGCCACCGGCGCTGCCCGACGGCCGGCCAAGGCGCGCGGCCGCCGCGCGGCGCTCGCGTGCGCGCGAAAAAAACGCCCGCCGTCGGCGACGGCGGGCGGTTCGTCGCGTCAGCCGGGCTCGCGCGGCCGAACGCGGGCGATGCGGGGCGGCGTTACTCCTGCGCGCCCGTCGCGCCGCCGTGCGCGGCCGACCATTCGGCCGGCGCGTGCAGGAATTTCTCGACTTCGTCGAGCGTCTTCGTCTCGAAATAGCCGGACGCCTTCGCGACGCGCAGCACGTCCCACCAGGTCGCGAGCGCGTGCAGGTCGACGTCGATGTCCTTCAGCACCGACACGCTTTCCTTGAAGATGTCGTAATGGAACAGCACGAAGCAGTGGTTCACCTTCGCGCCCGCGGTGCGCAGCGCGTTGACGAAGTTGATCTTGCTGCGGCTGTCGGTCGTCAGGTCCTCGACGAGCAGCACGCGCGAGCCTTCTTCCAGATAGCCCTCGATCTGCGCGTTGCGGCCGAATCCCTTCGGCTTCTTGCGCACGTACTGCATCGGCAGCATCATCCGGTCGGCGATCCACGCGGCGAACGGGATGCCGGCGGTTTCGCCGCCCGCCACCGCGTCGATCTGCTCGAAGCCGACGTCGCGCAGGATCGTCGCCTCGGCCATTTCCATCAGCCCACGGCGCACGCGCGGAAACGAGATCAGCTTGCGGCAGTCGATGTAGACGGGGCTCGCCCATCCGGACGTGAAGATGAAGGGCTTGTCGGCGTTGAAGTGCACCGCTTGCACTTCGAGCAGCATTTTGGCGGTCGTGTCGGAGATCGTCTGACGATCGAAGCCTGTCATGGGGGCGTTCCTTGATGATGAGCGAGGGGCGGGCGCGGGCCCGGCGGCGCAGCTCGCGTGATTCCCGCCGTGAGAGCCGGGTGGCGGGCCGATAGGGCGTGGTCGCCGGCATCGAGCCGCTTCGCTGCGCGCGTAGCCAGCTATTTTACCCGATTTGCGCGCTTTTCGAGACGCCCGGCGGTGCGGCGGGCGCGGTTTTCCGCGTCCGTCCGGCCGCCTCGCGCCGGGCGAGCGCTGCGCGCGACGCGCAATTTCCGGCGGCGCCCGGCGGCGAAAGGCAGTACCCCGAAACGAAAGGCTGCCGCGGCGCAGCAACTGGCGCGCCTGCGCGAGGTGTACACTAGGCGACCCACTAAGATTTGCTCGGTGCTTTGTACTCCCCGCTTGCCACCCGCCAAGGTTCGATGCCGCGCCGATCCGGCGCGCGACGGACGCCGCAGTCGACCATCCCTTCGATTCCCGCATTCGCGGCTCCCGGTGCTCGGTACTGAGTCTTCAAAAATTACGCATGTCTCTCGCAGGTCAACCATGGACGAACAACTGAAGCAAAGCGCTCTCGCTTATCACCAGAACCCGAAACCCGGCAAGATTTCGGTCACGCCCACGAAGCCGCTGTCGAACCAGCTCGACCTGTCGCTCGCGTATTCGCCCGGCGTCGCGGCCGCATGCGAGGCGATTCACGCGGATCCGCTCGACGCGCAGAAGTACACGTCGCGCGGCAACCTCGTCGGCGTCGTGACGAACGGCACCGCGGTGCTCGGCCTCGGCAACATCGGCCCGCTCGCCGCGAAGCCCGTGATGGAAGGCAAGGGGTGCCTGTTCAAGAAGTTCGCCGGCATCGACGTGTTCGACATCGAGCTCGCCGAGTCCGATCCGGACAAGCTCGTCGAGGCGATCGCGATGCTCGAGCCGACGCTCGGCGGCATCAACCTCGAGGACATCAAGGCGCCCGAGTGCTTCTACATCGAGCAGAAGCTGCGCGAGCGGATGAAGATTCCCGTGTTCCACGACGACCAGCACGGCACCGCGATCATCGCGTCGGCGGCGATCCTCAACGGCCTGAAAGTGGTCGGCAAGGATCTGTCGAGCGTGAAGCTCGTCTGCTCGGGCGCGGGCGCGGCGGCGATCGCGTGTCTGGACCTGCTCGTGAAGCTCGGTCTGTCCAAGTCGAACGTGCTCGTCGCCGATTCGAAGGGCGTGATCTACGAAGGGCGCGGCAACCTCGATCCGTCGAAGCAGCGCTATGCGGCGACGACCGGCGCGCGCACGCTCGCCGACGCCATCGCCGGCGCGGACGTGTTCCTCGGCTGCTCGAGCGCGGGCGTGCTGAAGCAGGACATGGTGAAGACGATGGCGGACCGGCCGCTCATCCTCGCGCTCGCGAACCCGGAGCCGGAAATCCGCCCGGAAGACGCGAAGGCGGTGCGCCCGGACGCGATCGTCGCGACGGGCCGCTCCGACTATCCGAACCAGGTCAACAACGTCCTGTGCTTCCCGTTCATCTTCCGCGGCGCGCTCGACGTCGGCGCGACGACGATCACCGAAGAGATGAAGCTCGCGTGCGTGCGCGCGATCGCCGAGCTCGCGCAGGAAACCGACCAGAGCGAGGAAGTCGCGAAGGCGTATGAGGGCCATTCGCTCGAATTCGGTCCGGAATACCTGATTCCGAAGCCGTTCGATCCGCGCCTCATCATCAAGATCGCGCCCGCCGTCGCGCAGGCCGCGATGGATTCGGGCGTGGCCACCCGCCCGATCGCCGATATGGATGCGTACCGCGAGCAGCTCGGCACGACCGTCTATCGCACCGGCATGGTGATGCGCCCCGTGTTCGCGACCGCGAAGACGAAGGCCGCGCGCATCGTGTTCGCCGAGGGCGAGGACGAGCGCGTGCTGCGCGCCGCGCAATTCGTGCTGCAGGAGCGGATCGCGAAGCCGATCATCGTCGGCCGGCCGTCGGTCGTCGAGATGCGGCTCAAGAAGATCGGCTCGAAGCTCGTCGGCGGCGTCGATTTCGAGATCGTCAATCCGGAAGACGATCCGCGCTACCAGCAGTGCTGGCAGGCGTATCACGAGATCGGCGCGCGCGACGGCGTGACGCCGGAGGTCGCGAAGGCCGCGCTGCGCAAGTTCAACACGCTGATCGGCGCGATGCTCGTGCACCTCGGCGATGCGCACGGCATGATCTGCGGGATGATCGACACGTACCACAGCCACCTGAAGTTCATCGAGCAGGTGCTGGGCCGCGCGAAGGGCGCCGAGCACTTCGCCGCGATGAACCTGCTGATGCTGCCGGGCCGCAACCTGTTCATGTGCGACACGTACGTGAACGAGCAGCCGAGCGCCGAGCAGCTCGCCGACATGACGATCCAGGCCGCGGCCGAGATCGAACGCTTCGGCATCACGCCGAAGGCGGCGCTGCTGTCGAACTCGAACTTCGGCAGCGCGCCGTCGGCATCGTCGCGCCGGATGGCGGAAGCGCGCAAGCTGATCGTCGAGCGCGCGCCCGAGCTCGAGGTCGACGGCGAAATGCACGGCGACGCCGCGCTGTCCGAAGTGGTGCGCAAGGCCGCGTTCCCGGGCACGACGCTCACCGGCGAGGCGAACTTGCTGATCATGCCGAACGTCGAGGCGGCGAACATCGCGTACAACCTGCTGAAGATGGTCGGCGGCGAGGGCGTCACGGTGGGCCCGTTCCTGCTCGGCGCGGCGAAGCCCGTGCACATCCTGACGCCGGCCGCGACCGTGCGCCGGATCATCAACATGACGGCCGTCGCCGCGGCGAACGTTCAGGTGAAGTAACGCCCGGAAGCCGCGCGTCGCGCGCCGTTCGGGCGGGCGTCGCGCGGCAGCCAAACGAAAGGAAAGGCGGCCGCTCGGCCGAACCGGATCTCGGCAACTGGCATCAGCTTGACGACCGGTTCAGTCGGGCGGCCGCCTTCTTTTCGGGGCGTGGGCGCGTGGGCTTGCTTGCGGCGTCGGCGTCGCGCGCTGGACAAAGCGAGGCGATCGGCGCTTCGTGTACGCGGCAGGCTCGCCCGGCGGCGGGCGGCGGGTGCTCCGATGCGAGTTTGGCCACCGTTGCCGTCGCACCGAGCCGCCGCACCGAGAATTGCGCGACCTCGGCCTCGATTCGCGCTTGGCTTCGAGCGCGATCGATCGATTAACATCGTTGCCGCTTGCCGCTTGCCGCTTGCCGCTTGCCGCTTGCCGCTTGCCGCTTGCCGCTTGCCGTTCACCGCTTGCCGTCGCTGGCGACGGCGACGCCGCAACCGCGCCTGTGCCGTCACGCGACGTTGCGCGTCTGCCCGCCCTCCGGCGAGCGCCACTGCGCGAGCAATTGCGCCCACTTCGCGCGCACCGCGCGCAAATTGTTCTCCTTCACGTGCCCGTAGCCGCGAATGCCGTCCGGCAGGCTGGCCAACTCGACCGCGAGCGGCAGCGTGTCGCGCGTGAGGCGGCTGCCGGTCAGCTCCTGCACGAGCGCCTCGTATTCGCCGATCAGCGCGCGTTCGGTGCGTCTTTCTTCGGTGCGGCCGAACACGTCGAACGCGGTGCCCCGCAGGAACTTCAGCTTCGCGAGCACGCGGAACACCGGCATCAGCCACGGGCCGTACTGCTGTTTCACGGGACGGCCGCGCGCATCCTTCTTCGCGAACAGCGGCGGCGCGAGATGGAAACTGAGCTTCCAGTCGCCTTCGAACTGTTCGGCGAGTTTCGCGACGAACGCCGGGGCGGCGTGCAGCCGCGCGACTTCGTATTCGTCCTTGTACGCCATCAGCTTGCACAGATTGCGCGCGACCGCTTCGGTGAGCGGCTCCTGCGCGGTATCCGCGCCGAGCGCGCGCTCGGCTGCGCGCGCCTGGCTCACGACAGCCGAGAAGCGCGCCGCGTACGCGGCGTTTTGATAAGCGTTCAGATGCTCGACGCGCGTCGCGATCAGCGCGTCGACCGCCTTTTTCGTGTGCAGCGCGATCACCGTCGCGCCGGCCTGCGCATCGTCCGCGGCGGCGGCGCGCACGCTCGCCGGATCGAACGCGGCGCGGCGGCCCCATTCGAACGCCGCGCGGTTCTGCTCGATCTGCACGCCGTTCAGCTCGATCGCGCGCACGAGCGACGCGTACGCGAGCGGCAGCCAGCCGCGCTGCCACGCGTAGCCGAGCACGAACGGGTTCGTGTAGATCGCGTCGCCAAGCAGCGCGACCGCGAAGTGGTTCGCATCGACGAGATCGACCGCATCCCCCGCCGCCGCGCGGATGTCGAGCTCGGCGCTCGCGCCCGGGAACGTCCATTTCGGGTTCTTGATGAACTCGGCGGTCGGTGTCTGCGCGCTGTTGACGACGACGCGCGTCGTGCCGTGGCGCATCCGCGACGTGCATTCGTCGCCCGCCGTGACGATCGCGTCGCAGCCGATCACGAGATCGGCTTCGCCCATCGCGATGCGGGTCGCATGGATATCGGCGGGCGCGTGCGCGATCTGCACGTGGCTCATTACCGCGCTGCCCTTTTGCGCGAGGCCCGTCACGTCGAGCACCGTCACGCCCTTGCCCTCGAGGTGCGCGGCCATTCCGAGCAGCGCGCCGATCGTCACGACGCCCGTGCCGCCGACGCCGGTGACGAGCACGCCGTACGCGCGATCGATCGCGGGCAGCACCGGCTCGGGCATCGGCGGCAGCGCGCTCGCGTCGGCCGACACGGCCTTCGGCTTGCGCAGCCGGCCGCCCTCGACGGTCACGAAGCTCGGGCAGAAGCCCTTCACGCACGAAAAATCCTTGTTGCACGTCGACTGGTTGATCTGCCGCTTCGTGCCGAACTCGGTTTCGCGCGGCTCGACCGACAGGCAGTTCGATTGCACCGAGCAATCGCCGCAGCCTTCGCACACGGCTTCGTTGATCACGACGCGCTTCGCCGGATCCGGATAAGCGCCGCGCTTGCGGCGGCGGCGTTTTTCGGTCGCGCAGGTCTGGTCGTAGATCAGGATCGTCGTGCCTTCGATCTCGCGCAGCGTGCGCTGGACGTCATCGAGCTGGTCGCGATGGTGGATCGTCACGCCCGGCGCGAGCTGCGACGTGTGGCCGTCGTATTTCCGCGGCTCGTCGGTGACGATCACGATCCGCTTCGCGCCTTCCGCCGCGAGCTGATGCGTGATCTGCGGCACCGTCAGCACGCCGTCGACCGGCTGGCCACCCGTCATCGCGACCGCATCGTTGTAGAGGATCTTGTACGTGATGTTCGCCTTCGACGCGATCGCTGCGCGGATCGCGAGGAGGCCCGAGTGGAAGTAAGTGCCGTCGCCGAGGTTCGCGAATACGTGCTTTTCGTCGGTGAACGGCGCCTGGCCGATCCACGGCACGCCTTCGCCGCCCATCTGGCTGAACGTGCTCGTGTTGCGGTCCATCCAGACCGTCATATAGTGGCAGCCGATGCCCGCGATCGCGCGCGAGCCTTCCGGCACGGTCGTCGACGTGTTGTGCGGGCAGCCCGAGCAGAACCACGGCTTGCGTTCGGCGCTCACGTGCGGCTTGGCGAGCGCGGTCTCCTTCGCTTCGATCACCGCGATGCGCGCGGCGATCCGCGCGCGCACATCGGACGGCAGCTCGAATTTCTCCAGGCGCGTCGCGATCGCCTTCGCGATGATCGCGGGCGATAGCTCGTAATGCGCGGGCAGCAGCCAGTTGCCCATCGGCACCGACCATTCGCCGCCTGCGCCGTCCTTTTCGTCGAACTTGCCGAATACGCGCGGGCGCTGGCCGTCCGGCCAGTTGTATAGCTCTTCCTTGATCGCGTATTCGAGGATCTGGCGCTTTTCCTCGACCACCAGGATTTCGTCGAGCCCGCGCGCGAACGCCTGCGCGCCTTGCGCTTCGAGCGGCCACACGCAGCCGACCTTGTAGAGGCGAATGCCGATCCGCGCGCAGGTGTCGTCGTCGAGGCCGAGGTCGACGAGCGCCTGGCGCACGTCGAGATACGCCTTGCCGCCCGTGACGATGCCGAAGCGCGCGTGCGGCGAGTCGATCTCGATGCGGTCGAGCTTGTTCGCGCGCACGTAGGCGAGCGCCGCGTACCACTTGTAGTCGAGGAGGCGCGCTTCCTGCACGAGCGGTGGATCGGGCCAGCGGATGTTCAGCCCGCCGTCGGGCATCACGAAATCGGTCGGCAGCACGATCTGCGTGCGATGCGGGTCGATATCGACGGAAGCCGACGATTCGACGACGTCCGTCACGCACTTGAGCGCGACCCAGAGGCCGGAATAGCGGCTCATCGCCCAGCCGTGCAGCCCGAAGTCGAGATATTCCTGCACGTTCGACGGAAACAGCACGGGCAGCCCGCACGCCTTGAAGATATGCTCGGACTGGTGCGCGAGCGTCGACGATTTCGCCGCGTGGTCGTCGCCCGCGAGCACGAGCACGCCGCCGTGCGGCGCGGAGCCGGCCGAGTTCGCGTGCTTGAACACGTCGCCCGTGCGATCGACGCCCGGGCCTTTGCCGTACCACATCGAGAACACGCCGTCGTATTTCGCGCCGGGATACAGGTTGACCTGCTGGGAGCCCCAGACGGCCGTCGCCGCGAGGTCCTCGTTGATGCCGGGCTGGAACACGATCCGGTGCGCCGCCAGATGCCGCTTCGCCTTCCAGAGCGACAGGTCGAGTCCGCCGAGCGGCGAGCCGCGGTAGCCGGAAATGAAGCCGGCGGTGTTGAGCCCCGCCGCGCGGTCGCGTTCCTGCTGGAGCATCGGCAGGCGCACGAGCGCCTGGATGCCGCTCATGTACGCGCGGCCGCGTTCGAGCGTGTACTTGTCGTCTAGCGTGACGGATTGCAGCGCGGCCTCGAGCGATGCGCGCTGGCCTGCGTCTAGCGGGGCGTTCATGCGGTGTCTCCTCACCCGGTTCGGGATCGCCAAAACTATCGGCGCGTCGGCGTCTTGTGGACGCGTCGGTCGGCCCGAATATTGGCGGGTTTCGTTCGATGGTAGCACTGGGAAAAACCCGCCGCTGCACGTCCCAAAAAGCCGATGCGCGACCCGAAAATGTGAGGAATCAATGCGTTACAGGCTGTAAAAGCATGTAAAACGAGGGGCCTCGCCGAGCGTTTGCCGTTAGTCTCTAGGGCCCTGTCCGGTTGCGCGGGCGGCGCGGGTTCGTGCCCGCGCCGCGCATCGCGCGACGGACGGTTGCAATGGAGGTGCAATGAAGACTCGAAATATCCAGAATTTCCTGATGGTGTCGGCCGCGTTTTTCGCAATGAGCGGCCCGGCGCGCTCGGAAGGCGCGGGCGTGCTGGCGACGGCGAGCACCCAGATGCTGCAGCTTGCGGCGGCGGCCGGCGCGGATGCGCCGACGTTCGCGGGCGTCGCGACGAACGGGCGCGGCGCGATGCAGAAGTAAGCCGCCTCGGCCGCGACGCGCGGGTCGAGGCTCGCTCGTCACGCGGCGGCGACGATAGCCATGCGAAAGGGCTGGAATCCCGGGATTCCAGCCCTTTTTCGTTTGAAGGCCGCCTGTAGGCTCACTGGCGGGCGCACCTGCAGGCTCATCTTCAGGCCCGCTTGCCGGCGCCCAACTGTCAGGCCATTCGCGGCATCCCGCGCGGCGGGCGCCGCAACGCGCCGCGCGGGCGCGCTTACGCCTTGTCCTGCACGACGCCGCGGCGGATCTGGTCGAGTTCGATCGATTCGAACAGCGCCTTGAAGTTGCCCTCGCCGAAACCCTGATTACCCTTGCGCTGAATAATCTCGAAGAAGATCGGCCCGATCTGGTTCTCGGTGAAGATCTGCAGCAGCAGATCGTCGTGCGCGCCGTCGATCAGGATCTTGCGCTTTCTGAGCTCGTCGAGCGGCTCGCCGTGGTTCGGCACGCGGCGATCGACGAGCTCGTAGTACGTGTCGATCGTGTCGAGCAGCGTCACGCCCTTCGCGCGCAGGCCGTCGACCGCCCGATAGATGTCGGCCGCGCCGAGCGCGATGTGCTGGATGCCTTCGCCGCGATACGCGTCCAGATATTCCTGGATCTGGCCGGCCGTGTCCGAGCCTTCCTCGTTGATCGGAATCCGGATCTTGCCGCACGGCGACGTCATCGCCTTCGATTTCACGCCCGTCACCTTGCCTTCGATGTCGAAGTAGCGAACCTCGCGGAAGTTGAACAGGCGCTCGTAGAACTCCGCCCATTCCTGCATGCGGCCGCGGTGGACGTTGTGCGTGAGGTGATCGATGTACGTGAGGCCGTGGCCGGCCGGGTTCGGATCGGCGCCCGGAATCGGCTCGAAATCGACGTCGTAGATGCTGATATCGCCGATCGCGCCCGGCTTCGCGCCGTTCTTGCCGCGCCAGCGGTCGACGAAGTAGATCAGCGAATCGCCGATGCCCTTGATCGCCGGGATGTTCAGCTCCATCGGGCCCGTCTTGTTGTCGAAGCCCCATGCGCCGAGCTCGAGCGCATGCCTGTACGCTTTCGCGGCGTCCTGCACGCGGAATGCGATCGCGCAGATCGACGGCCCGTGCAGCCGCGCGAAGCGTTGCGCGAACGAATCGGGTTCCGCGTTGATGATGAAGTTGATGTCGCCCTGGCGGTACAGCGTCACGTCCTTGTGGCGATGGCGGGCGACCGCGGTGAAGCCCATTCGCTCGAACAGTTGGCCGAGCGCCTTCGGATCGGGGGCGGTGTATTCGATGAATTCGAAGCCGTCGGTGCCGACGGGATTGTCCCAGGTGGGGATTTGCATGGCGTCTCCTAGCCCTCGGCGGGGCACGCGTCTTGGTGAATGTCTGCGGCAAAGTGTAGCGGGGAGGGCCGAGTGGAAACTTGCGAACTTGGTCGCGCAACGCTACGCTTGCGCAATTTCTCGTCCGCACGAACAGGCAGGGAGACAGGAAATGGCGCACGTGGAATTGGATGCGATTGACCGGCGCATTCTTTCTATCCTTCAGGAGAATGGGCGTTTGTCGAACCAGGACATCGCCGAGCGGGTGAATCTGTCGCCGAGTCCTTGCCTGAGGCGGATCCGCCGGCTCGAGGAAATGGGCGTGATCACCGGCTACGTCGCGCTGCTCGATCCGCAGAAGCTCGGGCTCGATCTGCTCGCGTACGTGAGCGTGCGGCTGGAGAAGCGCGGCGGCGTCGCGCCCGTGCGCGGCGACGAGACGTCCGCGCGCGCCGGCGCGACCCATGCCGAGCTGTTCCGCGCGGCGGTGCAGGCGTGGCCGGAAGTGGTCGCGTGCCACGCGATGACGGGCGACATGGATTATCTGCTGCGCGTGCAGGTCGAGGACATGGCGCATTTCTCGCGCTTCATGCAGGAGCAACTGCTGCACCATCCGTCGGTGATCGACGTGAAGACGAGCTTCTCGCTCGAGCGCTTCAAGGAAACGACCGCGCTGCCGATCCGCTGAACAGCATACATACGGATGCGCGGCCGGCCGGGCGGCCGCACGACGTGCGCCGCGGCCGGCTCAAAAAAACGGGCGGCCCGTTGTGGACCGCCCGTTCCCGTTGGTGCTTCGCGATGTGTTACGCGGTGAGGCCCGCGGGTAGCAGTGATTCGAAGATCTGCGTCGCGCGGCGCGCCTGGCGCTTGAGCGCGTAGTCGAACACGGCGGCCTGCTCCTGCATCATCTCGGCGATGATCGTCGAATGATCGGCGGGCGGCAGCGACAGGTACGCGTCGGCTTCGCCATACGCGTATTCGATGCGCATCCCCGATTTCTTCGCGATGTGCATCATCGTCGCGTTGCGCGACAGGCAGTGCATGTAGAGCGTCGTCACGTGCGTGTTGCGGCTGCGGATCGCGGCGCGCTCGAACAGCTTCGTGCCGACGCCCTGGCCGCGCGCGCGTTCGAGCACCGACACGCCGAATTCGGCGGTGCGCTTGTCGCCCTCAGCGGGCAGGTACGCGAGGTGGCCGACGCCGATCAGCTCGAGCGCGTGATCGAACACGCCGAACACGGTATCGCGTCCGAAGTCCATCGTGCGGACATAGTTCTCGATCACGTGATCGGGCACCGCCTGGCCGAAGCGCAGCAGGCGATCTTCCTCGCCGAGCGCAAGAAAATGGGTGAGCAGTTGCTGGCGGTCGCTGGAAGCCAGTTCCCGAACGAGAACTGGCGCGGGACCGGCGATGCCGACCGACTCGGCAGGGCGAAGGTCAGGCTTGTTCATCGTGGGTTCCTCAAAAGACCATACAGCGGTTTGTGCATTGCAGCGCAATTTTAACCGAACGGCCGTGCGGAGATTGGGGAAAACCCGGATTCGCAAGTCGAGGTCGAGCTCTAAAGTCACCGATTGGTGAGCGTAAGCCTTTGTTTTATGGGTGTTTTAAGGATTTTTGACAGGAGTGTGGACAAAGCGTCGCACTGTTACGCAGATGCAACGCTTGCTGCTCTGCAATAAATCGGATGATTCAGCCGCCAAGCCCGTGCTCGATCATGCCGATCACCTGCTCGGCGAAATCGCGATAGCCGAGGCGGCCGCCGGGCTTCAGCCACGTGAAGGTCCAGTTGATCATCCCGAACACCATCATCGTCACGGGCGTCTGGTTGTCTTTCGAGATTCGTTCCGGATACGCGCGCGCGAGCTGGCGCGCGAACGCGGCGACGATGTCGCGCTGGCGGTCGAGGACGATCTGGCGCTGCGTGTCCTCGAGGTACTTCACGTCGTTCAGCAGCGCGACATGGCGGCTGTGCGACGTCTCATATTCGGCGAGAAACGCGCGCACGAGCTCGGCGAACGCTTCGCGCTCGGTGAGCCCGTGCCGCTGGCTCGCGCCTTCGACCTCGGCGATGATCAGCATCAACCGCTTCGTGTAGCGGTCGAGCAGATCGAACAGGATCGCTTCCTTGCCCTCGTAATAGTGATAGAGGCGCGCCTTCGACGTGCCGCTCGCGTTCGCGAGATCGGTCATCGACGTGCTCGGGTAGCTCGTCTGCGCAAACTTGGCGGCGGCGAGATCGAGGATCTGCTCGCGCTGGGATTCGTGATCGGGGGCGCGGGTGCGGGCCATGTGATTCGGTGCGTGATGCGGGTGGGTTAGCGGGGAACGGCCACGGCGGGTGTCGCGCGCAGCGTCGCCGTTCTCAGGTCGTCGATCGAGCGAGCGTCGCCTTGCAGCTCGATGCGTCCGGCCGCCGCGAGTTCGCGGCAGCGCCAGAACGCGATCACGTCGCCGACGAACAGGTGACCGCGGTCGGCGAACGCCATCACGGCGCCGATCGTGCGCGCGGCGGGCCCCCACTCGTCGGGCGCGTGCTCGAGCACGAGCGCATCGATGTCCGCGTAATGGCCGCTCTTGAACGTGTTGCAGATCCAGTAGCGCAGCTCGGCATTCGCCTGTTTCGCTTCCTGCCATTCGAGCGCGAGCCGGCTGATCCGCAGCACCGAGATCGGCGCCGCCTCCGGCAGCTTGGCGCGCAACTGCGCGGACGAGAAGATGCCGGTGGCGGTCGCCTGATCGGCGCGCAGCCGCACCCACGATTGCGGATCGTCGATGTCCGCGCTCGACAGCCGCACCTCGTTGAGGCGCTGCGGCGCATTGCGCAGGTGGTAGGCGACGCGCCGCAGCATCAACTGATCCGCGACGCTCTGCGCGTGCCAGACGACGACCTGGCCCGTGTCGGCCGCCAGCGTCTCGAGTTTCGCGAAGTCGCCCCCCAGCCCGGCCGTCCAATCCTGCTGGATGTCGCCGATCGCGCGCTCCCAGAACGCGGCGCGCACGTCCGGCGAGTCGTCCGCGCCGCGTAGCGGGCCGACCGACAGATCGTCGAACAGCTCGACGACGCCTTCGTCGCGGCCCGCATCGGCGAGCGCGATGCGCAGAGAAGCGGCGGCGGAGCCGCCCATGGTCACGTGGATGGTGCTCATTGGCTTGTCGTCAACATGGGAAAAGCCGCCTGCGGGCCGGCGCGTCGCGCGTCCGGCCCGCAGGCGGCCCCTAGTGTAAGCGAGATGGCGGGCCGCGCGTAACCGCGCGGCAAGACGCCGCCTACCGTTCGTCGTAGCTGACGACGATCTTCTCGCTGACCGGATGGCACTGGCAGGTGAGCACGAATCCGTCGGCGATCTCCTGCGGCTCCAGCGTGTAGTTCTTCTCCATCCGCACCTCGCCTTCGAGCACCTTCGCGCGGCACGTGCAGCAGACGCCGCCCTTGCACGCGTACGGCAGCGCGAGGCCCGCGCGCAGCCCGACATCGAGGAGGCTCGCGCCTTCGTACGGCAGCCGCAGCTTGCGCTTCTTGCCGTCGAGCACGATTTCGAGGTCGGCGGCGGGCGTGTCGGCGGTGATTTCGACGGCGGGCGCGCCCGCCTGCGGCAGCGGCGTGCCGAAGCGCTCGACATGCACGCGCTCGCGCGGCACGCCGGCCGCGGCGAGCGCGGCTTCCGCGGCGTCCATCATCGGCGCCGGCCCGCAGATGAACGCCTCGTCGATCGTCGCGGCCGGCACGAGCGAATCGAGAAACGCCGCGCATTTCGCCTGATCGAGCACGCCGTTGAACAGCTCGACGTCCTGCACGTCGTCGGACAGCACGTGGTAGAGGGCGAGCCGCTGCATGAAGCGGTTCTTCAGGTCCTCGAGTTCCTCGGCGAACATGATCGAATCGACGCTGCGGTTGCCGTAGATCAGCGTGAACGTGCTGCGCGGCTCGAGCTCGAGCGTCGTCTTGACGATCGCGAGCACGGGCGTGATCCCCGAGCCGCCCGCGAACGCGACGTACTGCTTGCCGTGCCCGGCGTTCAGGTGCGTGAAGAAGCGGCCGTCCGGCGTCATCACGTCGATCGTGTGGCCGGGCTTGAGCGTATCGAACGCGAAGTTCGAGAAGCGGCCGCCGCGCACGCGCTTGATGCCGATGCGCAACTCGCCGTCGCGGTCGTAATCCGTCGTGCCGACGCAGATCGAATACGAGCGGCGGGTTTCCTTGCCGTCGACGTGCGCCTTCAGCGTGACGAACTGGCCTTGCGTGAAGCGGTAAGCGTCGCGCAGCTCGGGCGGCACTTCGAACGACACCGTGACGGCGTCGGCGGTTTCGGGCCGCACGTCGCGAATGCGCAGCGGATGGAATTGCGGAGTCGCCATATCAATAAGGTTTGAAGTAGTCGAAGGGTTCGCGGCAGTCGAGGCAGCGATAGAGCGCCTTGCACGCGGTCGACGCGAATTGCGCGAGCCGCTCGGTATGCGCGGAGCCGCAGCGCGGGCAGAGCGGCGCGGCCGGCGGCTTCGGCATGAAGCGCACGACGCGCGGCGCGGCCGCGTGCGCGCCGCGCGCCTCGCCGCATTGGCCGACGGGCGGCGCGATGCCGTATGCGCGGAGCTTCTCGCGGGCGTCGGCGGTGATCCAGTCGGTCGTCCACGCGGGAGCGAGCACGGTTGCGATTCGGTGCGGCGCGATGCCCGCTTGCCGGAGCGCGGCGCCGATGTCCTCGGCGATCTGCTGCATCGCCGGGCAGCCGGAATAGGTCGGCGTGATCACGACTTCGAGGGCGCCGTCCGAGGCGCGGCGCACGTCGCGCAGGATGCCGAGCTCGCGGATCGACACGATCGGTATCTTGGGATCGGGCACCGCTTCGAGCGCGCTCCACGCGCGCTCGACGAGCGGATCGTCGCCGGGCGCGGCGGCGCGGCCGGTGACGGGGCGCCGGCCCTCACGGGCATCGGCGGCGGTCGGTTGGCCGAGGGCGGAGGCGGGGAAGGCGGGCATCGTCTGGCTCCGTCGTTCGTCGTTCGGGTGCGGGCTTACCAGGTCGCGCCCGGGTGCTGGCGCGCGATGCTCTGCAGCTCGGCGAGCAGATAGCCCATATGTTCCGAATGCTCGCCGCGCTTGCCGGTTGGTACGTACTGGCCGGCGGTGGGCAGCGCGAGCGTCGCCTCGGCGAGCGCGGCTTCGATGTCGGCACGCCACGCCGGCTCGATCGACGCGATCGCCGGGCCGATGCCGGCCGCCGCTGCCGCGTCGTCTATCGCGTCCGTCGCGAAGAATTCGCGCGTATACGGCATCAAATGGTCGAGCGCGGCCTGCGCGCGGCGGTGCGATTCATCGGTGCCGTCGCCGAAGCGGATCAGCCATTCACGCGCGTGGTGCTCGTGATAGCGCGTCTCCTTCACCGATTTCGCCGCGATCGCCGCGAGTTGCGCATCGCCCGACGCCTCGAGCGCGGTCCATAGGTGCAGCATCAGCGTCGAATAGAGGAAGTTGCGCACGACGGTCACCGCATAGTCGAGCTCCGCGTGCGCGGTGCCGCAGAGCGGGCCGTAGTGCGGCAGCTCGACGAACGTGTAATTCGCGAATTCGCGTTCGGCGCGGAAGTACGCGTAGTCGTCCTCGGTCCGCGCGGCGCCGGTGAGCTGCCGCTCGAGCTCGGCCGCGTGCGTATACAGCAGGCGCGCCTGGCCGATCAGATCGAGGCTCATGTTCGTGAGCGCGATGTCTTCCTCGAGCACCGGGCCATGCCCGCACCATTCGGCGTTGCGCTGGCCGAGGATCAGCGCGTTGTCGGCGAGGCGCAGCACGTACGCGAGATGTTGTGGGGTCGTCGTCATGGCTGGCCGCTCACATGTGGTTGACTTCGTCGGGCAGCGTGTAGAACGTCGGATGACGATAGATCTTGTCGCCCGCCGGTTCGAACATCTCGGCCTTCTCGTTCGGATCGGACGCGGTGATTGCCGCCGACGGCACGACCCAGATGCTCACGCCTTCCCGGCGGCGCGTGTAGACGTCGCGCGCCATGCGCAGCGCCATCGACGCGTCGGCCGCGTGCAGGCTTCCGCAGTGCTTGTGGTCGAGCCCTTGCTTGCTGCGCACGAAAACTTCCCAGATGGGCCATTCGTTGTTCATCGCTTTCTCCTGAATCTCCTGAATGCGGATCGCGGCACCGCGCTTGCCGCGCGTCATGCCGGTTAGGCCGCTTGTTGCTGCGCGCGACGGCGGCGCTTTTCCTCGTGCGCGAGCGCGGCGTCGCGAACCCACGCGCTGTTTTCGTGAGCCTTCACGCGGGTCGCGAGGCGCTCCTTGTTGCACGGGCCGTCGCCGTTGACGACGCGCCAGAATTCGTCCCAGTCGAGCGCGCCGTAATCGAAATGGCCGCGGGCGTCGTTCCACTTGAGGTCCGGATCGGGCAGCGTGACGCCGAGCACCTTCGCCTGCTCGACCGTCGCGTCGACGAATTTCTGCCGCAGGTCGTCGTTCGAAATCCGCTTGATCCCCCATTTGGCCGACTGGTTGCTGTGGACGGAATCGGCGTCGGGCGGCCCGAACATCATCAGCACGGGCCACCACCAGCGGTCCACGGCTTCCTGGACCATCGCGCGCTGCGCGTCGGTGCCCTTCATCATCGCGAGCAGCGCGTCGAAGCCTTGCCGCTGATGGAACGATTCCTCCTTGCAGACGCGGATCATCGCGCGCGCATACGGGCCGTACGTGCAGCGGCAGAGCGGAACCTGGTTCATGATCGCCGCGCCGTCGACGAGCCAGCCGATCACGCCGACATCCGCCCACGTGAGGGTGGGGTAATTGAAGATGCTCGAATACTTGGCTTTGCCCGCGTGCAGCGCGTCGATCAGCGCATCGCGCGATACGCCGAGCGTTTCCGCGGCGCTATATAGATAGAGGCCGTGACCGGCTTCGTCCTGGACCTTCGCGAGCAGGATCGCCTTGCGCTTGAGGCTCGGGGCGCGCGTGATCCAGTTGCCTTCCGGCAGCATGCCGACGACTTCCGAGTGCGCGTGCTGCGAAATCTGCCGCACGAGCGTCTTGCGGTAAGCGTCGGGCATCCAGTTCTGCGGTTCGATCTTGCCGTCGGCGGCGATGGCGGCATCGAATCCTGCCTGTTCGGGCGAATCGGCGGCGGCATCGATCGGCGCGATGTTGCCGGGGATGTCGAGGGATTGCGTGTACATGGCGATGTTCTCGTCCAGGTGGAATGTTCACGCATTATTAACCAACCGACCGGTCGGTTAATAGATCATTTTAGCGGATGGGCAAGGTTCGCGGTGCGAGCGACGACGATTTGCCACGGACGGGCGGTCGTGTCGCGCATGCGCTGTGTCGTGCCGTGCGACGGGTGGTGGGCTTTCGTCGGGGAGTACCGGGTGCGGGGGGCTTGCCGGATCGTGCGCGACAAACTACGAGCTGGGAGCTGCCGAACCGCCGAACCGCCGAACCGCCGAACCGCCGAACCGCCGAACCGCCGAACCGCCGAACCGCCGAACCGCCGAACCGCCGAACCGCCGAACCGCCGAACCGCCGAACCGCCGAACCGCCGAACCGCCGAACCGCCGAACCGCCGAACCGCCGAACCGCCGAACCGCCGAACCGCCGAACCGCCGAACCGCCGAACCGCCGAACCGCCGAACCGCCGAACCGCCGAACCGCCGAACCGCCGAACCGCCGAACCGCCGAACCGCCGAACCGCCGAACCGCCGAACCGCCGAACCGCCGAACCGCCGAACCGCCGAACCGCCGAACCGCCGAACCGCCGAACCGCCGAACCGCCGAACCGCCGAACCGCCGAACCGCCGAACCGCCGAACCGCCGAACCGCCGAACCGCCGAACCGCCGAACCGCCGAACCGCCGAACCGCCGAACCGCCGAACCGCCGAACCGCCGAACCGCCGAACCGCCGAACCGCCGAACCGCCGAACCGCCGAACCGCCGAACCGCCGAACCGCCGAACCGCCGAACCGCCGAACCGCCTAACCGCCTAACCGCCTAACCGCCTAACCGCCTAACCGCCTAACCGCCTAACCGCCTAACCGCCGAGCTATCGAGCCGCTTACGCTATACCGTCGAGTCGCGAGCCTGGCCCTCCGGTCCGGTTTATCCCTGATTGCCGGCCGATAGCAATCAGTCGCCACGCCGATAGGCTGGCGAAGGATGGTCCGGATTGACCGGACGGCCGAATCGACGGACATGCAGCCGACAACAGGCTGCTTGGAGAATGAGCATGGCGACCACGAAGCGCGGGCGCAGCGAACCGACGGCGAAGCAATGCCCCGCCCGCCACCGGCAAGCGCACGCGCGACCGAACGGGGCGCCCAAACCGAGTTCGGGCAAAATTCGAACCTTTGCCGTGAGGAGTATCGAATGACGTCCCGACGCTGGCTTTCCGCTCTTTCGTGCTGTCTCGCTTTGGCTGCATCGCAACCGGGAAGTGCCGCGCAAGCCGATGCGCCGGCGCGCTGGGTCGCGTCCTGGGCAACCGCGCTGCAGCCGATCCCGGATCTTGCCGCGCCGCCGCCGTTGTATCGCGCGCCGGACGTCGCGGGGCGCACGGTCCGCCAGATCGTCTATCCGACGCTCGCGGGCAAGGCGGTTCGCATCCGCGTAAGCAATGCGTACGGCAAGACGCCGCTCGCGATCGGCGAGATGAGCATCGGCCGGTCGGCGGGCGGTGCGGCGGTTGCTGCGGGCAGCTCGACGGCGGTGACTTTCGGCGGCCGTCGCGAAACGGAAGTGCCGCCGGGGCAGGAGCGGGACAGCGATCCCGTCGCGTACGACGTGAGGGCCGGCGAGCCGTACGCGCTCAGCCTGTACCTGGGAAGCCGCCAGACGATGACGGTCTGGCACCGCGTATCGAATCAGGTCAATTACGTGTCGGCGCCGGGTAACCACACGGGCGACGCCTCACCCGACGCGTTTCGCACGCGCTTCACGCAATCCGCCTGGATCGCCGAGTTGGCGGTGGAGGTGCAGCAGCCGGGCGCGGCGGCGATCGCGGCCGTCGGCGATTCGATCACCGATGGCCTGCGCTCGAGCCTGAACCGCAATCGCCGCTGGCCGGATGCGCTGGCGGCCCGGCTCGAGCGCGCGGGCGCAGGCGACATCGGCGTGGCGAATCTCGGCATCAGCGGCAATCGGCTGCTGAGCGACTCGCGCTGCTACGGCATCGCGCTTGAGCGCCGCTTCGAGCGTGACGTGCTGACGCGCGCGGGCGTGAAGGTCGCGGTGCTGCTGATTGGCATCAACGACATCAATTTCGCTGCGATGCCAGCCCGGTCCGGGCTCGACTGTGATGCGCCGCATACGCGGGTCGACGCGCAAGCGTTGATCGCGGGCTACCGCCGCGTGATCGCGGCTGCGCACGCGCGAGGCGTTGCGGTATTCGGCGCGACGCTGACGCCGGCGTCGCTGCCGCCGGCGCGCGAAGCGATCCGTCGCGAAGTCAACGAATGGATTCGAACCTCGGGCGCCTTCGACGGCGTCGTGGATTTCGACGCCGCGCTGCGCGATCCGGCTAAGCCGTCGACATTGCTGCGTCGCTATAACAGTGGCGACGACATCCACCCGAGCGACGCCGGCTATGCGGCGATGGCCGAGGCGGTGCCGCTGGAGCGACTGGCGGCGGCGGCCGGGCGCCGCTGAGCGTGCGGCACGGACGCGGCATGCCACGTCCATTCAAAAATTTTAACGGGACCCTAAAAAACGCTTGCACGAAGCGTAGATGCTGCCTACAATCACGCCTCTTTCGCGCTACGGCGAACGCGGCGCGAAGGGGGAAGCGGGAGGTTTCGCGGCTCATGCGGTACGGTCGGCGGTAGAGGCGGCCGAGGGCGCGAGGCGGTGATCCGGGCGGTGCGCGGCGCGGTAGTAAAAAAGTTGTTGACGCGCTGCGAATAAGTGATCATAATCTCGTTTCTCTGCTGCTGACAACGCAGCGCTGCTGAGAAGGGTGCGGTAAGTAGCCGAATCTTCTCGCGGATATGCTCTTTAACAATGAACAGCCGATAAGTGTGGGCGCTTGGTGGAAGCGGGCGATTTTCGGATCGCAAGCGAAAGTATCAAGAGTCTCACACTAAAGTAAGTCAGGTTTATGAAGAGATTCATATACCTGTCAGCTTTGAGTGAGCGACCGGTTGGAAACAACCGAAAACAGTAACAGGAATTGAACTGAAGAGTTTGATCCTGGCTCAGATTGAACGCTGGCGGCATGCCTTACACATGCAAGTCGAACGGCAGCACGGGCTTCGGCCTGGTGGCGAGTGGTGAACGGGTGAGTAATACATCGGAACATGTCCTGTAGTGGGGGATAGCCCGGCGAAAGCCGGATTAATACCGCATACGATCTGAGGATGAAAGCGGGGGACCTTCGGGCCTCGCGCTATAGGGTTGGCCGATGGCTGATTAGCTAGTTGGTGGGGTAAAGGCCTACCAAGGCGACGATCAGTAGCTGGTCTGAGAGGACGACCAGCCACACTGGGACTGAGACACGGCCCAGACTCTTACGGGAGGCAGCAGTGGGGAATTTTGGACAATGGGCGCAAGCCTGATCCAGCAATGCCGCGTGTGTGAAGAAGGCCTTCGGGTTGTAAAGCACTTTTGTCCGGAAAGAAATCATTCTGGCTAATACCCGGAGTGGATGACGGTACCGGAAGAATAAGCACCGGCTAACTACGTGCCAGCAGCCGCGGTAATACGTAGGGTGCGAGCGTTAATCGGAATTACTGGGCGTAAAGCGTGCGCAGGCGGTTTGCTAAGACCGATGTGAAATCCCCGGGCTCAACCTGGGAACTGCATTGGTGACTGGCAGGCTAGAGTATGGCAGAGGGGGGTAGAATTCCACGTGTAGCAGTGAAATGCGTAGAGATGTGGAGGAATACCGATGGCGAAGGCAGCCCCCTGGGCCAATACTGACGCTCATGCACGAAAGCGTGGGGAGCAAACAGGATTAGATACCCTGGTAGTCCACGCCCTAAACGATGTCAACTAGTTGTTGGGGATTCATTTCCTTAGTAACGTAGCTAACGCGTGAAGTTGACCGCCTGGGGAGTACGGTCGCAAGATTAAAACTCAAAGGAATTGACGGGGACCCGCACAAGCGGTGGATGATGTGGATTAATTCGATGCAACGCGAAAAACCTTACCTACCCTTGACATGGTCGGAAGCCCGATGAGAGTTGGGCGTGCTCGAAAGAGAACCGGCGCACAGGTGCTGCATGGCTGTCGTCAGCTCGTGTCGTGAGATGTTGGGTTAAGTCCCGCAACGAGCGCAACCCTTGTCCTTAGTTGCTACGCAAGAGCACTCTAAGGAGACTGCCGGTGACAAACCGGAGGAAGGTGGGGATGACGTCAAGTCCTCATGGCCCTTATGGGTAGGGCTTCACACGTCATACAATGGTCGGAACAGAGGGTCGCCAACCCGCGAGGGGGAGCCAATCCCAGAAAACCGATCGTAGTCCGGATTGCACTCTGCAACTCGAGTGCATGAAGCTGGAATCGCTAGTAATCGCGGATCAGCATGCCGCGGTGAATACGTTCCCGGGTCTTGTACACACCGCCCGTCACACCATGGGAGTGGGTTTTACCAGAAGTGGCTAGTCTAACCGCAAGGAGGACGGTCACCACGGTAGGATTCATGACTGGGGTGAAGTCGTAACAAGGTAGCCGTATCGGAAGGTGCGGCTGGATCACCTCCTTTCTCGAGCTTATTTCCGCGAAGTTGAGCGCTCACGCTTATCGGCTGTAAATTAGGACAGACTCAGGGGTCTGTAGCTCAGTCGGTTAGAGCACCGTCTTTGATAAGGCGGGGGTCGTTGGTTCGAATCCAACCAGACCCACCAATTGTCTGGCGGAAAAACCTGAGTGTCTCTGTATGGGGGCATAGCTCAGCTGGGAGAGCACCTGCTTTGCAAGCAGGGGGTCGTCGGTTCGATCCCGTCTGCCTCCACCAATTGCGATGATCGTTGGCGCTTTAGCGCTTACGGGCATCTCACTCCCGAAGGGAGCCCCAATGGATAATGTTTGATTGGGTTCGAGAGAACGAATCGAATCTTACCCATTGGCGATTGAGCCAGTCAGAGTGATGCAGGAAACTGTATCGGCTGTCGTTCTTTAACAATCTGGAAGAAGCAAGTAATTTGGATAGCGGAAGCGTCGTTGAGATGGACGTGGAAGCTATCCGGGTTGTGATTGTATCGATGTATCTCAAGATGATTCGAACTTCATTGTTCGACTCTAATTGGAATACGGCACAACGCGAGAACTCAACCTGTAGCGGCTGTCGATGAGACAGACTCGTTATAGGGTCAAGCGAACAAGTGCATGTGGTGGATGCCTTGGCGATCACAGGCGATGAAGGACGCGGTAGCCTGCGAAAAGCTACGGGGAGCTGGCAAACGAGCTTTGATCCGTAGATGTCCGAATGGGGAAACCCGGCCCTTTTGGGTCATCCTAGACTGAATACATAGGTCTAGTGAGGCGAACGCGGTGAACTGAAACATCTAAGTAACCGCAGGAAAAGAAATCAACCGAGATTCCCAAAGTAGTGGCGAGCGAAATGGGAAGAGCCTGTACTCTTTATTTGTATTGTTAGCCGAACGCTCTGGAAAGTGCGGCCATAGCAGGTGATAGCCCTGTAGGCGAAAACAGTATGAAAGAACTAGGTGTACGACAAGTAGGGCGGGACACGTGAAATCCTGTCTGAAGATGGGGGGACCATCCTCCAAGGCTAAATACTCGTGATCGACCGATAGTGAACCAGTACCGTGAGGGAAAGGCGAAAAGAACCCCGGGAGGGGAGTGAAATAGATCCTGAAACCGCATGCATACAAACAGTCGGAGCCTCTTCGGGGGTGACGGCGTACCTTTTGTATAATGGGTCAGCGACTTACGTTCAGTAGCAAGCTTAACCGAATAGGGCAGGCGTAGCGAAAGCGAGTCCGAATAGGGCGTTCAGTTGCTGGGCGTAGACCCGAAACCAGGTGATCTATCCATGGCCAGGATGAAGGTGCGGTAACACGTACTGGAGGTCCGAACCCACTAACGTTGAAAAGTTAGGGGATGAGCTGTGGATAGGGGTGAAAGGCTAAACAAACCTGGAAATAGCTGGTTCTCTCCGAAAACTATTTAGGTAGTGCCTCGTGTCTCACCTTCGGGGGTAGAGCACTGTCATGGTTGGGGGGTCTATTGCAGATTACCCCGCCATAGCAAACTCCGAATACCGAAGAGTGCAATCACGGGAGACAGACATCGGGTGCTAACGTCCGGTGTCAAGAGGGAAACAACCCAGACCGCCAGCTAAGGTCCCCAAATATGGCTAAGTGGGAAACGAAGTGGGAAGGCTAAAACAGTCAGGAGGTTGGCTTAGAAGCAGCCACCCTTTAAAGAAAGCGTAATAGCTCACTGATCGAGTCGTCCTGCGCGGAAGATGTAACGGGGCTAAGCCATATACCGAAGCTGCGGATGCGAGCTAGTCTCGCATGGTAGGAGAGCGTTCCGTAAGCCTGCGAAGGTGCGTTGAAAAGCGTGCTGGAGGTATCGGAAGTGCGAATGCTGACATGAGTAGCGATAAAGGGGGTGAAAGGCCCCCTCGCCGTAAGCCCAAGGTTTCCTACGCAACGTTCATCGGCGTAGGGTGAGTCGGCCCCTAAGGCGAGGCAGAAATGCGTAGCTGATGGGAAGCAGGTCAATATTCCTGCACCGTCGTTAGATGCGATGGGGGGACGGATCGCGGAAGGTTGTCCGGGTGTTGGAAGTCCCGGTCGCTGCATTGGAGAAGGCGCTTAGGCAAATCCGGGCGCAGGATTCAAGGGTGTGGCGCGAGCTCCTTCGGGAGCGAAGCAATTGGAAGTGGTTCCAAGAAAAGCCTCTAAGCTTCAGTCTAACGATGACCGTACCGCAAACCGACACAGGTGGGCGAGATGAGTATTCTAAGGCGCTTGAGAGAACTCGGGAGAAGGAACTCGGCAAATTGGTACCGTAACTTCGGGATAAGGTACGCCCTGGTAGCTTGACTGGCCTGCGCCAGAAGGGTGAAGGGGTTGCAATAAACTGGTGGCTGCGACTGTTTAATAAAAACACAGCACTCTGCAAACACGAAAGTGGACGTATAGGGTGTGACGCCTGCCCGGTGCCGGAAGATTAAATGATGGGGTGCAAGCTCTTGATTGAAGTCCCGGTAAACGGCGGCCGTAACTATAACGGTCCTAAGGTAGCGAAATTCCTTGTCGGGTAAGTTCCGACCTGCACGAATGGCGTAACGATGGCCACACTGTCTCCTCCCGAGACTCAGCGAAGTTGAAGTGTTTGTGATGATGCAATCTACCCGCGGCTAGACGGAAAGACCCCATGAACCTTTACTGTAGCTTTGCATTGGACTTTGAACCGATCTGTGTAGGATAGGTGGGAGGCTATGAAACCGGAATGCTAGTTTCGGTGGAGCCGTCCTTGAAATACCACCCTGGTTTGTTTGAGGTTCTAACCTTGGCCCGTGATCCGGGTCGGGGACAGTGCATGGTAGGCAGTTTGACTGGGGCGGTCTCCTCCCAAAGCGTAACGGAGGAGTACGAAGGTACGCTAGGTACGGTCGGAAATCGTGCTGATAGTGCAATGGCATAAGCGTGCTTAACTGCGAGACCGACAAGTCGAGCAGGTGCGAAAGCAGGTCATAGTGATCCGGTGGTTCTGTATGGAAGGGCCATCGCTCAACGGATAAAAGGTACTCTGGGGATAACAGGCTGATACCGCCCAAGAGTTCATATCGACGGCGGTGTTTGGCACCTCGATGTCGGCTCATCTCATCCTGGGGCTGTAGCCGGTCCCAAGGGTATGGCTGTTCGCCATTTAAAGAGGTACGTGAGCTGGGTTTAAAACGTCGTGAGACAGTTTGGTCCCTATCTGCCGTGGGCGTTGGAAGTTTGAAGGGGGCTGCTCCTAGTACGAGAGGACCGGAGTGGACGAACCTCTGGTGTACCGGTTGTGACGCCAGTCGCATCGCCGGGTAGCTATGTTCGGAAGAGATAACCGCTGAAAGCATCTAAGCGGGAAACTCGCCTTAAGATGAGACTTCCCCGGGGACTTGATCCCCTTGAAGGGTCGTTCGAGACCAGGACGTTGATAGGTCGGGTGTGTAAGCGCAGTAATGCGTTCAGCTAACCGATACTAATTGCCCGTACGGCTTGATCCTATAACAAGTCTGTCTCGATATAGCCGTCGCGCTTCAGCGCCGACGCATATCGAGCCTCGAGTGCAAGCCACTCGATGTACAGCGGTTGACCTACCGCGTATGTGTGAGATACAACCTCACAACCCCAAATGACTGCTTCTTCCCAGATTGGTTGCGTTGCAAAGCCACGCAACAACCCTCTTTGCCTGATGACCATAGCGAGTCGGTCCCACCCCTTCCCATCCCGAACAGGACCGTGAAACGACTCCACGCCGATGATAGTGCGGATTGCCCGTGTGAAAGTAGGTAATCGTCAGGCTCCTCATGCCAGAACCCCCGCCCAGCACGGCGGGGGTTTTGCTTTTAATGGGCCCCGCCGCGCTTCCTCTTCGTCCCTCCCCGCACTCCGCTCATCTGCCATCCCCCGCGGCGCGCTCGTTTCCCGCAGGGCCTTGCTCGGCGCCGGGACCCTTCCTCGCGCATCGGTTCGGCGCCGAGACCCTTGCTCAACGGCTTTGACCTGCCCCCTACAAACAGGGCCAGCCGGAGTCTAGTAAAGTTCGTTTTCGGAGAAGAAGACGAACATGAAGAAGCGCTTTACGGAACAGCAAATCATCGGGTTTCTGAAGGAAGCCGAGGCCGGTATGCCGGTCAAGGAACTGTGCAGGAAGCATGGGTTCAGTGACGCGTCGTTCTACACCTGGCGCGCGAAGTTCGGCGGCATGGAAGTCTCGGAAGCCCGCCGGCTCAAGGGCCTCGAGGTGGAGAATGCCCGACTGAAGAAACTGCTGACCGAAGCAATGCTCGATATGGAAGCGTTGAAGGTTGTCGTCAAGGGAAAGCCCTGAGCCCGCAAGCCAAACGCGAAGCAGTGTTGGCGATTCGGGAGAAGGTCAACATCTCCGAGCGCCGCGCCTGCCGGCTTGTCGGGCTTTCTCGCAGCGTGCTGCATTACGACGCGAAGCCGGACCACGAGAATGAGGTGCTCGCGGCGCGTCTGGTGAAGTTGGCGCACGAACGTCGTCGATTCGGCTACCGCCGACTGCACGCCCTGGTGGAACGCGAAGGCACGCACGCCAATCACAAGCGCATCTATCGCCTGTACCGTGAGGCAGGGCTGGCTGTGCGGCGCCGTCGCAAGCGCCACGGCGTCATGATTGAGCGCGAGCAACTGGCATTGCCGGGCGCACCCAACGAGGTATGGTCAATCGATTTCGTGATGGATGCGCTTTCCAACGGCCGGCGCGTGAAGTGCCTGACCGTCGTCGACGATTTCACGAAAGAGGCTGTCGACATCGTCGTCGACCATGGCATCTCAGGTTTGTATGTCGCTCGGGCATTGGACCGTGCAGCTCGCTTCCGTGGCTATCCCAAGGCGGTGCGAACAGACCAGGGACCCGAATTTACGAGCCGCGCGCTTGACCAGTGGGCGTATGCGAACGGCGTCACGCTGAAGTTGATTCAGGCGGGCAAGCCCACGCAGAATGCGTACATCGAATCGTTCAACGGCAAGTTCCGCGACGAATGCCTTAACGAGCACTGGTTCACGACGCTCGCGCACGCTCGGGCAGTCATCGCGGCATGGCGTCAGGACTACAACGAGCAAAGGCCGCACAGCGCACTGAACTACCTTGCGCCGTCAGAGTTTGCGGCGAAACATCGGGCAACCGCGGACGCTCCTGCCGCTTTCCAGGAGTTGGTTTAAAGGGACTTTGCTAGAAGCCCATTGGCCCTATCGAAGGGGGCAGGTCAAACCCTCGCCAAGTGGGGGATTTTTGTTTTTTAATGGCGTGATGCTGAAGACGCCCATGCCCACGCAGCACGAACTCGAGATGGTGACGCTCGAGGAACTCGTGCCGAAGGACCACCTGCTGCGCCAGATCGATGCGGCGGTGGATTTCGAGTTCATCCGCGCGAAGGTGGCGCATCTGTATTGCGCGGACAACGGGCGGCCGGCGCTCGATCCCGTGGTGATGTTCAAGCTGTTGTTCATCGGCTACCTGTTCGGGGTGCGCAGCGAGCGGCAACTGATGCGTGAGGTCCAGGTCAACGTCGCCTATCGCTGGTTCGCCCGGTTCCGGCTGACCGACAAGGTGCCGGATGCGTCAACGTTCTCGCAGAATCGCCGCCGACGCTTCACGGACACGACGGTGTATCAGGAGATCTTCGACGAGATCGTGCGGCAGGCGATCAAGCGCGGGCTGGTCGACGGTCGGGTGCTGTACACGGACAGCACGCACCTGAAGGCGAACGCGAACAAAGGCAAGTTCGATGTGGTGAAGCTGGAGCAGACGCCGGCCGCCTACACGGAGGCATTGAACGCGGCAGTGGATGCGGACCGGGCCGCGCATGGCAGGAAGCCGCTGGATCGCGACGACGATGAGCCGCCGTCTAGCAAGGACACCAAGCTCAGCCGGACCGATCCGGACAGCGGCTACATGGTGCGGGACGACAAGCCGAAGGGGTTCTTCTATCTGGACCACCGCACGGTGGATGCCAAGCACGCGATCATCACCGATACGCATGTGACGCCGGCCTCGGTGCATGACAGCCAGCCGTATCTGGATCGGCTGGATCGCCAGCGCGAGCGCTTTGAGTTCAAGGTCGAGGCGGTGGGGCTGGATGCGGGCTACTTCACGCCGGCGGTGTGCCAGGGGCTGGAGGAGCGAGGGATTGCCGGGGTGATGGGCTATCGCACGCCGAACCACAAGCCGGGCATGTTCTACAAACGGCAGTTCAAGTACGACGCGTATCGCAACGAATACGTGTGCCCGCAGGGGCAGGCCCTGCCGTACAGCACGACCAATCGGCTCGGCTATCGGGAATACAAATCCAATGCGCAGATCTGCGGGCGCTGCCCGGTACGATCGCAGTGCACGAACAGTGCGATCGCGGTGAAGGTGGTAACGCGCCACGTGTGGGAGCGCGCCAAGGAGCGGGTGGACGCGCGGCGCTTGACCGAATGGGGCCAACGCATTTACGCGCGGCGCAAGCAGACGGTGGAGCGCAGCTTCGCCGATGCCAAGCAGCTGCATGGGCACCGTTATGCCCGTATGCGTGGGCTACGCAAGGTGGCCGAGCAGTGCTTGCTGGCCGCGGCGGCACAGAACATCAAGAAGATTGCGATGCTGCTGGCGCGGAAGCGGAAAAAGGGGCCAGCGGGTCCCGATTGGCGCTTCGTGCGCATGCTGCTGCGTCTGGTGAGCGGTTTGCGCTGCAGCTTCGACTACCCGCTCGCGGCGAACCCGCAATCCTGATCCCAGAAAGACAAAACCCCACGCTCACAAAAACGTGGGGTTCGTCAGCAGTCTGAGGCGCCCTGGGGCGCCTTTTAAGTTACTGCCGAGCGTTACCCGCTTATTAGAACTTATGGCGGATGCCGACGCGCGCTGCGAACTGGTTGCGGTTCGACGACGGCGTCAGGCCGTTGATCGCGGCGGTCGCCGGGCCGACCGTGTTGCCGTCGGCTTCGATCACGTTGCCCGAAGCGTGCTGATACACGCCGATCGCGTAGACGTCGGTGCGCTTCGACAGGAAGTAGTCGACGCCGACCGAGCCTTGGTGATACTTGGCCGCGGACGAGCCGGCGATCTTGCTGCCTTGCGTGTAGTCATACGCCGCGCCGGCGAGCAGCGTCGGGGTCAACTGATACTTGAAGTTGATTTCCGCGTTGTTGAACGTCGCGGTCTGGTTCGGGAACACCGTGCTCGCGAAGTTCATGAACTTGATGTTCGAGTACGTGATGCCGACCGTCGCCGCGCCGAACGAATAGGCGCCGCCCGCACCGATCACCTGGTACGTATGGGCCGACGCATAGCCCGCGTAGACCGGGGTCGTCACGGCAGCCGGCGTGCTCGACGTCGTGTTGTTGCCGAACAGGCCGCCAGCCGTCGACGGCGTGCGCGCGTTCAGGTAGCCGACGCCCAACACGAGCGGGCCGTTCGTGTAGCCCGCGCCGAGCGACCAGGTCTGGTTGCGGCTGAAGTCGCCGGCGACGCCGCCGAAGCTGTACAGGCCGCCGAACGTGAAGCCGCCGTAGTTCGCGCTCGTGAACTTGACTGCGTTGTTCACGCGATATGCGTTGTTGAAGTTGTCGAGATCGCCCGGGTGAGCGGCGATGTAGCCGCCCCACTGGTCGCCGGCTTCCAGCGGGCCGACGAAGTCGACGACGGAGTCGTACTGACGGCCGAGCGTGACGGTGCCGAAGCCGCTCGACAGGCCGACGTACGCTTGACGGCCGAATTCGAGGCCGCCCTGGTTCAGCTTGCCCGAGTTCACGTCGAAGCCGTTTTCGAGGACGAACAGCGCCTTCAGGCCACCGCCCAGGTCTTCCGTGCCGCGCAGGCCCCAACGGCTACCCTGCATGACACCGCTCGACAGGTTGTACAGGTGCTTGCCGCCTGCATTGGTATTGATGTTGAAGCCTTCGTCGATGATGCCGTACAGCGTCACGCTGCTTTGCGCATGAGCCGCGCCAGCAAACGCGCTCAGCGCGACGAGCGCGAGAAGCGACTTTTTCATTAAAAGATCTCCAAGGATGACAAATTTATTGTGGCGGGCTGATGATTGTTTTTGATGGCGATGCCCGCGTGAACTTCGAATGAAGCCGCTCGTAATGTAGCAAAAGGACTTTTTGGGACAAAGAGAAAGAGCGGTACACGCGCGCCCCATGTTTCCTTTACGCAACAATGGTTAAAATCACGGGTTAACCGCTATTTTCGAGCGCTACCGTGGTGGGTAGCCGCAATAAAATTGTTACGAATTCCTTACTGTGTGCACAGTGCCCGCACGGAGAAACGCGATGGTGTTTGACGAGTTGATCACTGAATTTGACCGTGGGCTGCGCTCGATCGCGGGTGTGAGCCGGATGAGCCGCCCGGTGCCCAAGCCCGCAGCCGCGGCGCCTGCCGAGCTTTCCGCGGCCGAGCGCAAGCATGCGGCGGGGTTGATGCGGGTGAATCACGTCGGCGAAGTCTGCGCGCAGGCGCTCTATCAGGCGCAGAAGCTCACGACGTCTTCGGCCGGACTGAAGGAGATGTTCGAGCATGCGGCGCGCGAGGAAGAGGACCATCTCGCGTGGACCGCGCATCGATTGAAAGACCTCGATTCGCGGCCGAGCCTGCTGAATCCGCTGTGGTATGCGGGCGCGCTCGCGATCGGCGTCGTCGCCGGGCGTCTCGGCGACAAGGTGAGCCTCGGCTTCATGGCCGAGACGGAGCGGCAGGTGGAGAGCCACCTTGACGGCCATCTGTCGGAGCTGCCGGCGGCCGATGCCGAGTCGCGCGCGATCGTCGAGCAGATGCGCGCCGACGAGGTCAAGCACGGCAAGTCGGCGACCGACGCCGGCGGCATCGAGCTGCCGATGCCGGCGCGCATGCTGATGCGCGCGGCATCCAAGGTCATGACAAGCACTGCATACTATCTGTGAGACATGCGCCGGGACGACCGCCTTTGGCGGCGTTCCGGCGGACGACGGAAACCCGCTTCTCCTCCCGCGCTTTTCCCCCTCCGAAATGCCTGCCGCCGCGCCCATCTGGGGCGCGCTTTTCATGTACCACTTTCACAAGTTGCACTAGCCCATTCATTTATAACGCTTTTTGGTATGAGGGCCAGCTTGAGGAGTCGAGCGTAAGTCCTTGTTCTGACTAACAAAATTCGTCAAAAAAACGGCTCGCTCCCTTGACCGCCCATAGGCGTTCCTCTAAAGTGGGAGACAGTGTGAGAAAGTGTATTTTTGTGTGATTTGCCGGGCTTTCCCGGCTAGATTCTCAGCATTGTGCGGGTACTTCGGTGCCCTGATCGGGAGAGCGGAAAAGTGTTCCAAGGGGCGTCGGCGCTGACGCTCGATGCGAAAGGACGGATGTCGGTGCCGTCCCGCTATCGCGAAGCGCTGCAAGGACAGGCAGAAGGACGGGTGACTGTGACCAAGCACCCGGACGGCTGCCTGTTGCTGTTTCCGCGCCCCGAATGGGAAGTGTTCCGCGCGAAGATCGCCGCGCTGCCGATGGATGCGCATTGGTGGCGCCGTATTTTTCTCGGCAACGCGATGGACGTCGATCTCGACAGCGCGGGCCGGATTCTGGTGTCTCCCGAGTTGCGGATGGCGGCCGGGCTGGAAAAGGAAGTCATGTTGCTGGGTATGGGAAGTCACTTCGAGCTGTGGGATGCGCAGACCTACACCGCGAAGGAGCAGGCGGCGATGGCGCAGGGCATGCCCGAAGCGCTGAAGAATTTCACGTTCTGATTGCGGTGAGGAAGACGCCCGCGATGGGAAACGAATTCCAGCATCGCACGGTGCTGTTGGATGAAGCGGTCGATGCGCTCGTGACGCGGCCCGACGGCGTGTATGTCGACGGCACGTTCGGGCGCGGCGGCCATAGCCGCGCGGTGCTCGCGCGCCTGGGCGACGCGGGACGGCTGATCGCGTTCGACAAGGATCCGCGCGCGATCGAGACGGCCGAGAGCATCGAGGATGCGCGGTTCGAGATCGTCCATGACAGTTTCGCGGCGATGAAGGGCGCACTCGATGCGCGCGGAGTAGGGCGGGTGTCGGGCGTGCTGCTGGATCTGGGCGTGTCTTCGCCGCAGGTGGACGATCCGGCGCGCGGCTTCAGTTTCCGCGCGAACGGTCCGCTCGACATGCGGATGGACCCGACGCGTGGCGAATCGGCGGCCGAGTGGCTCGCACGGGCGTCGGTGCAGGAATTGACGGAGGTGATACGAGATTATGGGGAAGAACGGTTTGCTTTTCAGATTGCAAAGGCGATTGTTGCTCGCCGGGCAGAGTCCGACCGTCTCGGGCCTCTCGACAGCACGGGCGAGCTTGCCCAAATCGTGGGTCACGTCGTCAAGACCCGTGAGAAGGGTAAGGATCCGGCAACCCGCACCTTTCAGGCTATACGGATTCACGTCAATCAAGAGCTTGCGGACCTGCAAGTCGTTCTAGAGGCAGCACTGTCGTTGTTGGAGCAAGGGGGCCGGCTGGTGGTCATCAGCTTTCATTCGCTCGAGGACCGGATCGTCAAGCGATTCCTGCAGGCGCACGCAAGCGCGCCTGCGGTCGACCGCCGCCTGCCGATTCGCGCGGCCGACCTGCCCCGCCCGCCGCTCAAGCTGCTCGGCCGGATGTTCCCGAACGATGCGGAAGTCGCGGCCAATCCGCGTGCCCGTTCGGCGGTGATGCGCATCGCGGAGCGCGTCGCGCCATGAGCCGCCTCAATATCTTCCTGCTGATCATCGTGATGGGATGCGCGCTGTCGGTCGTCAATTCGACGAACCAGCAGCGGCAGATCTTCATCCAGTTGCAGCGCGCGCAATCGCAGGAGCATCAGCTCCAGCAGGATTACGCGCAGCTCCAGTATCAGCAGAGCGCGCTGTCGAAGACGTCGCGCATCGAGCAACTCGCGACAAGCTCGCTGAAGATGCAGCCGATCACGACGGGGCGCACGCAATACCTGACGCTTTCGCCCGGCGCGGCGAAGGCGGTCGACGCGCCGCTTCCCGCATACGCCGCGCCGACGGGAGGTGCGCGATGAAGCCCGCTTCGAAGCGCACGCAAGGCGTGAAGTTCGCATCGAGCCCGGTGCTGTCGGTTCATCTGCCGATGTGGCGCTCGAAGCTTGTCGTGTTCATGCTGTTCATCGCTTTCGTCGCGCTCGCGATGCGCGCGTTCTGGATCCAGGGGCCGGGCAACGCGTTCTATCAGAAACAGGGCGAAAGCCGCTATCAGCGCACGCTCGAGTTGCCGGCGACGCGCGGCAAGATCCTCGATCGCAACGGCCTCGTGCTCGCGACGAGCTTGCCCGTGCGCGCGATCTGGGCGATTCCGGCCGACGTGCCCGACGACCTCGGCGCGGACAAGCTCGACGCGCTCGGCAAGCTGCTCGGGATGACGACGAAGGAGCTGAAGGCGAAGCTCTCGGAAGACAAGACGTTCGTCTACGTGAAGCGCCAGGTGCCGCTCGACGTCGCCGAGCAGGTCGCGAAGCTCGACATTCCCGGCGTCTATCAGCGCGGCGAATACAAGCGCTTCTACCCGGAAGGCGAGATCACCGCGCACCTGATCGGTTTCACGAACGTCGAGGACGAGGGGCAGGAGGGCGTCGAGCTCGCCGACCAGAAGCTGCTCGTCGGCACGCCGGGCAGCCGCCACGTGATCAAGGACCGCGTCGGGCACATCGTCGAGGACGTCGATGCGCAGGTGCCGCCGCACAACGGCGCCGACGTCGGCCTGTCGATCGACAGCAAGATCCAGTACATCACGTATACGAACCTGAAGGCGGCCGTCGAGAAATTCCACGCGAAGGCGGGCGCGGCGATGGTGATCGACGTGCAGACGGGCGAGGTGCTGTCGCTCGTCAATTATCCGACGTATAACCCGAACGACCGCTCGCACCTGACGGGCGAGCAGTTGCGCAATCGCGTGCTGACCGACGTGTTCGAGCCGGGCTCGATCATGAAGCCGTTCACGGTCTCGCTCGCGCTCGATCTGCATCGCGTGACGCCGAACACGCTCGTCGAGACGGGCAATGGCCATTTCGTGCTCGACGGCGCGCCGATCACCGACGATTCGGGCTTCGGCACGCTGACCGTCGGCGGCGTGATCCAGAAATCGAGCAACATCGGCGCGACGAAGATCGCGATGACGATGAAGCCCGAGGAAATGTGGAATATGTATACAGGCATCGGGCTCGGACAGGCGCCGAAGGTCGGCTTTCCCGGCGCGGCGGCGGGCCGCCTGCGCCCGTGGAAGAACTGGCGGCGCATCGAGCAGGCGACGATGTCGTACGGCTACGGCCTGTCGGTGTCGCTGTTCCAGCTCGCGCGCGCATACACCGCGATCGCGCACGACGGCGAACTGATGCCCGTGACGATTTTCAAGACGAACGACGCGCAACCCCCGACGGGCCCGCGCGTCTTCTCGCCGACGACGGCCCGCGAAGTGCGCACGATGCTCGAATCCGTCGTGTCGCCGCAGGGTACGTCACCGAATGCGGCGGTGCCCGGCTATCGCGTCGGCGGCAAGAGCGGTACCGCTTACAAGCAGGTCGGCCGCGGCTATGATCACAAGAAGTATCGCGCGTCGTTCGTCGGGATGGCGCCGATGCCGAACCCGCGCATCGTCGTCGCCGTGTCGGTCGACGAACCGACGACGGGCGGCCACTTCGGCGGCCAGGTGTCGGGCCCCGTATTCTCCGCGATCGTCGGCGATACGCTGCGCGCGCTGAACGTGCCGCCCAACATGCCGGTCAAGCAGCTCGTCGTGTCGGATGATGCGACGAACGCCGCCGCCGCGCAAAAGCTGGCCGCGAATGCGCCGGCGAAACGCCTGATCGTGTCGAGCACGACACACAACCGTCCTGGAGTAGTTCGATGAGCGCCGCGCGCAGTTCTCATCCGGCGCACCAACAGATCGCAGCCGCGCTCGCGTGGCTGCGCGCGCATGTCGCGCCCGGCGCGCAGTTACACGCCGACACGCGCAGCCTGCGGGCGGGCGACGTGTTCGTCGCCTATGCGGTCGACGGCGCGGACAATCGTCCGTTCATCGCCGATGCGCTCGCGCGCGGCGCGGCCGCCGTGCTGTATCAGCCCGAAGGGTTCCCGGCCGAAGGGCTCGACTCCGCGACGTCGCTCGCCGTGCCCGCGCTCGACGCGCTCGCGGGCGACATCGCGAGCGGCTGGTACGGCGACCCGAGCGATGCGATGTTCTCGGTCGGCGTGACCGGCACGAACGGCAAGACGTCGTGCACGCAATGGATCGCCGCCGCGCTCACCGCGCTGCGCGAGCCGTGCGCGGTGATCGGCACGCTCGGCAGCGGGATGCCCGGCCAGCTCGTGCACACCGGCTTCACGACGCCCGACGCGCCGCAACTGCAGCGCAGCCTCGCGCAACTGCGCGATGCGGGCGCGCGGGCGGTCGCGATGGAAGTTTCGTCGCACGCGCTGCATCAAGGGCGCGTGAACGGCACCGCGTTCGACGTCGCGGTGTTCACGAACCTCACGCAGGATCACCTCGATTACCACCGCACGTTCGAAGCCTACGAGGCGGCGAAGGCGAAGCTCTTCGCCTGGCGCGGGCTGCGCTGCGCGGTCGTCAACCGCGACGATCCGGCCGGCCGCCGCCTGCTCGCGAATCTCGCCGGGCGCGTGCGAACGATCGCGTACGGCATCGATTCGCCGACGCAGGCGGCCGACGCGGATCGCGAGCTCGTCGCGACGAACGTTCGCGCGACCGCGACGGGCACCGCGTTTCGCGTGACGTCAGCGTGGGGCGAAGCGGACGTCGAGGTCGGCACGCTCGGCGCGTTCAACGTGAGCAATCTGCTCGCGGTGCTCGGCACGCTGCTCGCGGCCGACGTGCCGTTCGACGCGGCGCTCGCCGAAATCGGCAAGCTCGAATCGGTCAACGGCCGGATGCAGCGATTGGGTGGGCGGCTGCAGAACGACGAGCCGCTCGTCGTCGTCGATTACGCGCACACGCCGGACGCGCTCGAGAAGACGCTCGACGCGCTGCGCCCGATCGCGCAGGCGCGCGGCGGCGAGCTCATCTGTATGTTCGGCTGCGGCGGCGACCGCGATGCGACCAAGCGCCCGCTGATGGGCGCGATCGCCGAGCGGCTCGCGGACAAGGTCGTCGTGACGAGCGACAACCCGCGCAGCGAGGATCCGCAGAAGATCATCGACCAGATCGTCGCCGGCATGCGGGATGCCTCGGGCGCGCGCCGTGTCGAGGATCGCGCGAGCGCGATCCTGCAGGCGGTGCGCGGTGCGGCGCGCGAAGACGTCGTGCTGCTCGCCGGCAAGGGCCATGAGGCGACGCAGGAAATCATGGGCAAGAAACGCGCGTTCTCCGATCAGGACCACGCGCGCCTCGCGCTCGCCGCGCGCACGACGCAGACTCGCGGAGGCGGCGAATGACGATGCTGACCTTGCGCGAAGCCGCTGCGATGATTCCCGGCGCGACCGTGCTCGGCGACGAGCGCGCGTCGTTCGAGCGGGTGTCGACGGACAGCCGCTCGGCGGGCCCGGGCGATCTGTTCGTCGCGCTGAAGGGCGAGCGTTTCGATGCGCACGATTTCGTCGGCGACGTCGCCGCGCGCGGCGCGAGCGCCGCGATCGTGTCGCGCAGCCCGGCCGAATGGAATCTGCCCGCGCTGAAGGTCGCGGATACGCGCGCCGCGCTCGGCGCGCTCGCGCACGGCTGGCGGATGCGCTTCTCGATGCCGCTCGTCGCGGTGACGGGCAGCAACGGCAAGACGACCGTGAAGGAAATGATCGCGTCGATCTTCGCGGCGGCCGTCGGTGAGCACGCGCGCCTCGCGACGGCGGGCAACTTCAACAACGACGTCGGTCTGCCGCTCACGCTGCTGCGCCTTAACGCAGCGCATCGGCTCGCGGTCGTCGAGCTCGGGATGAATCATCCGGGCGAGACCGAAATGCTCGCGAAAATCGCCGCGCCGACGGTCGCGCTCGTCAACAACGCGCAGCGCGAGCATCAGGAATTCATGGCGACGGTCGAGGCGGTCGCGCTCGAGCATGCGGCCGTCATCCATGCGCTCGGGCCGGACGGCGTCGCGGTGTTTCCGGCCGACGACGCGTACGCGGGCATCTGGCGCGTCGCGGCGACCGGCAACCGGATCGTCGATTTCGCGCTGCACGGCGCCGCCGGCGGCGCGCCTGCCGCGGTGACGGGCGCGCTCGACGGCAGCCTGCTCGCGATCGACACGCCCGGCGCTCGCATCGACGTGCGGCTCAACGCGCTCGGCGAGCACAACGCGCGCAACGCGCTCGCCGCGACGGCGGCGGCGCTCGCGGCCGGCGTGCCGCTCGCGGCGATCAAGGCCGGGCTCGAGGCGTTCGCGCCGGTGAAAGGGCGGCTGCAAGTGGCGCGCGCGGCGGCGGGCTCGCTCGCGGGCGCGACGGTGATCGACGACACCTACAACGCGAACCCCGATTCGATGCGCGCCGCGATCGACGTGCTCGCCGCGCAATCGGCGCCACGCGTGCTCGTGATCGGCGAGATGGGCGAAGTCGGCGACGAAGGGCCGGCGTTCCACCGCGAGATCGGCGCGTACGCGCGCGAGCGCGGCATCGACGCGCTCTTCGCGCTCGGCGCGGCGACGCGGCCCGCGTGCGACGCATACGGCGCGGGCGCGCGGCATTTCGACGACGCGGCCGCACTCGTCGCCGCGCTGCTCGCCGCGAACTTCGGCGCGCACGCGACGCTGCTCGTGAAGGGCTCGCGGTTCATGAAGATGGAGCGCGTGGTCGACGCGCTCGCGAACGAAACCGCGTCGGGCGCAGCGCCCGGCGCACACTGAGGAAGGAAGTAAGCATGCTGCTGGCGTTGGCGCAATGGCTGCAAGGTGACGCAAGCTTTTTGCGCTTGTTCACGTACCTGACGTTCCGGGCGGTGATGGCCACCATCACGGCGCTCGTGATCGGTCTCGTCTGCGGCCCGTGGGTGATCCGCAAGCTCACGCAGATGAAGGTCGGCCAGGCGGTGCGCAAGGACGGCCCGCAGACGCACCTCGTGAAATCGGGCACGCCGACGATGGGCGGCGTGCTGATCCTGATCGGCATCGCGGTCGCGACGCTGCTCTGGGGCGATCTGACGAACCGCTTCATCTGGATCGTGATGCTCGTCACGTTCGGCTTCGGCGTGATCGGCTGGGTCGACGACTATCGCAAGGTCGTCTACAAGGACCCGCGCGGCATGTCGTCGCGCGAAAAGTATTTCTGGCAATCGGTGATCGGCCTGTTCGCGGCCGTCTATCTCGCGTTCAGCGTGTCCGAGGCGAACAACGTCCGCGTGTTCGACCTGTTCATGGCCTGGGTGCGAAGCGGGCTGTCGATGGGGCTGCCGGCGCGCGCGGACCTGATGCTGCCGTTCCTGAAGTCGATCAGCTATCCGCTCGGCGTCTGGGGCTTCATCGCGCTCACGTATTTCGTGATCGTCGGCGCGAGCAACGCGGTGAACCTCACCGACGGGCTCGACGGCCTCGTGATCATGCCGGTCGTGCTCGTGGGCGCGTCGCTCGGCGTGTTCGCGTACGTGATGGGCAGCGCCGTCTATTCGAAATATCTGCTGTTCCCGCACATTCCGGGCGCGGGCGAGCTGCTGATCTTCTGCTCGGCGATGGGCGGCGCGGGGCTCGCGTTCCTCTGGTACAACACGCACCCCGCGCAGGTATTCATGGGCGACGTCGGCGCGCTCGCGCTGGGCGGCGCGCTCGGCACGGTCGCCGTGATCGTGCGTCAGGAAATCGTGCTGTTCATCATGGGCGGCATCTTCGTCGCGGAGACGCTGTCGGTGATGCTGCAGGTCACGTGGTTCAAGTACACGAAAAAGCGTTACGGCGAAGGGCGGCGCATCTTCAAGATGGCGCCGCTGCATCACCATTTCGAATTGTCGGGCTGGAAGGAAACGCAGGTGGTGGTGCGTTTCTGGATCATCACGTTGATGCTGTGCCTGTTCGGTTTGTCCACCCTCAAGCTGCGGTAAAGGGAAGGTAAGGATGTTTGGCGAGATGTTCGGAGATCGGCAGCGGCCGATGGTGCTCGTGCTGGGGCTCGGCGAATCGGGCCTCGCGATCGCGCGGTGGTGCGCGAGGCACGGGTGCCGGTTGCGCGTCGCCGATACGTGCGAGACGCCGCCCAACCTGGCCGCGCTGACGGCGGCGGGCGTCGATTTCGAATTCGTCGGCGGCGCGTTTTCGCCGGCGCTCGTCGACGGCGGGATCGAGCTTGTCGCGCTGAGCCCCGGCCTGTCGCCGCTCGCGGAGGATCTCGCGCCGCTCGTCGCCGCCGCACGCGAGCGCGGCATTCCCGTGTGGGGCGAGCTCGAATTCTTCGCGCAGGCGCTCGCGGCGCTCGGCGCGAACGGCTACGCGCCGAAGGTGATCGCGATCACCGGCACGAACGGCAAGACGACGACGACGAGCCTCGCGGGCTTGCTGTGCGAGCGCGCGGGCAAGAAGGTCGCGGTCGCGGGCAACATCAGCCCGGCGATGCTCGACAAGCTGACCGAAGCGATCGACGCGGCGGCGCTGCCGGACGTGTGGGTGCTCGAGCTGTCGAGCTTTCAGCTCGACACCGCGCACACGTTCGCGCCCGATGCGGCAACGATCCTCAACATCACGCAGGACCATCTCGACTGGCACGGCGGCTTCGCCGCGTATGCGGCCGCGAAGGGCCGCGTCTTCGGGCCGCGCACGGTGCGCGTGCTCAATCGCGACGATGCCGAGGTGATGCGCTTCGCGCCGCCCGCCGCGGCCGCCGACGCGCCGCGCGCGGTCACGTTCGGCCTGAACGAGCCGGCCGCCGACGGCGATTACGGCCTGCTGCGCGAAAACGGCATCGCATGGCTCGTCGAGGCGATCGATCGCGACGGGGCCGATGCGCCCGCCGCGCCGTCGCGCCGGCGCAAGCAGGAGGCGGCGAATCCGCCCGACATCGCGCTCAAGCGGCTGATGCCCGCCGACGCGTTGCGCATCCGCGGGCTGCACAACGCGGCGAACGCGCTCGCCGCCTATGCGCTCGCGCGCGCGATCGGCCTGCCGGCCGCGCCGCTCCTGCACGGCTTGCGCGAATACCGCGGCGAGCCGCACCGCGTCGAAGTGATCGCGACGCTCGACGGCGTCGACTATGTCGACGACAGCAAGGGCACGAACGTCGGCGCGACGGTCGCGGCGCTCGACGGCCTCGCGCAGCGTGCGGTGCTGATCGCGGGCGGCGACGGCAAGGGGCAGGATTTCGAGCCGCTCGCGGCGCCCGTCGCGCGCTGGTGCCGCGCGGTGATGCTGATCGGCCGCGACGCGCCCGCGTTGCGCGAGGCGCTTGCCGACACGGGCGTGCCGCTTGCCGATCACGCGACGCTCGAAGCCGCGGTGCGCGCGGCGAGCGCGCTCGCGCAGCCGGGGGACGCGGTGCTGCTGTCGCCCGCGTGCGCGAGCCTCGACATGTTCCGCAATTACGCACACCGGGCCGACGTGTTCCGCAGCGCGGTCGAAGATATCGCCTTGGAAAAAGGAACGACGCTATGAGCTGGTCCGATCGCCTCGTTTCCCGTTTCAACGGCGTCCGCGACGCGGGCGGCGCCGCCGCGCCGCGCACCGCCGCGCGGGCGGCCTCGGGCGCGCGCGCGACGGCCGGCGGCCTCGCGAGCGTCGTGAACGGCGCGCGCCCGACCCGCTCGCGCATGCTCGACTTCGATTACTCGCTGCTGTGGGTATCGATCGCGCTGCTCGGGCTCGGCGTCGTGATGGTGTACTCGGCGTCGATCGCGATGCCGGATTCGCCGAAATACGCGTCATATCACGACTACGCATTCCTGCTGCGCCACTGCGTGTCGCTCGTCGTCGCGTTCGTCGCGGCGGTGATTGCGTTCCGCGTGCCGGTGTCGACGTGGGACAAGTACGCGCCGCATCTTTTCCTGATCGCGCTCGTCGGGCTCGTGATCGTGCTGATTCCGCACGTCGGCAAGGGCGTGAACGGCGCGCGCCGCTGGATTCCGCTCGGCATCACGAACATGCAGCCGTCGGAAATCATGAAGCTCGCGGTGACGATCTACGCGGCGAACTACACGGTGCGCAAGCAGGAGTACATGCAGAGCTTCGCGAAAGGCTTTCTGCCGATGGCATGCGCGGTTGGCCTGGTCGGCGCGCTGCTGCTGCTCGAACCGGACATGGGCGCGTTCATGGTGATCGCCGCGATCGCGATGGGCGTGCTGTTCCTCGGCGGCGTGAACGGCAAGCTGTTCGGCGGCCTCGTCGCGACGGCGGTCGGCACGTTCACGATGCTCGTGTGGCTGTCGCCGTGGCGGCGCGAGCGGATTTTCGCGTATCTCGATCCCTGGGACGAGCGCTACGCGCAAGGCAAGGCGTACCAGCTCACGCATTCGCTGATCGCGTTCGGGCGCGGCGAATGGTTCGGCGTCGGCCTGGGCGGCAGCGTCGAAAAGCTCAACTATCTGCCCGAAGCGCATACCGACTTCATTCTCGCGGTGATCGGCGAGGAGCTCGGCTTTGTCGGCGTGCTCGTCGTGATCCTGCTGTTCTATTGGATCGTGCGCCGCGCGTTCGAGATCGGCCGCCAGGCGCTCGCGCTCGACCGCACGTTCGCGGGGCTGATGGCAAAGGGCGTGGGCATCTGGTTCGGCGCGCAGGCGTTCATCAACATGGGCGTGAACCTCGGCCTGCTGCCCACCAAGGGCCTCACGCTGCCGCTCGTGAGCTACGGCGGCTCGGGCATTCTGCTGAATTGCGTCGCGCTCGCGGTGCTGCTGCGCGTCGATTATGAGAATCGCGTGCTGATGCGGGGAGGAAAGGTATGACCGCCCCGCGTCGGTACGCCGTTGCGGCGAAGGCGCATTGCATGCGCGCGGCGCGCGAAGCCGAGCCGCGCGGCCGTGGCCGGACCGTTTGTTCATTCCTTCTGACGCGCGGAGGGACGGCATGACCTCGACGCAGCGCACACTGATGGTGATGGCGGGCGGCACCGGCGGGCATGTGTTCCCCGGGCTCGCGGTCGCGCATCGGATGCAGGCGCAGGGCTGGCGCGTCGTGTGGCTCGGCAACCCGGCCGGCATGGAGGCGACGCTCGTGCCGAGGCACGGGATTCCGATGGAGTACGTGCGCTTCGGCGGGCTGCGCGGCAAGGGCCTCGCGACGAAGTTTGCGCTGCCGTTCAACCTGCTGCGCGCATGCGCGCAGAGCCTGCGCGCGCTGCGCCGCGTGAAGCCGGACGTCGTGCTCGGCATGGGCGGCTACATCACGTTCCCGGCGGGCCTCGTGACCGTGCTGACGGGGCGTCCGCTCGTGCTGCACGAGCAGAATTCGATCGCCGGCCTGACGAACAAGGTGCTCGCGAAGCTCGCGAAGCGCGTGCTCGTCGCGTTCCCGGGCGCGCTGCCGAACGCCGAATGGACGGGAAATCCGATTCGCACGGAACTTGCGCGCACGGAACCGCCCCAAGCACGCTATGCGGCGCGCAGCGGGAAGCTGAGGCTGCTCGTCGTCGGCGGCAGCCTCGGCGCGGCCGCGCTGAACGAAGTCGTGCCGCGCGCGCTCGCGCTTCTCGCGCCCGATGAGCGGCCGCAGGTCGTGCATCAGGCGGGCGCGAAGCACATCGATACGCTCAAGGAGAACTACGAGGCCGCGGGCCTTTCCTGCGGCAGCGACGTCGCGCTCGTGCCGTTCATCGACGACATGGCGTCCGCGTACGCGAACGCGGACCTCGTGATTTGCCGCTCGGGCGCGATGACGGTCGCGGAGATCGCGGCGGTCGGCGTCGCGGCGCTGTTCGTGCCGTTTCCGCACGCGGTCGACGATCATCAGACGACCAACGCCGAGTTCCTTGCCGAGCAGGGCGCGGCAGTGCTCGTGCAACAACGCGACCTGTCGGCCGAGCTGCTCGCCGACTGGCTGCGCGGCCAGTCGCGGGACTCGCTCGCGGCGATGGCCGAACGTTCGCGCTCGCTCGCGAAGCCGGACGCCACCGACGAAGTCGCGCGGGTGTGCGCGGCGGTGGCGGGCGCGAACCTGGAAGGAAAGCAATGAAACACATCGTCAAACACATTCACTTCGTCGGGATCGGCGGCGCGGGCATGAGCGGCATCGCCGAAGTGCTCGTGAACCTGGGCTACCAGGTGAGCGGCTCCGATCTCGCGCGCAACGCGGTGACCGAGCGCCTCGAGGCGCTCGGCGCGCGCGTGTCGATCGGCCACGATGCGGCGAACATCGAAGGCGCGAACGCGGTCGTCGTGTCGACCGCGGTGCGCTCGGACAACCCGGAAGTGCTCGCCGCGCGCCGCCTGCGCGTGCCGATCGTGCCGCGCGCGGTGATGCTCGCGGAGCTGATGCGCCTGAAGCAGGGGATCGCGATCGCCGGCACGCACGGCAAGACGACGACGACGAGCCTCGTCGCGAGCGTGCTCGCCGCGGGCGGGCTCGATCCGACGTTCGTGATCGGCGGGCGTCTCACGAGCGCCGGCGCGAACGCGCGGCTCGGCATGGGCGACTTCATCGTCGCGGAAGCCGACGAGTCGGACGCGTCATTCCTGAACCTGTATCCGGTGATCGAGGTCATCACGAACATCGACGCCGATCACATGGATACCTACGGCCACGACTTCGCGCGGCTCAAGCAGGCGTTCATCGAATTCACGCAGCGGCTGCCGTTCTACGGCAGCGCGGTCGTGTGCATCGACGACGCGAACGTGCGGCAGATCGTGCCGCTGATCTCGAAGCCCGTCGTGCGCTACGGCTTCGCGGCGGATGCGCAGGTGCGCGCGGAGAACGTCGAGGCGCGCGACGGCCGGATGCACTTCACGGTGCGGCGCGAGGGGCGCGAGCCGCTGCCTGTCGTCCTGAACCTGCCCGGCCTGCACAACGTGCAGAACGCGCTCGCGGCGATCGCGATCGCGACCGATCTCGATGTGGCCGACGCGGCGATCCAGCAGGCGCTCGCGGAATTCAACGGCGTCGGCCGGCGCTTCCAGCGCTACGGCGAGATCGCGGCGGCGGGCGGCGGCGCGTATACGCTGATCGACGACTACGGCCACCATCCGGTCGAGATGGCGGCGACGATCGCGGCGGCGCGCGGCGCGTTCCCGGGCCGCCGGCTCGTGCTCGCGTTCCAGCCGCATCGCTACACGCGCACGCGCGACTGCTTCGACGACTTCGTCAACGTGCTGTCGACGGTCGACGCGCTCGTGCTGACCGAGGTGTACGCGGCGGGCGAGGCGCCGATTTCGACCGCGAACGGCGACGCGCTGTCGCGCGCGCTGCGCGCGGCGGGCAAGGTCGAGCCGGTATTCGTCGCGACGGTCGACGAGGTGCCGGACGCGCTCGCGAAGCTCGCGCGCGACGGCGACGTGGTGATCACGATGGGCGCGGGCTCGATCGGCGGCGTGCCGGGCAAGCTCGCGCAGGACACGCAACAGAAGGGATGACATGAGCGGGATCGATCCGAAACGTTTCGGCAAGGTGGCGGTGCTGCTCGGCGGGGATTCCGCCGAGCGCGAGGTATCGCTGAACTCTGGCCGGCTGGTGCTGCAGGGCCTGCGCGACGCGGGCATCGACGCGCATCCGTTCGATCCGGCGCAGCGGCCGCTCGCGGCGCTCAAGGACGAAGGCTTCGTGCGCGCGTTCAACGCGCTGCACGGCGGCTACGGCGAGAACGGCCAGATCCAGGGCGCGCTCGATTTCTACGGCATCCGCTACACGGGCAGCGGCGTGCTCGGCTCGGCGCTCGGGCTCGACAAGTTCCGCACGAAGCTCGTCTGGCAGCAGACGGGCATTCCGACGCCGCCGTTCGAGACGGTGATGCGCGGCGACGATTATGCGGCGCGCGCGCAGGACATCGTCGCGAAGCTCGGCGTGCCGCTTTTCGTGAAGCCGGCGAGCGAGGGCTCGAGCGTCGCGGTCGAGAAGGTGAAAAGCGCCGATGCGTTGCCCGCCGCACTGGAAGAAGCGGCGAAGCACGACAAGATCGTGATCGTCGAGAAGAGCATCGAAGGCGGCGGCGAATACACCGCGTGCATCGCCGCGGATCTCGATCTGCCGCTCATCAGGATCGTGCCCGCGGGCGAGTTCTACGACTATCACGCGAAGTACATCGCGAACGACACGCAATACCTGATTCCGTGCGGCCTCGACGCGGCAAAGGAAGCCGAGTTCAAGCGCATCGCGCGCCGCGCGTTCGACGTGCTCGGCTGCACGGACTGGGGCCGCGCGGATTTCATGCTCGACGCCGCGGGCAACCCGTATTTCCTCGAAGTGAACACCGCGCCGGGGATGACCGATCACTCGCTGCCGCCGAAGGCGGCGCGCGCGGTGGGCATCGGCTATTCGGAGCTGGTGGTGAAAGTGCTGTCGCTCACGCTCGATTGATGCAGGACCGGACTTGAACCATGTGGAATAACGTTCGCCAACTCAACCTTGCCGCCAGCGCGTTGTACGCGCTGTTGCTGCTCGTGTTGGCGGCGGCCGGCTGCTACTGGCTGATCCAGCGCCCGGCGTTCGCGCTGCGGGAAATCCGCATCGACGGGGACACCGAGCACATCAACGCGCCGACCGTGCGCGCGGGCGTCGTCGGGCGGCTGAAGGGCAACTTCTTCACCGTCGATCTCGACCTCGCGCGCGTCGCGTTCGAGCAGATGCCGTGGGTGCGCCACGCGAGCGTGCGCCGGGTGTGGCCGAACGCGCTCGCCGTGACGCTCGAAGAGTACAAGCCGCTCGGCACGTGGGGCAACGATCAGCTCGTGAGCGTCGACGGCGAGCTCTTCACCGCGAACCAGGGCGAGCTCGATGCGGAGCTGCCGTCGTTCGACGGCCCGGAGGGCAGCGCGAAGGAGGTCGTCGCGCGCTATCGCGACTTCGCGAAATGGTTTGCGCCGATCCACGCGACGCCTGAGGAGGTGACGCTGTCGCCGCGCTACGCGTGGACGGTGAAGCTGTCGAACGGCATGCAGGTCGAGCTCGGCCGCGAGCGCAACAGCGACACGCTGCCCGACCGGATCCAGCGCCTCGTCGCCGCATGGCCGTCGGTCACGCAGCGCTGGGGCGGCGACATCGAGTACGCGGATCTTTGCTATCCGAACGGATTCGCGATTCGCGCGGCGGGCATGCGGTTCCTGACCGATACCGACAAGGGCAAGAAGTAACACGACATCACACGCAAGAGCACTCTATGAGCAAAGACTACAAGGATCTGCTGGTTGCCCTCGACATCGGCACGTCGAAGGTGGTGGCCGTCGTCGCCGAGCTGAAGGGCGAGGGCCACTACGAGGTCATCGGCCTCGGCCAGAGCGAGTCGAAGGGGCTGAAGAAGGGCGTCGTGGTGAACATCGAGGCCACCGTCCAATCGATTCAGCGCGCGCTCGAGGAAGCCGAGCTGATGGCCGACTGCAAGATCACCAACGTCTTCACCGGTATCGCCGGCAGCCACATCCGCAGTTTCAACTCGAGCGGGATGGTCGCGATCAAGGAAAAGGAAGTCACGCAGACCGACGTCGCGCGCGTGATCGAGACCGCGAAGGCGATCAACATTCCGACCGACCAGCAGGTGCTGCACATCCTCACGCAGGAATTCATCATCGACGGCCAGGAGGACGTGCGCGAGCCGATCGGCATGAGCGGCATCCGCCTCGAGGTGAAGGTGCACATCGTGACGGGTGCGGTGAGCGCCGCGCAGAACATCGTCAAGTGCGTGCGCCGCTGCGGGCTCGAAGTGAACGACCTGATCCTGCAGCCGCTCGCGTCGTCGCTCGCGGTGCTGACGGAAGACGAAAAAGACCTGGGCGTGGTGCTTGTCGACATCGGCGGCGGCACGACCGACATCGCGATCTTCGCCGAGGGCGCGATTCGCCACACGGCGGTGATTCCGATCGCGGGCGACCAGATCACGAGCGACATCGCGATGGCGCTGCGCACGCCGACGCCCGACGCGGAGGACATCAAGGTCGGCTACGGGATCGCGAAGCAGGCGCTCGCCGATCCGGACGAGATGGTCGAAGTGCCGGGCCTGGGCGAGCGCGGTCCGCGCACGCTGTCGCGGCAGGCGCTCGCGGCCGTCATCGAGCCGCGCGTCGAGGAGCTGTTCTCGCTCGTGCAGCAGGTCGTGCGCGAGTCCGGTTACGAAGAGTTACTCAGTTCCGGTGTCGTGCTCACGGGCGGCGCTGCGATGATGCCCGGCATGGTCGAGCTGGGCGAAGACATTTTTCTGAAGCCGGTGCGCATCGGCGCGCCGGAATATGCGGGCGGGCTCTCGGACGTCGTGCGCAATCCGCGCTATTCGACGGCGATGGGGCTGCTCGTCGAGGGCAGCGCTCAACGGATGCGCGGCCGCAAGGTCGCCGTGCAATCCGGCTCCGCGGGGCAGATCTTCTCGCGGATGAAGGAGTGGTTCCTCAGCAATTTCTGACGATTTCGAAATTCGCGCCGGTGCCGGCGGCCGGCGCGCGACGGAGGGTTGCCCGATCTTCCGCCGAATAACGGCCGAGTAGCGGTTCTTTTCTTGACGGAGGCAACAATGGAATTCGAAATGCTGGAAACCGAAACCAACGGCACGATCATCAAGGTGATCGGCGTTGGCGGTGCAGGTGGCAACGCGGTGCAGCACATGATCAACAAGGGCGTGCAGGGCGTCGATTTCGTCGTGATGAACACCGACGCGCAGGCGCTGTCGCGCTCGCGCGCGCCGTCCGTGATCCAGCTCGGCAACACCGGCCTCGGCGCCGGCGCGAAGCCGGAGATGGGCCGTGCGGCAGCCGAGGAAGCGCGCGAGCGGATCGCCGACGCGCTGCGCGGCGCGCACATGGTGTTCATCACGGCCGGCATGGGCGGCGGCACGGGCACGGGTGCCGCGCCTGTCGTCGCGCAGATCGCCAAGGAGATGGGCATTCTGACCGTCGGCGTCGTGAGCAAGCCGTTCGAGTTCGAGGGCGGCAAGCGGATGCGCGTCGCGGAAGCGGGCTCGCAGCAACTGGAGGATCACGTCGATTCGCTGATCGTCGTCCTGAACGACAAGCTGTTCGAGGTGATGGGCGACGACGCCGAGATGGACAAGTGCTTCCAGTGCGCTGACGACGTGCTCAACAACGCGGTGGCGGGCATCGCCGAGATCATCAACGTCGACGGCCTCGTGAACGTCGACTTCGAAGACGTGAAGACGGTGATGGGCGAGCAGGGCAAGGCGATGATGGGCACGGCGACGGTCGCCGGCGTCGATCGCGCGCGCCTGGCTGCCGAGCAGGCGGTCGCGAGTCCGCTGCTCGAGGGCGTCGATCTGTCGGGCGCGCGCGGCGTGCTCGTCAACATCACGTCGAGCCGCTCGCTGCGCCTGTCGGAAACGCGCGAAGTGATGAACACGATCAAGAGCTATGCGGCCGACGACGCGACCGTGATCTTCGGCGCCGTGTACGACGACGCGATGGGCGATGCGCTGCGCGTCACCGTTGTCGCGACGGGCCTCGGCCGTGCGGCGAAGAAGCAGCAGTCCGCGCCGATGACGCTGCTGCGCACCGGCACGGACAACCAGCCGATCAGCGCGGCGCCGCAGGGCTACGCGGCTTCGCATCACGTGAGCACGGGCGACTACGGCGCGTTCGATACGCCGGCCGTGTGGCGCAATTCGCGCGAGACGGCGGCGTCGCACGTGCAGGCGCTGCAGGAGAAGGGTGTCGACACGTACGACATTCCGGCATTCCTGCGCAAGCAGGCCGACTGACGCGCGCGAGGCATCGCGCCGCGCGGTTTCGCGCGGCACGAGCCGACGTGACGGATGAAACGGCTGACGACAGGCCGCGTCGCTTCGCGACGCCGGGCCGGGTGAGTCGCCCGCTTCGCATGCGCGAGGCCGGGTTGGGCCGCGTCGTCTGTCGCGAACGACCGTATCGCTATGAAGGACCGGGCATGATTCAAGTGGGCGACACGCTGCCCGACGCGCAGCTCTTCGAGTACCTCGACGATGCGCGCGCGGGCTGCACGCTGGGGCCGAACGCCTTTGGCGTGCGCGAGCAGACGGCGGGAAAGCGCGTGGTGATCTTCGGATTGCCGGGCGCGTTCACGCCGACTTGCTCGGCGCAGCATGTGCCGGGCTACGTCGCGCATGCCGAGCCGTTGCGCTCGGCGGGCATCGACGAGATCTGGTGCGTTGCCGTCAACGACGCATTCGTGATGGGCGCTTGGGGACGCGATCTGCACACCGCGGGCAAGGTGCGCATGATGGCGGACGGCAGCGCGGCTTTCACTCATGCGCTGGGACTGACGCAGGACCTGTCCGCGCGTGGCATGGGGATTCGCTCCCGACGCTACGCGATGGTGGTCGACGACGGCGTGGTCAAGACGCTGTTCGTCGAAGCGCCGGGCAAGTTCGAAGTGAGCGATGCGGCCAGCGTGCTGGCCGGTTTGACGCGCTGAACGACGCGTGCGACGTTGCCTTTCGACAACGCCGTGGCGCGCCCGACACGCGGTTGTAACACGGGCTGACGACCGGGAACGCCTCCGTTCCGGGCGTCGGCCCGTCTCGCATTTCCGCAGGGTAATGCATCGAAACAGTTTGAAACGTCGATCATCACGACGCGAAATAGGGAATTACGCTATAATCTCACCTATCGAATAAAACTCCTGATTGATATCCTCAATCAAGAAGACTGTGACCATGTTGAAGCAGCGCACCATCAAATCGATCGTCAAGACCGTCGGCATCGGCGTGCATTCGGGCCGCAAGGTCGAACTGACGCTTCGCCCCGCGGCGCCCGATACGGGCATCGTGTTCTCGCGCGTCGATCTGCCGACGCCCGTCGACATTCCCGCTTCGGCGCTGTCGATCGGCGACACGCGGCTCGCGTCCGTGCTGCAGAAGGACGGCGTGCGCGTGTCGACGGTCGAGCACCTGATGTCGGCGTGCGCGGGCCTCGGCATCGACAACCTCTACGTCGACGTGACGGCCGAGGAAATTCCGATCATGGACGGCAGCGCGGCGACGTTCGTGTTTCTGATCCAGTCGGCCGGCATCGAAGAGCAGAACGCGGCGAAGAAGTTCATCAAGGTGACGAAGCCCGTCGAGATCCGCGACGGCGATAAATTCGCGCGTCTCGATCCGTACTTCGGTTTCAAGCTGAAGTTCACGATCGATTTCCGCCATCCGGCCGTCGACAAGACGGGCCAGGAGCTCGAGGTCGATTTCGCGAACACGTCGTACGTGCGCGAGATCGCGCGCGCGCGCACGTTCGGCTTCGCGCACGAGGTCGAGATGATGCGCGAGCTGGGGCTCGCGCGCGGCGGCAGCATGGACAACGCGATCGTGCTCGACGAGTACCGGATCCTCAACAACGACGGCCTTCGCTACGACGACGAGTTCGTCAAGCACAAGATGCTCGACGCGATCGGTGATCTGTACGTGATCGGCCACCCGCTGCTCGCGTCTTACACGGCGTACAAGTCGGGCCACGGGCTGAACAACGCGTTGCTGCGCGAATTGCTCGCGCATGAGCAAGCGTATGAGATCGTCACGTTCGACGATCCGAAGACGGCGCCGACGGGGTTCGGCTTCGACGCGCAGACGGCGTTCGCGTGATGCGCGGGCGCGCCGGCGCGTGATGGCGCGGACGGCGACAAACAAGAAAGAGCGGCTTGCGGGCCGCTTTTTTGTTGCTTGTTGCGCGCGGCGGCTTCGCGTTGCACGCGGCGGCTTCGCCGGCCGCGCGGTTGGTGCGCCCGGCTGGCGCCCGCTGCGCGGCCGAGCTATCGGTCCTGCGGCGCGGATGTCGGATGATCGTACGCGACATGACGTGACAGGGCAGCGGTTGCGCCATGCGCCGCCCGTCGCTTGCCGGACGGCGCGCGCCAATTTGCCGCGCACCTCGGTGCTCGTGCGCGGCGGCCCGGCACGCCGGAGTCGGGAATCGGCGTGCGGATGTCCGGTGCGGCGCGTAGGGGCCGCGGTTCGCACGCGCGGCGAGCAGGCTCAGCGTGGCGTTTTCGTGTGGCGCGCGGCCATGCGCGCAAGCGCGGTTTGCAGCGGCGACGGCTCGAGCGTATCGGCGAGCTGGCGCAGCGCGTCGGTGCCGGCCGTCGACATCCGCGCCTGCTTCACGCGCGGCGGCTCGGGCGCGGGCTGAGGGCGCACGCGCACTTTGAGCGTGGCCACCGCCCATCCGCGCGCCTGCAGCTCGGACAGCAGCCGCGGCTCGACCTGCCGCAGCCGGGCGGCGAGCGCGTTGTGCGCGGCGAACAGCGTGAGCGTGCCGTCCTTGATGAAGCCCGGCTCGACATGGTTCGCCAGGTAGTCGGGCAGCAGCGTGACCAGATCCCGCTTCAGCGCCGCGACCTGTTCGACGCCCGCGCGCAGCGCGGCGAACGCGTCGGTGCGCTGGAGGACGTCGGCGGCCGCGCGCGGTCGCGACCAGTCGTTAGGGCGAAATAGCTGCTTCGGCGGTCGATTCATGGGAAAAGTCGGCGCCGCCGCGGGGCAAGGCGCATGACGGGCGACCGGGTGGTGGAGCGATGTGCCGATTGTACCGCGATGTTATTTGGCGGCCGCGGGTATCGGTCGTTTTTGCGGCGGCCGGTCGTCGTTGCGGCGGGCCTCGATGGAAGCTTCCCGGGCCTCTCGCGTTGACTTTTCCGATAAGACCGAAGCCGAAGCCGAAGCCGAAGCCGAAGCCGAAGCCGAAGCCGAAGCCGAAGCCGAAGCCGAAGCCGAAGCCGAAGCCGAAGCCGAAGCCGAAGCCGAAGCCGAAGCCGAAGCCGAAGCCGAAGCGCACCTTCCGACCCCGAATCGGCGTCCAGCATGAAGGCCGGCATGCTCGGTCGCCGTCGCCGCTTTGCGATGTGCCGCTTGTCCGAGCGTGCCAAGGACCGCGGGCCGAGCAGTTCGCGCGGCCGTCGCCGACCTCGCGGATGGCGATGCGCGCCCCCTGCGCCGATCCGCAGTCGACCCGCCGCCGCCCCCGCGCTGCCGCGCCGTCCGCCGGCATTGCTCGGCCGCTCACCCGGCCGGGCTACGCCCCACGGCGGCGGCTGCCGCCGACACCGGCGCGCCTTGGTGCGCGTGCTAAAATTCGACGTTTGAATTCACTTCTACGCTAAGCCGCCGAGGCTCGGCGCGCCGGGGAGGGCGTTCACCGCTCCGGGGCCGTTGCACCGACGCACACCCGATCCGATGACAACCGGTTTTCTTCAGAAAATTTTTGGCAGCCGCAATCAGCGGCTCGTCAAGCAATACCAAAAGACCGTCGCGGCGATCAATGCGCTTGAAACGCAGATCGAGACGCTGACGGACGACCAGTTGCGCGGCAAGACAGGGGAGTTCCGTCAGCGCATCGCGGCCGGCGAGTCGCTCGACAAGCTCCTGCCCGAGGCGTTCGCCGTGTGCCGCGAGGCGAGCCGCCGCGTGCTGAAGATGCGCCACTTCGACGTGCAGATGATCGGCGGGATGGTGCTGCATTACGGCAAGATCGCCGAAATGCGCACGGGCGAGGGCAAGACGCTCGTCGCGACGCTCGCCGCGTACCTGAACGCGCTCGCCGGCCGCGGCGTGCACGTCGTGACGGTCAACGATTACCTCGCGCAGCGCGACGCCGAGTGGATGGGCCGGCTCTACAACTTCCTCGGGCTTTCGGTCGGCATCAACCTCTCGGGGATGGAGCACGACCAGAAGCAGGCGGCGTACGCAGCCGACATCACGTACGGCACGAACAACGAATTCGGTTTCGACTACCTGCGCGACAACATGGTCTACGAGACCGATTCGCGCGTGCAGCGGCCGCTGAATTTCGCGGTGGTCGACGAAGTCGACTCGATCCTGATCGACGAAGCGCGCACGCCGCTCATCATCTCGGGCCAGGCTGAGGATCACACCGAGCTGTACGTGCGGATGAACGCGCTGCCGCCGCTGCTCGAGCGCCAGATCGGCGAGGAGAAGGCGGACGGCACGGGCGTCGAGAAGCCGGGCGACTACACGCTCGACGAGAAGGGCCGCCAGGTGTTCCTGACCGAGTCGGGCCATGAGAAGGCCGAGCGGATGCTCGCCGAATGGGGCTTGATCGGCGACGGCGAGAGCCTCTACGCGCCGCAGAACATCACGCTGATGCACCATGTGTACGCGGCGCTGCGCGCGCACACGCTGTTCCATCGCGATCAGCACTACGTCGTGCAGAACGACGAGGTGATCATCGTCGACGAATTCACGGGCCGCCTGATGCCGGGCCGCCGCTGGTCCGACGGCCTGCACCAGGCGGTCGAGGCGAAGGAGCACGTGAAGATCCAGAGCGAGAACCAGACGCTCGCGTCGATCACGTTCCAGAACTACTTCCGGATGTACGCGAAGCTCTCGGGCATGACGGGCACGGCGGACACCGAGGCGTACGAATTCAACGAGATCTACGGCCTCGAGACGGTCGTGATCCCGACCAACCGGCCGCCGAAGCGGATCGACAAGCAGGATCAGATCTACAAGACCGCGAAGGAGCGCTACGACGCGGTGATCCGCGACATCCGCGAGTGCCACGAGCGCGGCCAGCCCGTGCTCGTCGGCACGACGTCGATCGAGAACTCGGAGCTGCTGTCGCACCTGCTCAAGCAGGCGGGCCTGCCTCACGAGGTGCTGAACGCGAAGCAGCACGCGCGCGAAGCGGCGATCGTCGCCGAGGCGGGCCGGCCGAAGCGCATCACGATCGCGACGAACATGGCGGGCCGCGGCACCGATATCGTGCTCGGCGGCAACGTCGAGAAGCAGGCGGCGTTCATCGAGGCCGACGAATCGATTCCGGCCGACGAGAAGGCGCGCCGCATCCAGCAACTGCACGACGAGTGGGAAACGCTGCACGAGCAGGTGAAGACCGCGGGCGGCCTGCACATCATCGGCACCGAGCGCCACGAGTCGCGCCGGATCGACAATCAGTTGCGCGGCCGCGCGGGCCGTCAGGGCGATCCGGGCTCGTCGCGCTTCTACCTGTCGCTCGAGGATCCGCTGTTGCGCATCTTCGCGGGCGACCGCGTGCGCGCGATCATGGACCGCCTGAAGATGCCGGAGGGCGAGGCGATCGAAGCGGGCATCGTCACGCGTTCGATCGAGTCCGCGCAACGCAAGGTCGAAGCGCGCAACTTCGATATCCGCAAGCAGCTGCTCGAATACGACGACGTGTCGAACGATCAGCGCAAGGTGATCTACCAGCAGCGCAACGAGCTGCTCGAAGCGCACGACATCGCCGAAACGATCGGCGCGATGCGTCACGGCGTGATCTCGGAAGTCGTTCGCCAGTTCGTGCCGGCGGGCAGCATCGAGGAGCAGTGGGATCTGCCCGAGCTCGAAGAGACGCTGCGCAACGATTGGCAGCTGGACCTCGCGATCCAGGAAATGGTGAACGAGTCGTCGTCGATCAACGCGGACGAGATCCTCGACGCCGTCACGACGGCCGCCGACGAACACTATGAAGCGAAGGTCGCGCTGGTCGGCCGCGAATCGTTCAGCGCGTTCGAGCGCTCGATCATGCTGCAGACGCTCGACCGGCTGTGGCGCGAGCACCTCGCGGCGCTCGATCATCTGCGTCAGGGCATTCATCTGCGCGGCTATGCGCAGAAGAACCCGAAGCAGGAATACAAGCGCGAGGCGTTCGAACTGTTCGCGGCGATGCTCGATGCGGTGAAGCAGGAAGTCACGCGGATCGTGATGAACGTGCAGATCCAGTCGCCCGAGCAGCTCGAGGAGGCAGCCGAGCAGATCGAGGAGCAGGGCGGCCAGCTCGGCAACGTCGAGTTCCAGCACGCCGATTTCGCGGCGGCGGCGGCCGCGGCGACGGCGGGCGGCGCGGTGGTCGCGGATGCGACGGCCGAGATGGTTGGCCACGCGATGAGCCACAGCGGCCCGGCGGGCGAAGTGCCGCGAGTCGGCCGCAACGATCCGTGCCCGTGCGGCAGCGGCAAGAAGTACAAGCACTGTCACGGCAAGCTGAACTGACGTGATCGAAAGCGGCGCGCGACGAGCGCGCCGCGTCGTCTGTGCGCAAGACTCTCCAGGTGTCACGCGCGGCGGCGCGCGAGCGGCCGCCGGTTCTTCAATCCAATCGATGCCGGCTCGAACGCCGGCATTTTCCTTCGGGCAGGTGCTTCAGATGGCTGTCAATTTTCCCTCGATCGATCCCGCGCAATTGCATCCCGTCGCCGGCGTGACGCTCGGCTGGGCGGAGGCGAACATTCGCAAGCCGAACCGCAAGGACGTGCTCGTCGTCTCCGTCGAAGAGGGGGCCACCGTGTCGGGCGTGTTCACCGAGAACCGCTTCTGCGCGGCGCCCGTGACGGTCTGCCGCGAGCATCTGGCGAAGGTGCGCGCGGGCGGCGCCGGCATTCGCGCGCTCGTCGTCAACACGGGCAACGCGAACGCGGGCACGGGCGAACCGGGCCTCGCGCATGCGCGCGAGACGTGCGCGGAACTCGCGCGCCTCGCGGGCATCGCGCCCGGGCAGGTCCTGCCGTTCTCGACGGGCGTGATCCTCGAGCCGCTGCCGATCGAGCGCCTGAAGGCCGGCCTGCCCGCCGCGCTCGCCAATCGCGCGGCCGCGAACTGGCACGACGCCGCGCAGGCGATCATGACGACCGACACGCTGCCGAAGGCGGCATCGCGCCAGGTGATGATCGACGGCCATACGATCACGCTGACGGGCATCAGCAAGGGCGCCGGGATGATCAAGCCGAACATGGCGACGATGCTCGGTTTCCTCGCGTTCGACGCGAAGGTCGCGCAGCCCGTGCTCGACGCGCTCGTGAAGGACGTGGCCGACCGTTCGTTCAACTGCATCACGATCGACGGCGATACGTCGACGAACGACTCGTTCATCCTGATCGCGTCCGGCAAGGCGAGCCTGCCGCAGATCGCGTCGACCGATTCGCCCGCGTACGCGGCGCTGCGCGAGGCGGTGACCTCCGTCGCGCAAGCGCTCGCGCAATTGATCGTGCGCGACGGCGAGGGCGCGACGAAATTCATCACGGTGACGGTCGAAGGCGGCAAAAGCGCGGCCGAGTGCCGCCAGATCGCCTATGCGATCGGCCATTCGCCGCTCGTGAAGACGGCGTTCTACGCGTCGGACCCGAACCTCGGCCGGATTCTCGCGGCGATCGGCTATGCGGGCGTCGCGGATCTCGACGTCGGCAAGATCGACCTGTATCTCGACGACGTGCTCGTCGCGAAGGCGGGCGGCCGCAATCCCGCGTATCTCGAAGAGGACGGCCAGCGCGTGATGAAGCAAAGCGAGATCGCCGTGCGCGTGCTGCTCGGCCGCGGCGACGCGCAAGCGACGATCTGGACTTGCGATTTGTCGCATGATTACGTGAGCATCAACGCCGACTATCGTTCTTAAGCGGCCGGGGGCGCGACATCATGGATCAACTCGAGCAGTTCCTCACCCGCGCCGAAGCGTTGCTTGGGCGCCTCGAAGCGATTCTTCCGCCGCCGCCGGCGGCGGTCGACTGGGCGGCCGCGTTCGCGTTCCGCTGGCGCAAGCGCCAGGGGCGTGGCTATCTGCAGCCTGTCGCCGCGCGTTCGACGATCTCGCTCGACGATTTGCGGAACATCGATCGCCAGAAAGCGCTGATCGAGCAGAACACGCGCCAGTTCGTCAACGGCAAGCCCGCGAACAACGTGCTGCTGACGGGCGCGCGCGGCACCGGCAAGTCGTCGCTGATCAAGGCGTGCCTGAACGCGTACGCGGCCGACGGGCTGCGGCTCATCGAAGTCGACAAGGACGATCTGCACGATCTGGGCGACATCGTCGAGCTGATCTCGGCGCGTCCCGAGCGCTTCATCGTGTTTTGCGACGACCTGTCGTTCGAAGAAGGCGAATCGGGCTACAAGGCGCTGAAGGTCGCGCTCGACGGGTCGGTCGCCGCGCAGTCCGACAACGTGCTGATCTACGCGACATCGAATCGCCGCCATCTGCTGCCCGAGTATATGAGCGACAACGAGACATACAAGCATCTGCCGGACGGCGAGATTCATCCGGGCGAGGTCGTCGAGGAGAAGATCTCGCTGTCGGAGCGCTTCGGCCTCTGGGTCAGCTTCTATCCGTTCAAGCAGGACGACTATCTGACGATCGTCGGCCACTGGCTCCGGCACTTCGGCTGCGACGCCGCCGAAGTGGAAGCGGCGCGCGGCGACGCACTCGTCTGGGCGCTGGAGCGCGGTTCGCGCTCCGGCCGGGTTGCATGGCAGTTCGCGCGCGATCGCGCGGGCCGCAAGGAGAACGTATGAGTGGCGAAGTCACGAACGCGGCGGCGCCCGCCGCCACGGGCCGCAAGGTGACCGAGGTGGCGGTCGGTGTGCTGGTGCGGCCTGACGGCCGGTACCTGCTCGCGCAGCGGTTGATCGGCAAGCCTTACGAAGGGTACTGGGAATTTCCGGGGGGCAAGCTCGAGGCGGGCGAGAGCGTCGAGGCGGCGCTCGCTCGCGAACTGCACGAGGAACTGGGTATCGCCGTGACCGAATGCCATCGCTGGCACACGCTCGAGCACGACTATCCGCACGCATACGTCCGTCTGTACTTCTGCAAGGTGACGGGGTGGACAGGCGAGCCGCACAGCCGGGAGGGGCAGGCGTTCGTCTGGCAGCATTTGCCGGTCGACGTCGCACCGCTGCTGCCCGCCGCACTGCCCGTGCTCGAGTTGCTCGCGCGCGAGCAGGGCGACGCGCAGCAATAAACGGACGCGCGCGGCTTTCGGCGCCGCCGCCCATCCAGACCGGTCCTGCCGGGGCGATCGGCCTCAGCCGCACCTATTGCCGGAAGCGGCCCGTTTTCCGGCCGCATCGGCCGGGACGCCCGCCGCAACGGGCGGTCAGCCGCGGCCGCCGCCTTCGCGATCGGCGGCGTCGTCTTCGGACGGCGCTGCGTCGTCCGTTCCGCCGATCCGGTATTTCTCGGCTGCCCAAGCGCCGAGATCGAGCTGTTTGCAGCGGGCGGAACAGAATGGGCGAAAACGGTTTTCGGGCGTCCAGCGCACTTCCTTGCCGCAGGACGGGCATTTCACGACGGTAACCATACGAATGGATCGATCGATGCGGCGCAAGGCCGCCGTTACAGATTGCAGAGCGTGAGCTGGAACGGCACGTCGATGTCGACCGCACGCGGCCGCACGTCGCCGTCCTGCGCGGTGAAGCGCACCCACAGCATGTACTTGTTCGCGCTCGCTTCGGGAATCACGCGCAACTCGGGCGGCACGCGCACCTGCATCAACTGGTACGTGCGGCCGGACAGCATCTGCTGATAGCTGCCCTGCATCGCCATTACCTTCGATGCTTGCCCGGATTCTCGCGCGAGGCGCAGCACGATCATCGCCGCGTCGCGCAGCGGCAGGAGCGGCATCGCCCACTTCGCGATGTCGTGGCGGCGCTGTTCGGCCGGCCACTGCTGCCATGCGTAGTACGACGGGAGATCGAACTTGCACGTGCCGCCGGGAATGACGGCGCGGCTGCGGATGCTCGCGAGCCACTCGTTGTCGATCAGATGCTGACCGGTCTTGCCTTGCATTTGCGCGAGGTTCGCGAGCGTCTGCTCGATTTCGCCGAGCACCGCCTCGAGCGCGTTCTGCTCGATGCCGGGGTTGCCGCGAAACGGCGCGAGTGTCTGGCGCTGGCGCTCAAGCTCTTTCATCAGATCCGATTTCAGATCTGCGCGGCCCGCGACTTCGGAGATCTCGAACAGCGTCGTCAGCGCGACATGATGCTCTCTCGCGTCCTCTTGAGCCACGAAGAACGTGAAGCGTTCGAACAAATCTTCGAGACGCAACAGCGTGCGGATTCGCTCGTTGAACGGATACTCGTAAAGAATCAAGCGCGCTCGCCTCTCGCGTTGGGAATGACCAAAATTGCACGGACATTCTAATGCCCACGGTCTACCCTAGCAATCGCGCCATTTTTCGGCGCTGACGATGGGCCGCGTGGTTGCGTGCACGGCACGCAACGTGCGTGCCGCAAGCTTGTCAATTCCGCGCGGCGGCCGCGCATTCAAGATAGCGTTGGTGCAGTGCGGCGACTTCGGCGGCGAGCTCGGCGACGGACGCATTGTCGTTGGCGATCACGTCGTCGGCGGCGGCGAGACGCGCGTCGCGCGACGCCTGCCGCGCGACGATCGCCTCCACCTGCGCGCGGGTGAAGCCGTTGCGGGCCGTCACGCGTGCGATTTGCGTCTCGACGTCGCAGTCGACGACGAGCACGCGGTCGACGCGCGTCTTCCATGTGCCCGATTCGACGAGCAGCGGCACGACGAATACGACGTATGCGCCTTGGGCCGTACGCGCTTCGCGCTCGGTTTCTTCGCGGATCAGCGGATGCGTGATCGCTTCGAGCCGTTTGCGCGCGGATTCGTCGCTGAAGACCAGCGCGCGCATCTTCGCGCGATCGAGCGAGCCGTCGGCCGCGACGAATTCCGCGCCGAACTCGCGCGCGATGAGCGGCATCGCGAGGCCTTGCGGCGCGGTGATGCGGTGCGCGATCAGATCGGTATCGACGATCGTCGCGCCGAGCTTACCGAACAAATCGGCCACGGTCGTCTTGCCGCTACCGATGCCGCCCGTCAATCCCACCGAGAACATGGTTCAGCCTCCGAGCAGCAGGTAGAACGGCGTGCCGAAAAAGAGGGTCGCGGCGCCGCCCGCCGCGAGGAACGGGCCGAATGGCAACGGTTCCTCGAAGCGCATGCGGCCGCGCCAGGTTGCGACGAGACCGACCGCGGCGCCGGCGACCGCTGCGATCAGCACGACCTGCGGCAATGCTTCCCAGCCGAGCCATGCGCCGAGCGCGGCGAGGAGCTTCAGGTCGCCGTAGCCGATTCCTTCGATGCCGCGCAGCAGTTTGAAGAGCCACAGAATGCACCAGAGGAACAGATAGCCGGCGATCGCGCCGATCACCGCGGCGCGCAGGCTCGCAAACGTGCCCCAGAGATTGACGCACAGCCCGGCCCACAGGAGCGGCAACGTGAGCGAATCGGGCAGGAAGCCGGTCTGCATGTCGATCGCGCTCATCGCGAGGAGCGCCGCGCACAGGCCGAACGCGGCGAGTGCGGCGCCGCTCGGCCCGAACAGCGCGAGCGCGCCGGCGGCGAGCGCGCCGCTCGCGAGTTCGATGAGCGGATAGCGCGCGCCGATCGGCGTACGGCAGTGCCGGCACCGGCCCCGCAATGCGATATAGCTGAGGACCGGCACGTTTTCCCACGCGCGCAGCGCATGGCCGCAGTGCGGGCACGCGCTGCGCGGCACGCAGAGGTTGTAGCGCGCCGGCAGGCCGTCGTCGGCGCACGGCGCGCCCGTCGCTTCGGCGATTTCGGCGAGCCACGCGCGCTTCATCATGATCGGCAGCCGATGGACGACGACGTTGATGAAGCTGCCGACGACGAGGCCGAGCACGATCGCGAACGCAAGCTGCATGCCCGTGGGGAGCGCCGCGAATGCGGCGAGCGGCCCGGCCGCCGCCGCATGTTCGGGCGAGCCGGAAAGGAACGGATTGGGCGTCATCGAGGCGGTTGGCATCGCAAATGGAGTCGGATTCGGCTGCGATGCTACACCACGTTGCCGAGCTGGACGATCGGCAAGTACATCGCGACGACGAGCGCGCCGATCAGCGCGCCCAGCACGACGATCACGACGGGTTCGCACAGGTTCGCGAGCGCGCTGATCCGTTCGTCGACGCGGCGATCGCAGAGTGTCGCGGCGTCGATGAGCATTGTGTCCAGCGTGCCCGATTCCTCGGCGACGGCGATCGGCTGGACGAGATCGTCAGGGAAGCAGCCTTCGGCGCGCATCGCGCGGGCGAGCCGTTCGCCATGCAGCACCCGCGCGGCGATGCCGGCTGTCGCGAGATCGAAACGCGGGTTGCCGGTCGCGTTCGACAGCGCCGCGAATGCGTCGGTGAGCGGCGTGCCGGCGGCGAGCAACGTGCCGAGCGCGCGGCTCCATCGGGCGGCGGCGAGCGTCTGCACGAGCGGCCCGACGAACGGCGCGCGCAGCAGCGTCCGTGCGAGCGCGACGCGCGCGGCTGCGGAACGGCGCGCCGTATGGCGAACGGCAACGCAGGCGAATAGCGTGGCCGCGGCGGCAGGCGCGCTCCAGCGCGTCACGCCGGCCGACAGCGCGAGGACGAAACGGGTCGGCGCAGGCAGCGGGGCGCCGAAGCCCGCGAAGATCTGTTCGAACGTGGGCACCACCCAGACCAGCAATGCGGCGGTGATCGCGAGCGCGAACAGCAGCACGGTGGCTGGGTAAGCGAGCGCGCCTTTGACGCGCGCATATTGCGCGGCTGCACGCTCGCGATCGTCGGCGAGCCGTGTGAGCACCGCGGCGAGCGCTCCCGCCGTTTCGCCGACTGCGACCAGTTGACAGAAAAACGGATCGAACTGGCGCGGGTAGCGGCGCAGCGCGGCGGAGAACTGCCGTCCCGCCACGATCTCGCGCGCGAGGCCCGCCGCGACGCGGGGCATTTCGCTTCGCTGCGTCGCTTGCGCGAGCAGTTCGAGCGACGGCGCAAGCGCGAGCCCCGCGTGCAGGAGTCCCGCGAGCTGCCGCGCGAAACGGGTGACTTCGCTCGCCCGTGCGGCGGGCTGCGGCGCCCGGCCGCGCGCTTCGAGGCGCAGCACGGTGACGCCCGTGCGCTTGAGCGCCGCGCGCGCAGCGGACGGATCGACGGCGATCAACATGCCGCGCCGCCGCGCGCCGTCGATCGTCACGCCCGCCCAACGGTATCGGGACTCGATCGGCGAAGCCGGTCCGCGTGTACTCATGCCGCCTCCGTCGTGGCGAGCGCTTCGCTCAAGCTCGTCGTGCCGTCGCGAACGCGGGCGAGTGCCGCATCGCGCAGGCTCGCCATGCCTTCGGCGCGCGCTTGTCGCGCGAGTTCGGCGCTGCCCGCGCGCGCGACGGTCAGGTTGCGCAACTCGGCGGACAGCGGCATCACCTGATGGATGCCGATGCGCCCCCGATAACCGATTCCATGGCATGCGGCGCATCCGTTCGCGGCATACGGGCGCCAGCCGGCGTCGATCGACGCGGCGTCGAATCCCGCGGCGCGCAGTGTGGCGGGCGACGCGTCCGACGGCGCGCGGCAAGCGGGGCACAGGCGTCGCACGAGCCGCTGCGCTGTCACGAGCCGCAGCGCGGCGGCGAGGTTGTACGGCGCGACGCCGATGTCGAGCAGGCGGGCTACCGCGGCGGGCGCGTCATTCGTGTGCAGCGTCGACAGCACGAGGTGCCCGGTCTGCGCGGCTTTCAGCGCGACGTCGGCGGTCTGCGCATCGCGTATCTCGCCGACCATGATGACGTCGGGATCCTGCCGCAGGAACGCGCGCAGCGCGACCGCGAAGGTGAGGCCCGCCTTCTCGCGCACGCCGACCTGGTTGATGCCGTCGAGCTCGATCTCGGCCGGATCCTCGACCGTGCAGACGTTGCGCGACACGTCGTTCAGCATTTGCAGGAAGCAATACAGTGACAGCGTCTTGCCGCTGCCCGTCGGCCCCGTGACGAGGATGAGACCGTGCGGCGCGCCGATCGCCGCCTCGACGCCGCGTGCCTGAGCCGCGTCGAAGCCGAGCGCGGCGAGCGACAGATCGGCGGGCAGCGTCTCCAGACGCCGCAGCACGAGTTTCTCGCCATGCAGCGTCGGCAGCGAGCTCACGCGGTAGTCGCCCGCGCGCCCCGGCGCGAGCGGGAGCCGCAGCCGGCCGTCCTGCGGCACGCGGCGCTCGGCGATGTCCATCCGCGCGAGTACCTTGATGCGCGTCACGCATGCGTCGCGCAAATGAGCGGGCGGCCGCGCGAACTCGTGCAGCACGCCGTCGATGCGCAGACGCACGCGCCAGCCGGATTCACAGGGCTCGACATGGATGTCGGAAGCATCGCGCTCGTGGGCCGCGCGCAGCATGTCGGCGACGATACCGACCGCGGGTGCGTCGTCGGCGAGCTCGGGCGCGCGCGGCCGGGGCAGCGCGGATGCTGCGGACCGCACGGCGGGGAAAGAAGGGTTGGAGGGCGTTGCGGACATCGGAACCGGCCTCGCGGCCGCCTGCTCGACACGATGAAACGATCATCGCGCGTCGTGCGGACGGCCGACAGTCGGCCGAACGGCCAACCGCGCCGGCTGTCACGCGCCGGCCGCGCGCCCGCCGCGCGGTGCGCGCGGCTTGAAGAGCTTGACCGTGCGCACCCCCTGATCTTCGGTGCGCATCACTTCGATCATCACGTCGCCGATCTTCAGGCAGACATCGTCCTCGGGAATTTCCTCGAGCTCTTCGAGGATCAGACCGTTGAGCGTCTTGGGCCCGTTGGTCGGCAGGCCGAGATGCAGCCAGCGATTCAGCTCGCGCAGCGGCATGCTGGCCGCCACGATGCATTCGCCGTTCGCGTCCCAGCCGCTTTTCGAGTTTTCGCTGCGCGGCATCGTCGTCGTGAATTCGCCGATCAGCTCCTCGATGATGTCTTCCGGCGTGACGAGCCCCTCCAGCTCGCCGTACTCGTTGACGACGAGCGCCGTGCGGTGCCGGCTCTCCTGGAAGTATTGCAACTGCTGGAACACCGGCGTGCCGGATGGCACGTAGTACGGCTGCGCGAGCAGCTCGCGCAGCGTCCCGCGGTCGAAATCCTGATTGTGGAACGCGGCGAGCGTCTTGCGCACGTGCAGCACGCCGAGCACGCGATCGATGTCGCCCTCGTAGACGACGAGCCGGTTGTGATAGCAGGTCTCGAGCTGATGCAGCACGTCGTCGAGCGGTGCGAGGATGTTGAGCGACTCGATCTGTCGGCGCGGAATCATCACGTCGTCGACGGTGATGTTCTCGAGATCGAACAGGTTGAGCAGGATGCTGCGATGCTTGGTCGGCATGAAGCTGCCCGATTCGAGCACGAGCGAGCGCAGCTCCTCGGTCGACAGCCGCTGGTCGCGCCCCGCCTTCGTGTTGATCCGCAGCGCGGCGAGGATCGCTCCGGACAGCGTATTGACGAACCACACGACGGGCATCATCACGCGCATCAGCGGCGCGATCACGACGCTCGCCGGTAACGCGATCCGCTCCGGGAACGTCGCGCCGACGATCTTCGGGGTGATCTCGGCGAACACGATGATGAGGAACGCGACGATGCCGGTCGCGATCGACAGCACGAAGTTGTCGTGGCCGAACGTGCGCAGCGCGATCGACGTCGTCAGCACCGGGATGATCGTGTTGAACAGGTTGTTGCCGATCAGGATCACGCTCAGCAACTGATCGGTTCGCGCGAGGAGGCGTTGAGTCGTCTTTGCGCCGAGCGCGCCGTGGCTCGCGAGATGTTTGAGCCGATGGCGGTTGAGCGCCATCATCGCGGTTTCAGAAATGGAGAAGAAGCTGGAGCAAAGAAGAAGCAGAAAGACGGCGCCGATTTGCGCCCATAAGGGAATTTGGTCCACGCGTCGCAGGGGTCGTGAATGACAGGAATGGAGAAGACTATAGCAGAGGGGCGCGGCCGGTTCGCGTATGCCGCCGCATCGGCCGTACCGCCCGGTGCCGGCAGGCACGGCCTGCCGGGCAAAAAAAACCGCGCATCAAGTGCGCGGTTTTTCTGCAAATCTGGTCGGGGTGAGAGGATTCGAACCTAGTTCACCCAATCAAATCAATAGGTTACAATTGAGCGCGTAGCCGCTGGAATATGAGAGTGTAGCAGATTTTCACTCGATTTGACCATGCCCCAAAATTTGGCTACTGTTGAGGCCGTCACGGAAACACCGTGGCCGGGTTTGGCGACCCGATTATTAGGAGGCGGACGAGCCGCCGCATGTGCGGCTTTTTCGTCTGCATGCCTTTGCGCGCCTATGCGATCAATGGGTGGGCCTTGGCAGGGAGACCTTCGGGTCTGCCGGTTGCCTCCTATGCCGGTTCGCCAACCCTGCCTTGTGCCCGCCCGCCCATTTGGCGATGGGAGAGCGGGTCTTACGTTTTCATAGGAGGCCCGACATGCATCAAACCCCCGCTTGTTCAGAACCCTCGGAACCTACCCTAGTCGATATCGCGCTCGTCGGTGTCGATAACCTGTCTGCTTTATCGAGGTTGCTGTCAGCCAAGGACGGCGCAGCGTTATTTTCCGGTTTGGATTTAGACGAGCAAAAAGCGATCTTCGACCTTTACGGCGTTACGCTCACGGCAGTTCGCAGCACGCTTCATGAACTCAGAGCGGAGAGTCGCCCGGAGGTGCTGCATGGCTGAGAAATTTAGGCGAACGTGGCAACCCGCGCCGCAGTCTCGCATTACTCGCATTTTGGGGCAGGTGGCGGCGTTGACCGATTTTATGCATGGCGACGGAAGCGAAGCATATGCAATGCTGAGCGATAAGACGAAAGACGAGTTGCGCACATTGTTTAGCGTGCTCAATACGGATTTGCGGCATGCGATAAATCCATGACAGCATTTCGCCACCATCGGCCAGACCGGCTGTCGGTGGCGGGATAATCTGACTTGCCAGTATATGGGCTACGCGCGTACTCGCGTGCGCGCGCACAACGGCCCGGGTTTTCGCGAATCGGCGGGTTTTTTGCAGATAGGGATATTTCGCCGTTGAACTGTCGGTGTCACGGGGCAAAGGCCGCGCAATTTAAACATCTCCCCAGCAAAATAGGGGCCTTTCGGGGATACCTCTGTTGCGCGCGCAGAGCCCTTTGAAAAGGCTGCTGGGGGGCAAGTGCCGATTAATGGATGCGTACTCGTGGGCGATGATCGGCATATACGGGTCGAAATTGCTTGTGCACGCAACGAGGTTGATGAATGGATGAATGCAAGATAGTTGGCGATAGAAAAAGCGCGGGTCATATCGAGCATCGCGGGTTGATGGGCCGGGGCGAGTAAGTAGATGCGATCGGTAGGCAAAAGGTTGCGGGCTGAAGAGTGGCTGCAATGGCATCGGGAGGACTGGGGCGGCGCGGCGATACCGACCGAGCCGCCAGCAACGGTTGTAATGGGTGCTGCGAATCGGCTGGCAAAGAGCGCGGTACAGCAGTGGCTACGGAAGCCGCACGATGGGCTATGGGGCTGCTTGATCGCGATAGTGACCTGCCCCCTACAAACAGGGCCAGCCGGAGTCTAGTAAAGTTCGTTTTCGGAGAAGAAGACGAACATGAAGAAGCGCTTTACGGAACAGCAAATCATCGGGTTTCTGAAGGAAGCCGAGGCCGGTATGCCGGTCAAGGAACTGTGCAGGAAGCATGGGTTCAGTGACGCGTCGTTCTACACCTGGCGCGCGAAGTTCGGCGGCATGGAAGTCTCGGAAGCCCGCCGGCTCAAGGGCCTCGAGGTGGAGAATGCCCGACTGAAGAAACTGCTGACCGAAGCAATGCTCGATATGGAAGCGTTGAAGGTTGTCGTCAAGGGAAAGCCCTGAGCCCGCAAGCCAAACGCGAAGCAGTGTTGGCGATTCGGGAGAAGGTCAACATCTCCGAGCGCCGCGCCTGCCGGCTTGTCGGGCTTTCTCGCAGCGTGCTGCATTACGACGCGAAGCCGGACCACGAGAATGAGGTGCTCGCGGCGCGTCTGGTGAAGTTGGCGCACGAACGTCGTCGATTCGGCTACCGCCGACTGCACGCCCTGGTGGAACGCGAAGGCACGCACGCCAATCACAAGCGCATCTATCGCCTGTACCGTGAGGCAGGGCTGGCTGTGCGGCGCCGTCGCAAGCGCCACGGCGTCATGATTGAGCGCGAGCAACTGGCATTGCCGGGCGCACCCAACGAGGTATGGTCAATCGATTTCGTGATGGATGCGCTTTCCAACGGCCGGCGCGTGAAGTGCCTGACCGTCGTCGACGATTTCACGAAAGAGGCTGTCGACATCGTCGTCGACCATGGCATCTCAGGTTTGTATGTCGCTCGGGCATTGGACCGTGCAGCTCGCTTCCGTGGCTATCCCAAGGCGGTGCGAACAGACCAGGGACCCGAATTTACGAGCCGCGCGCTTGACCAGTGGGCGTATGCGAACGGCGTCACGCTGAAGTTGATTCAGGCGGGCAAGCCCACGCAGAATGCGTACATCGAATCGTTCAACGGCAAGTTCCGCGACGAATGCCTTAACGAGCACTGGTTCACGACGCTCGCGCACGCTCGGGCAGTCATCGCGGCATGGCGTCAGGACTACAACGAGCAAAGGCCGCACAGCGCACTGAACTACCTTGCGCCGTCAGAGTTTGCGGCGAAACATCGGGCAACCGCGGACGCTCCTGCCGCTTTCCAGGAGTTGGTTTAAAGGGACTTTGCTAGAAGCCCATTGGCCCTATCGAAGGGGGCAGGTCACCCGCAAGCCAAACGCGAAGCAGTGTTGGCGATTCGGGAGAAGGTCAACATCTCCGAGCGCCGCGCCTGCCGGCTTGTCGGGCTTTCTCGCAGCGTGCTGCATTACGACGCGAAGCCGGACCACGAGAATGAGGTGCTCGCGGCGCGTCTGGTGAAGTTGGCGCACGAACGTCGTCGATTCGGCTACCGCCGACTGCACGCCCTGGTGGAACGCGAAGGCACGCACGCCAATCACAAGCGCATCTATCGCCTGTACCGTGAGGCAGGGCTGGCTGTGCGGCGCCGTCGCAAGCGCCACGGCGTCATGATTGAGCGCGAGCAACTGGCATTGCCGGGCGCACCCAACGAGGTATGGTCAATCGATTTCGTGATGGATGCGCTTTCCAACGGCCGGCGCGTGAAGTGCCTGACCGTCGTCGACGATTTCACGAAAGAGGCTGTCGACATCGTCGTCGACCATGGCATCTCAGGTTTGTATGTCGCTCGGGCATTGGACCGTGCAGCTCGCTTCCGTGGCTATCCCAAGGCGGTGCGAACAGACCAGGGACCCGAATTTACGAGCCGCGCGCTTGACCAGTGGGCGTATGCGAACGGCGTCACGCTGAAGTTGATTCAGGCGGGCAAGCCCACGCAGAATGCGTACATCGAATCGTTCAACGGCAAGTTCCGCGACGAATGCCTTAACGAGCACTGGTTCACGACGCTCGCGCACGCTCGGGCAGTCATCGCGGCATGGCGTCAGGACTACAACGAGCAAAGGCCGCACAGCGCACTGAACTACCTTGCGCCGTCAGAGTTTGCGGCGAAACATCGGGCAACCGCGGACGCTCCTGCCGCTTTCCAGGAGTTGGTTTAAAGGGACTTTGCTAGAAGCCCATTGGCCCTATCGAAGGGGGCAGGTCAGGCTTCGCCAGCGCCGCCAGCGGGGCGCGCCCCTTCGGTATAAACCGGGCTGGCAAATATCGCGGTGAGGGCTGGCAGATCGAAGGAAACCCGTGTCTTGCCCCTTGCTGCACCTTTGACCTGTACGCGGATGCGATGAGCGACATTCTCAGTCGCCAGCATGTTATCTCGCGCGTAATTCAGCAGTGTCCCGAATAGCTCCAATTGCTTATTCGTGTTGACTGGCGTTTGGCCCGACTCCAAGAGCTTGTCCTTGAACAGGATGGCATGCGCGCGGGTAATGCGGGCAACTGGAATGCGACCAACATGTGTGTAGAAGCGTTCCACGATCAACTCTGCCTTGCGGACGGTGCGGGATGCGGGTTCGCGTTCTTTCGCCCACTTCTCGACAAGGGCGGCGAGGTGGCCCGCTGACACACCGCCGCAACTTTCCGGGGCCTCAATCTGCGTAACCTCATGGGCGGATGGTGTATGTCCCGGACCGGTAGCGCGCGCGATCAAAACCCCGTGAGCGAATGCACGGGCATGCTTGAGACGCTGTTTATGGTAGGCGTCGTCAACATCTTTGGGCCAAAGCACGGCCACTTGCTCGCCGTCGTAGGTCGCCAGACCGTAGGAGCCGGGGCGGCGCGGGTCTAGCCTCACGGATCGACCAGACGGTACGCTCTCGGACGTGGCGGGATCAAGTACGAACTCCCGCAATTCGACAGTTTGGGGTGACTCGGCGGGTTGTTGACGGAGGGCGGCAAATTCTTGATCGAGTCGATAGCTCTCCTCCCGGACACGCTCGCGCGCTTTGGCGGGTTCGGACGTGCCAAGAGCTTTGACTATCTCTTTGCGGCCTCGATAGTGCGAAATTAGATCAATTGGAATTTTGCGGCGGATGTAATACCGGGTGCCGCGTTTGAGGAGATGATTTGTCATGGCTTACGGAACAGTAGGTGTATGTTACACCGGCTGCTACCGCTCCGTAAGTCATTGATCTTGCTGATTTTTCCAACCAATCAACAAGTTAGATTGGTCGGGGTGAGAGGATTCGAACCTCCGGCCTCTACGTCCCGAACGTAGCGCTCTACCAGGCTAAGCTACACCCCGATTTGAACTCGATTCGTACTGATTCGTCGCTTCGGTCTAGATCAAGACTGACGTGACATCGAGTAAGAACATAATTCTAGCAGGCTCTCTTTGAAATTGGAAGAGGGAAATGAAGAAATTGCTGCTGCGGCCGCCTGCGCTTCTTGGCGAGCGCATTCGAGCGTATGGTCGAGCGCGCCCGAACGCGTGATCGCGTCGAAAATCGTGTCGAAGCGATCGGTACCGCCGTGCTCGATCGCTTCGCGCGCGAGTGTCGACTGCTCGGGCGTGCCGCGCTCGATCAGATAGATGAGCGGCAGCGTCGGCTTGCCTTCGCGCAGGTCGTCGCCGGCGTTCTTGCCCATCGATTCGGCGGTGCCCGCGTAGTCGAGCCAGTCGTCCATGATCTGGAACGCGGTGCCGATCCGGCGGCCGTACTCGGCCGCGGCGGCTTCCGTCGGCGCGTCGGCGCCGGCGAGCACCGCGCCGAGCCGCGCGGCCGCTTCGAACAGCTTCGCGGTCTTATAGCGGATCACCTGCATGTAGCGGGCTTCGTCGACGTCCGCGTCGTGCATGTTCAGCAATTGCAGCACTTCGCCTTCGGAGATGATTGTCGTCGCTTCGGACAGGATTTCCATCACGCGCATCTTGCCGACGCCCACCATCATCTCGAACGAGCGCGAATAGAGGTAATCGCCGACAAGCACGCTCGCCGCATTGCCGAACAGTGCGTTCGCAGTCTTGCGGCCGCGCCGCAGCTCGGATTCGTCGACGACGTCGTCGTGCAGCAGCGTCGCCGTATGGATGAATTCGACGACGGCCGCGAGCACGTGCTTCTGGCTCGTGTTTTCGCCGAGCGCGCCCGCGACGAGCAGAAGAAGCGCCGGCCGCAGCCGTTTGCCGCCCGCGCCGATGATGTACTCGGCGATCTGATTGATCAGCAGCACGTCGGACGCGAGGCTTTGCCGAATGACGCGATTCACCTGCTCCATGTCGCTTGCGATCGGTGCGAGCAGGTGGGCGGCGCTGAGGGAAGGGGTGGCAGTCGACGACATGATCATGGAAATGGGTAGTGCCGCGGATTATAAGGCGAATCGCCGCCAAGCCGGGCCGTCGTGCGACGTCATCGCGCGTTTTTAGGCCGTTCGGCCGATGTCCGCGCCACGCCCGGGCGCGGCAGACGCGGATGAGCTTTGACTGAAGCGCTAACTCTATGTATAATCACGCGTTTTCCGCGCACGGTGCACGGAAAAATGGATCCAGAGTGAGGTTCTCAATGTACGCGGTCATAAAAACCGGCGGCAAGCAGTACAAGGTTGCCGTTGGCGAAAAACTGAAAGTAGAACAGATACCGGCAGACATTGACGCAGAAATCACGCTCGACCAGGTTCTCGCAGTGGGCGAAGGCGAATCGATTCAGTTCGGTACGCCGCTGGTCAGTGGGGCTTCCGTCAAGGCTACCGTCGTATCTCACGGTCGTCATGCCAAGGTCACCATCTTCAAGATGCGTCGCCGGAAGCACTACCAAAAGCACGGCGGCCACCGCCAGAACTACACCGAGCTGCGCATCGACGCAATCAACGCGTAAGCGCCTTCCTCGGTAAAGGAGCAATCAGATGGCACACAAAAAAGCAGGCGGCTCTTCCCGGAACGGCCGCGACTCCGAGTCGAAGCGTCTCGGCGTCAAGGTGTATGGCGGCCAGGCGATCAACGCGGGCGGCATCATCGTGCGTCAACGCGGCACGCGCATGCATGCGGGCGAAAACGTCGGCATGGGCAAGGACCACACGCTGTTCGCGCTGGTCGACGGCCACGTGAAGTTCACGACGAAGGGCGCGGCCAAGAAGCATACGGTCGTCGTCGTCCCGGCCGCTGCCTGAGTTCAGGCGCGACGGGCTTCGTAGCCAAGAAAAGGCCCCGCGATAGCAGCGGGGCCTTTTTTATTTTGCGTGCGTTTCGCGCGCAAGCATCCGGTGCGCGCGTCGGCCGTTCGGCCGATTGGTCAAGCGCGGCGCCGCGCGGCACAATAGCGGGAATGGCAGTACATATTGGACGGAGTGACGGATGAAGTTCATTGACGAAGCGCGAATCGAGGTCATCGCCGGAGACGGGGGCGATGGCAGCGCGTCGATGCGCCGCGAGAAATTCGTTCCGTTCGGCGGACCGGACGGCGGCGACGGCGGCCGCGGCGGCAGCGTGTACGTGATCGCGGATCGCAACATCAATACGCTGATCGACTACCGGTACGCGAAGAAGCACATGGCGCGCAACGGCGAGAACGGCCGCGGTTCGGATTGCTACGGCAAGGGCGGCGACGACATCACGCTGCGCATGCCGGTCGGCACCGTCATCAACGACATGGACACGGGCGAGCTGATCGCCGATCTGACCGAGCACGACCAGAAGGTGCTCGTCGCGAAGGGCGGCGCGGGCGGCCTCGGCAACCTCCATTTCAAGTCGAGCACGAACCGCGCGCCTCGCCAGAAGACGGACGGCAAGCCGGGCGAGCGGCGCATGCTGAAGCTCGAGCTGAAGGTGCTCGCGGACGTCGGCCTGCTCGGAATGCCGAACGCGGGCAAATCGACGTTCATTTCGTCGGTGTCGAACGCGAAGCCGAAGATCGCCGATTATCCGTTCACGACGCTTGCGCCGAATCTCGGCGTCGTGCGCGTCGGGCCGGGCAAGAGCTTCGTGATTGCCGACATTCCGGGTCTGATCGAAGGCGCGGCCGAAGGCGCGGGCCTCGGCCATCAGTTTCTGCGGCATCTGCAACGTACGGGCCTGCTGCTGCATCTCGTCGATCTCGCGCCGTTCGATGAGCGTGTCGATCCCGTCGCGGAAGCGAGGGCGATCGTCGGCGAGTTGCGCAAGTACGACGAATCGCTGTACGAGAAGCCGCGCTGGCTCGTGTTGAACAAGCTCGACATGGTGCCGGAGGACGAGCGCCGCGCGCGCGTCGCCGATTTCATCGAGCGCTTCGGCTGGACGGGGCCCGTGTTCGAGATCTCCGCGCTGACGGGGCAGGGCTGCGAGGGCCTCGTTTATGCAATCCACGATTATCTCGTCGAGCATTCGGACGCGCATCGCGCCGAGCTCGCCGAGGATTTGGCGTCGGACGTGCGCTTTCGCGATGCGCCCGGCGCAGGCGGCGAGCCGCACGAGCGCGACGCCGGCGCGCACTGAGCGTCTCGTCCATCGCCCATGAAGCCGGGCGGCGCGGCCGGCGTACGGGATTCAATCGCGCATCACTCAAGGAGACAGCGCACGATGCGTTCGATCATCGCCGATTCGAAGCGCCTGGTAGTGAAAGTGGGCTCGAGCCTCGTCACCAACGACGGCCGCGGGCTCGATCATGACGCCATCGGCCGATGGGCCGCTCAGATCGCCGCGCTGCGCGGCGCGGGCAAGGAAGTGGTGCTCGTCAGCTCGGGCGCGATCGCGGAAGGCATGCAGCGCCTCGGTTGGAGCAAGCGGCCGCGCGAGATCGACGAGTTGCAAGCGGCCGCGGCCGTCGGGCAAATGGGGCTCGCGCAGGTATACGAGAGCCGGTTTGCCGAACACGGGATCCGCACCGCGCAGATTCTCCTCACGCATGCGGATCTCGCCGACCGCGAACGCTACCTGAACGCGCGCTCGACGCTCCTCACGCTGCTGCGGCTCGGCGTCGTGCCGATCATCAACGAGAACGACACCGTCGTCACCGACGAAATCAAGTTCGGCGACAACGACACGCTCGGCGCGCTCGTCGCGAATCTGATCGAAGGCGATACGCTCGTCATCCTGACCGACCAGCCGGGGCTGTTCACGGCCGATCCGCGCAAGGATCCGGGCGCGACGCTCGTTGCCGAGGCGAGCGCCGGTGCGCCGGAGCTCGAAGCGATGGCGGGCGGTGCGGGCTCGAGCATCGGCCGCGGCGGCATGCTGACGAAGATTCTCGCAGCCAAGCGCGCCGCGCACAGCGGCGCGAACACCGTGATCGCGAGCGGCCGCGAGCGCGACGTGCTCGTGCGGCTCGCGGCCGGCGAGGCGATCGGCACGCAACTGATCGCGCGCACCGCGCGGATGGCGGCGCGCAAGCAATGGATGGCGGACCACCTGCAGGTACGTGGCCATGTCGTTATCGATGCGGGGGCGGTCGACAAGTTGACGGCGGGGGGCAAGAGCCTGTTGCCGATCGGCGTCGTCGCCGTGCAGGGCGTGTTCGCGCGCGGCGAAGTGATCGCGTGCGTCGACGACACCGGCCGTGAAGTCGCGCGCGGGATCACCAATTACAGCAGCGCCGAAACGAAGCTGATCCAGCGCAAGCCGAGCGGCGAGATCGAAACGGTGCTCGGCTACATGCTCGAGCCCGAGCTGATCCATCGGGACAATCTCGTGCTGGTCTGACGGCGACATGCGTGCCGCGCCTCGGTCGCGGCGGCGAAGGCGACAAAAAAGCCCGCGCATGCGGGCTTTTTGCTTTCGTCATCCTGTCGAACCTCGGTTTCATGGCCGGATTGTCCCGGGCGTGCTCGCGCATGAGCGCCATCGATGCGCATCGACGTGCTCGCCCGCCGGTATCCTGCATCTGAAAGCGGCGGCGCGCCGCACCCGATCAGCGGATCTGATTGAGCTGCGTCCGGTTGTAGCGGATGTTCTCGATGATTGTCGGACGCTTGGCCGCCGGCATCTTGTTCGCGCAGAAGAAGTCCTGATAGAGCGCCGCGTGGTACGCATTCAGTTCGCCGTTCTCGATTCGCTGCCAGTCGGTCTCGATCGTGCGGTCCCAGCCGCTGTGGTCGGCGTTCAGGCCGGCGTATTGGCGCCATTCGTAGGTGTCGCAGCGAATGCCTTCGTAATTGACGTTGCGCGCGCCCGCGGGGCTCGTCACGACGACGATGTAGCGAACGACGCCGTCGGTGCCGACGTCGAGCGATTTCGAATCGACGAAGAACTTGAGCGGCGTATTCTGCGACACGTTGAACGGCAGCAGATCGCTCGTTTGCGGCAGCGGCGGCAGCTTGTCGACCTTGTTCTCGGTCCATTGCGGCTGACGGTCGAGCAGGTAGACGAACTCGCTGTCATCCTTGTTGGACGGGGTGTTCGAGTGGGCGCAGCCGGCCAGCGCGGCGGCCGCGGCAATCGACGCGGCGGCAAGAGCAATCGCTTTCAATATGGGTGCCTCGTAAAAAAGGCGCGGCATCCTTCAATGCCGCGCCCGGTCATGCGTTTTCATTCCCGTCGAACCAGCCCGCGCGTCAGTCGCGCAGACTCACGCGGGGAGGGGTTTCGTCGAGCGCGTTCGCGCCCGGCTCGACTTCCGAACAGACTGCCGACGTGTCGATCGCGGCCGGTGCCTCCGATGCCGCGTGCCCATTCGCGACACGCGGATAGCGCGGCGCGCGCGGGCCGCGCGATTTGTCGGTGCGCTGCGCCGGGCGGCGCAGGAAACGCGACAGTTCGGTCAACGCCAACTGATACACATCCCGCTTGAACTCGATCACCGCGTCGAGTGGCACCCAGTATTCGTTCCAGCGCCACGCGTCGAACTCCGGATGATCCGTCGCCCGCAGGCAGATGTCGCAATCGCGGCCGACCATTCGCAGCAGGAACCAGATCTGCTTCTGGCCGCGATAATGGCCGCGCACTTCGCGCTTGATGAACTTGTCTGGCACCTCATAACGCAACCAGTCGCGAGTGCGGCCGATGATCTTGACGTGTTCCGGCAGCAGCCCGGTCTCCTCGTGCAGTTCCCTGTACATCGCTTGCATCGGGGTCTCGCCGTACTTGATGCCCCCTTGCGGAAACTGCCAGGAATGCTCGCGGAGCCGTTTGCCCCAAAACACCTCGTTGTGCGCGTTCAAGAGGATGATGCCGACGTTCGGGCGAAAGCCTTCACGATCCAGCATACAACCACCTTCGAATCCTTTAAAATTGCTTTGATTATAAACAGATAACGGGCGTTGCGCACCGGAACGGAGCGAATCCGGGCGGAGCGTGTCAACTACACTGTCCCCGATTTGTCTGGTATGTCATCTGCGCCGCATACTGCCGGGCGCAGCCGTTAATTCACCTTTAGACTTTTTCGGGCGGCCCGCGTTGGCCGCTGCTCATGGAACCGTTCGCATGAAAGCCTCCCGTTTCTTTATCGGCACCTTGAAGGAAGCACCCGCCGACGCCGAGATCGTCAGCCACAAGCTGATGGTGCGAGCCGGCATGATTCGCCGCGTCGCCGGCGGCATCTATAACTATCTGCCGGTCGGCCTGCGCTCGATCCGCAAGGTCGAGGCGATCGTGCGCGAGGAGATGAACCGGGCGGGCGCGATTGAGCTGCTGATGCCCGCCGTGCAGCCCGCCGAGCTGTGGCAGGAATCGGGGCGCTGGGAGCAGTACGGTCCCGAACTGCTGCGCTTCAAGGATCGCAAGCAGAACGAATTCGTGATCGGGCCGACGCACGAGGAAGTCGTCACTGACATCGCGCGCAACCAGATCAAGAGCTACCGGCAGATGCCGGTGAACTTCTACCAGATCCAGACGAAGTTCCGCGACGAGATCCGTCCGCGCTTCGGCGTGATGCGCGGCCGCGAGTTCATCATGAAGGACGCGTACTCGTTTGATAAGGATCACGAAAGCCTCAAGGAATCGTACAAGAAGATGTACGACGCGTACGTGCGGATCTTCACGCGCATCGGCTTCGAGTTTCGTCCGGTCGCGGCCGACAACGGCTCGATCGGCGGCAGCGGCTCGCATGAGTTTCATGTGATCGCGGATACCGGCGAGGACGCGATCGCCTATTGCCCGACGTCCGACTTCGCGGCGAACGTCGAGGCCGCCGAGGCGCTACCGCTGCTCGCGAGCCGCGCGGCGCCCGCCGAGGCGATGCAAAAGGTCGCGACGCCCGGCAAGGCGAAGTGCGAGGCGGTGGCCGAGCTGATGGGCATCCCGCTCGAGCGCACGATCAAGTCGATCGTGCTCGCGACCGACAACGAAGGCGCCGAGCCGACGATCTGGCTGCTGATGCTGCGCGGCGATCACGATCTGAACGAGATCAAGACGGCGAAGCTGCCGGGCCTGGCCGGCCACCGCTTCGCGACCGAGGCGGAGATCGTCGAGTGGTTCGGCACGCCGCCCGGCTATCTCGGCCCGATCGGCACGAAGAAGCCGGTGCGCGTGGTCGCCGATCGCACGGTCGCGAACATGAGCGATTTCGTCGTCGGCGCGAACGAGGTCGATTACCACATCGCCGGCGTGAACTGGGGGCGCGACCTGCCGGAGCCCGTCGTCGCCGACATCCGCAACGTGAAGGCGGGCGATCCGTCGCCGGACGGCAAGGGCGCGCTCGACATCTGCCGCGGCATTGAAGTCGGCCATGTGTTCCAGCTCGGCACCAAGTATTCGGACGCGATGGGCGCGACGTTCATCGACGAATCGGGCAAGGCGCAGCCGATGGTGATGGGTTGCTACGGGATCGGCATCACGCGGATTCTCGGCGCGGCGATCGAACAGAACTTCGACGACAAGGGTATCGTCTGGCCCGAGGCGATCGCGCCGTTCGAGGTCGTGCTGTGCCCGATGGGCTACGACCGCAGCGATGCGGTGCGCGAAGCGGCCGACAAGCTCTACGCGGACCTCGCCGCCGCGGGCATCGACGTGATCCTCGACGATCGCGGCGAGCGTCCGGGCGTGATGTTCGCGGATTGGGAACTGATCGGCGTGCCGCATCGCCTCGTGATCGGCGAGCGCGGCCTGAAGGACGGCAAGATCGAGTACCAGGGCCGCCGCGACGCCGAGGCGACGCTGCTGCCCGCCGATTCGGCCGCGGCGGCGGTCGCCGAAAAGGTCCGCGCGGCGCTCGCCCGCTGATCGCCGGTCGTCGACGAAGCGGAGGGGCGCGTTGGAGTCGAATTTCCTGTCGGCGACGGTGCTCCTCATTCTCATTACCGATCCGCTCGGCAACATCCCGCTCGTCATCGCGGCGCTGCGGGATGTACCGCGCGAGCGGCGCGTGAAGGTGATCCTGCGCGAAGTCGCGATCGCGTTCGTGATCCTGCTGTTCTTCATGGTCGTCGGCGACCGCTTCTTGCGGATGATGAGCCTCACCGATCTTTCACTGCGGATCGGCGGCGGGATCGTGCTGTTCCTGATCGCGCTGCGGATGATCTTTCCGCACCCGGACGGCGCGCTCGGCAGCGATCCGCGCGCGGGCGGCGAGCCGTTCATCGTGCCGCTCGCGATTCCGGCGCTCGCCGGGCCGTCGGCGCTCGCGACGGTGATGCTGCTCACGTCGCAGGCGCCCGGCAAGACGCTCGAGTGGGCGGGCGCGCTTACGGTGACGATGCTCGTCTGCGCAGTCACGCTCGTGCTTGCCGAACGGATTCAGCAGTGGCTCGGCGAGCGTACCGTGATCGCGTTCGAGCGGCTGATGGGGCTCGTGCTCGTCGCGATTTCCGTCGAGATGATGATGGCGGGCATTCGCGCGTTCGTTCACCAGTTGTGATCGATCGGCGCGGCGGCGGGCCGAGGCCGCGCGCCGCAGTCGGCGGTCGCCCGCGGGTGAAAGCCGCCTAATATAAAGAGAAGCAAAGAGACGTGGCGCAAAGAAAAGCGGCTCGCGCACGATGCGCGAGCCGCTTTTTTGTTTCCGACGGGCGGCGGGCAAGCCTGGGCCGGCCCGCACGGGGGCGTCGTCAGACGTCGGCCGTCAATGCGCGGATCGTCGGCAGGTTGCGCCAGTACCCCTTCGCGTCCATCCCGCAGCCGAACACATAGCGATCGGGCACCGCGAACCCGCAGAAGTCCGGATGCAGCGGCTTTGCCTTCGCGAGCGTCTTTTCGCACAGCACGGCGGACATGAAACGCTTCGCGCCCATCTCGAGAATGCGATCGCGGATCGCGGCCATCGTTTCGCCTTCGTCGAGGATGTCGTCGAGCACGAGCACGATGCGGTCCTTCACCGATTCGCGCGGCGCGACGCGCCAGTGCATTTCGGGGCCGCCCTTCGTCGTGTTGCGGTAGCGCGTCAGATGGATGTAGTCGAATTCGAGCGGGAAATCGAGGTGCGGCAGCAGCATGCCGGTGAACACCGCCGCACCGCCCATCACCGACAGCACGAGCGGAAACTCCTCGCCGATCTGGCCGCGGATCTCCCCGGCCATCCGGCCGATCGACGCGTTGACTTCGCCGGCGGAGACGATCTCCTCGGAGTGTTGGAAAATGTGGAGGGCTTCTTCTCGATTCATGAGGTCTGGCGAGCGGTCTCGTCTGGGATACCAATAAGAATGAAACAATGCGACGCCACGCGCTACAGCATATACCCGTGCGCGGCGCCGCGGCGAATCAACGCATGCCGGGCATCATGCCCTTTATGCCGCGCATCATCTTCTGCAGGTTGCCGCCCTTGAGCTTCTTCATCATCGTGCGCATCTGGTCGTACTGATTGAGCATCCGGTTGACCTCCTGCACCGGCACGCCCGCGCCCGCCGCGATCCGGCGCTTGCGCGTCGCCTTGATGATCTCGGGCTTCGCGCGCTCGGCGGGCGTCATCGAATTGATGATGCCTTCCATCCGGCGGATCTGCTTTTCGGCCTGGCTCATGTCGGCGCCGGCGGCGGCCTGCTGGAATTGCGCGGGCAGCTTGTCCATCAGCGACGACAGCCCGCCCATGTTCTTCATCTGCGAGATCTGCGCGCGGAAATCGTTCAGGTCGAAATCGCCGCCTTTCTTCACCTTGTTGGCGAGCTTCTCCGCGGCCTGGATGTCGACGCCGCGCTGCGCCTCCTCGACGAGCGCGAGGATGTCGCCCATCCCGAGGATCCGGTTGGCCATCCGGTCCGGATGGAAGATTTCGAGGCCGTCGAGCTTTTCGGCCACGCCGACGAACTTGATCGGCTTGCCCGTCACGTGCCGCACCGACAGCGCGGCGCCGCCGCGCGAGTCGCCGTCGAGCTTCGTCAGCACGACGCCCGTGAGCGGCAGCGCGTCGTTGAACGCCTTCGCGGTGTTGACGGCGTCCTGGCCGAGCATCGCGTCGACGACGAAGAGTGTCTCCACCGGCTTGAGCGCCGCGTGCAGCGCGGCGATCTCCTGCATCATCGCTTCGTCGATGCCGAGACGGCCCGCGGTGTCGACGAGCAGCACGTCGTGATAGTGGCGCTTCGCCCAGTCGACGGCCGCGTTCGCGATATCGACGGGCTTCTGGTCGGGCGTCGACGGGAAGAAGTCGGCGCCGACCTGCTCGCTCACCGTCTTCAACTGCGCGATCGCGGCGGGACGATAGACGTCGCACGACACCGTGAGCACCTTCTTCTTGTACTTCTCGCGCAGGAGCTTCGCGAGCTTGCCGACGGTGGTGGTCTTGCCGGCGCCCTGCAGGCCCGCCATCAGGATGATCGCGGGCGGCGCCACGGCGAGGTTCAGCTCGGCCGCCTTGCCTTCGTAGTCGCCGCCGATCACGGCGGTCAACTCCTTCTGGACCACGCCGACGAGCGCCTGGCCGGGCGACAGGCTGCCGATCACGTCCTCGCCGAGCGCCTTCTCCTTGACCTTCGCGATGAAGTCGCGGACGACGGGCAGGGCGACGTCGGCTTCGAGGAGCGCGAGCCGCACTTCGCGGAGCATCTCCTGGGTGTTCGCCTCGGTGAGCCGGGCCTCGCCGCGCAGCGTCTTGACGACGCGCGCCATCCGTTGGGTGAGATTGTCGAGCATGGGGAGCGATGGACAGTGAAGCCCGCAGGCGCGAGTGGGACAAAAAGCCGGCCGTCGCGGGTAAGGGGCCTAGTGTAAACTTCGAACATGGATATTGTACTGTATGCCCTTACCGTGCTCCTGTACGGCGGCTTGGCCGTCGCCGGCTGGCGCGCGCGCCGCGTCGGCGCGGCACGTCCGCTCGTCGCGAGCGTGCCGGCCGTTGCGCCCGCGCGCGAATCCGCTCCGGGCGGGATGGGCGGGCTCGGGCGCACGATCCTCGGCGCCGCGCTGCTCGCGCACGGGGTGTTGCTGCACATGACGATCTTTCCGCACGACGCGATGGTGTTCGGCTTCGCGTTCGCGCTGTCGGCGATGTTCTGGCTCGGCGCGGGCATCTACTGGATCGAGAGCTTCTTCTTCCCGCTCGACGGGATGCGCCTGCTCGTGCTGCCGCTCGCGGGCGTCGCGTCGCTCCTGCCGCTCGCGTTCGGCGGCGTGCGCGTGCTGCCGTACGCGGCCGCGCCGCTCTTCAAGGTGCACTTCCTGATCGCGAACATCGCGTACGGGCTCTTCGCGATCGCGGCGCTCCACGCGGTGCTGATGCTGATGGTCGAGCGGCGCCTGCATGCGCTGCGGCACGACGGGTTGCGCGACGCGTCGGGCTGGGTCGCGGGCTGGCTCGACACGCTGCCGCCGCTTCTCACGCTCGAGAAGCTGCTGTTCCGCCTGATCGGCGCGGGTTTCGTGCTGCTCACGCTGACGCTCGCCACCGGCATCCTGTTCAGCGAGCAGATCGACGCGCGCGCGCTCAAGCTCGATCACAAGACCGTGTTCGCGATCCTGTCCTGGCTGATGTTCGGCGGGCTCCTCGTCGCGCACAAGACCTCCGGCTGGCGCGGCCGCGGCGCGGCGCGCTGGGTGCTCGCGTCGTTCGTCGCGCTGCTGCTCGCGTACGTCGGCAGCCGCTTCGTTCTCGAGGTGCTGCTGCACCGTTCCGTGGTTTGAACACCTGATCCCGATGCGACAAATCCTTCTTCTCATCGTGCTGTTCTTCGCGAGTTCGTGGGTCGCGAGAAAGATTCGTCAGGCGCAGGCGCGCGGCGACGGCCCGTTCGCGGGCGGCGCGGGCCGCACGGCCGATTCCGCTTCCGGCGGGGGCGGCGCGACACAGGCGGGCCGCCCGCGCGACGCCGCGTTGCCGGAGCCGATGGTGCGCTGCGCGGAATGCGGCGTGCATGCGCCGAAGAGCGACGCCGTCGTCGCGGGCGGCGAGTATTTCTGCAGTCCGGAGCACGCGGCGCGCCATGCCGCGCATTCGGGCAGCCGCAGCGGGCAATGAGCGAGGCGGGGCGCTTCGCGGTCGGCGCCGACGGCTGGGTCGACGGCGCGCGGCGCGAGCCGTCGCCGAATTTCGAAGCGCGGCCGGACGGCGCAGCCATCTCGCTCGTCGTGATCCACAACATCAGTCTGCCGCCCGGCGAATTCGGCGGCGACGCGATCGTCGCGCTGTTCCAGAATCGTCTCGACTGCGATGCGCATCCGTACTACGCCGCGCATCTGCGCGGCGTGCGGGTTTCCGCGCATTTCCTCGTCAGGCGGGACGGCGCGCTGATCCAGTTCGTGTCGTGCGACGCGCGCGCTTGGCACGCGGGCGCGTCGAGCTTCTTCGGCCGCGAGCGCTGTAACGATTTTTCAATCGGCATCGAGCTCGAAGGCGCGGACGACGTCGCGTTCGACGCGCGGCAATACGCGACGCTCGCCGCGCTCGCACGCGCGCTTGCCGCGCGTTACCCGATCGATGCGTTCGCGGGCCACGAGCACGTTGCGCCGGGACGCAAGACCGACCCCGGTCCGCACTTCGATTGGCAACGTTTCGCGGACGATGGCGGTTTCCCGCCTCGATACTTTCCCTACCGGAAGCACTGACGGCAGCGGCGGGCGCGTGGTCTTTTTGACGCGTGCCGTATTGTTTCGCCGGCCGCGCCTTGTCGCGTCGGCGTATCGCGCTTGTCAATAGATCGCCAGCAAATTTTTCCTTTGGCGCTTCGGCGAGGCTCCACTATACTTTGGGCCAATCGAGCAGTTCGGCACTACATATAGTGTGTCGATCGGGGGCATTTTCTGTTCCCGATCGCGGTTCCGGCGTCGTCGCCGGCCCGCGAGATTCTCAGTGCGGCGCATCCGGCCGGCGGTCCGGTGCGCTGCGACCCGCGTGGAAAAGTGCAGCCAGAGGCGCGTACGCATGATGAAGGCCAATGTCGAATCGAGCGTATCGCGCGGGCCCGACCGGCGCCGCCGCCCCTTCTTCCACGTCTTACCGCCCGCGCACCTTGTGGCGCACCGTTCGTTTTAATCCGCGGTCCCTTCCGCATCACCCAACACCAGGAGTTTTGCCCATGCAAACCACCGACAACGCGACGTCCCAATTCGAAAGCGCGGCGAGCCGCCCTTTCGCCGGGGGCGCACAAGGCGCGCCGGCACTTGCGTCGCAGACGACGTACGCCGACTACAAGGTGATCCGCCGCAACGGCAGCGTGGTGTCGTTCGAACCGTCGAAGATCGCGATCGCGGTGACGAAGGCGTTCCTCGCCGTCAACGGCGGCCAGGGCGCGGCGTCGGCGCGTGTGCGCGAACTCGTCGAGCAACTGACGCAAACCGTCGTGCGCGCGCTCGTGCGCAGCCGCCCGAACGGCGGCACGTTCCATATTGAAGACATTCAGGATCAGGTCGAGCTCGCGCTGATGCGCGGCGGCGAGCACAACGTCGCGCGCGCGTACGTGCTGTATCGCGAGAAGCGCCATCTCGAGCGCGTTCACGCGGGCGAGGCGGAGGCTGCCGAGGCGTCGCCCGCGGGCGGCATCAACGTGACGGACAACGGCGTCACGCGAGCGCTCGACCTGAACGCGCTGCGCGCGCTGATCGTGTCGGCGTGCGAAGGCCTGGGCGATGCGGTGAGCCCCGAGCCGATCGTCGCGGAAACGGTCAAGAACCTGTACGACGGCGTGCCGATGACGCAGGTCTACGACTCGTCGATCCTCGCCGCACGCACGATGATCGAAAAGGATCCGGCGTACAGCCAGGTCACGGCACGCATCCTGCTGCACACGATTCGCCGCGAGATCCTCGGCGAGGAAGTGACGCAGGCGGAAATGACGACGCGCTACGCCGAGTACTTCCCGCAGTTCCTGAAGCGCGGCGTCGAAGCCGAGCTGCTCGACGACAAGCTGCTGCAGTTCGACCTGAAGCGCCTGGGCGACGCGCTCGACGCGAGCCGCGACCTGCAGTTCGGCTACCTCGGCCTGCAGACGCTGTACGACCGCTACTTCCTGCACGTCGACGGCACCCGCATCGAAATGCCTCAGGCGTTCTTCATGCGCGTCGCGATGGGCCTCGCGCTGAACGAGATCGACCGCGAGGCGCGGGCGATCGAGTTTTACAACGTGCTGTCGAGCTTCGACTTCATGAGCTCGACGCCGACGCTGTTCAACTCGGGCACGCGCCGCTCGCAGCTGTCGTCGTGCTACCTGACGACGGTCGCGGACGATCTCGACGGCATCTACGAGGCGCTGAAGGACAACGCGCTGCTGTCGAAATTCGCGGGCGGCCTCGGCAACGACTGGACGCGCGTGCGCGCGCTCGGCTCGCATATCAAGGGCACGAACGGCAAGTCGCAAGGCGTGGTTCCGTTCCTGAAGGTCGTCAACGACACGGCGGTCGCGGTGAACCAGGGCGGCAAGCGCAAGGGCGCGGTGTGCGCGTACCTGGAGTCGTGGCACCTCGACATCGAGGAATTCCTCGAGCTGCGCAAGAACACGGGCGACGATCGCCGCCGCACGCACGACATGAACACGGCGAACTGGATTCCCGACCTGTTCATGAAGCGCGTGATGGAAGGCGCCGACTGGACGCTGTTCTCGCCGTCGACCTGCCCGGACCTGCACGACAAGTTCGGCGCCGAGTTCGAGGCGGCCTACGTCGGCTATGAAGAGAAGGTCGCGCGCGGCGAGATCAAGCTGTTCAAGAAGATCCCGGCGCAGCAGCTCTGGCGCAAGATGCTCGGGATGCTGTTCGAGACGGGCCACCCGTGGATCACGTTCAAGGATCCGTGCAACGTGCGCTCGCCGCAGCAGCACGTCGGCGTCGTCCATTCGTCGAACCTGTGCACGGAAATCACGCTGAACACGAGCGACACCGAGATCGCCGTCTGCAATCTCGGCTCGGTGAATCTCGTCGCGCACCTCGCGAAGCAGGCCGACGGCAGCTATGCGCTCGACGAGGAAAAGCTCAAGCGCACGGTCAGTGTCGCGATGCGCATGCTCGACAACGTCATCGACATCAACTATTACGCGGTCGCGAAGGCGCGCAACTCGAACCTGAAGCACCGCCCGGTCGGCCTAGGCATCATGGGCTTCCAGGACTGCCTGCACCTGCTGCGCACGCCGTATGCTTCCGACGAGGCGGTCGAGTTCGCCGATCGCTCGATGGAAGCGGTCTGCTACTACGCATACTGGGCGTCGACCGAGCTCGCCGAGGAGCGCGGCCGCTACTCGAGCTACCGCGGCTCGCTGTGGGATCGCGGCATCCTCCCGCAGGACACGCTGAAGCTGCTGACCGAGGCCCGCGGCGGCTACGTCGAAGTCGACACGAGCGCGACGCTCGACTGGCCGGCGCTGCGCGCGCGGATCGACTCGTTCGGCATGCGCAACTCGAACTGCGTCGCGATCGCGCCGACGGCGACGATCTCGAACATCATCGGCGTGTCGGCGTGCATCGAGCCGACCTTCCAGAACCTGTACGTGAAGTCGAACCTGTCGGGCGAGTTCACGGTCGTCAACGAGTACCTGGTGCGCGACCTGAAGGAGCGCGGCCTGTGGGACGAGGTGATGGTCGCCGACCTGAAGTACTTCGACGGCATGCTGTCGCGCATCGACCGCATCCCGGCGGACCTGCGCGCGATCTACGCGACCGCGTTCGAAGTCGATCCGAAGTGGCTCGTCGAGGCGGCGTCGCGCCGTCAGAAGTGGATCGACCAGGCGCAGTCGCTGAACATCTACATGGCGGGCGCGTCGGGCAAGAAGCTCGACGAGGTCTACAAGCTCGCGTGGCTGCGCGGCCTGAAGACGACGTACTACCTGCGCACGATGGCGGCGACGCACGTCGAGAAATCGACGGTCGCGCACGGCGCGCTGAACGCGGTGCCGACTTCGGGCGGCACGAGCGGCGGGGCGGCGGGCGGCGCGCAAGGCGCGGCGGGCGGTTTCGGCGCGGCGGGCGGCGACGCGCCGTCGGGTGCGATGAACGCGGCGCCGGTCGAGGCGGACGGTCCGGTGTGCACGATGCGTCCGGGCGATCCGGGCTTCGAAGAGTGCGAAGCGTGCCAGTGATGCGGCGCGCGTAGCGCGAAACGAGCGCGAGCGGTGCGCGACGCGAGACCGATAAAGGTTGAAGTGCGCGCCGCTCTCTACTAAAAAAATGATAAGGAATCTGTAACGCAGCGCACGCGTTGCAGGCAGCGGCAAGCGTGATCGAAACATCCCCGACGACGTCGCGTTTCGATCCGCGTTCGATGCGTCGAGCGCACCTCTCGAATCACGCGCGGCGCACATCGCGCTCCGCATGAACGACGATGCGTTGCTCAAAGTGTTGTATCGAGGTCGCAACGCGAATCGAAAAAAGGATTTTTCATGAGCGAACCCTTTTATCGCTCAGGAAAAGATGGTACAAACCGATCTAAATTGATGGTGAGAATTTATGCTCAACTGGGATGACGAGAAGACTGCCGTAACTCCCGCGAGCGGAGCGCAGCACAATGCGATGCGCGACCCCGCAGGAATGGCTGTCGGATTGCAGGCGGCGCCTGCCGCTCATCAAGCTTCGTCGGCCCGCGACATCTTCGCAGGCGATTTCGCCGTGGCGCCGAATGCGTCGGCCGCCGTCGCTTCGGAAGCGCGGGTCAACGTCGCCGACAAGCGCATCATCAACGGCAAGACCGACGTCAACCAGCTCGTCCCGTTCAAGTACAAGTGGGCGTGGGAGAAGTACCTGGCCGGCTGCGCGAATCACTGGATGCCGCAGGAAATCAACATGTCCCGCGACATCGCGCTCTGGAAGGATCCGAACGGCCTGACGGAGGACGAGCGCCGGATCGTCAAGCGCAACCTCGGTTTCTTCGTGACGGCCGATTCGCTCGCGGCGAACAACATCGTGCTCGGCACGTACCGCCACATCACGGCGCCCGAGTGCCGGCAGTTCCTGCTGCGCCAGGCGTTCGAAGAGGCGATCCACACGCACGCGTACCAATATATTGTGGAATCGCTCGGCCTCGACGAAGGCGAGATCTTCAACGCGTACCACGAGGTGCCGTCGATCCGCGCGAAGGACGAGTTCCTGATTCCGTTCATCCATACGCTGACCGACCCGGCCTTCACGACGGGCACGCTGGAAGCCGATCAGAAGCTGCTGAAATCGCTGATCGTGTTCGCGTGCATCATGGAGGGCCTGTTCTTCTACGTCGGCTTCACGCAGATTCTCGCGCTCGGCCGTCAGAACAAGATGACGGGCGCGGCGGAGCAATATCAGTACATCCTGCGCGACGAGTCGATGCACTGCAACTTCGGGATCGACCTGATCAACCAGATCAAGCTCGAGAACCCGCACCTGTGGACGGCCGAGTTCCGCGCCGAGATCCGCGAGCTGTTCAAGCACGCCGTCGATCTCGAGTACCGCTACGCGGAGGACACGATGCCGCGCGGCGTGCTGGGCCTGAACGCGTCGATGTTCAAGAGCTATCTGCGCTTCATCAGCAACCGCCGTTGCCAGCAGATCGGCCTCGACCCGCTGTTCCCGAACGAGGAAAACCCGTTCCCGTGGATGAGCGAGATGATCGACTTGAAGAAGGAGCGCAACTTCTTCGAGACGCGGGTGATCGAGTATCAGACGGGCGGCGCGCTGTCGTGGGAATGACCCGACGCGCAGCCGACGAGTAACGATGTGAATGCCGGGCCGCCGTGCCCGGTGCAAGGTTTAGGAGCAAGAACGCCTGATGCAAAGCATGTCCGGTGCCTCAAGGGCCCAAGTACACGACAGGCACTTTGCGAACCCTTCAGTGGGATGGGCAAACTTCCCTCCGGAAAAGGCGGGCGGCCGAGCGGCCGCCGGCTCGATCAAGCGATTAGGGGCGGCGGCGCAGGGCGCGCCGGCTGCCGACTTGATTTGGCGCGCGGTGCCAAGGGGCACGGCGCGCCATACCGTATTCATTAGCGTAAGCACGCGTCATCCGCGTACGCCGATGAATAGCCCGCTTCGCAGCGCACGTCCTGATAAACGTCCGCGGGAAGCGGGTTTTGACGAAGGGTGTAGTTTGAACTGACTCTCATCTGAACCTGAAGGAGAAAATGATGGCACTTGCCAAGAAGAAGCCGGCAGCCAAGAAGGCTGCCGCGAAGAAGGTCGTCGCCAAGAAGGCTGCACCGGCCAAGAAGGCAGCGGTGAAGAAGGTTGCCGCGAAGAAGGTTGCGGCGAAGAAGGCCGCGCCGGCGAAGAAGGTTGCAGCTAAGAAGGTTGCCGCGAAGAAGGCCGCACCGGCGAAGAAGGCTGCCGCGAAGAAGGCCGCGCCGGCGAAGAAGGCTGCCGCGAAGAAGGCCGCGCCGGCGAAGAAGGCTGCTGCGAAGAAGGCCGCGCCTGCGAAGAAGGCTGCCGCAAAGAAGGCTGCGCCGAAGAAGGCGGTCGTGAAGAAGGCTGCGCCCGCGACGACGGCGTCGACGGCATCGGTTGCTCCGGCATCGGGCGTGAAGACCGCGCTCAACCCGGCAGCGGCATGGCCGTTCCCGACCGGCAGCCGTCCGTAAAGACTCGCTGCGTAACGTCGGACACCCTCGTCGTGTCCTGAATCGAGTAGTCCTACTCGATCGAGATCCCGTCATCGGCTTCGCCGGTGGCGGGATTTTTTCATGGTGGCCGCCGGTGCCGTTCGCGCCCGGCGGTGCCCATAAAAAAACGCATGCGCAAAACTGCGCATGCGTTTTCCGTGCGTGCGGCATGCGCCGCACCGCGTGGGCCGGTACGCCGGACGAGGCCGCCGGCGCCGCCGACCGGTCAGTGCGTGACGCGGGTCACGCCGCCGCTCGACAGCAGTCGCACGCGTTCGCCCGCGCGGAACACTTCGGGCGTCGCCGCCTGCGTGATCGAGCGCAGGTCGCCGTTGTCGAGGCGCACGGTGATTTCGACGCCGTTCGCCGAGCTGAGGCCCTGGCCGACCGCGTTGCCGGCCACCGCGCCGGCGATGCCGCCCGCGATCGCGGTCAGCACCGAGCCGCGGCCGCCGCCGATCGCGCTGCCGGCGACCGCGCCGAGCGCGCCGCCGCCGAGCGTGCCGAGCGCGCTGCCGCCGCCGTCGCCCTGAATCCGCACCGCGCGGACGCTTTCCACCGTGCCCATCCGCACGGTCTGTTCGCGCTGCGCCTGGCCGACGCTATAGACATCGGCGGAACCCGGCGGCGTGAAGCAGCCTGCGAGCGTCACCGTCGCGGTCAGCATCGCGGCGAGCGTGAGGGTTTTCCTGGTCAACATGTTTCATCTTCTCCAAACAAGATTCACTTCGGACTGTAGCCGAACGCGGTCTCGAAGCGCGCGTCGATTTCCGCGCGGGTCGGCGCGTACGTCTGCGGACCCTGGTGCGCGATCTTCAGCGAGCCCATCAGGCTCGCGAGGCGCCCCGTCGTCGCCCAGTCGAAGCCGTGCTCGATTCCATACAGCAAGCCGCCGCGGAATGCGTCGCCGCAGCCGGTCGGATCGATGACCCGTTCCGCGCGGACGGCCGGAATCTGCTCGTTGCCGTCGCGGTGACGGATCGTCGCACCGTGCTCGCCGCGCGTGATGATGAGCGCCTGAACCCGGCTGGCGATTTCGTCTTCGGACCAACCCGTCTTGTCGCACACCAGCTTGGCTTCGTAGTCGTTGGCAGCAATGTAAGTCGCAAGTTCAATGCTGCGGCGCAAGGTGGCGCCGTCGAAGAGCGGCAAGCCCTGACCCGGATCGAAGATGAACGGCACGCCCGCCCGCGCGAGTTCCTCGGTGTGCTGGACCATTCCCTGGAAGCCGTCCGGGCCGACGATCGCGAGCTTGATGTCCTTCGCTTCGCCCGCGTGATTCACGTGCGACTGCATCATGGCGCCCGGGTGGAACGCGGTGATCTGGTTGTTGTCGAGATCGGTCGTGATCATCGCCTGCGCCGAATACGTGTCGGGCAGCACGCGCACGTACTCGCGCGACAGGCCGAGCGCATCCATGCGATCGAGGTACGGCTGCGCGTCGACCGCGCCGAGCGTGCCCATCATCCGCGCGTCGCCGCCGAGCAGATTCAGCGCGTACGCGATGTTGCCCGCACAGCCGCCGAATTCGCGACGCATCGTCGGCACGAGGAAGCTCAGGTTGATGAGGTGCACCTGGTCGGGCAGGATGTGCTCGCGAAAGCGCCCTTCGAAGGTCATGATGTTGTCGTAGGCGATCGAACCGCAAATCAGCGTAGCCAAGGTGTGCGTTCCTGTAGAGAGGGTAGGTGGGCGGCCGCTGCGTGCCTTTCGTCCGCCGCGCGGCAGGCGGGCGCGGCGCGCGGCGGCCGTTCGGTGCGGCTTATTTCAGCGCGGCGAGCGCGGCATCGTAGTTCGGCTCGTTCTTGATCTCGCCGACGAGCTCGGTGTACGTCACCTTGTCGTTTTCGTCGATCACGATGACCGCGCGCGCGGCCAGGCCGTCGAGCGGGCCGCTTGTCACGTTCACGCCGTACGCGTCGGCGAACGCGCGGCCGCCCCGGAACGTCGACGCGGTGATGACGTTCGCGAGGCCTTCCGTCGTGCAGAAGCGGGTCGCGGCAAACGGCAGATCCGCCGACACGACGACGACGACCGTGTTGTCGAGCTTGCTCGCCGCTTCGTTGAACTTGCGGGTCGACGCCGCGCAGGTCGGCGTGTCGAGGCTCGGGACGATGTTCAGCACCTTGCGCTTGCCCGCGAAGGTCGCGAGCGACACGTCGGCGAGGTCCTTGCCGACCAGCTTGAAGTCGGGGGCCGGCGAGCCGACCGTCGGAAACGTGCCGGCGATGTCGATCGGGTTGCCACCCAGCGTGACTTTGCTCATGTTCGTGCTCCAAGTGTGTGCGCCGCAGCGGCGCACGGGTTGAGGCCGCGCGCCGCGTCGCGGCGCGTTACGGATAAAAGATCTGGACGCGGAAGTTCGATGCGGCGATGCCGTCGGTATCGATCCGGACGATCATCGTTTGGGTCGCGCCGGCGGGCATGCCCGCTTCGACGCGCATGCCCGGGCACACGTAATCGCGCGGCGCAAGCACCCGGCGCGCGGTGATGTTGTTCGCTTCGTCGAGCAGCGTGAGCTCGATCGACGGATAGGCGAGCGCGACGCGGTAGCGGTTCGTGAGCGGCACCTTCAATTCGAGAAGGCGCGGGCCGTCGAGCTGGCGCAAATCGGACGCGTCGAGCCGCAGGCCGTCGATCGCGCGCGGCGGCGTGACCGCGCAGCCGAGCGCCGCGCACGCCTGTTTGAAGAGCGGCTCGCTCGAGGGCCAGTAGATCGTGATCGTTTCGCGCTGCCACCATGCGAGCTGTGCCGCGAGCAAGGCGGCGAGCGCCAGCGCGACGAGCGCGACGAGCGCGCGCGCGAGGCCGCCGCGGGCGGCGTCCGTTCGCGTTTCGCGGGTCATGGCGAAATGCTCGCGGTTGTCGGCCTCGGGCGCCGCGGCGAACGGCTCGGCGTCCGCCCGGGCCGGCGGAGCAGCGCCGAAGCGCGGCTCGCGATCGTGCGGGACGCCGGCAAGCGCGGCGGCTGCCGCCGCGTGCGAGGCGAGCATGGGTTCGACGGCGTCGCCGGGCGGCGAGGCGGAGGCGCGGGCGGTATCGGGCTCGTGTTTCGCGGTTGCGCTTCGATCGAGATCGAGGTCGAGCGTCGGGCGCGGTGGCGGCGCAAATTCGCGCGCGCCGGCGTGGGGCAGATCGGCATCGGACGGCCGAATGGCCGGCGCGCCGGCGTTGGCCTCGGGCCACGCGTGGGCCGGGCGCTCGCCGGGCGCCGGCGTGCCGCCGGCTGGCGTTTCGGGCGTTTTGGGTACCGGAGGGGCGTCGTGCGTTGACGTATCGGAAGCTCGGGAGGCTTGAGAGGCTTCGGAGCCCGAAAGGGCGTCCGACGCTTTGCTTGCCTCCTGTGCCGGCGTATCGGTTGCGGCGTTGCGCGTTTCGTGCGCGGCAGCGTGGGCCGCCACCGCGCCGCCGGCTGCGGTACTCACGCTCGCGCTCGTCATTTGCAGCTTCGGATCGATCGCGCCGTCGAGCCAGGGGCCCCGCATGTCCCACGCGCCCGGCGTGAAATCACGATGGCCGGCTTCGAGCGGACGGCGATCAGGAGACGTCGCGTCGAACAGACGCCGCGCCGCCGGCTGCTCCGGCGCGCGCGGCGCTGCTTGCGCAGCGGCGGCCTCCGGCTCGGTGGGCACGAGCGCGCGCGCCGCGTCGAATACCTGCTGGCAGTGACCGCACCGCACGAGACCGTCGTGCAGCGCGAGCTGCTCCCGTTGCAGTCGGAAGACGGTTTCACAATGAGGGCAGCGCGTCGCGAGGAGCATGGTCAGCCGGGCAGCCAGCGGGGCCTGAGTGAAGGACAGCGCTTATTCTAATGGCTTTCCCGCCGCGTTCCGGCGAGGCATACCCAACCTTCGTGTTCGCGCCAGACGGCGATATCGATATAGCGCGCATAGACGCTCGCGACTTCGTCCGCCTGCCGCGCGAGCACGCCCGACAGCGCGATGCGTCCGCCCGGCTTCACCTTGGACGCAAGCATCGACGCCATCAGCTTCAGCGGATTCGACAGGATGTTCGCGACGACGATGTCGAATTCGCCGTCGGGGCAGTCATCGGGCAGGCCGTACGTGACGTCCGCGCGATTGCGCTCGCTGTTGTGCCGTGCCGCTTCGACCGCTTGCGGATCGATGTCGATGCCGGTCACGCGGCCCGCGCCGCACTTCTTCGCGAGGATCGCCAGAATGCCCGAGCCGCAGCCGTAATCGAGCACCGTCTGGCCGGGTTGCACGGTCTGCTCGAGCCATTCCATGCAAAGGCGCGTCGTCGGATGGCTGCCGGTGCCGAACGCGAGGCCGGGATCGAGCTCGAGCACGAGCGCGTCGGGCTGCGGCGCGTCGTGCCACGAAGGCACGACCCAGATCTTCTCGCCGATGTGGATCGGCTCGAACTGCGATTGCGTGAGCCGCACCCAGTCCTGCTCTTCGACTTCGCGCAGCTCGAAGCGCGGCGTCTGGGCGAGGCCGGCTTCGTTCGCGGCGGCGGCGAGCAGCACCGCGGGATCCTGCGTCGCGTCGACGAGCGCGATCACGCGCGAGTGCTGCCACGCGGTGCGCTCGGGCACGAGGCCCGGTTCGCCGAAGAGCGGCTGCTCGTCCGGCGTGTCGGCGTCGGCATCCTCGACGGACACCGATAGCGCGCCCAGCTCGACGAGCGCGTCGGACAGCGCCTCCGCGTGCTCGCGGGGCAGCTCGGCGACGAGTTCCCGGTAGCTCATGATCACGCTTCTTCCGGCGCGGCCTGCGGCTTCTGCGCGAGCCGGTTCTCGAGGTAGTGGATGCTCGGGCCGCCTTCGACGAACTTCGAGTCGAGCATCAGCTCGCGATGCAGCGGGATGTTGGTCAGGATGCCTTCGACCACCATTTCCGACAGCGCGATGCGCATCCGGTTGATCGCCTGCTCGCGCGTGGCGCCGTAGGCGATCAGCTTGCCGATCATCGAATCGTAGTTGGGCGGGACGAAATAGCCATTGTACGCGTGCGAATCGACGCGGATGCCGGGGCCGCCCGGGGTGTGCCACGACGTGATCCGGCCCGGCGACGGCGTGAACTTGAACGGATCTTCGGCGTTGATTCGGCACTCGATCGCGTGGCCGCGGAACTGGATGTCGCGCTGCCGGAACGACAGCTTCTCGCCCGCCGCGATCTTGATCTGCTCCTGAACGATGTCGACGCCCGTGATCAGCTCCGTCACCGGATGCTCGACCTGCACGCGCGTGTTCATTTCGATGAAGTAGAACTCGTTGTTCTCGTACAGGAACTCGAACGTGCCCGCGCCGAGGTAGCCCATCTTCTTGCACGCGTCCGCGCAGCGGTCGCCGATCCGGTCGATCAGGCGGCGCGCGATGCCGGGCGCGGGCGCTTCCTCGATTACCTTCTGGTGGCGGCGTTGCATCGAGCAGTCGCGCTCGCCGAGCCACACCGCGTTCTTGTGCGAATCGGAGAGCACCTGAATCTCGATGTGGCGCGGATTTTCAAGGAACTTCTCCATGTAGACCTGCGGATTGCCGAACGCGCGGCCCGCTTCCTCGCGCGTCATGTTGACCGCGTTCACGAGCGCCGCCTCGGTATGGACGACGCGCATCCCGCGCCCGCCGCCGCCGCCTGCCGCCTTGATGATCACCGGATAGCCGACCGTGCGCGCAATTTTCACGATCTCCTTCGGATCTTCCGGCAACGCGCCGTCCGAGCCCGGCACGCAAGGCACGCCGGTGCGGATCATCGTCTGCTTCGCGGTGACTTTGTCGCCCATCATGCGGATCGTGTCCGGGCGCGGGCCGATGAACGTGAAGCCCGACTGCTCGACGCGCTCGGCGAAATCGGCGTTCTCGGACAGGAAGCCGTAGCCGGGGTGGATCGCTTCGGCGTCGGTGACTTCGGCCGCGCTGATCAGCGCCGGCATGTTCAGGTAGCTCAGGTTCGACGGAGCGGGGCCGATACAGACCGCTTCGTCGGCTAACTTCACGTACTTGGCTTCCTTGTCGGCCTCGGAATAGACGACCACCGTCTTGACGCCGAGCTCGCGGCACGCGCGCTGGATGCGCAGCGCGATTTCCCCGCGGTTGGCAATGAGGATTTTTTCAAACATAGCGAGTATTCGTCTCTTCGATGGGCGCGCGAGCGCGCGCCTTGAGAGGAGCGGCGTCGCTGGCGGCGCGCCGCGCGGCGGGTCTTAGCCGATCACGAAAAGCGGCTGGCCGTATTCGACGGCCTGACCGTTCTCGGCGAGGATTTCCTTGATGACGCCGGCCTTGTCCGACTCGATTTCGTTCAGAAGCTTCATGGCTTCGATGATGCAGAGCGTTTGGCCTTCCTTCACCGTGTCGCCGACCTGGACGAACGGATCGGCGCCCGGCGACGGCGCGCGGTAGAACGTGCCGACCATCGGCGACGTCACGACGTGGCCTTGCGGCGCGGCCGCTGCCGCCGCTGCGGCGGCAGCCGCGGCGCTCGCGGCTTCGGACGGTGCCGTCACGACGGGGGCCGGGGCGCTCACCTGCGGCGCGAAGCCGGCCGACGGCTGCACATAGACCGGCGGCGCGTTCTTGACGATGCGCACCTTACCTTCGCCTTCGGTGACTTCCAGTTCGGAGATGCCGGATTCGGAGACGAGGTCGATCAGAGTTTTCAGCTTGCGAAGGTCCATCGGGAGTTCCCCTTTCAATACGTGAAACGCCGGTTCGGGACCGGCGCTGAATCGAGTTTCTTGAAAATCAGCCGCGCGACGCGCCTTGCAGTTTGTCGAGCGCGTATTCGAGCGCGTACAGATAGCCTTTCCAGCCCAGGCCGCAAATCACGCCTTCGGCCTGATCGGAGAAATAGGAGTGGTGCCTGAACGGCTCGCGCCGGTGCACGTTCGACAGATGAATCTCGACGAACGGAATCCCGACGCCCGCGAGCGCATCCCGGATCGCGACGCTTGTATGCGTATACGCGGCCGGATTGATCAGGATGAACGCGGTGCCGTCGCTTCCCGCTGCCTGGACGCGGTCGACCAGGGCACCCTCGTGATTGCTCTGGAACGATTCGAGTTCGGCGCCCGCTTCTTGCGCCCGCGCGGCCAGCGCCTGATCGATCTGCTCGAGCGTCACGCGGCCGTACACCTCCGGCTCCCGCGTGCCGAGAAGGTTCAGGTTGGGGCCGTGCAGCACCAGCAATCGTGTCATAGGTCGCTTCTTTTTCTGCGGAATTGCGCGAACTTTATCGCCAATTAAAGAAATTTGTCTAGTTTTGCCGAATGGCCGACGGGGGCGGCGAGCGCGCGGCGGCCCGGCGGCTTGAGTAGAATCCGTCAACTTCATGCAAATCGGCGCTAACGAGATTTCAAATTCCGCCAACGTCCGGCAGTCTACCGGGCACGGTCAGAGCGTATCGAGCGTGCGTTTCAGCTCGTCTGGACGAATTTGCCCCAATTTTGTTTCGCGAATCTTACCGGTTTCGTCAATGACGACGGTAAAAGGCAGCGCGCCGGCGGTGTTGCCGAAATGTCGGGCCAGATCGGCGCCCGCATAACCGCTCACGACGATCGGGTAGTCGACAGGCACCTTCTTCAGGAAGTTCTTTACGTTCTGGTCGGAATCGACGCCAATTCCGACGAAACGGACGCCTTTCTTCTCGTATTCCCGCGACAGCTTCACGAGTTCGGGCATTTCCTCGACGCACGGGCCGCACCACGACGCCCAGAAGTTGACCACCAGCTTCTGGCCCTTGAATGCCGCGAGCCGCTGCGGCTTACCGTCGACATCCGGATATGACGCGGCCCAGAGCGTGTCGACCGGATTGCCCGCGGCGGGGGGGGCGGCCGGCGTGCCGGCTTGTGGGCCGCTCGCCGGGTTGCCGCGCATCCAATGGCCGGCGGCGAGGCCGCCCGCGACCGCGACGGCCGCGACCACGATGCCGGCGAAAATGCCTTTGCTATTCATCGGTTCGAGATTCGGTTGGTGAGGACGGCGCCGCGTCGACGAGCGCACGTAGCGTTTGCGCGTCGGCGCGTGATAGACGACCGCGGGCATCCGCTTTCACGGCGCCGCGCAGGTCGTCGCTGGTATACAGTGCGACGTGAATGCCGACGGGTTCCGCGCCGCGCGCTTCGCGCCACAGGAAGCTGAGCGTTTCGATGTCGCCGCGCCCCGCGAAATGGCGGGTTTCGGAGACGTCGTACTGAATGTTCTGGTTCAGCAGATAGATCGCGACATCCTTATGGTTGTCGCAGAAGGTCTGCAGATGGATGTCGGAATGCGCGTTCGCCGTGCCGTTCAGCACCGCGCCCGCGACGTACGGATTGAACGCCGCGAGCCGCTCCATCCATGCGAGCGCGACGAGGCGCAGCCGTCGCAGTTCGGCGGGCTGCGTGTCGCTCTGGAACAGCGCGAGGTATTCGTGCAGTTCTTCTTCGATCTGGTCGTTATCCGGCAGCCATTCGCCGGCAATCCGGCTGTCGCCAAGCACCTGGCGCGCGGCCTTGCGCTTCGCGCCGGCGTAATCGAGCCCGTCTTCGGCGATCAGGCGTGCTGCCGCGAGCGCGATTTCGTCACGTATGCGTCGCGGATCGAGTAGGGTTTTGCGAGACATGATCCGGCAATCATACTAGATCGGTGCGGAGCGACCCGGCGGTTGCGTCAAGCGTCGTTCGTGCCGGGGGCGTCAGTTACAATAGCCCTCTTTGCGCGGCGGCGCGAGCGCCGCGCTGCGCATGTTTTCCGGCAACCGGCGCGACGTGCGGCCGGCTGCCGATTTCAACTACGCCCACGCGGCGCGAAGCTCTATGCATATCCACATTCTCGGCATCTGCGGCACCTTCATGGGCGGTCTGGCCGTGCTCGCACGCGCGGCGGGGCATACCGTGACCGGCTGCGACGCGGGCGTCTATCCGCCAATGAGCACGCAACTCGAGGCGCAGGGTATCCAGCTGATCGAAGGCTACGGCGCCGAACAGATCGATCTGAAGCCCGATCTGTTCGTGATCGGCAACGTGGTCTCGCGCGGCAACCCGCTGATGGAGGCGATTCTCGATCGCGGGCTGCCGTATGTATCGGGCCCGCAATGGCTCGGCGAGCATGTGCTGGCGGGTAAGTGGGTGCTCGCTGTCGCCGGTACGCACGGCAAGACGACGACGAGCTCGATGCTCGCGTGGGTACTGGAAGACGCCGGCCTGAATCCGGGTTTCCTGATCGGTGGCGTGCCGCTGAATTTCGGCGTGTCCGCACAGTTGACCGATTCGAGCTTCTTCGTGATCGAGGCGGACGAGTACGACACGGCGTTTTTCGACAAGCGCTCGAAATTCGTCCATTACCGGCCGCGGACCGCGATCCTGAACAATCTCGAATTCGATCATGCGGACATCTTCCCGGATCTCGCCGCGATCGAGACGCAATTCCATCATCTGGTGCGCACCGTGCCGGGCGTCGGCCGGCTCGTGACGAACGGCCGCGACGACGCGCTCGAGCGCGTGCTGTCGCGCGGCTGCTGGAGCGACGTCGAGCGCTTCGGTGTCGACGGCGGCTGGCAGGCGTTGCCTGTCGAGAATGGCGTGCCGGTGGACGGGCGTTTCGCGGTGTATTGGCGCAGCGAGCGCGTCGGCGCCGTCGATTGGCAGGTGCAGGGCGAGCACAATCGGATGAACGCGCTCGCGGCGATCGCCGCCGCGCGCCACGTCGGCGTGCCGCCCGCGCAGGCGGCCGCCGCACTGGCCGCGTTTCGCAACGTCAAGCGCCGGATGGAGGTGCGCGGCAGCGTCGACGGGGTCACCGTCTACGACGATTTCGCTCACCACCCCACCGCGATCGAAACGACGATTGCCGGCCTTCGTACACGCATCGGTCGCGAAAACACCCGCATCCTCGCGGTGCTGGAGCCGCGGTCGAACACGATGAAGCTCGGCGTGATGAAGGCGCAACTGCCGGCGAGCCTGGCCGATGCCGATCTCGTGTTCGGCTACGGCGCGCCGAGCGGCCGCGACGCGCTCGGCTGGAGCCTGCCCGACGCGCTTGCGCCGCTTGGCGGCAAGGCGCGCGCGTTCGACGATCTGCATGCGCTCGTGAAGGCCGTGACCGCCTCGGCACGGCCGGGCGACCACGTGCTCGTGATGAGCAACGGCGGCTTCGGCGGCGTGCACCAGAAGCTGCTCGACGCGCTGTCCGCCCGCGGCGACGCGGCGCCGGCCCGGAGCGGCGCGTGATCCTGTATCTGCATGGCTTCCGTTCGTCGCCGCAGTCGTTCAAGGCGCGCGCGCTGGCCGCGCGGCTAGACGAACTCGGCCGAGCGGACGAATGGCGCTGCCCCGTGCTGTCGGTCGCGCCGCTCGCCGCGATCGCGGCCGCCGAGGCGGAAGTCGCCGGCGTGCCGGCGCAACGCGTTACCGTGATCGGCAGCTCGCTCGGCGGCTATTACGCGACGTGGCTCGCGGAAAAGCACGGCTGGCGCGCGGTGCTGCTGAATCCCGCGACGCAGCCGCAGCGGGATCTGCGCCGTCATCTCGGCGAGCAGCCGCTGTGGCACGGCGGCGGCACGATCGTCGTCGAGCCGCATCATCTGGACGAACTGAACGCGTTGCACGTCGCGGCGATCTCGCGACCCGAGCGCTACTATCTGTTCGCGGCGACGGGCGACGAGGTGCTCGACTACCGCGAGATGCTTGCCCGCTATCCGGGCGCGCGAACCCGCGTCATCGAAGGCAGTGATCACGGGATCAGTGAATTTGCCGACTATATCGACGACGTTCTCGCATTTTGTGACGCCGGATAGCCGCGCGCCGGATGTGAGATCCGGTGCGCGGCACGTCTGCACCCTATACACCACACGCGGCGTCGACGGCTTCCGAAGCGAAGCGCGGCGCGCGAAAGTCTGAACGAAAGACGAGAGTACCGAGTGAACGTTTTCTTCGAGGAATCGGGCAGTTTCAAGGCGGGCAGCGTGCTGTCGCGCCAGGGCGACGCGTTTCAGGTCGAATTGCCGGGCGGCCGGCGCGCGAAGGTGCGCGCGAAGGACGTGCTGATCGAATTCGAGAAGCCCGCGGCGGGCGAGCTGATGCAGCAGGCGGACGAAGCCGCCCAACAGATCGATCTGGATTTCCTGTGGGAGTGCGCGCCCGCCGAGGAATTCGCGTATGCCGCGCTCGCCGACGAATATTTCGGCGCGAGCTACGGCCCCGTCGAGCGCGCGGCGCTCGTGCTGCGCCTGCACGGCGCGCCCGTCTACTTCCGCCGCAAGGGGCGCGGCCAGTATCAGCGCGCGCCCGAGGAGCAGCTGAAAATGGCGCTGGCCGGGCTCGAGCGCAAGCGCCAGCAGGCGCTCGTGCAAGCCGGCTACGAGGAGGAGCTGAAGGCGGGCAGGCTGCCCGACGCGTTCGCGGGCAAGGCGCTCGGCCTGCTGACGAAGCCGGACAAGAACTCGATCGAATACAAGGCGCTCGATGCGGCGGCGCTCGCGCGCGGCGTGTCGCCGGCGCGCCTGATGCTCGACTGCGGCGGCATTCCGTCGGCGCGCGCGCTGCACGAGGCGCGCTTTCTCGCCGAATACTTCCCGCACGGCACGGGCTTTCTGGCCGTCGCGGTCGGCAAGCTGCCCGAGGATCTGCCGCGCGCGGACGTCAACGCGTTCTCGATCGACGACATCACGACGACCGAAATCGACGACGCGTTCTCCGTCGAGCACCTGTCCGACGGGCGCGTGCGGATCGGCGTGCACATCGCGGCGCCCGCGCTCGGCATCGTGCGCGGCGATGCGGTCGACGCGATCGCGCGCGCGCGGCTGTCGACCGTCTACATGCCGGGCGACAAGATCACGATGCTGCCGGACGACGTCGTCGACGTGTTCACGCTGAAGGAGGGCGATTACCGCCCGGCGCTGTCGCTGTACATCATCGTCAAGCGTGACACGCAGGAAATCGTCGCGAACGAGACGCGCGCCGAATACGTCTATGTGAAGAGCAACCTGCGGCACAACACGCTCGACGAGCTCGTCACCGAGGACGCACTCGCGGCGGGCACGGGCGATTATCCGCACAAGGACGACATCGCGGCGCTCTGGCCGCTCGCGCAGGCGCTCTTCGAGCGACGCCAGGTCGCGCGCGCGGGCTACGGGCTCAAGCGCGAAGTGCAGCGCAACACCGATTACAACTTCTATGTCGAAGGCGAGCACGTGTCGATCACGCCGCGCCGGCGCGGCTCGCCGCTCGATCTCATCGTGTCCGAGCTCGCGATCCTCGCGAACTCGACATGGGGCGCGTTCCTGCACGATCACAGCGTGCCGGGCATTTACCGCACGCAGCGCGCGTTCGGCATGCCGAGCGGGCCGAAGCGCACGCGCATGCAGACGAGCGCCGCGCCGCACGAGGGGCTCGGCGTGCCGCAGTACGCGTGGAGCACGTCGCCGCTGCGCCGCTACGTCGACCTCGTCAACCAGTGGCAACTGCTCGCGTGCGTGCAGCACGGCGTCACCGCGAAGCTCGCCGCCCCGTTCAAGCAGAAGGATGCGGATCTGTACGCGGTCGTGCAGGGTTTCGACGACACGTACGCCGCGTACGCCGACCACCAGCGCCGGATGGAGTATTTCTGGTGCCTGCGCTGGATCAAGCAGGAAGGCCGCAAGCAGGTGAGCGCGACCGTCGTGAAGGGCGAGCTCGTGCGCCTCGACGAAGTGCCGCTGCTGCTGCACGTGCCCGCGCTCGGCGTGCATGCGCGCGGCACGCGGGTGCTGCTCGACGTGATGTCGGTCGACGAGCTGACGATCGAGGCGTCGGTACGGCTCGTGAGCGTGCTCGATGCGCCGATGGTGTCGAGCGGCGAGCCGGCCGACGAAGACGAGGACGCCGACGCGGCCGACGAGACGCTGCTCGACGCCGCCGACGAATCGGCGCAAGGCGAAGCGGAAGCGCTCGCCGAGGCGGGCGGCGCGGCGAGCGGCAACGGCGAATCGTCCGCGAACGGCGAGGAACAATCGAAATGAGCACGGCCGTCGAATCGGCAGCGCGCGCGCGCGATCGCTATGCGGTGATCGGCAATCCGATCGCGCACAGCAAATCGCCGTTCATCCATTCGCGTTTCGCCGAGCAGACGGGCGAGGCGATCGAATACACGCATCTGCTCGCGCCGCTCGACGGCTTTTCGGCCACGGTGCGCGCGTTCATCGCGCAGGGCGGCCGCGGCGTGAACGTCACGGTGCCGTTCAAGCTCGAGGCCTATGCGCTCGCCGATGCGCTGTCGCCGCGCGCGGCGGCGGCGGGCGCGGTCAACACGCTGCGCTTCGACGCGGACGGCGTTTTCGGCGACAACACCGACGGCGTCGGCCTCGTGCGCGACATCGAGGTGAATCTCGGCGTGAGCCTCACGGGCGCGCGGATCCTGCTGCTCGGCGCGGGCGGCGCGGCACGCGGCGTCGTGCTGCCGATGCTCGAGCGCGGGCCCGCGTCGCTCACGATCGTCAACCGGACCGCGAGCAAGGCGGAAGAACTCGTCGGCCAGTTCACGCAGGCGGCGCACGACGCGGGCTGCGTGCTCGCCGGCGGCGGGCCCGAACGGATCGCGCGCGAGCCGTACGACGTGATCGTCAACGCGACGGCGGGCAGCCTCGACGCGGCGCTGCCCGAGTGCGACGCGGCGGCCTTCGGCCCGGCGACGCTCGCGTACGACATGATGTACGGCGCGCGCCCGACCGTGTTCATGGAGCACGCCGCGGCGCTCGGCGCGCGCACGGCGGATGGCCTCGGAATGCTCGTCGAGCAGGCCGCGGAATCGTTCCACGTCTGGCGAGGCGTGCGACCCGACAGCGCGCCCGTGCTCGCCGCGCTGCGCGCCGCGCTCGCGGCGTCGGCCGCGCACTGAGCGCGGGAGGCGCACGCGGGATGCGCAACAGCCCCGTTTCGCCCGGCCCGGGTTACGCGCCGGCGCGCGGCTCGGAACGCGCGCGCCGGCGCGGCGTCGCGCGCTGGCTCGCGTATGTGGGCGGCGTGTTCGCGGGCGCATGGCTCGCCACGCAGCTCTATTACGCCGTGCAGATCGCGATGTGGTCGGTGTTCGATCCGGGGTCGAGCGCGTTCATGCGCGCGGACGCGTGGCGCCTGTCGAACGCGCAGCCCGCGACGACGATCCGGCATCGCTGGGTACCCTACGACCAGATCGCGCGAACCCTGAAACGGGCGGTGATCGCGTCCGAAGACGCCGATTTCGCGAACAATTCGGGCTACGAAGTGGATGCGATCCTGCAGGCATGGGAAAAGAACCGCGCGCGCGGACGCATCGTATCGGGCGGCTCGACGATCACGCAGCAGCTCGCGCGCAATCTGTTCCTGTCCGGCGAGCGCAGCTACATTCGCAAGGGGCAGGAGCTCATCATCACGTGGATGCTCGAAACGCTGCTCGACAAGGAGCGCATCTTCGAGATCTATCTGAATTCGGTCGAGTTCGGCTGCGGCGTGTACGGCGCGCAGGCCGCCGCGCAGTACTACTACCGGATTCCCGCGAGCCGGCTTTCCGCATGGCAATCGGCGCGGCTCGCGGTGATGCTGCCCAATCCCAAGTATTTCGACGCGCATCGCGGCTCGCCTTACCTCGCGCAGCGCGCCGGCGTGATTGCGCGGCGGATGGGCGCGGCGGAATTGCCCGCGTCGCAGTAACGCAGCGCCACGGCGCGCGCGCCCCGCGTCCATTCGCCTGCCCGCGCGCGCCGGACGCCCGCTTCATGCGGCGCAGCGTTGCGCCCCGCGTGTTTGCACAAATCTTTCAAAATCGATACGCGCCGCATTCGGGTATTTCCCCGATTTATTTCGACCGCCAATCCAATTTCGCACCACAGTGCGAATCAAGTAATAAAAAATCCGCTCGATCGCCGGTTTAGGGGCGATCGGTTTGACAAAGCGCTGCTTTGAAGCCCGATTTATCGCTGATTTTATTCAAATGGAAAGTCGCGGATGAAAGAATAAAGTAAGCATGATTTCTTTCAAATGTTTCGCTATTTTCCAAATCGGATCTTGTCGCGTATATTGGCCGACGCCTTGGCTTATCGGGCCGATCGAGCAAGGTGGGGGCGCCTATCCGGCCGCTCGGGAAAACAACATGAGAGAAGGAAAACGACTATGCCAGCACGTAAAGCGCAGCTGTTATTAGCCGCGGTATTCTCTTCGCTGCTGATCGCAGCGTGTAACGGAGACGATGCCGGTTCGCCCGCGAGCGCCGCGGCGAGCGAGAACAGTTCGGGCAACATCGATGCCTCGTCCGGCGCGGACAAGCCCTATCGGGATCCCAACCGTTATTCGTCGAGCGGCAGCGCTTCGCTGTCGCCTTCCGCGGTGACCGAGAACGCCGCGATCACGCATCACCAGATCACGGTGAACGGCAAGACGATCAACTACACCGCGACCGCCGGCCACCTGAGCGCGCGCAACCCGCAAAGCGGCGCCGCCGAAGCGTCGTTCTTCTATGTCGCGTACACGGCCGACAATCAGCCGCTCGGCAAGCGGCCCGTCACGTTTTTCTACAACGGCGGGCCGGGCTCGTCGACGGTCTGGCTGCATCTCGGCTCGTTCGGGCCCAAGCGCCTCGTGACGGGCGATCCGAACGCGAACAGCCCGACGCCGTTCCCGTTCGTCGACAACCAGGAAACGCTCCTCGACACGACCGATCTCGTGTTCGTCGACGCGATCGGCACCGGTTTCTCGGAGGCGATCGCGCCGAACACGAACCAGACGTTCTGGGGCGTCGATCAGGATGCCGGAGCATTTCGCGATTTCGTGATCCGCTATCTGCAGGTGAATCAGCGCAACGATTCGCCGAAGTACCTGTTCGGGGAATCGTACGGCACGCCGCGCACCGACGTGCTCGCGAACCTGCTCGAGACGGCGGGCGTGAAGCTCGACGGCATCGTGCTGCAATCGTCGATCCTCAACTACAACAGCAACTGCGACATGGCGAGCAACTCCGTCGGCGGCTCGAACAGCGGCTCGAGCGCGGTGAGCTGCGCAGGCTTCGTGCCGAGCTACGGCGCGATCGGCGCGTATTACCAGCTCGACAACCCGAATCCGACGAACCTGCCGCAGTATGCGGACCAGATGCGTTTGCTCACGGCGGGCACCTATTCGCCGGCCGTGGACGCGTACCTCGCGAACCATACGCCGCCTTCGTCGAGCCTCGTCACGACGATGTCGAACGCAACGGGCGCGACCGTGCCGCTCTGGCGCGCGAACTTCAACCTGCTGCCGACTTCGTATGACAACAGCTACCAGCTCGCGCTGATTCCGGGTACGCTGATCGGCCGCTACGACGCGCGTGTGAACGTGCCGACGAACAGCCCGCTCGCGTCGGACGGCGATCCGTCGAGCAGCTTCATCACGAAGCCGTTCACCGATACGATCGGCACCTATTTGCCGAACGTGCTCAAGTACACGGCGAAATCGGCCTATGCTGTGCAGAGCAACGCGATTGCCTCGTGGGACTGGAGCCACGACGGCCTCGATCTGCCCGACACGATCCCCGATCTGGCCGCGGCGCTCACGCTCAATCCCGCGCTGAAGGTGCTGTCGCTGAACGGCTATCACGACATCGCGACGCCGTTCTATCAGACGGAACTCGATCTTGCCCGTCTCGGTGCGCAGCCGAACCTGACGATCAAGGATTACCAGGGCGGGCACATGGTCTACCTGGACGATACGTCCCGGCCGCAGGAAAAAGCCGATCTGGCGACGTTCTACGCGGCGGCGCCTGCCGCGCGATGACGCCGAACGATGCCGCGGCGCCCGCCGCGCGATGCGCAACACGCGCCGCGCGGGCGGGACGTGACGACCCCATTTCTCATCGGAGCTGACATGAAAATCCAATCGGCATTCGCGTGGTCCGCGCTCGTTGTCGCAGGCCTCGCGTTCTTCACGCAGACGGCGTTCGCGCAGGAGGCGGCGAGCGATGCGCAATCCGATCGCCACGCGCAGGCGCAGCTCGGCGATCCGTACGTGCCGCCCGCCGCGCGCAAGCCGACGGCCGGCACGCAGACGTCGGGCGCCGCGCTGCACGCGCAGGTCGTGCGCAAGCTGCAGCGCCAGTTCGCGGCGGCCGACGCCGGCAATGCGGGGCTGACCGAAGCGCAGGCAAAGGCGGCGGGCCTCGGCTACGTCTCGAAGAACTTCAAGCAGATCGACGTGAACCACACCGGTCGCGTGTCGTTCTCCGACGTGCAGCGCTACATCCAATCGCAGAGCGCGACGCAGAAGTAAGCCGCGCGCACATCGCCCACCCCACAGCGAGCACGGGGCGCGGATCGAACGGGCTCAGCCGGGCAATCGGCTCAGCCCGTTTTTTCATGCGCGCGGCCGGCTCGCGAGTATGATCGGAATTCCCAATATATGAGAGCTTCATTCAAATATTGGAGCTTGCGGCACGCCCCCCTACAATCCGAAGCACATCGAAACGCTTCGGCAGATGTGCGGCCGCCGGAAATCTCCGGCGCGCGCGTCTGGTTCGCCGGAGGTCATCGCACCATGAACAAAACGCCCATGACGCTCGCCTTGAACGGCGCGACCGCTGACCGCCCCGACACGCCGGGCATGCCCGACGCGACGCTCGCCGACAGCATCGGCGCGACCAGCACGCCGCTCGATCTCGCCGCGCAGCAGGCGGGCACGCAAACGCTGCTGCGCGGGCTCGCGATTCTCGAGGCGGTCGCGGGCGGCGCGCGCGACATGCGCGCGATCGGCGCCGCGCTCGGCACGACGCGCAGCACGACGCACCGTCTCGTCAGCAGCCTCGTGCAGGCGCGCTATCTGCGCCAGGTGCAAGGCGGCTATCTGCTCGGCCCGAAGCTGATCGAGCTTGGCACGATCGCGCTCGAGCAGATGCCGCTCACGGCGGTCGCGCGCCCGCATCTCGAGGCGCTCGCGCAAGCGACGCTCGACACGATCCACCTCGGCGTGCGCGACGGCGACGACGTGCTCTACATCGACAAGATTCCCGGCACGCGCGGCCTGGAGATGCGCTCGCGGATCGGTCACCGGATGCCGCTCGCGTCGACGGGGATCGGCAAGGCGATGATGCTCGACCTCGATCCCGACACGTGGCGCTCGCTGTTCGACGCGTCCAAGCGCGCGCTCGCGGGGGTGAACTTCAAGCCGGATCGCCGGCCCGACGTCGGCACGTTCCTGCAGCGAATGGCGCACTATGCGGCGGGCGGCTACACGTTCGATCTCGAGGAAAACGAAACGTCGATTCGCTGCGTCGCCGCGCCGGTGCGCGATGCGTCGGGCGCGATCGTCGCCGCGCTGTCGGTCGCAAGCACGATTCCGTACATGTCGCTCGACCGGATGAACGAGCTCGTGCCGCTCGTGCAGCGCGGCGCGCGCGCGATTTCGGCCGATCTCGGCTGGAGCGCGCCGCAGGCGACGCGCAGGATCAAGCGATGACGGCGCAAGCGAGCACGCCCGCGCTCATCGGGCTCGACTGGGGCACGACGTCGCTGCGCGCGTACCTGTTCGCCGCCGACGGCTCGGTGCTCGACACGCGCGCGCTCGCCGCGGGCGTGATGAGCCTGCCCGATGCGCCGGGTGCGTCGCCGCAGCAGACGTTCGACGCCGCGTTCGAGCGCGCGTGCGGCGCGTGGCTCGACCGCGCGCCGCACGTGCCCGCGCTGGCGGCCGGCATGGTCGGCAGCGCGCAGGGCTGGCGCGAGGCGCCTTACGTGACGATGCCCGCCGCCGCCGACACGTTCGCGTCGAGCCTCGTGCGGTTTCGCACCGCGCGCGGCTCCGCGCTCGCGATCGTGCCGGGCGCGCTCGAGCCGGGCGAGCTGCCGGACGTGATGCGCGGCGAGGAAACGCAGATTGTCGGTGCGCTCGCGGCGGAGCCCGCGCTCGCGGCCGAACGCGCGGGTGCGCTGATCGGGCTGCCCGGCACGCATGCGAAATGGGCATGGGTGCGCGGCGGGCGTATCGAATGGTTTCGGACTTACATGACGGGCGAGCTGTTCGCCACGCTGCGCGGGCACACGATCCTCGGCCGCACGATGCAGGCGAGCGATGCGCCCGACTGGTCCGCGTTCGCGCGCGGCGTGCGGACCGCGCGGCGCAAGCGCGACGAAGGGCTGCTCGCGACGCTGTTCAGCACGCGCACGCTCGGCCTCACCGGGCAGCTCGCGCCGCACGCGCAGGGCGACTATTTGTCCGGACTGCTGATCGGTCACGAATTGAATGCGCTCGAGGCGCTGCTCGGCGGCCAGCATGCGTCGCTCGCGGCGCTCGCGCCGCGCCTCGTCGGCGAAGGCGCGCTGTGCGACCGTTACCGCCGCGCGCTCGCCGAATTCGGTTGCGGCGATGCGCGTATCGTCGAGCGCGCGTCGGAGCGCGGCCTGTGGCGCATCGCGGTGCAGGCGGGGCTCGTCGGCGCAGCGTGCGACGCGCCGCTCGCGCCGCAATAGGCCCGCGTCTCTACACGAAGTGGGTGGAGGAGAGGACATGTCGATGGATGCCGAAACACTGCGTTTTCCCGCGCCGTATGCGCCGCATCGCGCGCTGATGCGCGCGTTCGGCGCGTGCCCGATGATCGCGATCCTGCGCGGCGTCACGCCCGCCGACGCGGCGGCGCACGGCGCCGCGCTGTATGAAGCGGGTTTTCGCATCGTCGAGGTGCCGCTCAATTCGCCCGATCCGTTCGACAGTATCGCCGCGCTGCGCACGGCGCTGCCGGCCGACGCGATCGTCGGCGCGGGCACCGTGCTGCGCGCCGGGCATGTCGACGAAGTCGTGCGCGCGGGCGGCGAGCTGATCGTGATGCCGCATGCGGACGGCGACGTCGTGCGCCGCGCGAAGACGCTCGGCATCGGATGCGCGCCCGGCGTCGCGACGCCGACCGAAGCGTTCGCCGCGCTCGCGAACGGCGCGGACGTGCTGAAGATGTTTCCCGCCGAGCAGCTCGGCACGCCGGCCGTGAAGGCGTGGCGCGCGGTGATCGACGCGCGCGTGCCGCTCGTGCCGGTCGGCGGGATCACGCCGGAGAACATGGGGCCGTATCTCGCGGCGGGCGCGAGCGGCTTCGGCCTCGGCTCGGCGCTGTACGCGCCCGGACAGACGAGCGCCGTCACCGCCGTGCGCGCGCACGCGTTCGTCAACGGATGGCGGATCGCCCGCCACGGAGCGGCACGGTGAACCGGCTCGCGGGCAAGGTCGCGATCGTGACGGGCGCGGGGCGCGGCATCGGCGCGGCGATCGCGCGCGCGTTCGTGCGCGAAGGCGCGGCCGTCGCGATCGCGGAGCTCGACGCGGCGCTCGCCGAAGAGAGCGCCGACGCGATCGCGCGCGACACGGCCGGCGCGCGGGTGCTCGCGGTGCCGACGGACGTCGCGCGGGCCGAGTCGGTCGCGGCGGCGCTCGCGCGCACGGAGCGCGCATTCGGCCCGCTCGACGTGCTCGTGAACAACGCCGGCGTCAACGTGTTCGGCGACCCGCTCGCGCTCACCGACGAAGACTGGCGGCGCTGCTTCGCGATCGATCTCGACGGCGTCTGGAACGGCTGCCGCGCGGCGCTGCCCGGCATGGTCGAGCGCGGGCGCGGCAGCATCGTGAACATCGCGTCGACGCATGCGTTCAAGATCATTCCGGGCTGTTTCCCGTACCCGGTCGCGAAGCATGGCGTGCTGGGCCTCACGCGTGCGCTCGGCATCGAATACGCGCCGCGCAACGTGCGCGTGAACGCGATCGCGCCCGGCTACATCGAGACGCAGTTGACGCATGACTGGTGGAGCGCGCAGCCCGATCCGCAGGCCGCGCGCCGCGAGACGCTCGCGCTGCAGCCGATGAAGCGGATCGGGCGTCCCGACGAAGTCGCGATGACCGCGGTATTCCTCGCGTCGGACGAAGCGCCGTTCATCAACGCGAGCTGCATCACGATCGACGGCGGCCGCTCGGTGCTGTACCACGACTGATTCATGCGCGCGGCGCGCCCCTGACGGGCGTGCACGCGCGAAGGCGGCGCGCGACGGTCGCACGCGCCGCGTCGAAGCGACGAAGCGGCCGACGGATCCGGACACGGAGACAACAAGGAGACAAGCAACATGAAACGCAGAACGTTCATCACGTTGGCGGCAGCGGCGGCGGTCGCGGCGGCGGGCCTGCCCGCGCAGGCGGCCGAGCCCGTGAAGATCGGCTTCCTCGTCAAGCAGCCCGAGGAGCCGTGGTTCCAGGACGAATGGAAATTCGCCGAGCTCGCCGCGAAGGACAAGGGCTTCACGCTCGTGAAGATCGGCGCGCCGTCCGGCGAGAAGGTGATGAGCGCGATCGACAATCTCGCCGCGCAGAAGGCGCAGGGCTTCATCATCTGCACGCCGGACGTGAAGCTCGGGCCGGGCATCGTCGCGAAGGCGAAGTCGCACGGCCTGAAGATGATGACGGTCGATGACCGGCTCGTCGACGGCGCGGGCAAGCCGATCGAATCGGTTCCGCACATGGGCATTTCCGCGTACGACATCGGCAAGCAGGTCGGCGGCGGGATCGCGGCGGAGATCAAGAGGCGCGGCTGGAACATGAACGAAGTCGGCGCGATCGACATCACGTACGAGCAGTTGCCGACCGCGCACGACCGCACGACGGGCGCGACCGACGCGCTCGTCGCCGCGGGCTTTCCGAAGGCGAACGTGATTGCCGCGCCGCAGGCGAAGACCGACACCGAGAACGCGTTCAACGCGGCGAACATCGCGCTCACGAAGAATCCGAAGTTCAAGCACTGGGTCGCCTACGGCCTGAACGACGAAGCGGTGCTCGGCGCGGTGCGCGCGGCCGAAGGGCGCGGCTTCAAGGCGGCCGACATGATCGGCATCGGCATCGGCGGCTCGGACTCGGCGCTCAGCGAGTTCAAGAAGCCGCAGCCGACCGGCTTCTTCGGCACCGTGATCATTAGCCCGAAGCGGCACGGCGAAGAGACTTCCGAGCTGATGTACGCGTGGATCACGCAAGGCAAGGCGCCGCCGCCGCTCACGCTGACGACGGGCATGCTCGCGACGCGCGAGAACGTCGCGCAGGTGCGCGAGACGATGGGGCTCGCGGCGAAGTGAGCGAAGTCCGCCGCGCGTCGCGCGATGCGCGGCGCGCGGCGATGCGGCAGGCAATGAGGCAACGAGCATGGCAGGAAACGGAGGCGACGTGGCTGCGGCACTGCGTTTTGACAATATCGGCAAGGTCTTTCCCGGCGTGCGTGCGCTCGACGGCATTTCGTTCGACGTGCAGGCGGGACAGGTGCACGGGCTGATGGGCGAGAACGGGGCGGGCAAGTCGACGCTGCTCAAGATTCTCGGCGGCGAATATCAGCTCGATTCGGGCAGCGTGCTCGTCGACGGGCGGGCGATGCGCTTTCCGAGCGCGGCCGCGTCGATCGCGGCGGGCGTCGCGGTGATCCATCAGGAGCTGCAATACGTGCCCGATCTGACGGTGGCCGAGAACCTGCTGCTCGGCCGGCTGCCGAGCGCGCTCGGCTGGGTCCGCAAGCGCGACGCGCAGCGCTTCGTGCGCGAGCGGCTCGCCGCGATGGGCGTCGATCTCGATGCGCAGGCGAAGCTGCGGCGGCTGTCGATCGCGCAGCGGCAGATGGTCGAGATCTGCAAGGCGCTGCTGCGCAACGCGCGGGTGATCGCGCTCGACGAGCCGACGAGCTCGCTGTCGCATCGCGAGACCGAGGTGCTCTTCAAGCTCGTCGACGATCTGCGCCGCGACGGCCGCGCGCTCATCTACATCTCGCACCGGATGGACGAGATCTACCGGCTCTGCGACGCGTGCACGATCTTTCGCGACGGCCGACAGGTGGCGTCGCACGCGTCGCTCGCCAACGTGCCGCGCGAGACGCTCGTGCGGCAGATGGTCGGCCGCGAGATCAGCGACATCTATCACTACGCGCCGCGCGCGCTCGGCGACGTGCGCCTGTCGGCGCGCGCGCTCGAGGGCGATGCGCTGCGCGCGGGGGCGAGCTTCGACGTGCGCGCGGGCGAGATCGTCGGCTTTTTCGGGCTCGTCGGCGCGGGGCGCAGCGAACTGATGCGCGTGATCTACGGCGCGCAGCGCAGGACGGGCGGCGCGCTCATGCTGGACGGCGAGCCGCTCGACATCCGCTCGACGCGCGACGCGATCCGCCGCGGGATCGTGCTGTGCCCCGAGGATCGCAAGGAAGAGGGAATCGTCGCGCATGCGTCGGTCGCCGAGAACATCAACATCAGTTGCCGCCGCCACGGGCTGCGCGCGGGGCTTTTTCTCGACCGCAAGCGCGAGGCCGAGACGGCCGATCGCTTCATCAAGCTGCTGAAGATCAAGACGCCCAACCGCCGGCAGAAGATCCGCTTCCTGTCGGGCGGCAATCAGCAGAAGGCGATTCTCGCGCGCTGGCTCGCCGAGCCGGATCTGAAGGTCGTGATCCTCGACGAGCCGACGCGCGGCATCGATGTCGGCGCGAAGCACGAGATCTACGGCGTGATCTACGAGCTCGCGAAGCGCGGCTGCGCGATCGTGATGGTGTCGTCCGAGCTGCCGGAAGTGCTCGGCGTATCGGATCGCATCGTCGTGATGCGCGAAGGGCGGATCGCGGGCGAGCTCGCGCGCGGCGAAGCGAACGAAGAGGCGGTGCTCAATCTCGCGCTGCCGCAGGGCGCGACCGCGCACGCCGCGTGACGAACGCGCGGGCGGCGCGCCGCCCGGCGCGATGACGTTTCGCGAAGCGCGCGACGACGGATTCGACGATTGGAGACGAGGGCGGCCGCGCCGCCCGGCAGAGGAGCAAACGACATGCAAGCAAGAGAGAATCTTCCACCGGCCGCGGCGCACGCGGCGGCCGTGCCGACCGAGGATCGGCAGCGCTGGCGGCAGCACGCCGCCGACTACAGTCTCGTCGCGATCTTCGCGGCGATGTTCGTCGCGATGTCGCTGACGGTCGATCATTTCTTCTCGATCGACAACATGCTCGGGCTCGCGCTGTCGATCTCGCAGATCGGGATGGTCGCGTGCACGATGATGTTCTGCCTCGCGTCGCGCGATTTCGATCTGTCGATCGGCTCGACGGTCGCGTTCGCGGGCGTGCTGTGCGCGATGGTGCTCAACGCGACCGACAACACGTTCGTCGCGATCGCGGCGGCAGTCGCGGCGGGCGCCGTCATCGGCTTCGTCAACGGCGCGGTGATCGCCTATCTGCGGATCAACGCGCTGATCACGACGCTCGCGACGATGGAGATCGTGCGCGGGCTCGGCTTCATCGTGTCGAAGGGGCAGGCGGTCGGCGTGTCGTCGGAGACGTTCATCGCGTTGGGCGGGCTCACGTTCTTCGGCGTGTCGCTGCCGATCTGGGTGACGCTCGCGTGCTTCGTCGTGTTCGGCGTGCTGCTCAACCAGACCGTGTACGGCCGCAACACGCTCGCGATCGGCGGCAACCCGGAGGCGTCGCGGCTCGCCGGCATCAACGTCGAGCGCACGCGCGTCTACATCTTCCTGATCCAGGGCGCGGTGACCGCGCTCGCGGGCGTGATTCTCGCGTCGCGGATCACGTCGGGCCAGCCGAACGCGGCGCAGGGCTTCGAGCTGAACGTGATTTCCGCGTGCGTGCTGGGCGGCGTGTCGCTCGCGGGCGGACGCGCGTCGATCTCGGGCGTCGTGATCGGCGTGCTGATCATGGGCACCGTCGAGAACGTGATGAACCTGCTGAACATCGATGCGTTCTATCAATATCTGGTGCGCGGCGCGATCCTGCTCGCCGCCGTGCTGCTCGACCAGTTGAAGAACCGCGGCGCGCGCGATTGAGCGCGGCGCCCATTTCCGGGAACGAACAGGTAAACGACATGGCTTCGCATCGCGAATCGAATGGCGCGCTCGACGCGCAACACGAGCGTTACGCACGCTACCCGAGCCTCGTCGGCCGCGCGGTGCTGATCACGGGCGGCGCGACGGGCATCGGCGCGTCGTTCGTCGAGCACTTCGCGCGGCAGGGCGCGCGCGTCGCGTTCGTCGATCTCGACGAGAAGGCCGGCCGCGCGCTCGTCGCGCGGCTTGCCGACGCCGCGCACGAACCGGTGTTCGTCGTGTGCGATCTCACCGACATCGGCGCGCTGCGCGGCGCGATCGACGCGATCCGCGTGCGCATCGGCCCGATCGCGGTGCTCGTCAACAACGCGGCGAACGACGTGCGGCACGCGGTCGCCGACGTGACGCCCGAATCGTTCGACGCGAGCATCGCGGTGAATCTGCGCCATCAGTTCTTCGCCGCGCAGGCGGTGATCGACGACATGAAACGGCTGGGCGGCGGCGCGATCGTCAATCTCGGCTCGATCGGCTGGATGCTGAAGAACGCCGGCTATCCGGTCTACGCGACGGCGAAGGCGGCGGTGCAGGGGCTCACGCGTGCGCTCGCGCGCGAGCTCGGGCCGTTCGGCATTCGCGTGAACACGCTCGTGCCGGGCTGGGTGATGACCGACAAGCAACGCCGCTTGTGGCTCGACGATGCGGGCCGCGCGGCGATCAAGGCGGGGCAGTGCATCGACGCCGAACTGCTGCCGGGCGATCTCGCGCGCATGGCGCTCTTTCTCGCCGCGGACGACAGCCGGCTGATCACCGCGCAGGACGTTGTCGTCGACGGCGGCTGGGCATAGCATTCGTGCGGATGACCAAACGCGACGAAAGCAGGAGGACCGAATCATGACGGCGACGCATTCTCGTTCCACAGCCACCGATGCGGTGCAAACCTTGCAGACGCGCACCGCACGGCGCGCGGCCGCCGCGCATCGGGTGAGCCCGGGGCCGCAGACGTCGCAGATCGCGCGCGGCGCGGGCGTCACCGAGACGGCGATCGCGACGCTCTCGAACGACATGCTGCGGCTCGACGTCGCGCCGCACCTGGGCGGCGGCGTCACGCGCTTCGACTGGCGCGGCGACGGCGCGCTCACGCCGATCTTCCGCCGTTGCGATGCGCCCGGCGCGCGCACCGATCCGAACGAGCTCGCGTGCTATTCGCTGCTGCCGTATTCGAACCGGATCGGCGGCGGGCGCTTCGAGTGCGACGGGCGGCTCGTGCGCGTGCCGCGCAACCGCTCGGCCGAGCCGCTGCCGATTCACGGCGACGGCTGGCTCGCGCACTGGCAACTCGACGATGCGACCGATACGCAGCTCGGCCTGTCGCTCGATCGCAGCAACGGCGCGCCGTATGCGTATCGCGCGACGCAGGTCTACGCGCTCGACGGCGCGACGCTCACGATCGCGCTCGGCATCGAGAACACGGGCGCGACGCGCCTGCCGTTCGGGCTCGGCGTGCATCCGTTCATCGTGCGCGACGCGTCGACCGAACTCGCGGCCGCCGCGAGCGGGCTGTGGCTGTCGACGCCCGACTGGCTGCCGTCGCGCCATGTCGGCGCGCCGCCCGCGTGGCGCTTCGGCATCGCGTATCCGTTGCCGGACACGCTCGTCAATCACGCGTTCACCGGCTGGGGCGGCGGCGCGACGATCGCGTGGCCGCAGCGCCGGCTCGGGCTGACGGTCACGGCCGACGCCGATTGCTATGTGTTGTATACGCCGCCCGGCGAGCCGTTCTTCTGCTTCGAGCCGGTCGATCACCCGATCGACGCGGTGAACCTGCCGGGCGGCGGCGGCGCGCACGGCATGACGCTGCTCGCGCCGGGCGAGCGCCTGATGCGGCGCTTTCGCTTCACCGTCGCGTGCACCGATGCGCGCGCGGCGCCCGTCGCACGCCAATCGAGGCGGCGCGCGATCGCGTAGCGGCGCGGCCGGCGCCGGGCGCGCGCAGTCGCGAGCGCCCGTCGCGACGCGGGTAAAATACGCGCCTTCCCAACCGCCAAGCCGCGAGTGAGCGCCATGTCCTCCACGCCTACCTTCATCGAATCGCTGCGCACCGCCTGGCAGCGCACGAATTCGCTGCTGTGCGTCGGCCTCGATCCCGAGCCGACCAAGTTTCCCGCGCACCTCGAGAACCAGCCCGACGCGATCTTCGATTTCTGCCGCGAGATCGTCGACGCGACCGCGCCGTTCGCGAGCGCGTTCAAGCCGCAGATTGCATACTTCGCCGCGCATCGCGCGGAGGACCAGCTCGAGCGGCTGATCGCGCACATCCATCTGCAGCACCCCGGCCTGCCCGTGATCCTCGACGCGAAGCGCGGCGACATCGGCAGCACCGCCGAGCAATACGCGCGCGAGGCGTTCGAGCGCTATCGCGCGGACGCGGTCACGGTCAATCCGTACATGGGTTTCGATTCGATCGAGCCGTATCTCGAGTACGAGGACAAGGGCGTGGTCGTGCTGTGCCGCACGTCGAATCCGGGCGGCTCGGATCTGCAGTTCCTCGAGACGGGTGGGCGCCCGCTCTATCAGGTCGTCGCCGATCTCGCGGCGAGCCAATGGAATGCGAAGACGGGGCAGCTCGCGCTCGTCGTCGGCGCGACGTTCCCGAGGGAGATCGAAATCGTGCGCGGGATCGTCGGCGACATGCCGCTCCTGATTCCCGGCATCGGCGCGCAGGGCGGCGACGTCGCCGCGACCGTCGCCGCGGGCCGCACGGCCGACGGCGCCGGCATGATGATCAACTCGTCGCGCGCGATCCTGTACGCGAGCCGCGGCGACGACTTCGCCGACGCGGCCGCGCGCACCGCCGAGCGTACCCGCGACGCGATCAACGCGCATCGCTGAGCGCGGCCCGCCGCATCCCGCGACGCCTCGGCACGCGATGCCGGGCGCCGTCCGCCGCCGTTGATTCGATGCGGTTGATTCGATGCCGTTGGTTCGACGCCGCGCGCCGCTCGCCGCGCGGATCCGCGCGGCGCGTTCTGCCTCGCCGGTGCTCGCCGGCTCGGTGCCCGCCGTTCGGCGAGATGATTCGGCCGAGTGATTCGGCCTGCTGATTCGGCCAAGTTTCGGCCTAGATTCGGGCCGATTCGACGGCGCCCGCGCGCGGCGAAAGCGCCGAGCGCTTCAGCGCTCCTGCTCGTCGATCAGCTTGACGAGGCCGCGCAGCGCGTGCGCGGCCGCCTGCACGCGGATCTGCTCGCGATCGCCCTTGAACACGAGCGTCTCGACCGACGTGTGCAGCCGGTTGCTCCAGCCGAACGACACGGTGCCGACGGGCTTGTGCTCGGAGCCGCCGCCCGGCCCGGCGATGCCGGTGACGGCGAGCGCGACCTGCGCGCGGCTGTTGCGCAGCGCGCCCTCGACCATTGCGCGCGCGACGGGCTCGCTGACCGCGCCGTGCTTGTCGATCAGGTCGGCGGGCACGCCGATCATCTCGATCTTCGCGGCGTTCGAATAGGTGACGAAGCCACGCTCGAACCAGCCGCTGCTGCCGGAGATGTCGGTGATCGCGGTCGCGATCATGCCGCCCGTGCAGGACTCGGCGGTGACGAGCGTCAGGTGCTCGTCGCGCAGCTTGTTGCCGACGCGGATGGCGAGCTGGTGGACGACGGAATCGGTTGGCATGCGGGAAGTTCCGGTGCGAGCGGGGACGAACGGGCGCGCGGCGTCATTGCACGCCGAACGAGCGCCACAGCGCGATCACGAAGAGCGTCATCAGCGCGGCGATCAGATCGTCGAACATGATGCCGAAGCCGCCTTTCAAATTCCGGTCGAAATAGCGGATGGGCGGCGGCTTCACCATGTCGAAGAAGCGGAACACGACGAACGCCCATAGCTGCTCGACGAACGTCGCCGGCGTGACGAGCAGCATCACGAGCCAGATCGCGACGATCTCGTCCCACACCGCGGGGCCCGGATCGGCGATGCCCATCTTCTTCGCGGTGAAGCCCGTCATCCAGATACCCGCGACGAAGCCGGCCACGATGAGCGCCCACCATTCGGGCACGGTCAGGTAGCGGTTCAGCGCGACGAACGTGAGCCAGCCGAACAGCGTGCCGAAGGTGCCGGGCATGAACGGCGCGAGGCCGCTGCCGAAGCCGAGCGACACGATGTGCACCGGATGCGAGAACATGAACCGCACGGTCGCGCGGCGGCGCGCGATCCGCTGCGGATCCTGCGGCGAATCCCGCCGCGGCGCGGGCGACGAGGCCGGCGCGGGCGTGGCGCCGGGCTGGCTGGCGGAATCGGCGGAATCGGCCGGACGGGGCGTCGGGTCAGTTGGCATGGAAATGATCGAAACCGTGCAGCGTGAGGGAAAGCGGCGCGCCCGACGCGTCGCGCCACGTCACGGCGCGCGCGTCCGTCGGCGCGGACAAGCCGCGTATTGTACCGATGCGCGTGACGGCCACGCCCGCGCGCGCGCCGGCCGCGTCGATCGCGGTGCGCGCGGACGGCGCGGCGGTGAAGCACAGCTCGTAGTCGTCGCCGCCTTCGAGCATGCAGCGGCGCTGCACGTCGGCGGGCAGGGTCGCGAGCGCGGCCGAGCGCGGCACCGCGTCGACGTCCACGTCGGCGCGCACGTTCGAGCGCTCGAGGATGTGCGGCAGATCGCCCGCGAGGCCGTCGGACACGTCGAGCGCCGCGTGCGCGATGCCCGCGAGCGCGACGCCGAGCGCGACGCGCGGCTGCGGCCATTCGAGCGCGCGCCGGAACGCCGCCGCCTCGCGCTCGCCCGCGCGCCATTCGCCGCGGATCACGCCGAGGCCGGCGCGCGCATCGCCGAGCGTGCCGGATACCCAGACGTCGTCGCCGTCGCGTGCGGCGTCTCGACGCAACGCGGCGCCGCACGCGACGTCGCCGAACACCGTGACGCACAGGTTGAGCGGCCCGCTCGTCGTGTCGCCGCCGATCAGCTCGCAGCCGTGGCGCTCCGCGAGCGCGAAAAGGCCGTCGGAAAACGCCTCGAGCCAGTCGGCGTCGGCGCGCGGCAGCGCGCACGCGAGCGTGAACGCGCGCGGCGCGGCGCCCATCGCGGCGAGATCGGACAAATTGACGGCGAGCGTCTTGTGGCCGAGCGCGCGCGGATCGACATCGGCGAGGAAGTGCCGGCCTTCGACCAGCATGTCCGTCGAAACCGCCAGCAGCTTGCCCGGTTCTGGTGCAAGCAGCGCGCAATCGTCGCCGATGCCGAGCGCGGCGCGCGCGTGCGGCCCCGTCGCGCGGCGCGCGAAGAAGCGGTCGATCAACGAGAATTCCGAAAGGGGAGGATGGGCCACGGGCGCGGATGTCCGAGCGTTGAGATGTCGCCCATTGTAAGGCGCTTCGAGCCGCGGCCCGGCGCGGCGGCGGCTCGCGCGCGGCCGATTCGTGACGTTTCGGTCGCGGCTGTCAAACCCTAATCGGCGATTTTGCGTGTGGGATTGGCGCTACAATGCGTCGAACAGGTATTCTAATCCGCAGACCCCCCGTAGAGACACATGTCGACCTCGTCCTCCTCCTCTTCCTCGAAAGAAAAACTCCGCGAAGCCGCTCTCGATTACCACGAATTCCCGACACCGGGCAAAGTCGCGATCGCGCCGACCAAACAGATGATCAATCAGCGCGATCTCGCGCTCGCCTATTCGCCGGGCGTCGCGTTCGCGTGCGAGGAGATCGTCGAGAACCCGTTGAACGCCGCGCGCTTCACCGCGCGCAGCAACCTCGTCGGCGTCGTCACGAACGGCACCGCGGTGCTCGGCCTCGGCAACATCGGCCCGCTCGCGTCGAAGCCGGTGATGGAAGGCAAGGCGGTCCTCTTCAAGAAGTTCGCCGGGATCGACGTGTTCGACATCGAGCTCAACGAATCCGATCCGCACAAGCTCGTCGGCGTGATCGCCGCGCTCGAACCGACGTTCGGCGGGATCAACCTCGAGGACATCAAGGCGCCGGACTGCTTCATCGTCGAGCGCGAATGCCGCAAGCGAATGAAGATTCCGGTGTTCCACGACGACCAGCACGGCACCGCGATCGTCGTCGCGGCCGCGGTCACCAACGGGCTGAAGGTGGTCGGCAAGAGCATCAAGGAAGTGAAGCTCGTTGCGTCGGGCGCGGGCGCGGCCGCGCTCGCGTGCCTCGATTTGCTCGTCGATCTCGGCTTGCCGCTCGAGCACATCACGGTGACCGATCTGGCGGGCGTCGTCTACAAGGGCCGTGCGGAGCTGATGGACCCGGACAAGGAGCGTTTCGCGCGCGAAACCGATGCGCGCACGCTGTCGGAGGTGATCGACGGCGCGGACATCTTCCTCGGCCTGTCGGCGGCCGGCGTGCTGAAGGCCGACATGGTGAAGAAGATGGCCGAGCGCCCGCTGATTCTCGCGCTCGCGAATCCGACTCCGGAAATCCTGCCGGAAGTGGCGCTGGAGGCGCGGCCGGACGCCGTGCTCGCGACGGGCCGCACCGATTATCCGAACCAGGTCAACAACGTCCTATGCTTCCCGTTCATCTTCCGTGGCGCGCTCGATGTCGGCGCGACGACGATCACCCGCGAGATGGAGATCGCCGCCGTCAACGCGATCGCCGAGCTCGCGCAGCAGGAGCAAAGCGACATCGTCGCGACCGCGTATGGTATTCAGGATCTCTCGTTCGGGCCCGAATATCTGATTCCGAAGCCGTTCGACCCGCGCCTCATCGTGAAGATCGCGCCCGCGGTCGCGCAGGCGGCGATGGACGGCGGTGTGGCGACCCGTCCGATCGAGGACATGGAAGCGTACAAGGTTCACCTGCAGCAGTTCGTCTACCACAGCGGCACGACGATGAAGCCGGTGTTCCAGATCGCGCGCGGCGCGCCCGCCGAGAAGAAGCGGGTGGTGTTCGCGGAGGGCGAGGAAGAGCGCGTGCTGCGCGCGGTGCAGATCGTCGTCGACGAGAAGCTCGCGAAGCCGATCCTGATCGGGCGGCCCGCCGTGATCGAGCACCGGATCCAGCGCTACGGCCTGCGGCTCACGCCGGGTGTCGATTTCACGATCGTCAACACCGAGCACGACGAGCGTTACCGCGATTTCTGGCAAACCTACTTCAAGATGATGGCCCGCAAGGGGATCAGCGAGCAGCTCGCGCGCGTCGAAATGCGCCGCCGCACGACGCTGATCGGCTCGATGCTCGTCAAGAAGGGCGAGGCGGACGGGATGATTTGCGGCACGATCAGCACGACGCACCGCCACCTGCACTTCATCGATCAGGTGATCGGCAAGCGCGCCGGCTGCAGCGTATACGGCGCGATGAACGCGCTGGTGCTGCCCGGCCGCCAGATTTTCCTGGTCGACACGCACGTGAACGTCGATCCGACCCCGGCGCAGCTCGCCGAGATCACGATCATGGCGGCGGAAGAGGTGCGCCGTTTCGGCATCGAGCCGAAGGTCGCGCTGCTGTCGCATTCGAACTTCGGCACGAGCAACGCGCCTTCCGCGCAGAAGATGCGCGATACGCTCGCGATCCTGCGAGAACGCGCGCCCGATCTGCATGTCGACGGCGAGATGCACGGCGACGTCGCGCTCGACGCGGCGTTGCGCAAGGAGATCCTGCCCGAATCGACGCTCGAGGGCGAAGCGAACCTGCTCGTGCTGCCGAACATCGATGCCGCGAACATCGCCTACAACCTGCTCAAAACGGCTGCCGGCAACAACATCGCGATCGGGCCGATTCTGCTCGGCGCCGCGCAGCCCGTGCACGTGCTGACCGAATCGGCGACCGTGCGCCGGATCGTCAACATGACGGCGCTGCTGGTTGCCGACGTGAACGCGGTACGTTGAGCGAAGTTATCGGGCGATAAAAAAACGGCGCGCCCGTTGCGGGCGCGCCGTCGGGCATGGCGGAGAAAAGCGCCTTCCCGAAGCCGACGACGCCACCCTTGGGCCGCAAGAGGCGGCGAGGAGGCAGAAACCCGCCGCAGCTGACGCCGTCATGACAATTTACTTTATGTAATCTATTTTTATCCTGTGAAAGATAAAAAATAACAGCGGAGAGCCCCGCTTCATCCTTTCATTTTCCTAACGAGCATTGATTCCCGCGTGCATTAGCGCTACGCTTACGCCTTTCTTGGTCGTCAACTTATTGATTTAACAGCGGGAACCTCGTTTATGGCACGCAAGTGGCTCCGCAACGGCGCGCTCGCGTCCGTCTTCGCGATCGTCGCGATGGGCAACATCGGCGCTACGCCGGGCAGTCTGGTTTCCGCCGCATACGCACGGGAAGCCGCCACGGTCGACGGGGCGGCGGCGCAGGTCGATACGATCCCCGCATCCCGTTTGCCGCGCGAGGCAGCAACCACGCTCAGCCTGATCGCCGCGGGCGGTCCCTATCCGTACGGGAAAGACGGCGCGGTATTCGGCAATTACGAACGGATCTTGCCGAAGATGCGGCGCGGCTATTACCACGAGTACACGGTGCCGACGCCGCGCGCCCGCAATCGCGGCGCGCGGCGCATCGTCTGCGGCGGCCCCTTGAGGCGCGTCGACAATTGTTATTACACCGGCGACCACTACAACAGTTTCAAACGTATCGTTGATTGACTTCGGAATAAGCGGCATGAGCGACAACACCTACGCGCGCGACACGTCGGCTGCGGCGGATCTGTTCGCGGCCGGCGACGGCAACCTGTTCCAGCGCGTCATGCAGATGCGCAGGGCGGCGCACGCCGGCGGAGCGCCTGACGGCGCGGCCAGCCCCGGGCTTTCATCCATCGAGGAGCCTATGAGCCTTTTTGCGACCGTGCGACCGAATCTCGTGCAGTCGATCCGTGCATTTCGCGTGCAGGATCTTGCCGATGAAGCGAATCAGCTCGGCCAGCATTTCCTGTACGCATATTGCGGGAATGCCCAATCGAAACAGGAAGTGCTGGAGACGATCGCGACGTCGTTCCTGTTTCCGAAGCACTTCGGCAAGAACTACGACGCGCTGTACGACTGCCTGACGGACCTCGTTCACAAGGCGGGCGCACAGCCCGGCTTCGTGATCGTGCTCGAGGCGCTGCCGATCGCGCACAAGTTCGACAAGGAAGGGCGCGAGACGCTGCTCGACGTGTTTCGCGAGGCGGCGGAGTTCTGGGCCGAACGCAAGGTTGCGTTCCGCGTCTTTTACTCGTTCGCGTAAATTCCGGGCTGCCCGGCCTGTCACACGCCCGCCTTCGCGCGGGTTTTTTGCGTCTGGGGCCGCCGCGGCGAGCGAGCGGCCGATGCCCGTCCTTTTCCGTCAACGGCCTGGGATCGCACGCCATTTTTCGGCAACTGCCGATTCGGCCCGCATGGCGACCCGGTTTCCCGGCCGGGCGGGCCGTGGGTCCGGCTGACCGAAAGCCATTTTCCGTGCGTCATTTCCGCACGCGCCGTTTTCGCATGAGCCTGTGCCGTCTTGCGCGCCGCGCCGCCATGCCGGCCTCGCCGCACATGCGGCTCGTTCGCGCGCCGCGGTTTGCGCGCCGCGCGGGCATGCCCGTGTTCGGCGCGACGCGCGCTACCGCGGCGGCGCCGCCCGCGGCCGATTGACGCGCGCCGTCACCATCCGCCCCAGCGCGCCGCGAGCGCGGCGAGCACCGCCGCGCCCGCCGTTTCGGTGCGCAGCACGCGCGGGCCGAGCGACAGCGCGGCGAAGCCTCGCGCTCGCGCGGCTTGTTCCTCGTCGGGCGCGAGCCCGCCTTCCGGGCCGATCAGCAGCGTCACGTCGCCGGCGGGCGGCGCGGCGGGCAGCGATGCGAACGGCACGCTCGCGCGCGGCGACAGCAGCAAGCGCAGTGCGCCGTCGGCCGGCGTGGCCGGCAGCGCGTCGAGCCATGCATCGAAGCCGCGCACCGGCGCGATTTCCGGCAAGCGATTGCGGCCGCACTGCTCGCACGACGCGCGCACGACGCCGCGCCAGTGCGACACGCGCTTGTCCGCGCGCTCGCCCGACAGCCTGACGACGCCGCGCGCGGTCGACAGCGGCACAACCGCCGCCACGCCGAGCTCGACCGCCTTTTCGATCACCCAATCCATCTTGTCGCCGCCGGCGATGCCCTGTGCGAGCGTCACGCGGTACGGCGGCTCCGCTTCCGCGGGCTCGAACGCATCGATCCGGGCGAGCGCGCCGCGCTTGTCGATCTCGACGAGTCGCGCGCGATACTGGCCGCCCGTGCCGTCGAACAGCGCGAGCGCGTCGCCCGGCTGCAGCCGCAGCACGTGCGCGTGACGCGCGACGTCGGCCGGCAGCGCCAGCGTGGCGTCGGCGCGCAACGCCGCGTCGACGAAGAAGCGCGGCACCGCCGCGGTCGTGGCGGCGCCGCTCATGCGCCGATGGGCCGCGCGAGCGCCCACCGGTAGCCGTCGAGATCCTCGATCTGCGCGAAGCGATCGCCCCAGAACTGATCCTGCGGCGCGCTCAGCGATTTCGCGCCCGCGTCGAGCGCGCGGCGGTAGGTCGCATCGACGTCGTCGACGTACAGATAGAACGACTGCGGCGCGATCGCGTCGGCGCTTCTCGGCGTGCGCGCCGTCGAGCCGAACGCGCCCTCGGGCGCGAACATCACGATCAACTGGCCGCGGTACGACATCTCGACGTGCATGATCGCGCCGTCTTCGTCGATCAAATCGCGCTTCTCGAAGCCGAACGCGTCGCTAAAGAACTGAATCGACGCCTGCGCGCTGCGCACCGTCAGATAAGGGGTCAACCAGGGCACGTCGGCCGGCCGTGGGTCGGTCATGCGGGTTCTCCTGCGGGAAAGGCGGATGCTTCGCCGAACTTAGCGATGCATGCCGAGAGTATCGCGCAGCGCGTGCGGCAGCGTGAAGAGTGCGGAATGCAGCTTCGCGTCGTAGAAGCGCAGGCCTTCGATGTGCCGCTCGGCGAGCCGCGCGTCGATGTCGTGCGAGAACAGCGAAGCCGCGTCGAGCGTGTCGCTCGCGATCGCCATCAGCCAAGGCGAGCCGTACAGCGGCACGTGCGCGCAAAGCGGCGCGACGACCGCGAAGCGCTCGCGCAGCCCGGCGAGCAGCGCGGCGATGCGCGCTCCGTGATAAAGCGGCGAGCCCAGATGCAGCGACACCGCGCCCTGCGGCGTCAGGATGCGCTTCAGGCGCGTGTAGAACGCGGGCGTATAGAGGCCCGCCGCGGGCGAGTCGGGCGGCGTCAGGTCGAACACCGCGAGATCGAAGTGCTCGCACGCGTGGTCGACGTAGCGCGCGGCGTCGCCGATCGCGAGCTCGACGCGCGGATCGTCGAGCGCGCCCTGATGCACGTCGCCGAGAAAGCGGCGCGCCATGTCGACGACAGCCGCATCGAGCTCCGCGACGACGATCCGCTCGATGCACGGATGCCGCAGCAGCTGGCGCGCGGCGCCGCCGTCGCCGCCGCCGAGCACGAGCGCTTTTTTCGGCGCCGGGTGCGCGAGCGCGGCCGGATGCGTCATGCATTCGTGATAGACGAACTCGTCGCCGACCGACGTCATCGGCCGGCCGTCGAGCGTGAAGAGCCGCCCGAGCAGCGATGTTTCCCAGACCTCGATCTCCTGATACTCGGATTCGATGCGCGCGAGCCGCCGGGCGTTCGGAAAGCCGTACGCGACGTCGGGAGTCGGGTGAAAGAGGAGGGTGGTGCTCAAGGCGGCGGGCGCGGCTGGGCGGGCGGTTCCGATGGTCTGAATTATAGAGGGTGGGAGGAGGGCCGAGAAACCGCGCGCGCGGGCGGATTCCGACAAGGCCCGCACGAAGGGCATCTGTTAAAATGACCAACTTTGCAGCCTCGTCCGTCTGCTCGTCCGCTTCGCCTCCCGCCGGCGCCGCACCGCGCGCCGGAAACGGTTGGCCCGCGAGCCTCGGATGCCGCCCGTGCCCCGTTTTCTCGACTCGTTCTCCGGACTCGACATGACGACTTCGTCTCCCGCCTCCACCACTCTGATGGCCAACGCGATCCGCGCGCTCGCGATGGACGCCGTCCAGCAAGCGAACTCCGGCCACCCCGGCATGCCGATGGGCATGGCCGAGATCGGCGTCGCGCTGTGGTCGCGCCACCTGAAGCACAACCCGACGACCCCGCATTGGGCCGACCGCGACCGCTTCGTGCTGTCGAACGGCCACGGCTCGATGCTGCTGTATTCGCTGCTGCACCTGACGGGCTACGATCTGCCGATCGAAGAGCTGAAGAATTTCCGGCAATTGCATTCGAAGACGCCGGGCCACCCGGAATACGGGATCACGCCGGGCGTCGAGACGACGACGGGCCCGCTCGGCCAGGGCCTCGCGAACGCGGTCGGCATGGCGCTCGGCGAGGCGCTGCTCGCCGCCGAGTTCAACCGCGACGACGCGAAGATCGTCGATCATCACACGTACGTGTTCGTCGGCGACGGCTGCCTGATGGAGGGCATCTCGCACGAAGCGTGCTCGCTCGCGGGCACGCTCAAGCTCAACAAGCTGATCGCGTTCTACGACGACAACGGGATCTCGATCGACGGCGACGTCGTCAACTGGTTCCACGACGACACGCCGAAGCGCTTCGAGGCGTACGGCTGGAACGTGATTCCGAACGTGAACGGCCACGACGTCGACGCGGTCGATGCCGCGATCGCGAAGGCGAAGAGCGCGGACAAGCCGACGCTCATCTGCTGCAAGACGGTGATCGGCAAGGGCGCGGCGACGAAGGCGGGCGGCCACGACGTGCACGGCGCGGCGCTCGGCGCGGAGGAAATCGCGAAGACGCGCGACGCGCTCGGCTGGAAGTGGGCGCCGTTCGTGATTCCGCAGGAAGTCTACGCGGCGTGGGACGCGAAGGAAGCGGGCAAGCGCCGCGAAGGCGACTGGAACGCGGCGTTCGCGCAGTACCGCGCGAAGTACCCGGCCGAGGCCGCCGAATTCGAGCGCCGCATGGCGGGCAAGCTGCCGGCCGACTGGGCCGAGAAGGCCGCGGCGATCGTCGCCGGCGCGAACGAGCGCGGCGAGACGGTCGCGACGCGCAAGGCGTCGCAGCAGACGATCGAGGGCCTTGCCGCCGTGCTGCCCGAGCTGCTCGGCGGCTCGGCCGACCTGACGGGCTCGAACCTCACGAACTGGAAGGCGTCGAAGGCGGTGCGCGCGAATGCGCACGGCGCGGGCATCCAGTGGGGCAACCACATCAACTACGGCGTGCGCGAATTCGGCATGAGCGCCGCGATCAACGGCCTCGTGCTGCACGGCGGCTACAAGCCGTTCGGCGGCACGTTCCTCACGTTCTCCGACTACAGCCGCAACGCGCTGCGCGTCGCCGCGCTGATGAAGGTGCCGTCGATCTTCGTGTTCACGCACGATTCGATCGGCCTCGGCGAAGACGGGCCGACGCACCAGTCGGTCGAGCATGTCGCGAGCCTGCGGCTGATTCCGAACCTCGACGTCTGGCGCCCGGCCGACACGGTCGAGACGGCGGTCGCGTGGACCCACGCGGTCTCGCACCAGCACCCGTCGTGCCTGGTCTTCAGCCGCCAGAACCTCGCGTTCAACGCGCGCACCGACGCGCAGCTCGCGAACATCGAGAAGGGCGGCTACGTGCTGCGCGACTGGGACGAAGAGATCGTCGCGCGCAAGATCATCCTGATCGCGACGGGCTCGGAAGTGGAGCTCGCGATGAAGGCGGTCGAGCCGCTCGCGCAGCAGGGGATCGCCGCGCGCGTCGTGTCGATGCCGTCGACCGACGTGTTCGACCGGCAGGACGCCGAGTACCGCGAGCGCGTGCTGCCGCACGGCGTGCGCCGCGTCGCGATCGAAGCGGGCGTCACCGATTTCTGGCGCAAGTACGTGGGCCTCGAAGGCGGCGTGGTCGGCATCGACACGTTCGGCGAGTCGGCTCCGGCTGGCGTGTTGTTCAAGCATTTCGGCTTCACGATCGAGCACGTGGTCGAAACGGCGAAGGCGGTGCTCGCGTAACCCATTCGACGCCCGGGCGGCCGTGCCCCGCGCCGGCCGGGCGCGCGTGAAGCTGCACGAAGTATTTTTTCAGCCATCAGGAGATACATCATGACGATTCGCGTTGCAATCAACGGTTACGGCCGCATCGGCCGCAACACGCTGCGCGCTTTCTACGAAAACGGCAAGAAGCACGATCTCGAGATCGTTGCGATCAACGATCTGGGCGACGCGAAGACCAACGCGCACCTGACGCAGTACGACACCGCGCACGGCAAGTTCCCGGGCGAAGTGTCGGTCGACGGTGATTACCTCGTCGTGAACGGCGACAGGATTCGCGTGCTCGCGAACCGCAACCCGGCCGAGCTGCCGTGGGGCGAGCTGGGCGTCGACGTCGTGATGGAATGCACGGGCTTCTTCACGTCGAAGGAAAAGGCGAGCGCGCACCTGAAGGGCGGCGCGAAGAAGGTGATCATCTCGGCGCCGGGCGGCAAGGACGTCGACGCGACGATCGTCTACGGCGTGAACCACGACGTGCTGAAGGCCGAGCACACCGTCATCTCGAACGCATCGTGCACGACGAACTGCCTGGCTCCGCTCGTCAAGCCGCTGAACGACAAGATCGGCCTCGAAACCGGCCTGATGACGACGATTCATGCCTACACGAACGACCAGGTGCTGACGGACGTCTACCACGAGGACCTGCGCCGCGCGCGCTCGGCGACGCACAGCCAGATCCCGACGAAGACGGGTGCGGCGGCCGCCGTCGGCCTCGTGCTGCCGGAGCTGAACGGCAAGCTCGACGGCTACGCGATCCGCGTGCCGACCATCAACGTGTCGATCGTCGATCTGTCGTTCATCGCGAAGCGCGACACGACGGCGGCCGAAGTCAACGCGATCATGAAGGAAGCGTCGGAAGGCGCGCTGAAGGGCATCCTCGGCTACAACGATGCGCCGCTCGTGTCGATCGACTTCAACCACAACCCGGCTTCGTCGACGTTCGACGCGACGCTCACGAAGGTGTCGGGCCGTCTCGTGAAGGTGTCGAGCTGGTACGACAACGAGTGGGGCTTCTCGAACCGCATGCTGGATACGGCGATCGCGCTCGCGAACGCGAAGTGATCCCCGCGCGCGGGCGCCGCGAGGCGGCCCGCGTCGCGATCGAGCCCGGTCCGGTTTCATGCCGGCCGGGCTTTTTTGTCGCCGTCGCTTTTGTCACCGTCGCTTGGGGCGGTTGCTCGCGACCGTTTGTTTGCCGCCTGTCGCTGCCCGTGCGCTACCCGTCCGCCCGCCCGTTGCGGCCTGTCGTCCGCGTGATCGGCATGAGGGCGGACCCGGCTACGGCCGGCGTCGCGGCGTGCGCGTGCCGCCTGCATGCCGCGCCACCGCGCATGCTCGACGACATGGCATAGGCGCATCGCACGAATGCGGCGCACGCGGTGCAAAGGGGGCGTGCCGCGCGTGGGGCGAAACCCGTTCTCGAGCCGCGGCATCGTCGCACGGTCCGCTGCGCGAGTCGGCGGCGCCGCGCTACCGCGCGGCCTGCCGCGCGCCGACGCGCTGCGACGCGCCCCACAGCGCGACGAGCGAGCCCGACAGGATCGCGCCCGCGATGCAGACGCCGCGCCAGCCGTCGAGGCCGAACGCGGCGCCCGCCGCGCCCGAGCCGAGCGCGCCGCCGATGAAATAGCTCGTCAGGTAGATCGTCGTGACGCGGCTGCGCGCGTCGCCGGCGAGCGCATAGATCACGCTCTGGTTCGAGATGTGCAGGCCCTGCACGCCGATGTCGAGCACGAGGATGCCGACGATCAGCGCGGCGAGCGATTGCTCGCCCGCCGCGATCGCCGCGAACGACGCGAGCACCGCCGCCGCGAACAGGCCGGTGGCCGCGTTGCCGTGACCGCGGTCGACGAGCCGCCCCGCCGACGCCGCGGCGAGCGCGCCCACCGCGCCGACGATTCCGAACAGGCCGATCCGGCCTTCCGTGTAGCCGTATGGCGGCTGGCTGAGCAAAAACGTGAGGCCCGTCCACAGCAGGCTGAAGCACGCGAACACGAGCGCGCCGTATGCGCAGCGCAGCGCGATCAGCGGCTGCGCGCGCACGAGCGCGGCGAGCGATTGCATCAGCGCCGCGTAGTCGACGCGTGCATGGCGGCGGTCCTTCGGCAGCTTCGCGGCGAGCACGCCCGCGAGCAACAGCACCATCGCCGCCGCGATCGCATAGACGGCGCGCCAGCCGAGCCAGTCGGCGATCGCGCCCGATGCGACGCGCGCGAGCAGGATGCCGAGCAACAGGCCGCTCATCACGGTGCCGATCGCGCGGCCGCGCGCCCCGTCGTCGGCGAGCGACGCGGCGAACGGCACGAGCAGTTGCGTCGAACACGTGACGAAGCCGACGCACATGTTCGCCGCGACGAAAAAGCCGTAGCGCGTGCTCGACGCCACCGCGACGAGCGCGACGACATTGGCGACAAGCAGCCGCACGATCAGCGTATGGCGATTGACGACGTCGCCGAGCGGCACGACGACGAGGAGGCTCGCCGCGTAGCCGAGCTGCGTCAGCGTGACGAGATAGCCGAGCTCGGCGGGTTGGCGCCCGAAGCTCGCCGCGATCGCCGCGAGAAGCGGTTGCGAATAATAGAGGTTGCCGATGACGATGCCGCAGGCGCACGCGAACAGCAGCGTCATCCCGCGCGTCAGCGCGGGGGAGGGAGCGGTGACGGAATTCATGAGGCGCGTAGCGAACAAGGAGGGAGTCGGAAAAAACCAACGAACGAAGCGGACGAAGCGCTGGAAACGCGGGAAGTACCGGAAGCGCCGGAATGCCGAAAGCGAACGGCCGCCCGCGGTGCGCGCGGCGCGCGGCGCGAAACCAGCCTGCCGCGCCGGGCCGCGCGTCGGGGGCGGCGTTCAGAACGGCTTCGTCGGCAGATACTTGCCGTCGAGCGTGATGACGGCGCGCGAGCCGCCCTCCGGATCGTCGACCTTCTTGATATCGAGCTTGAAATTGATCGCGCTGACGATGCCGTCGCCGAATTGCTCGTGAATCAGCGCCTTCAGCGTCGAGCCGTACACCTGCACGATTTCGTAGAAGCGGTAGATCGTCGGATCGGTCGGGACGCCGCCCGGGATGCTGCCGCGCACGGGGATCGTCTGCAGCAGGCGCTGTGCATCGTCGTCGAGATCGAGCTTCGCGGCGACGACGCGCGCGGCGTCGGCGGGCAGCGGATGCTGGCCGAGCAGCGCGGCCGTCGTGAACGCGACGCTCAGGCCGGTGCCTTCGTTGATCTGCTCGAACGTGAGGTTCTTGCGGGTCTTGGCTTCGACGATGCGCTCGGCGAGCGCCTCGCGCGGGGATTGGCTGTGTTGCGACTGGGTCATACGGACTCCTTGCGGTGAGGGATCGGGAAGGGGGCTGCGCGGCGTGCTGCGCGCCGCGCCGGGGGCGGCGCGCGTGGTGTCATGCGTCACGCCGCGCGCTGGACGCGCGGCGGCGTCGCGTGCACCCGCGGATGCTCGGCGAGCGCGACGAAGCGGCCCGTCGCGCCGTCGAGCGCGTCGATCGAGCCGGTCTCGATGTCGTACACCCAGCCGCGCAGCGTGAGGCGCCCTTGCTCGAGCGCGAGCCGCACCGACGGATGTGTATTGAGATTCGCGAGTTGCGCGACGACGTTTTCGCGCACCATCGAATCGACGCGCGCCTGCTCGCCCGCATGCTCGCGCGCTTCGTTCACGCGTTTCGCGGCGTCCGCGTAGCGCAGCCAGCTGCGCACGGCGGGCAGATGATCGAGGCACGCGCACGACGCGATCGCACGCATCGCGCCGCAGTCCGAGTGCCCGCACACGACGACGTCGGCCACTTCGAGCACCGCCACCGCGTATTCGACGGACGCCGATACGCCGCCGGGCTCGGGGCCGAACGAAGGCACGATGTTGCCCGCGTTGCGGATCACGAACAGCTCGCCCGGCTCGCGCTGCGTGACGAGCTCGGGCACGAGACGGCTGTCCGAGCACGAGATGAAGAGGGCGCGTGGCTGCTGGCTCGTGGCGAGGCGCTTGAACAACGCCGTGCGCGGCGCGAATGCGTCGCGCCGGAACTTCAGAAACCCTTCGATGATGTCCTGCATCGTGTGCTCCATGATCGACGGCGAGTGCCGATGACCGAAGCATGAGGCAAACGATTCATAGCGTCCAAGACCGGTTTATTATTGTTCGCATAGGCAACGCCAATATCCGGGACAATGCTGCTCCGACATATCCGCTATTTTCTCGCCGTTGCCGAGCAAGGCAACTTCACGCGCGCGGCCGAGTCGCTGCACGTGTCGCAACCCACGCTGTCGCAGCAGATCCGGCAGCTCGAGGGCGTGCTCGGCGTGCAGTTGTTCGATCGCTCGGCGCGCGCGGTGCGATTGACCGAATTCGGCACCGCGTACGCGCGGCATGCGCGCGCCGCGTTGCAGCAGCTCGAGGCGGGGCGCCGCGCGGTGCACGACGTCGAGAATCTGCAGAGCGGCTCGCTGCGGCTCGCGATGACGCCCACTTTCTCCGCATATCTGATCGGCTGGCTGATCGACGGCTTCAATGCGCGCTATCCGAACCTGAAACTGACGATCCGCGAGATGCCGCAGGAGCAGATCGAGCCGCTTCTCGCCGACGACGAACTCGACGTCGGAATCGCGTTCGAGGCGACGCAGTCGCCGGAAATCGAGACGATGCCGCTCTGGATCGAGACGCTCGCGCTCGTCGTCGGCCGTGACCATCGCCATGCGCGTCGCCGCAAGCCGCTTTCGCCCGACGAAGCCGCCGGCGAGCCGCTGATCCTGCTGAGCCGCGCCTTCGCGACGCGCGGCAAGGTCGACCAGTACTTCCATCGCAACGGCGTCACGCCGCGCGTCGCGATCGAGGTGAACTCGATCAGCGCGATGCTCGAGATGGTGCGCGGCGGGCGGATTGCGACGGTGCTGCCGTCGGCGATCGCCGAGCGCCGCGACGACTTGTGCGCGATCCGGCTCGATCCGCCGCTGCCGCAACGCACGGCGGCGCTGCTGATGCGCAAGGGCGGGTATCGAAGCGCGGCGATGCGCGCGTTCGTCGACCATATGCTCGCGAGGCGGCACGAGATCGGGCGCCGCGAAGGGGCGCGGGCACGCGACGGCGTGCCGTCGGACGGCGAGTAGCGGCGCGGAACGATTGGCGGGGGAAGGCGTCGGCTCGGCTGCGGGCTGCGGGCTGCGGGCTGCGGGCTGCGGGCTGCGGGCTGCGGGCTGCGGGCTGCGGGCTGCGGGCTGCGGGGCGCAGGCGCACGGCAAGCGGCAAGCGACGAACGACGCATGGCGCATCACGCTCGCCGCATAGCGTTTGGTGAGAGAAGGGGAAGAAGACGGAAAGAGAGGAGGACCGATATTAGACGACGCGGCGTCGATGCGCGTGGATGCATATCGCACGCCGACGCGTGCTGCCGGGCGCCGCGACGACATATCCGGAATGCGAAGCATCGGAGGCCAACGCGACGTGCGCGGCGGGACTTCCGCTCGGCGCCACGCGCCCGATGCGCCATCCAAGCCGGGTAAGACGGCCGAGCATGCGGCGAGCCCACGCGCGCGTGGGCTCGATCTCGCCGCGGTGGCGCTTTGCGCGGACTGCGCGCATCCCGCCTTTCGCGGCCCTCATCCGAACCTGAACGGCTTCCGGAAATTCCGGGCGCGCACGGGCACGCCGCGCCGGCGCTTGCGCAAATGCGCGCGGACGGCGCAACGCCCGCGCGCCCGTGCGCCGTATGCCGCCCCGCGCACGAGCACGCATGCGCCGCGTCAGCGCTTCGGCGTCGGAAAGAACACGCCCGCGCGCTGCGCGGCGTTCGAGATGTGCGCTTCGATCGCCGCGCCCGCCGCGGCGGGATCCTTCGCGATCAGCGCATCGAGAATCGCGCGATGCTCGCGATACGTCGAAAGCACGAGCTCGCGCCGATAGAACGGCATCCGCTGGCTTTCCTTCATGATGTCCGCGCTGCCGCGCAGGATCGATTCGATCGCCGCGTTGCCGGCGAGGCTGACGATGCGCATGTGGAAATCGAAATCGAGCTGCGATGCGCTATCGAGCTCGTCGTTCGCGAGCGCCTCCTGCAGCGCGGCGACATTCTCCTCGAACCACGCGAGATCCTCCTCGCTGACGGCGAGCGCGGCCATTCGCGCGGCGAAGCCTTCGAGCGCATAGCGCATCTGGTAGGTGTCGGGCAGCGAAGACTGCTCGGCGAAGCGCCACGCATGCGCGGCGCTCGCCTGCGCGCTTTCGACGTACACGCCCTTGCCGGGCCGGATGCGCAGCATGCCGAGCGCCTCGAGCGTCGACAGCGCCTCGCGCAGCGACGCGCGGCTGATTTCCAGTTCTTCGGACAATTGACGTTGCGCGGGCAACAGGCTGCCGACGGGATAGAAGCCGCGCTCGATCCGCTCACGGATCGTGGCGATGGCGGCGTCGGTGACGGTATGCGGAACGTTCTTCATGCAGTGGATCGATTGCGCGGTCTGACCGGCATTGTAAACCGGCCCCGCCGTCGCGCGCCCGAGCTCCGGGAAAGCGATGATCCGGCGTGCGCCGGGCCCGCGAAATCGCCGCGAAAAAACGCGGGTAATCCCTATTTACGGCGTTCTTGACTCGACTATATCGGCTTCCTACTATCGTCCATAACAGTACTGGTCGGACCAGTATGAACAGAGGAAATCCGCAACCGTTGTGACGGGAGAACGCCGTGTCGAAGTTTCTCAACTCGCTGTTTGGTCGGGTGGTCATCGCGCTGTTGATCGGCGTGGCGCTCGGTGCCTTTTTCCCGCACTTCGCCCAGTCGCTGCGACCGTTGGGTGACGGGTTCCTGAAGCTGATCAAGATGGTGATCGGGCCGATCGTGTTCTGTGTCGTCGTGAGCGGCATGGCGAACGCGGGCGATCTGAAGAAGGTCGGCCGCGTCGGCCTGAAGGCCGTCATCTACTTCGAGGCGATGACGACGCTCGCGCTCGGCATCGGCCTCGTGCTCGCGTACCTGACGAAGCCGGGCGTCGGGATGAACGTCGATCTGCATACGCTCGATCCCGCGTCGCTCGCCGATTACGCGAAGAACGCGCAGAGCCTGAAGGATACGGCGGGCTATCTGCTGAAGATCATTCCCGAGACCGCGTTCGACGCGTTCGCGAAGGGCGACATCCTGCAGATCCTCGTGTTCTCGGTGCTGTTCGGCTCCGCGCTGTCGCTGCTCGGCGAGAAGGCGAAGCGCGTGAACACGCTGATCGACGAATTCGCGCAGGTGTTCTTCCGCGTGATGGGCTTCATCATCAAGCTCGCGCCGCTCGGCGTGCTCGGCGCGATCGCATTCACGACCGGCAAGTACGGCGTCGCGTCGCTCAAGCAGCTGGGTCTTCTCGTCATCGTGTTCTACGCGAGCTGCATCGCGTTCGTCGTGATCGTGCTCGGCGCGGTGATGAAGCTCGCGGGCTTCTCGGTGTTCAAGCTGATCCGCTATCTGCGCGAGGAACTCCTGATCGTGCTCGGCACCGCATCGTCGGACGCCGTGCTGCCGCAAGTGATGCGCAAGCTCGAATGGATGGGGGTGAAGGATTCGACGGTGGGCCTCGTGATTCCCACCGGCTACTCGTTCAACCTCGACGGCTTCTCGATCTACCTGACGCTCGCGGTGCTCTTCATCGCGCAGGCGACCAACACGCCGCTGTCGGTGCACGATCTGATCGTCGTGCTGCTCGTGTCGCTCGTCACGTCGAAGGGCGCGCACGGCATCCCGGGCTCGGCGATCGTGATTCTCGCCGCGACGCTGTCGGCGATCCCCGCGCTGCCCGTGCTCGGCCTCGTGCTGATCCTGCCCGTCGACTGGTTCGTCGGCATCGCGCGCGCGCTCACGAACCTGCTCGGCAACTGCGTGGCGACGATCGTCGTCGCGGTATGGGAGCACGACATCGACCGCGCCCGCGCGCAGCGCGTGCTGAACGAAGAGCTGCGCTACGTGCCGGCGGGCGACGAGAGCCCGCGCGGCGCGATCTCGGACGGCGGCGCGCACGCGCTCTGACGCGGCCCCGCCCGGCATCATCGCGCGGCCGGCGCTCAGCTTCGCGCCGGCGCTTCGTTTTTCAGGCTGGCGCAATGGCCGCCGATTTTTCCGCCGGTTTTCCGCTTTCGGACACACATTCAATAACAGGAGACGACATGGCCGCCCCGATTCTCGATCCGAACGCACCCGCGTTCACGCGCCGCTACATGAATCTCGCCGACCCGCGCCTCGGTGCGAAGGCGCTCTTCGCGAGCGACGAATTCTTCGCGCCGAAGGAGCGGATGCTCGATCCCGAGCCCGCCGTGTTCATTCCCGGCAAGTACGACGACCACGGCAAATGGATGGACGGCTGGGAGACGCGCCGCAAGCGCACGACGGGGCACGACTTCTGCGTCGTGCGGCTCGCGCGGCCGGGCGTGGTGTACGGCGTCGATCTCGACACGAGCCACTTCACCGGCAATTTCCCGCCCGCCGCGTCGATCGACGCATGCGTGTCGGACGCCGACACGCCGCCCGACGACGCCGTCTGGGAAACGCTCGTGCCGGCGACGACGCTCGCCGGCAATCAGCATCACTACGTCGACGTGAGCAATCCTCGCGCCTATACGCACCTGCGCGTGAACCTGTATCCGGACGGCGGGCTCGCGCGGCTGCGCGTGTACGGCCAGCCGCAGCGCGACTGGAGCCGCGCGGCGCGCGGCGAGCTCGTCGATCTGGCCGCGATCGAGAACGGCGCGTATCTCGTCGCCGCGAACAACGAGCACTTCGGCCCCGCGTCGCGGATGCTGATGCCCGGGCGCGGCGCGAACATGGGCGACGGCTGGGAGACGCGGCGCCGCCGCGAGCCCGGCAACGACTGGGCGATCGTCGCGCTCGCGCGGCCCGGCGTGATTCGTAGGGTCGAAGTCGATACCGCGCACTTCAAGGGCAATTTCCCGGACCGCTGCTCGCTGCAGGCGGCGCGCGTCGCGGGCGGCACGGACGCGTCGCTCGTCACGCAGGCGATGTTCTGGCCGATGCTGCTCGGCGAGCAGCCGCTCGGGATGGATAGCGTGCATACGTTCGAGACGCAGCTCGCGGCGCTCGGCCCCGTCACGCACGTGCGGCTGAACATCCATCCGGACGGCGGCGTGTCGCGCCTGCGCTTCTGGGGCGAGCTCGCATAAACGGAGGCCGCCCATGCAGACGCTGCACACCCTGCGCCTCGAGCGCCTGACGCGGGAAGCGTTCGCGCCGTTCGGCGACGTGATCGAGCTGGCGGGCGCGCGCCGCATCCTGATCAACGGCGGGACGACCGAGCGGTTTCACGATCTCGCGTCGATCGACGTCACCGAGGCGGGCGGCCGCTCGTGAGCCTCTTTCGCGCGCAGCCGCGCGCGTGGCCAATCGAGATCGACATGATGGAGCGGCACCCGCTCGGCAGCCAGGCGTTCGTGCCGCTCGCGGCGGTCGCGCGCTACGCGCTCGTCGTCGCGCCGGCGGGCGAATTCGATCCGACCCGGATGCGCGCGTTTCTCGCGCAGGGCTGGCAAGGCGTCAATTACGCGAAGGGCGTCTGGCACCACCCGCTCCTCGCGCTCGATGCGCTCAGCGATTTCGTCGTGATCGACCGCGGCGGCGCGCAGCCGAACTGCGACGAGCTCGCGCTCGACGCGCGCTGGCGGCTCGTGACGGACGACGCGCACGCGAGCGCCGCCTGACGCACGCGCGTCGCGCGCTCGACAGGCGCGCCGCGCGATGCAAAAAGGCCCGGTCAGGCTTGCGCCGGCCGGGCCTTTCGCATGCGCGGCGCTCTGGCCGCGGCGCACGCGCTCGGGCGTGCGCTTCGCGCTTGCGTCAGTGCTTGCGATAGGGGCAGTTTTCCGTCGTGCAGGTGCCGTACATCGCGAGCGAATGCTCCTGCAGCTTGAAGCCGCGTTCCTTCGCGATCGATTGCTGGCGGGTCTCGATCTCGGCGTCGAAGAACTCCTCGACGCGGCCGCAATCGAGGCACACGAGGTGATCGTGGTGCGAGCCTTCGTTCAGCTCGAACACGGCCTTGCCCGATTCGAAATTGCTGCGCGAAAGCAGGCCCGCCTGCTCGAACTGGGTGAGCACGCGGTAGACGGTGGCGAGGCCGATGTCGAGTTCCTCGTGCAGCAGGTTGCGATAGACGTCTTCGGCGGTCAGGTGGCGAACCGGGCTTTGCTGGAAAATTTCGAGAATCTTGAGGCGCGGTAGGGTGGCCTTGAGCCCGATGTTTTTGAGATCGGTCGGATTGGTCATGGCTAGGCGTCCCTAGAGTACAATGCAGGGCTTCAATAGTACCGGCTTTTCGCCTTTTCAGTCATCTGTGACATTCTCGCGCGGCCTTGGACAAGGGCCAGCACGGTGAGGGACATGATTCCAAGATCGCTTTTGCAACTTCAGAGGAGCCGCGTGCGGAGCACCGTCATCGCAGCTGTCGCCGTGGTCGGACTGGCCGCCTGTTCGTCGTACGACAGCGTGACCCAGCGGATCGCGCAGAGCATTACGCCGTATCGGATCACCGTCGTCCAGGGCAACTTCGTGTCGCAGGAAAAGGCGTCGCAACTGCAGGTCGGCATGTCGCGCGAGCAGGTGCGCGCGCTGCTCGGCACGCCGCTGCTGACCGACATGTTCCATGCGGATCGCTGGGATTACCTTTTCTACTTCAAGCGCGGCTCGACGTCGGTCGTCCAGCAGCGCGATCTCGTGGTGAATTTCGCGGGCGATCGCCTCGCCGGCTGGTCGGGCGCCGAGAATCTGCCGTCCGAGCTCGATCTGCTCGCCGACATCGACGGCGATCGTCGCGGCAAGAAGGCGCGCGCGGCCGCAGCCGCGGCCGCGCGCGCCGCCTCCGCGCCCGAAGCCGCCGCGGCGGCTCCCGAAGCCATGCAGGCGGCGGAGCAGAACGACGCGAACGCGCAGGCGGCGCGCGCGGCGAACCGCGCGACCGCGCAGGTGCCCGGTCAGAGCGGCGCGGCGTCCCGCTTCGCGCCTTCCGCGCAGATGGCGCCGAACGCGCCGACGCCGGGTGGCCTGCCGCCCGGCGCCGCGCCCGCGATCCAGCCGCAGTTCCAGTTCCATCGCCCGCCTCCGCCGCCCGCGCAGGGCGGCGCGAACCAGCCGGTCGGCCCGCAGGGCGCCGACGCGCTGCCGAACCAGCCGCTCACGGCGCCCGCGTCCGGCGCGCAGGGAACGGGCGGCTGATCCGGCAGTCCGAGCCTAACCAGGGGCGGCGCGCGCCGCCCGTCTTTCATTCGTAGCAAGCAGGTAGCGCATGTCGTCCATGAAGATTGCGATTGCTGGGGCGTCCGGCCGGATGGGCCGGATGCTGATCGAAGCGGTGCTCGCCGCGCCCGACGCGACGCTCGCCGGCGCGCTCGACCGCACGGGCTCGTCGCAGCTCGGCCAGGACGCGGGCGCGTTCCTCGGCAAGCAGACCGGCGTCGCGCTCACCGACGACATCGAACGCGTGTGCGCCGAGGCCGATTACCTGATCGACTTCACGCGCCCCGAGGGCACGCTCGCGCATCTGGATGCGGCGCTGCGCCACGACGTGAAGCTCGTGATCGGCACGACGGGCTTCAGCGAGCCGCAGAAGGCGCAGCTGCGCGCGGCGGGCGGGAAGATCGCGCTCGTGTTCTCGGCGAACATGAGCGTCGGCGTGAACGTCACGATGAAGTTGCTCGAATTCGCGGCGAAGCAGTTCGCGCAGGGCTACGACATCGAGATCATCGAGGCGCATCACCGGCACAAGGTCGACGCGCCGTCCGGCACCGCGCTGATGATGGGCGAGACGATCGCGGCGGCGACGGGCCGCACGCTCGACGATTGCGCGGTCTACGGCCGCCACGGCGTGACGGGCGAGCGCGATCCGTCGACGATCGGTTTCTCGGCGATCCGCGGCGGCGACATCGTCGGCGATCACACGGTGCTCTTCGCCGGTATCGGCGAGCGCATCGAGATCACGCACAAATCGGCGAGCCGCGTGTCGTATGCGCAAGGGGCGCTGCGCGCGGCGCGCTTCCTCGCCGGCCATCAGGCCGGTTTCTTCGACATGCAGGACGTGCTCGGCCTGCGCTGAGCGCCCCGAGCGCCATTTCCGGGCATCGATGGCGACCCCGACCGGCATCCTCCACTACCTCGCAAGCGGCGACGCCGTCACGCACGCGGTCGCTTACGTGCTGCTCGCGATGTCGATCGCGAGCTGGTGTTTCCTGCTCGTGAAGGCGTGGGTGCTGGTGCGCGCGAAGCGCCAGGGGCCCGCCGCGCTCGCCGCGTTCTGGCGCGCGGCGACGCTCGACGACGGGATCGCCGCGCTGCGCGCGGCCGACAAGGAGCGCGTGTTCGCGCCGCTCGCGGAAGCCGCGCGCGAAGCGGACGCCGCGTCGCGCGTCGAGCCGCATGCGCTCGCCGCACGCGTCGAGCGCGGCGAGCGGGTGCTGCGCGCGCTGCGCCACGCACTGCGTGCGTCGCAGCGCAGGCTCGAGTTCGGCCAGGTGCTGCTCGCGTCGATCGGCAGCACCGCGCCGTTCGTCGGCCTGCTCGGCACCGTCTGGGGGATCTATCACGCGCTCGGCAGCATCGCGGCGAGCGGGCAGGCGCAGATCGAGAACGTCGCCGGCCCGGTCGGCGAGGCGCTCATCATGACCGCGTTCGGCCTGGTCGTCGCGATTCCGGCGGTGCTCGCGTACAACATCCTCGGGCGGCTCGTGCGCCAGCTCGTCGAGGAGCTCGACGGCTTCGCGCGCGATCTGCACGTGTTCGTCTGCGGCGAGCCGGCCGCCGCCGCGGCCGACGATGCGGCCACCGCGGCCTAGCCGGCTGCGTCGATCCGATACACCCGGCGAGGAGGGCGGCATGGCATTCGGCGGACTCGATCACCAGCACACGTCGCAGCCGATGGCGGACATCAACATGACGCCGCTCATCGACGTGATGCTCGTGCTGCTCGTCATCTTCATCATCACCGCGCCGCTCTTGACGCATGCGATCCGGCTCGATTTGCCGAAGGTCGCGGCCGCGCCCGCGCGCGAGACGCCGGAGACGATCACGGTGTCGATCGACGCGGCGGGCAAGCTGTACTGGAACGACGCGCCCGTCGCGCCCGACGCGCTCGCCGCGCGGTTGCGCGACGTGGCGGCGGCAGGCCAGGACCCGGAGCTGCATTTGCGCGCCGCGCGCGACACCCGCTACGACACGATCGCGCAGGTGATGGGCGCCGCGCAGCAGGCGGGCGTCGCGCGGATCGGCTTCGTCACCGACGCGCCCGCGCCGCCGGCCCGGCCGTCGCCGCCGCGCGGCGCACCGCCTTCGCTTTCGCCGCCGGCGTCGCCCCAGGCGCAGCCGCAGCCACCGTCGTCGCCGCCGTCGCCCGCCGCGTCGCGCTGATCGGCGGTTCGCGGCCGCCCGGACGGCGTGGCCGGCCGGCGCGGACGGTATAATCGACGTTTTCCCCGCGCCGCCCCCGGCCGCCGGGGAAGCGCGACTTTTGATCCACTCGAGCGCGCGTGCGCTCGGCACCTTGCGTCGCGCGCCGCTCAAAAGCCCAGCCCGAACCACACCATGCACGAAAGATACGTACCCGCCGACGTCGAAGCTGCCGCCCAGAGCGACTGGCGCGCAGCCGATGCCTACCGCTCGAAGGAAGACGCGAACCGCAAGAAGTTCTACTGCGTGTCGATGCTGCCTTACCCGTCCGGCAAGCTGCACATGGGTCACGTGCGCAACTACACGATCAACGACGTGATGTACCGCTATCTGCGGATGAACGGCTACAACACGCTGATGCCGATGGGTTGGGACGCATTCGGGATGCCGGCCGAGAACGCCGCGATGGCCAACGGCGTGCCGCCCGCGCAGTGGACGTACGAGAACATCGCTTACATGAAGAAGCAGATGCAGGCGATGGGCCTCGCGATCGACTGGTCGCGCGAGGTCACGACCTGCAAGCCCGACTACTACAAGTGGAACCAGTGGCTGTTCCTGAAGATGCTCGAGAAGGGCGTCGCGTACAAGAAGACGGGCACCGTGAACTGGGACCCGGTCGACCAGACCGTGCTCGCGAACGAGCAGGTGATCGACGGGCGCGGCTGGCGCTCGGGCGCGTTCGTCGAAAAGCGCGAGATCCCGATGTACTACATGCGGATCACGCAGTACGCGGACGAGCTGCTGAACGATCTCGACGGCCTCGGTTGGCCCGAGCGCGTGAAGGTGATGCAGCACAACTGGATCGGCAAGAGCTTCGGCGTGAACTTCGGCTTTCCGTACGAGCTCGACGGCGAGAAGAAGCTGCTGCGCGTGTTCACGACGCGCGCCGACACGATCATGGGCGTCACGTTCTGCGCGATCGCGGCCGAGCATCCGCTCGCCGCGCGGCTCGCGCGGGACAAGCCCGCGCTGCAGGCGTTCATCGACGAATGCAAGCGCGGCGGCGTCGCCGAGGCCGACATCGCGACGATGGAGAAGAAGGGCGTCGCCACGGGCTTTTCGGTGTCGCATCCGCTCACGGGCGAGCCCGTCGAGGTGTGGATCGGCAACTACGTGCTGATGAGCTACGGCGAGGGCGCGGTGATGGGCGTGCCCGCGCACGACGAGCGCGACTTCGCGTTCGCGAAGAAGTATGGCCTGCCGATCCGGCAGGTGATTGCCGTGGAGGGCGAGACGTACTCGACCGACGCGTGGCAGGAATGGTACGGCGACAAGACGCGCGCCGTGTGCGTGAACAGCGGCAAGTACGACGGCCTCGCGTACGACGCGGCCGTCGACGCGATCGCGGCCGAGCTGAAGGCGGGCGGCCTCGGCGACAAGCAGATCACCTACCGGCTGCGCGACTGGGGCATCTCGCGCCAGCGCTACTGGGGCACGCCGATCCCGATCATCCACTGCCCGTCGTGCGGCGACGTGCCGGTGCCGGAGCAGGACCTGCCCGTCGTGCTGCCGGAAGATCTCGTGCCGGACGGCACGGGCAACCCGCTCGCGAAGTCCGACGCGTTCCTGAACTGCACGTGCCCGAAGTGCGGCGCGGTCGCGAAGCGCGAAACGGACACGATGGACACGTTCGTCGATTCCGCGTGGTACTTCTCGCGCTACGCGGCGCCCGACGCGCAGACGATGGTCGATGCGCGCACCGACTACTGGATGCCGATGGATCAGTACATCGGCGGCATCGAGCACGCGATCCTGCACCTGCTGTACTCGCGCTTCTGGGCGAAGGTGATGCGCGATCTCGGTCTCGTCGCGTTCGGCGAACCGGCGAAGAACCTGCTCACGCAGGGGATGGTGCTCAACGAGACGTTCTACCGCGAGGACGCGGCGGGCAAGAAGACCTGGTACAACCCGGCCGACGTGACCGTGTCGTTCGACGACAAGGGCCGCCCCGTCGGCGCGGTGCTGAAATCGGACGGGCAGCCGGTCGAGCTCGGCGGCATCGAGAAGATGTCGAAGTCGAAGAACAACGGCGTCGATCCGCAAATGCTGATCGACCATTACGGCGCCGACACCGCGCGCCTTTTCACGATGTTCGCGGCGCCGCCCGAGCAGCAGCTCGAGTGGTCCGGCGCGGGCGTCGACGGCGCGAGCCGCTTTCTGCGCCGCGTGTGGGCGTTCGGCTTCGCGAACCGCGAAGCGCTGGCCGTGCGCGCGCCGTTCGACGCCGCGCAACTCGCCGAGGCGGGCAAGACGCTGCGCCGCGAGATCCACGGCGTGCTCAAGCAGGCGGATTTCGATTACCAGCGCTTGCAGTACAACACGGTCGTGTCGGCCGCGATGAAGATGCTCAACGCGATCGAAGGCGCGAAGGGCGCGACGCCCGCCGTGCTGCGCGAGACTTACGGCGTGCTGCTGCGCGTGCTGTATCCGGTCGTGCCGCACGTCACGTTCGAGCTGTGGAAGGTGCTCGGCTACGCGGACGAATTCGGCCCGCTGCTCGACGCGCCGTGGCCGAAGGTCGACGAGGCCGCGCTCGAGCAGGCCGAGATCGAGCTCGTGCTGCAGGTCAACGGCAAGGTGCGCGGCGCGCTGAAGGTCGCGAAGGACGCGAGCCGCGAGGCGATCGAGGCGGCGGCCGTCGCCGACGGGATGTTCGCGAAATTCGCCGAAGGCAGGCCGGCGAAGAAGATCATTGTCGTGCCGGGCCGTCTCGTGAACGTCGTCGTTTGACGGCGCGCGGCGGGGCTGGCACGCATCAGCAAGGAGCAAAGGTGATCCGCAGATCGTTTTTGATGCTCGTGGGCAGCGCGGTGCTGCTGTCCGCGTGCGGTTTCAAGCTGCGCGGGCAGCAGGACTACGCGTTCAAGCGCTTGTACATCGCGGGCGCGCCGCCGGCGGCGGCCGCGCGGCTCACGCGCCTCGTCGAGGCCGGCAGCGACACGAAGATCGTCAAGACGCCCGACGAGGCGGATGTGGTGCTGAATCTCGCGGAATCGCGCGGCCAGGGCACGCTGACGCTCGACCGGTTCGGCACGGTGCAGGAATACCAGCTCAACTACTCGCTGAACTACACGCTTTTCGGCAAGGACGGCACCCTGCTGATCCCGCCTTCGCTGATCGCGCTGAACCGCGCGATGACGTACAGCGCGAAGTACACGAACGCGAAGGCGCAGGAATCCGAGATTCTGTTCGCGGATATGCAGAACGACGCGATCGATCAGCTGATGCGCCGTCTCGCGATCGTCCGCACGCTGCATCCGGAGCCGGGCGAGGGCGTGCCGGCCGTCGCGCCGCGCGCGCCGCTGCCGCCGCCGCCGCTGTGATCGCCGCGTTCGCCATTCCCCGTTCAACGATCGACGCACGAACCGATGCAACTGCGACTTGACGCGCTGGAGCCGCATCTCTCCAAGGGCCTGGCCGGACTGTACGTCGTCTACGGCGACGAACCGCTGCTCGCGCAGGAGGCGTGCGACAAGATCCGCGCCGCCGCGCGCGCGGCGGGCTTCACCGAGCGCTCGGTGCACACCGTCGAGCGCGGCTTCGACTGGAGCACGCTGATCGGCGCGAGCCAGGCGATGTCGCTGTTCGGCGAGCGGCAGCTCGTCGAGCTGCGGATTCCGTCCGGCAAGCCCGGCAAGGACGGCGCCGACGCGCTGAAGACGCTCGCCGGCGCGGCCAACCCGGACGTGCTGATGCTCGTCACGCTGCCGCGGCTCGATGCGGCGACGCAGAAGTCCGCGTGGTTCACGGCGCTCGCGAACGGCGGCGTCGCGCTGAAGATCGACCCCGTCGAGCGCGCGCAGTTGCCGAACTGGATCGGTCAGCGGCTCGCGCTGCAGGGGCAGCGGGTCGCCCCGGGCGACGACGGACGGCGCGCGCTCGCGTTCGTCGCCGAGCGGGTCGAAGGCAATCTGCTCGCCGCGCATCAGGAAATCCAGAAGCTCGGCCTGCTGTATCCGGCCGGCGCGCTGACGTTCGAGCAGATCCACGACGCGGTGCTGAACGTCGCGCGCTACGACGTGTTCAAGCTCAACGAGGCGATGCTCGCGGGCGACGCCGCGCGGCTTTCGCGGATGATCGACGGCCTGAAGGGCGAGGGCGAGGCGCTCGTGCTCGTGCTGTGGGCGGTCGTCGAGGAGTTGCGCACGCTGTTGCGGATCAAGCGCGGCGTCGCGGCCGGCAAGCCGCTTGCCGTGCTCGTGCGCGAGAACCGCGTGTGGGGGCCGCGCGAGCGGCTCGTCGGGCCCGCGCTTTCGCGCGTATCGGAAGCGGCGCTCGAGCACGCGCTCGCGTTCGCCGCGCGGCTCGACCGGCAGGTCAAGGGGTTGTCGGCCGTGTCGCGCGGCGCGGCGCGCGGCGAGCCGCCGCCCGATCCGTGGGACGGCCTGTTCCAGCTCGCGATGACCGTCGCGCGCGCGGCCGGGCCAGGCGGCGACGCGCCGCGCCGGCCCGCTTGAGCGGGCTTTCGCGCCGGCGCTTATAATCTGCGTGAACGGGCGGGACGGCCGCGAGTGCGCACGCGGCACCCGGCGCGCCCGTTTTCCGACAATCGTTTTTTCGCCGCTCGACGCGGCTTGCATTGCGAGTCTCACGATGGATATCGACCAGTACATGACGGACGTCGGCCGCCGCGCGCGGCGCGCCTCGCGCGAGATCGCACGCGCGTCCACCGCGGCGAAGAACGCCGCGCTCGAAGCGGTCGCGCGGGCAATCGGGCGCGACGCCGACGCGCTGAAGGCCGCCAACGCGCGCGACGTCGCGCGCGCGAAGGACAAGGGGCACGACGCGGCGTTCGTCGATCGCCTGACGCTGTCGGACAAGGCGCTGAAGACGATGATCGAAGGGCTGCGCCAGGTCGCGACGCTGGCGGACCCGATCGGCGAGATGAGCAATCTCAAATACCGCCCGAGCGGAATCCAGGTCGGCCAGATGCGCGTGCCGCTCGGCGTGATCGGGATCATCTACGAATCGCGGCCGAACGTGACGATCGACGCGGCCGCGCTGTGCCTGAAGTCCGGCAACGCGACGATCCTGCGCGGCGGCTCGGAGGCGCTCGAATCGAACACCGCGCTCGCGAAGCTGATCGGCGAAGGGCTGGCGGCGGCGGGGCTGCCGCAGGACGCGGTGCAGGTCGTCGGCACGGCCGATCGGGCGGCGGTCGGCAAGTTGATCACGATGACCGAATACGTCGACGTGATCGTGCCGCGCGGCGGCAAGAGCCTGATCGAGCGGCTGATCAACGAGGCGCGCGTGCCGATGATCAAGCACCTCGACGGCATCTGCCACGTGTATGTCGACGATCGCGCGAGCGTGGCGAAGGCGCTCGCCGTCTGCGACAACGCGAAGACGCATCGCTACGGCACCTGCAACACGATGGAGACGCTGCTCGTCGCGCGCGGGATCGCGCCCGCGGTGCTGACGCCGCTCGGCCGGCTGTATCGCGAGAAGGGCGTCGAGCTGCGCGTCGACGCCGACGCGCGCGCGGTGCTCGAGGCGGCGGGCGTCGGTCCGCTCGTCGACGCGACCGACGAAGACTGGCGCACCGAATATCTCGCGCCGGTGCTCGCGATCAAGATCGTCGACGGCATCGACGCCGCGATCGAGCACATCAACGAGTACGGCTCGCATCACACCGATGCGATCGTCACCGAGGATCACGACCGCGCGATGCGCTTCCTGCGCGAAGTCGATTCGGCGAGTGTGATGGTGAACGCGTCGACGCGCTTCGCGGATGGCTTCGAGTTCGGGCTCGGCGCGGAGATCGGCATCTCGAACGACAAGCTGCACGCGCGCGGCCCGGTCGGGCTCGAAGGTCTCACGTCGCTGAAGTACGTGGTGCTCGGGCACGGCGAAGGGCGTGAGTGACGGCGGGGGAACGATCGATGGCGATGCTCTGGGTCAAGACTTTTCATATCGTGCTGATCGCGTCGTGGTTCGCGGGGCTGTTCTATTTGCCGCGCATCTACGTGAACCTCGCGATGGAAACCGATCCCGCCGCGCGCCGGCGGCTGCTCGCGATGGCGCGCAAGCTGTTGCGCTTCATGACGATCATCGCGGTGCCCGCGCTCGCGTGCGGTTTGTGGCTGTGGCTCGTGATCGGCATCGGGCAGGGGCAGGGCTGGGTGCACGCGAAGCTCGTGGTCGTGCTGTTGCTTGTCGTCTATCACGCGTACTGCGGGCATTTGCTGAAGGTGTTCGAGCGCGGCGAGAACCGCCGCTCGGACAAGTGGTATCGCGTGTTCAACGAATTGCCGGTGCTCGGGATGCTCGCGGCCGTCGCGCTCGCGGTGATCAAGCCTTTTTGAGCGCGCGGGCGGCGCGGTTGGCGCGGTTGGCGTCGCGCCGCCTGACGGCGGTGCCGTCCGGATTCGATGAAGGTCGCCCCGGCCCTGCGGCCGGGGCTTTTTGTTTGGCGTCGCGCGGGCATGCCGGGCGAACGGGACGGCTCGGCAGGCGTGACGGGCGCGGCTGAGGGGCGGTATTTTGCCCGCGGCTTCGGTAGCGGTCGCGATCAAGCTCGTGCGCGAAGCCGAAGCAGAAGCCGAAGCAGAAGTAGAAGCAGCAAGCCGCGAGCACGATGCGAGCGTGAACCGGCTTTCGCGGTCTGTCGAATAACGGTTATCGAGGAAGGGGCTCGCGGATGGTTTAGGGGCGTCCAACCGTCACCGTGGCCGGGGTGAGCGGCTCACGGCGCGTGTCGCGAGAGCGGCCGGTTCCCGCGGCGGCACTCGCTGGCGCGTTTCAACCGCCCGCTAATCCTTCACGTCCTCGACGTCGCGCGCGATCCGCGTTTTCTCCCCCACTTGCGGCGCCTGCGCGCGCGCGGCTTGCTGCGCACTTTCCGCCGCGCCGCCCGCCACGCCGCTCGCCGCGACCTTCGTCGCGTCCTTTCCCGTTTCCTTCTGCGCCTTCGCATCGGTGCCGATCCGCCGCCGCGTGATCGCCTCCTTCGCGCGGCCGAGCCGGTCGACGAGTTCGGGGCCGCGCCGCAGCGCGACACCGACCGCGAGGATGTCGCCGATCGCGAGATGCGACATGCGCGACGTCATCGGCGAGAACACGTCGGTTTCCTCGGCGACGTTCGATGCGAGGCTCACCGTCGAAAGTTGCGCGAGCGGCGAATGGCTGTGCGTGATCGAGATCACCTTCGCGTCGCACGCGAGCGCCGCGCGCGCGGCGTCGACGATGTCGCGCGTGCGCCCCGTGTTCGAGATCGCGACGACGACGTCGTTCGCGCCGAGGAGCGCGGCCGACATCGAGAATGTGTGCGGGTCCGAGTACGCGACGCTCGGCACGCCGAGCCGGAAGAACTTGTGCTGGATGTCCTGCGCGGCGATGCCCGAGCCGCCCGCGCCGTAGAACTCGATGCGCGACGCGCGCGTGAGCAGCTCGATCGCCTCGGCGACGCTCGTCGCCGACAGGCTGTTGCGCACCTCGATCAGCGCGCCGATCGTGCGGTCGAACACCTTGCCGATGATGCCCGGTGCGCGCTCGTCGGGCTCGACGTCGCGATACACCGACGCGACACCCGGCGCGACGCTCTGCGCGAGACGGATCTTGAACTCGCGAAAGCCGCTGCAACCGAGCGCCTGGCAAAAGCGCGCGATCGTCGGCTGGCTCGCGCCCGCGCGCGCGGCGAGCTCGGTCATCGACAGATCGAGCACCTCGCGCGGCGCGGCGAGCACGAAATCGGCGAGCTTGCGCTCGGACGGGCGGAGCTGGGCGCGGATCGTCTCGATACGGGGGAGCATGGTGCGAAAGGGCGCGTGCAATGACAGGACGGACGCTAGTATCGCGATAGTTTTGTAGAAAATCTACAAGTATTTTCTAGCGAATTTCCCGATATCGATCATCGAAGATCAGGGTTAACGCTAGGTCAATATGCCGTGTTTGCAAGCTATGGCAATGCCATGCCGATGGCTTTGCTGCGCTGCGAGATTGCGGGCATGTAGTTTTTCTACTAAACTCGCGCCGTTCGTCCGACGACACGGACGTCCCCACGATTCCAGCTTGCCGGCTTCGCCCGGCTCATGTGAGGAGCGCCCAGCATGGCCACGCTGCACCCCACTCTTGCGTCCGTCACCGAGCGCGTGATCGCGCGCAGCCGTCCGACCCGCCAAGCCTATCTCGCCCGCATCGACGCCGCCCAGGGGCATTTCCCCGCGCGCGGCGCGCTGTCGTGCGCGAATCTCGCGCATGGCTTCGCGGGCCTGGAGGGCAGCGACAAGTTCGCGATCAAGGCGATCCGCGAGCCGAACATCGGCATCGTGTCGGCGTACAACGAGATGCTGTCCGCGCATGCGCCGTACAAGGGCTTTCCCGACATCATCAAGGCGGCCGCGCGCGAGCGCGGCGGCGTCGCGCAGTTCGCGGGCGGCGTGCCGGCGATGTGCGACGGCGTCACGCAGGGCAACGCGGGGATGGAGCTGTCGCTGTTCTCGCGCGAGGTGATCGCGATGAGCACGGCCGTCGCGCTCACGCACAACATGTTCGATGCGGCCCTTTGCCTCGGCATCTGCGACAAGATCGTGCCGGGCCTCTTGATCGGCGCGCTGCAGTTCGGCCACCTGCCGACGATCTTCGTGCCGGCCGGCCCGATGACGAGCGGCCTGTCGAACGACGACAAGGCGAAGATCCGCCAGCAGTTCGCGACAGGCCAGGTGGGCCGCGACGCGCTGCTCGAGGCAGAATCGGCCGCGTACCACGGCCACGGCACCTGCACGTTCTACGGCACCGCGAACAGCAACCAGATGCTGATGGAAGTGATGGGTCTGCATCTGCCGAGCGCCGCGTTCGTTCATCCGCACACGCCGCTGCGCGACGCGCTGACGGCCGAGGCCGCGCGCCGCGTGCTCGAGCTCACGGCCGAGCGCGGCCAATACACGCCGATCGGCCATGTGATCGACGAGCGCGCGATCGTCAACGGCATCGTCGCGCTGCTCGCCACAGGCGGCTCGACGAACCACACGCTGCACCTCGTCGCGATCGCGCGCGCGGCGGGCATCCTGATCGACTGGGACGATTTCGACGCGCTGTCGGCCGCGGTGCCGCTTCTCGCGAAGATCTACCCGAACGGCAAGGCCGACGTGAACCATTTCCACGCGGCGGGCGGCATCGCGTTCCTCGTGCGCAACCTGCTCGAAGGCGGCCTGCTGCACGAAGACGTGACGACGGTCGCGGGCAAGGGCCTTGCGCATTACACGAAGGAGCCGCGCCTGATCGACGGCAAGCTGACGTGGGTCGACGGCGTCGGCGAGAGCGCCGACGACAAGGTGCTGCGCCCGATCGCCGCGCCGTTCCAGCCGGACGGCGGGCTGCGCCTGATGCAGGGCAGGCTCGGGCGCGGCGTGATCAAGATTTCGGCGGTTGCGCCCGAGCACCGCAAGGTGACGGCGCCTGCGATCGTGTTCGATTCGCAGGAAGCCGTGCAAGCCGCGTTCGACGCGGGCGAGCTCAAGCGCGATTTCGTCGCGGTCGTGCGCTTCCAGGGCGCGCGCGCGAACGGGATGCCGGAACTGCACCGGCTGACGCCGCTGCTCGGCGTGTTGCAGGATCAGGGTTTTCGCGTCGCGCTCGTGACGGACGGCCGGATGTCGGGCGCGTCGGGCAAGGTGCCGGCCGTGATCCACGTGTCGCCCGAGGCGCTGTTGAGCGGCCCGCTCGGCAAGGTATGCACGGGCGACACGATCGTGATCGACGCGCAAGCGGGCGTGCTCGACGTCGAGATCGACGAGCAAGCGTGGGCCGCGCGCGCGGTCGCGCAGCCCGCGCATCAGGCGGAAAACGAAGTCGGTTTCGGCCGCGAACTGTTCGGCGTATTCCGCGCGGCGGCCGCGCCGGCGGAGCAGGGCGCGTCGGTGTTCGGCGCGTGGGTGGGCGAAGCGGCCCACGTCACCGCATAAGCGAAAAAAGGAGTCGCATTGATGAAGACGATTGGCGAGATCGTGAAGCTGGGCCCGGTGATTCCGGTGCTCGCGTTCGATTCGGTCGAACAGGGCGAACAGGTGTCGCGCGCGTTGCACGCGGGCGGCGTGAAGGTGCTCGAGATCACGCTGCGCACCGCGGCCGGGCTCGAGGCGATCCGGCGCGCGAGCGAGCTCGCCGAGGACATCGTCGTCGGCGTAGGCACGATCACGAAGCCCGAGCAGTGCGCGCTCGCGAAGCAGGCGGGCGCGAAGTTCGGCGTGTCGCCGGGGCTGACCAGGCAGATGCACGCGGCCGCCGTCGACGCCGGCCTGCCGCTGCTGCCCGGCGTGATGACGCCGACCGACATCATCGTCGCGCTCGAGCTCGGCTACGAGATCGTGAAGTTCTTCCCCGCGCAGCAGGCGGGCGGCGTGCCGATGCTGCAGGCGTTCCACGGCCCGTTCCCGACGCTCAGGTTCTGCCCGACGGGCGGCATCACCGCCGAGACGGCGCCGAGCTTCCTGAAGCTGCCAAACGTCGTGTGCGTTGGCGGTTCGTGGCTCACGCCGAAGGCGGCGCTCGCCGCGCAGGACTGGGCCGAGATCACGCGCCTCGCGCAGGCGGCGAGCGGTCTCGCACGCTGAGCGCGAGCGGGCGCACGCATGCGGAAAACCCTCGGACGAAACAATCGATCTGGTTGTTTTCGAGGGTTTTTGCTTATGGAACCGGTTCTATCGCAGCCCGATAAACAAAAGTAAAATTCAGCGTCCCGACGGGCGGCGAACCGCCTCGTTTCGGAGGCCTGCATAGCCGGACGGCGGCCCGCCGCGTCCGGCCCGATCTATCCCAAGGAGGAGTGCTACATGGGGGCTGTCCAAGGCAGCATGCTGCTGATTTACACCGTGATCGCGATCGCGGTGCTGATCCTGATGATCGCGCGCTACAAGGTGTATCCGTTCCTTGTGCTGATCATCGTGTCGCTCGGTCTCGGCCTCGCGGTCGGCATGCCGATGGACAAGATCGTGAAATCGTTCGAGGGGGGCACGGGCGGCACGCTCGGCCACATCGCGATCGTCGTCGGCCTCGGCACGATGCTCGGCAAGATGATGGCCGAATCGGGCGGCGCCGAGCGGATCGCGACCACGCTGATCGACTGGTTCGGCGAGAAGAACATCCACTGGGCGATGATGTTCGTCGCGATCATCGTCGGGCTGCCGGTGTTCTTCGAAGTCGGCTTCGTGCTGCTGATCCCGATCGCGTTCAACGTCGCGAAACGCACCGGCAAGTCGCTGCTCGTCGTCGGGCTGCCGATGGTGGCGGGCCTGTCGGTCGTGCACGGGCTGATTCCGCCGCACCCGGCGGCGCTCCTCGCCGTTCAGCAATACGGCGCCGACATCGGCAAGACGATCGCGTACGGCCTCATCGTCGGCGTGCCGACCGCGATCGTCGCGGGGCCGCTGTTCGCGCTCACGATCTCGAAGTTCGTGAAGCTGCCGGAGCACAATCCGCTCGCGTCGCAGTTCGTCGAGACGCGCGCGGCGGGCGAGACGCGCGCGCTGCCGAGCTTCGGCATCACGCTGTTCACGATCCTGCTGCCCGTCGTGCTGATGCTCGTCGGCAGCTGGGCCGATCTCGTGTTCGCGCCGAAATCGCTGCCGAACAGCCTGCTGCGCTTCGCCGGCAATTCGGATGTCGCGCTCCTGATCGCTGTGCTCGTGAGCTTCTTCACGTTCGGCAAGCTGCAGGGCTTCAATCGCGAGCAGATCCAGAAGTTCTGCGGCGATTGCCTCGCGCCGATCGCGGGCATCACGCTGATCGTCGGCGCGGGCGGCGGCTTCGGCGGTATTCTGCGCGACAGCGGCATCTCGCAGCAGATCGTCGCGACCGCGACGCACGCGCATCTGTCGCCGCTGCTGCTCGGCTGGTTCGTCGCGGCGCTGATCCGTCTCGCCACGGGTTCGGCCACCGTCGCGATGACGACCGCCTGCGGGATCGTCGCGCCGATCGCCGCGGCCTCGGGCGTCACGGTGCGCCCGGAGCTGCTCGTGCTCGCGACGGGCTCGGGCTCGCTCATCTTCTCGCACGTGAACGACGGCGGCTTCTGGCTGATCAAGGAATATTTCGGGATGACCGTGGGGCAGACGTTCAAGACGTGGACGCTGCTCGAAACGATCATCTCGGTGCTCGGTCTCACCTTCACGCTGGCGCTGAGCGCGGTTCTGTAACAAGGGGTAGTCAATGATTCTGATCGCAATGGGCGTGTCGGGCGCGGGCAAGTCGCGGATCGGCGAAATGCTCGCGCAACGCCTGTCGTGCAGCTATACCGACGGCGACGCGTTTCACAGCGCCGCCAACAAGGAAAAGATGCACCACGGGATTGCGTTGACCGACGAGGACCGCTGGCCGTGGCTGCGCTCGATCCGCGAGGCCATCGAGGCGAGGCAGCGCGCGGGCGAAACCGCGGTGTTCACGTGCTCTTCGCTCAAGCGCGCGTACCGCGACATCCTGCGCGGCAACGATCGCGACGTGCGCTTCGTCTATCTGAAGGGGTCGTTCGACGTGCTGCGCGAGCGGCTGAAGACGCGCACCGGGCACTTCTTCGATCCGTCGCTGCTGCAGAGCCAGCTCGACACGCTCGAGGAGCCGGGCCCGGACGAGGCGATCGAAGTCAGCATCGAGTTGACGCCCGACGAGATCGTCGAGCGCGTGATGCGCGAGCTCGACCGCGAGCGGCAGCAGCAACAGCAGCAACAGTGACGGCGCGCGGCCGCGAAGCGGCCGCAAAAAGAAAGGCGCCCCGCGAACCGCGGGGCGCCTTTTTCACATCGCGTCGCCGACGCGCGTGATACGTTACGCGATGCGCTTCGCGAGCTCGACCGCCTTGCCGATGTACGACGCGGGCGTCATCGCGAGCAGGCGCGCCTTCGCGTCCTCGGCAATCGCGAGCGTGCCGATGAACTGCTGCAGCGCGTCGCGCGTGATGCCCTTGCCGCGCGTGAGCTCCTTCAACTGCTCGTACGGGTTCTCGATGCCGTAGCGGCGCATCACCGTCTGCACCGGCTCGGCGAGCACTTCCCAGCAATTGTCGAGGTCGTCGTTCAGGCGCTGCGGATTGACTTCGAGCTTGTCGAGGCCGCGGATCAGCGCGTCGTACGCGAGCAGCGAATAGCCGAACGCGACGCCGATGTTGCGCAGCACCGTCGAATCGGTGAGGTCGCGCTGCCAGCGCGACACGGGCAACTTGTCGGCGAGGTGGCGCAGCGTCGCGTTCGCGAGGCCCAGATTGCCTTCCGAATTCTCGAAGTCGATCGGGTTGACCTTGTGCGGCATCGTCGACGAGCCGATTTCGCCCGCCTTCGTCTTCTGCTTGAAGTAGCCGAGCGAGATGTAGCCCCACACGTCGCGGTCGAGGTCGAGCAGGATCGTGTTCGCGCGCGAGACGGCGTCGAACAGCTCGGCCATGTAGTCGTGCGGCTCGATCTGGATCGTGTACGGGTTGAAGGTGAGCTTCAGGCGGTGCTCGATCACGTCGCGCGAGAACGCTTCCCAGTCGAACTCCGGATACGCGGAAAGATGCGCGTTGAAGTTGCCGACCGCGCCGTTCATCTTGCCGAGGATCTCGACCTTCTCGATGCGTTCGATCGCGCGCGCGAGCCGCGCGGCCACGTTCGCGATTTCCTTGCCGAGCGTCGTCGGGCTGGCCGGCTGGCCGTGCGTGCGCGAGAGCATCGGCTGCTCGGCGTGCGCGTGCGCGAGCGCGACGAGGCGCCCGTGCACCGTGCGCAGCGCGGGCAGGATCACGTGCTGGCGCGCGCCGGCGAGCATCATGCCGTGCGACGTGTTGTTGATGTCTTCCGACGTGCATGCGAAGTGGATGAATTCGCTCGCCTGCTCGAGCTCGACCTGGCCCTTGACGGATTCCTTCAGCCAGTATTCGACGGCTTTCACGTCGTGGTTCGTCACGCGCTCGATTTCCTTGATGCGCGCGGCGTCGTGCGCGGTGAAGCGCTCGACGAGCTGCAGCAGGAACTGCTCGGCGGCTTCCGAGAAGCGCGGCACTTCGGCGAAGCCGGCGCGCGACAGCGCGATCAGCCAGTGCACCTCGACGGTGACGCGGTGGCGCATGAAGGCGGCTTCGGAGAGCCAGTTGCGCAGCGCCTCGGTCTTGCTGGCGTAGCGGCCGTCGAGCGGCGAGAGCGCGGTGAGGGCGAAAAGGGTATCGGGACGGGTGTCGGACATGATCGGGCTGGAGGCTCGCGGCCGCGGTTCAAACGTGAAGGGGAGAACCGCGAATTTTACCATCGGCGCGCGGCCGCCCGGCCGCCGCGCGCCGTCGCCGGAAAATCTCAGTCGCCGACGCGCGCCGCGCCGCCGATCGGCATCCCGGCGCCCGCCGACGGCTCGGCCGCGGCGAGCTCGGGCGCCGCCCAGCGCAGCCACTGCGCGCGCAGCATCGCGAGCGCGACGAGCGCGCAGGTCGCGAGCGCGCCGAACGTCGCGAAGCCGAGCTGATAGCTGCCCGTGCTTTCCTTCGCGATGCCCATCACGACGGGCAGATAGAAGCCGCCGATGCTGCCCGCCGCGCCGACGATGCCGGACAGCAGGCCCGTCTTGCCCTGCCAGCGGTGCGGGACGAGCTGGAACGTCGAGCCGTTGCCGAGGCCGAACGCGACGTACAGGCACACGAGCAGCGCGATGCCGCCCGCGAGCGGCGGCATCACGGCCGCGAACGCGAAGTCGGCCGCGGCGATCGCGGCGAGGATCGCCATGAGCGCGCGCACGCCGGTGATGCGGTCGGCGAGGTGGCCGCCGAACGGGCGCACGATCGCGCCGAGAAACGCGAGCAGCGACATGAACAGGCCCGCTTCGATCTTCGGCATCTGGTAGAGCGTCGTCAGCAGCAGCGTCACGTACGACGACATGCCGACGAAGCCTCCGAACGTGATGCTGTAGATCAGCATGATGACCCACGTGTCGCGCTCGGCGAGCACCGCGCGATAGCGGCTGGGCAGCACGGCGATCGCGAGCAGCGCGCCCATCACGGGCAGCAGCACGCCTGCCTTGCCCGCGCCGAACAGGCCCGCGTGCACGGCGAGCACGAGCGCGACGAGACCGCCGAGCGTGATCACGAACGCGCCGAACGCGCGCGCCGCGCTGCCCGATTTCTCTGCGCGGTCGTCGGCCCACGCGAAGAGCGCGAAGCCCGCGATCGCGAGCAGCGGCAGCGCGGCGGCCGTCGAGAACTTCCAGCCGAGCGCGGCCGCGATGTGCGGGAACATGAAGCCGTCGAGCACCGCGCCGATGTTGCCCGCGGCGGCGAGGCCGAGCACGAGGCCCTGCACCTTCGGCGGATAGCTGCTGCCCGCCATCGGCAGCGCGACCGCGAAGCTCGCGCCGCCGATCCCGAGGAACACGCCGAGCACGAGGAGCAGCGTGTACGACGGCGTGCCGGGCACGAACGGCAGCACGGCGGCGGGCAGCGCGGACAGCAGTACGCCCATCAGCGCGATGCGCCGGCCGTCGGCGGACTGGTAAAGGTTGCCGAGCGTCACGCGCAGGATGGCCGCCGCGAGCACCGGCACCGCGACGAGAAAGCCTTGCTGCGCGGCCGTCATCGCGATGTCCTTGCTGATGAACGGCGCGAGCGGCCCGTACAGCACCCAGACGGTGAAGCCCGTATCGAAATAAAGGAAACACGCGAGAAGCGAGCGCCAGTTGCCGCTTCGGAGGGAGGTGCGCAGAGTATCCATCGGTGAAGCCTCGCGTATGCCGGTCGACGGCGGATGGTGGAAAAAGGGCAAGCCGCTCCGCGATGCGCGGGACGGGCTGGTCCGCTGTTGCGCAAGCTTCATGCCAATGGGGCGCATGTTTTGCTGCGAACGGCGTGAATGCCCGCCGGGCAAGGCGCGCGAGAAAAACGGCGAAGGCGGTGGGCAGCGGCCTGCGCGCGACGGCCGGGCGCCCGCGCGCACCGGCGGCAGGCGCGCGCGAGCGTCGGGCGGCACTGCGCCTGTGCGCGCGCGCGGCATTGGTGCGATGCGCAAATATGTGAAGAATCCGACGTCCGGCCGTGCGCGTGCGGGCCGCTTGCCGACGCGCATGTCGCGCCGCGCGTCGATCCGCGCGCGCCGCACGTCGATGCCCGGGGCAAGCGGCGCCCCGACCGTTAAAATGCGTGCTTTCCTCCCTCGCATCCGTTTTGCGCAGCAAAGGCACGCATGGAACTCAAATGGCTCGAAGATTTCGTGTCGCTCGCGGAAACGCGCAGTTTCAGCCGCTCGGCCGAGCTGCGGCACGTGTCGCAACCCGCGTTCTCGCGCCGGATCCAGGCGCTCGAGGCGTGGCTCGCGACCGAGCTGATCGATCGTTCGGTCTATCCGACCCGCCTCACGCAGGCAGGCCAGGTGTTCTACGAGCAGGCGCTCGCGATGCTGTCGCAGGCGCACGAGGCGCGCACGCTGCTGCGCGGCCACGTCGGCGCGCCCGTGCCGACGATCGAGTTCGCGGTGCCGCACACGCTGTCGCTCACGTATTTTCCGCGCTGGCTGCAGCGGATCGAGGCAAAAATGGGGCCGGTCCATACGCGGCTGCGCGCGCTGAACGTGCACGATGCGGTGCTCTCGCTTGTCGAGGGCGGCTGCGATCTCGTGATGGGCTACCACCACCCGAGCCATCCCGTCGCGCTCGATCCGGCCCGCTACGACATGCTGACGCTCGGCACGGAGCCGATCAGCCCGTTCTCGGCGCCCGGCCGCGGCGGCCGCGCGCGCTACGCGCTGCCCGGCACGGCCGACGCGCCCGTGCCGTATCTGTCGTACACGCCCAATGCGTACCTCGGCCGGATGACGGAGGTGATCATCGCGAACGCGCGCGCGCCGCTCTTTCTCGACAAGGTCTACGAGACCGACATGGCCGAGGCGCTGAAGGCGATGGCGCTCGCCGGGCACGGCGTCGCGTTTTTGCCGCACAGCGCGGTCGAGGACGCGCTCGCGAGCGGCCGCCTCGTGAGGCTCGGCCGCGCGGCGAAGGGCGCCGCGGAGCCGTTCATGCTGACGATGGAGATCCGCCTGTACCGCGACAAGCTCGCGGCGCAGGGCGACGAGCCGCGGCAAAAGCTCGTGCGCACGCTGTGGGACGTCGTGCGCGAGGAACTCGGCGCGACCGCCTGAGCGTCGCGCGGCGACGGCCGCGACCATGGCGACGGCGGCCCATGGCCCACCCGCCCACGGGCGGCCCGCGGCCGGACCCATGCCCGGCCCGCCGACGGGGTTTTCCGGCGGCAGGCTGCAACCGTTACACGGGCGAGCCTCGTCTGCGCGGCGGGCGCGCGACGCCTGCCCGTGCGGCCCGCGCCGCCGCGCGGCGCCCCGCGCACGAAAGTTGCTCCGCGCAATCGCATCGGGATTGCGGCCGTTCGCACGGCGAACGCCCGGTTTTTCGCGCAAAAGCCCGATCATGCACGAAACGCATAATCGAATAAGCAAACGGCATTGGATTTCGAAATTCGCTTTTTCGACAATGTGCGCATTCTTCGACCGTTGGAGATTCCATGTCTTCGCAATCGCAGTCCCCGTCCGTCGCGCAGTCCATTCCGTCGTACCTGCACGCGGACGATCTCGGCCCCTGGGGCAACTATTTGCAGCAAGTCGATCGCGTCGCGCCGTATCTCGGCTCGCTGTCGCGCTGGATCGAGACGCTCAAGCGCCCGAAACGCATCCTGATCGTCGACGTGCCGATCGAGCTGGACAACGGCACCGTCGCGCACTTCGAGGGCTACCGCGTGCAGCACAACGTGTCGCGCGGCCCGGGCAAGGGCGGCGTGCGCTACCACCAGGACGTGACGCTGTCCGAGGTGATGGCGCTGTCCGCATGGATGTCGGTGAAGAACGCGGCCGTGAACGTGCCGTACGGCGGCGCGAAGGGCGGTATCCGCGTCGATCCGCGCAAGCTCTCGCGCGGCGAGCTCGAGCGCGTGACGCGCCGCTACACGAGCGAAATCGGCATCATCATCGGCCCGAACACCGATATCCCCGCGCCTGACGTCAACACGAACGAGCAGATCATGGCGTGGATGATGGACACGTACTCGATGAACCAGGGCCAGACGGCCACGGGCGTCGTGACCGGCAAGCCGATCTCGCTCGGTGGCTCGCTCGGCCGCAAGGAAGCGACGGGCCGCGGCGTGTTCGTCGTCGGCTGCGAGGCGGCGAAGAAGAAGGGGCTCGAGATCGAAGGCGCGCGCATCGCGGTCCAGGGCTTCGGCAATGTCGGCGGGATCGCCGCGAAGCTGTTCCAGGAAGCGGGCGCGAAGGTGATCGCGGTGCAGGATCACACGGGCACGATTCACCAGCCGGCGGGCGTCGATACGGTCAAGCTGCTCGAGCACGTCGGCCGCACGGGCGGCGTCGCGGGCTTCGAAGGCGCGGAACCGATGCCGAACGACGAGTTCTGGACCGTCGAAACCGATATCCTGATTCCGGCCGCGCTGGAAAACCAGATCACCGAGAAGAACGCGTCGAAGATCCGCACGAAGATCATCGTCGAGGGCGCGAACGGCCCGACGACGACGGCCGCGGACGATATCCTGAGCGCGAACGGCGTGCTCGTGATCCCCGACGTGATCGCGAACGCGGGCGGCGTGACCGTGTCGTATTTCGAATGGGTGCAGGATTTCTCGAGCTTCTTCTGGACGGAGGACGAGATCAATCACCGTCTCGAGCGCGTGATGCGCGAGGCGTTCGCCGGCGTATGGGCGGTGGCCGAAGAGCACAACGTGTCGGTGCGCACGGCGGCGTTCATCGTCGCGTGCAAGCGCATCCTGATGGCGCGCGAAATGCGCGGTCTGTACCCCTGATCGAAGGGATTGTTTCGATCTGCGACGCGCAAGGTTGGAGGCCGCGTCGCGCCGCACTCGCGGGCGGCACCGCAACGGTGTCGCCCGCGTGCGTATCCGGGCGCCGAACGCAGGCCTGAGCGCGCATGTCGAAATGCGTATGCCGCCCGGCAAAAGTGTGGTTAACAACCATTACTTTCATAAAAATTACTTTGCTAAACTGGCGCGGGTTTTCGCCAAGGAGATGACAACGATGAAATTCCCGAAAGCAATGCTGATGGTCGCGGCGCTGAGCACTTTTGCCGGCGGCGCCATCGCCCAGGAAACGGGCACGCTGAAAAAAATGGTTCATCGCAGAAAACCGTGGAGCCTTGGAGAACGATTGCGTATAACCTGACGCCTGATTTTATGGATGTCAGGAGGCGGAATTGCTCGATCGCAAGGCACTTCAGGCACTAGGTTGCTGGACAGGCTATCGGCTGGAGCGGGTGGAGTGGCCGCAGGGCGATAGCCGCACGCTGTCGCTCTACCTGAAGCCGGTCAGTCAGATCATGTACTGCGAGCAATGCGGTGCGCGTTGCCAGCAGATTCATGAAACGACCGTACGGCGGGTACGTGATCTGCCGTTGTTCGAGTACCGGGTGATGCTGCACGTGCCTCGACGCCGAGTCTGGTGCGAACGCTGCGGCGCAGCGCGGCTGGAGAAGCTGGACTGGCTGGGCCGCTACCAGCGGGTGACGCAGCGGTTTGCCAAGGCCTGCGAGAAGTTGTTGCAGGCCGCCAGCGTACAGGCCGTGGCGGCCTTCTACGATCTGGGCTGGCACACGGTCAAATCGATCGACAAGATGCGCTTGCGCGCGCGCGTGGCCGAACCGGACTGGTCGACGATCCGTTATCTGGCGATGGACGAGTTCGCGCTCCATAAAGGCCATCGCTATGCCACGGTGGTGGTTGATCCGATCGGCCGACAGGTCCTCTGGGTTGGGCCCGGACGGTCACGCGAGACGGCGCGCGCCTTCTTCGAACAACTCCCCGAAGGCGTGGCCGAGCGCATCGAAGCGGTCGCAATCGACATGACCACGGCCTATGAGCTGGAGATCAAGGAACAGTGCCCGCAGGCGGAAATCGTCTTTGACCTGTACCACGTCGTGGCCAAGTACGGTCGCGAGGTGATCGATCGGGTACGGGTGGATCAGGCCAACCAACTGCGACATGACAAGCCGGCCCGCAAGGTTCTGAAGTCCAGTCGCTGGTTGCTGCTGCGCAACCGTCATAACCTGAAGCCAGAACAGGCCGTGCATCTGAAGGAACTGCTGGCGGCCAATCAGTCGCTGTTATGCGTCTATGTGCTGCGCGACGAGCTCAAACGGCTCTGGTTCTACCGCAAGCCGGCCTGCGCGGAAAAGGCTTGGGGGCAATGGTTCGAACAGGCTCAGCAAAGCGGGATCGCCGCCTTGCAAAAGTTCGCCCAGCGCTTGCAGGGTTACTGGCACGGAATCGTGGCCCGCTGCCGCCATCCGCTCAATACCAGCGTCGTCGAAGGCATCAACAACACGATCAAGGTCATCAAGCGCCGAGCTTACGGGTACCGCGACGAGCAATACTTCTTCCTCAAGATCCGCGCCGCGTTCCCCGGGATTCCGCGATGAACCAAAAAAATCAAGGACACGGGCGTGATTGCGCTGGGGCACCGCGAATCGTCGATTCCGTTCTCGTACTATGACCAGAATCAGCAGGTCGTCGGCTATTCGCGCGACTTCCAGATGAAAGTCGTCGACGCGGTCAAGAAGAAGCTGAATCTGCCCAACCTGCAGGTGAAGAATATTCCGGTGACGTCGCAGAACCGGATTCCGCTCGTGCAGAACGGCACGGTCGACATCGAGTGCGGCTCGACCACGAACAACCTCGATCGCCAGAAGCAGGCGGCGTTCTCCGACACGATCTTCGTGATCGGCACGCGCCTCATGACGAAGAAGGATTCGGGCATCAAGGATTTCGCCGATCTGAAGGGCAAGACCGTCGTCACGACGGCGGGCACGACGTCCGAGCGCCTGCTGCGCGAGATGAACAACAAGAACCAGATGGGCATGAGCATCATCAGCGCGAAGGACCACGGCGAGTCGTTCCAGACGCTCGAGACGGGCCGCGCGGTCGCGTTCATGATGGACGACGCGCTGCTCGCGGGCGAGCGCGCGAAGGCGAAGCAGCCGGGCGAGTGGGTGATCGTCGGCAAGCCGCAGTCTCAGGAAGCGTACGGCTGCATGATGCGCAAGGACGATCCGGCGTTCAAGAAGGTGGTCGACGACGCGATCGTGCAGGTCGAGAAGTCGGGCGAAGCCGCGAAGATCTATTCGAAGTGGTTCGAGAATCCGATTCCGCCGAAGGGCCTGAATCTGAACTTCCCGCTCTCCGACGAGATGAAGAAGCTCTACGCGAACCCGAACGACAAGGCGCTCGACTGAGCGGACGGCCGTTCGAGCTAACAAGCGCTGACGAAACGGAAGAGGCACGGCTTCTTCCGTTTCTTTTTGTTGGAGTCTGGCTATGTCTTACCACTGGAACTGGGGCATCTTCCTGAGCCCCGTTTCGACGGGCGAACCGACCACCTATCTCGGCTGGCTGATGTCGGGATTCTGGGTGACGGTCAAGGTGTCGCTCGTCGCGTGGGTGATCGCGCTCGTCGTCGGGTCGCTGTTCGGCGTGCTGCGCACCGTGCCGAACAAATGGCTGTCGGCGATCGGTACGGTCTACGTATCGATCTTTCGCAACATTCCGCTCATCGTGCAGTTCTTCGTCTGGTACCTCGTCGTGCCCGAATTGCTGCCCGTGTCGATCGGCACCTGGATCAAGCAGTTGCCGCCCGGCACGCAATTCTTCACCGCGTCGATCGTCTGTCTCGGCCTCTTCACGGGCGCGCGCGTCTGCGAGCAGGTGCGCTCCGGCATCAACGCGCTGCCCAAGGGCCAGCGCGCGGCCGGCCTCGCGATGGGCTTCACGCAATGGCAGACGTACCGCTACGTGCTGCTGCCCGTCGCGTACCGGATCATCGTGCCGCCGCTCACGTCCGAATTCCTGAACATTTTCAAGAACTCGGCCGTCGCCTCGACGATCGGTCTGCTCGATCTGTCCGCGCAGGCGCGGCAGCTCGTCGACTACACCGCGCAAACGTATGAGTCGTTCATCGCGGTCACGCTCGCGTACGTGGTGATCAACCTGATCGTGATGACGTTCATGCGCTGGGTCGAGAGCAAATCCCGGCTGCCCGGCTACATCGGAGGCAAGTGATGCATCAGTTCGACTGGAGTAGTATCCCCGGCGCGCTGCCGACGCTCTGGACGGGCGCGGTCGTCACGTTCAAGATCACGCTGCTCGCGATCGTGATCGGCATCGTCTGGGGCACGTTGCTCGCGCTGATGCGCCTGTCGGGCGTGAAGCCGCTCGCGTGGTTCGCGCAGGGCTACGTCACCGTGTTCCGCTCGATCCCGCTCGTGATGGTGCTGCTGTGGTTTTTCCTGATCGTGCCGCAGTTGCTGCAGGGCGTGCTCGGGCTGTCGCCGACGATCGACATCCGGCTCGCCTCGGCGATGGTGGCGTTCTCGCTATTCGAGGCCGCGTATTATTCGGAGATCATCCGCGCGGGCATTCAGGCGGTGCCGCGCGGGCAGGTGAACGCCGCGTTCGCGCTCGGCATGAACTATGCGCAGGCGATGCGCCTCGTGATCCTGCCGCAGGCGTTTCGCGCGATGGTGCCGCTGCTGCTCACGCAGGCGATCGTGCTGTTCCAGGACACGTCGCTCGTCTACGTGATCAGCCTCGCGGATTTCTTCCGCACGGCCGCGAACATCGGCGATCGCGACGGCACGAGCGTCGAGATGATCCTGTTCGCGGGCGCATGCTATTTCGTCGTGTGCTCGGTCGCATCCGCGTTGGTCAAAGGTCTCCAGAAAAAGGTCACAAGATGATTTCCATTAAGAACGTGTCGAAGTGGTACGGCCAGTTTCAGGTGCTGACGGACTGCACGACGGAAGTGAAGAAGGGCGAGGTGGTGGTCGTGTGTGGGCCGTCGGGCTCGGGCAAGTCGACGCTCATCAAGACCGTGAACGGCCTCGAGCCGTTCCAGCAGGGCGAGATCCTCGTGAACGGGCAATCGGTCGGCGACAAGAAGACGAACCTGTCGAAGCTGCGCTCGAAGGTCGGGATGGTGTTTCAGCACTTCGAACTGTTTCCGCATCTGTCGATCACGGAGAACTTGACGCTCGCGCAGATCAAGGTGCTCGGCCGCGGCAAGGACGAGGCCACCGAAAAGGGGATGAAGCTGCTCGATCGCGTGGGCCTGAAGGCGCATGCGCACAAGTATCCGGGGCAATTGTCGGGCGGCCAGCAACAGCGCGTGGCGATCGCGCGCGCGCTGTCGATGGACCCGATCGCGATGCTGTTCGACGAGCCGACCTCCGCGCTCGATCCCGAGATGATCAACGAGGTGCTCGACGTGATGGTCGAGCTCGCGCAGGAAGGGATGACGATGATGGTCGTCACGCACGAGATGGGCTTCGCGAAGAAGGTTGCCCATCGCGTGATCTTCATGGACAAGGGCTTGATCGTCGAGGACGACCGCAAGGAGGAGTTCTTCGCGAATCCGAAGTCGGATCGCGCGAAGGATTTTCTCGCGAAGATCCTGCATTGACTGCACGGCGCTCGCCTCGCGGCGCCGCACCGGCCGCGAGCCGCCCGGCGCGCGCCGGGCGTTTTTTTGGGCGCGGCCCCTCGCGGCCGCCGCTCGCGGCGAACGTCGCCTACTGCTCGACCATCAGATAGCGAATCACGAGAGCCGGGTCGGCTACTTCGAGGATCAACCGGCGAAGGACGCGTTTTCGCATATGTTCCTCGTCCAGTATCCACGGGCCGCCCGCCTCGCTGAGGTGACGCGATATCGCGTCACGCGGGTCGGCGTTCTCCGGCAGATTGAGGCGAATGGCGAGCAGGCCCACAATGACGTCGTCGATCTCGATGGCGAGCGGCCTCGAGTCGATCGTGAGGTTCAGATGCATGTTTGCCTCAAGCAGAAATCACCACGCCGTGCCGTACGCGCGACGCGCACGGCGCCGAACGGCAGCCGCTGCGGCCGGCGCAAGTCGGCCGCAGCGGGCGGCACGAAGGCGCGCCGGATCGCTAGCCGAGTTCCGGAGCGGTCTTGGGCGCGGGCGCCTTCATGGAACTTGACGTCCTTTGCACGCATGGCGTGTTGCTCCTGAGGGAAGAATCGTTGACTCGATCCGGCCGCGAGCGGGCACGGCGCTGCGCCGCGCGGCGTTCGCGGCCGGTCACGGGCTGCGGCGGATGTGTCAGGCGGCCTTGCGCGCGGCGCGCTCGCCGGCTTCGAGCACGCCCAGCACGTCCTCCTCGCGTATGACGAGGAAGTCCTCGCCGTCGACCTTGATGCTCTGGCCGGCGTACTCGCCGAAAATGACCTGGTCGCCGACTTCGAGCTGGAGCGCGCGAAGCGTTCCATCCTGCAGCAGCCGGCCGTTGCCAAGCGCGACGATTTCGCCCTGTTCGGGTTTTTCGGCGGCCGAGTCGGGAATCACGATGCCCGAGGCCGTCGTCCGCTGCTGTTCGATTCGCTTGACGATAACCCGGTCGTAGAGGGGACGAACATGCATTTCGATCTCCTGAGCGATGACAGATCACCAAAAAGGAATCCGGCTGCGCATTCCGGGCCGGCCGCGAGGGGCAAAGAGCGGCGGGATGCGAGCGGAGCCGAAAATCGACGGAAAGCGAAATAGAGGCGCGCCGCGCGGGATTCAAGGGCCCGTCGAGCGGCGAATATGTAACAAATTGTTTCGGTGTGCGGCGGGCCGTGAACGTGCCCGGGGCGGGACATCCGGCTCGCGCGCGCGGTCGGCGGGATCGCGAAGAAGGCCCGTGGCGCTCATGCAGCAAGGATGTTCGACTGCCTCTTGAAATTTCTGTTTTCCGTACTATTTTGAGTGTCGCTCAAGCAGTCGCGGTTCACGCGCTGCGTGTTTCGATTTGTGTGTCGGCGGGCTTGGCTCGCGGGCGGACGAACTGGAGCGCGTAGTCCGGTTCGCCCGCCGTGCCGGCCCCGTAACCAGGAGCCAATCATGAGCGAACTGTTTTTCGATACGGATCTGCTGGACGAATTCGACCGTCTGCAGAAACACATGGCCCACCTCTTCGCGGGCTTTCCCGCGAGCCTGCGCGCGACGCGCGTGGGAGCCTTTCCTCCCGTCAACATAGGCAGCACCGATGAATCGGTCGAGATCGTCGCATTCGCGCCGGGACTCGCGCCCTCCGAGATCGACGTCTCGGTCGACAAAGGCTTGCTCACGATCGCAGGCGAGCGAAAGCGCGTGGAAACGGACGCCCCGGACGACACCCGCATGTACGCGCACGAGCGTTTCGCGGGCGCATTCCGGCGCGTGATCGAACTGCCGCAGGACGCGGATCCGAACAACGTGAGCGCACGTTATGCGAACGGCTGCCTGACGATTCGCGTCGGCAAATCGGAAGCGTCGAAACCGCGCGTGATCTCGGTGCAGTGACGGCGGCGCGCGGTGCCATATGCAATGAGCGGGCGCACCCGCTCGACGAACCACGGAGGACCATCATGAGCGACAGGACTGAACTGGCAACCCGATACGAGCCGGCCGGCACGGCCGTCACAACGCCGACGGACACGGAGGCCGCGGCTGCGCAGGCGCGCACGGCGCCGGCGGTGGACGTTTTCGAGAATCGCCACGGCATCACGCTGTACGCGGACCTGCCCGGCGTTCCGCGCGAAAAGCTCGACGTGCGCGTGCAAGACGGCAATCTGACCATCGAGGCCGAAGCCGTCGTGCCGACGCCCGCCGGATTGCGGCTGCGGCACGCCGAGATTCGCCATCCCCGCTACACGCGCTCGTTTGCGCTGAGCCCGGACTTCGACGTTTCCCGCATCGACGCGCAACTGCGCGACGGCGTGCTGAAGTTGACGATTCCGCGCCGCGACGAAGCCAAGCCCCGGCGAATCGAGGTGAGCGCCGGCTGAGCCGGCTCGCATCGGCGTCATCGCGGCATCCGCGAACGGGCGCGGCGTCATGGACGACGATCGCGCCCGCGCGTGGGCGACGCCCGGGATCGTCGGCACTCCGAAGGTAGCCGGCTTCGCAGTCGATACGTCCGCTACGGCCGCGCGCTCCGATGCGCCTGGATATGCCCGGATGTGCCCGGATGTGCCCGGATGTGCCCGCGGCGGCGCGCGGTCTGCGCGCGCACCGGGCACGGGCTCGCCGTGCCGGCGGCCCTGCGTTCGGCTCGGCGGATTCGGTCGTGCTCGAACGTGGGCCACGCAAGCCGCGACGCGCGCGGCCCGCGGCACGGACGAGATCGACCTTGACCGTTGACGGCCTTGACCGTTGATCGGCCCGCTGCGATTGCTCGGCGCTTTGCACGCCGGCGTTTTCAACGCAGCCGATCAAGCACCGCGCCCCTGGTTGAAGTTTGATTGTTGCTGGGAGACAAAGATGCTGAGTCCACACGAATTTGCGACATTGATGCTGGTCCGCCACGCGCCGGATCAGATCGACATGGACCGCGCCGAACTCGACGCGCTGCTCGAGCGGCAACTGGTGATGCTCGAACATTCCGCCGAGGGGCGTCGTCGTGCTCACTTGACCGCGATGGGGCGCTCGCTGCTGGACGCGTTCGATCCCGACGACCATCCGCGACGCCGACCGGCCAAGATCCACACGTGCGGCGAAAGTGGGCGCTGAGCCGGAACGCAGGCGCGGCGCAAGGGGCGTGCGGCGGCTCCCCGAGGCGGCACGCGCCGACGTCGGTCGGTGCGAGGGCCGGCGCGGCACCGGAGCCGGCCCCGGGGCAAGACGTTCGCGTTTGCGGCGTTCACCGCTGGCCGGCCGCGCGGCCGCTTGGCGCTCGTTCGGCGCGATGCTCGCCCAAGCGCGCGATGGCGCTTCGTGTGTCGCGATCGCGACGCGCGCGCAGCGGGCGCGACGTATGGCGTCCTCGGTTGCGGCGCGTTTGCATTCGGTGCGGTTCGCGCCGACACGGCGTGCTCGTGCAGCCGGCCGCCGATGATGGCGAGCGCGCCAAGCGCGGATGCTCGTTTCGCGCGCCGGCGTGGGAAACGATTCGGTTCACGGCGCGCGCCACGCCGGGCTTTTCGCGAAAAGCACGCGGCGAACGCGGCCCATCCGGATCAGAAGTCGACCGGATCGTCGCCGAGATCGTCGCCCGCGCCGCTCGCCGCGAGCGCGGGCGACCGGCGCGGCGCCGACGCGGAGGCGTCGAACGCCGGGTTGCGCAGCTTCTCGAGCACGGCCTCCGGCACCGGGATGCGCATCGTTGCCGCGACGTCGCCGCACTGGAACATCACGAGTTCGCCCGGCTCGAGCGCGGTCCACACTTCGTCGTCGGTGAGCGGCTGCGTTGCGATCACCGCGACACGATCCTCAGGCGTCGTGTATTTCGCGAAATCGATCGAGATGTCTTCGTCGATCAGATGCGCGGTCGAGAACGGCCAGCGCCGCACGAGGTAGTGCAGGCGCGTCGAGCAGTGCGCGAACAGCGCCTGCCCGTTCGACATCAGGAAATTGAATACGCCGTGCCGCGTGATGTCGCGCGTGAGCTCGCCGATCTGCTCGAACAGTTCGGGCAGCGGCGGCTGCGCGCTCGGAAACGCTTCGCGCAGGCCCTGCATCAGCTTGCAGAACGCTTTCTCGCTGTCGGTCGTGCCGACCGGCTGATAGACGCCGCCTTCGAGGTCGGGCACGTAGCTCTGCAGATCGCCGTTGTGCGCGAAGATCCAGTGGCGGCCCCACAGCTCGCGCATGAACGGATGGCAGTTCTCGAGCAGGATATGCCCCTGCGTCGCCTTGCGGATGTGCGCGATCGTGTTCTTCGACTTGATCGGGTAGCGCTTGACCATCTCGGCGATGGGCGACGTCGACGACGACTGCTGGTCGATGAAGAGGCGACAGGCCTTGTCCTCGAAGAACGCGATGCCCCAGCCGTCGGCATGATGATCGGTGAGCCCGCCGCGGGCCGCGAAGCCGGTAAACGAGAACGTCACGTCCGTCGGTTCGGCGCAGTTCATTCCGAAGAGTTGGCACATATCGCGGGTGCGGCTGAGGCTGGCGGGGGAGTACACCGGACGGGAACCGGTACAATGTCGGCTTCAAGCATATCACCGAGCCCTAAGCGGCAAAAGGCGAAAACCGCGCGCGAGCGGTTCCGTGTTGCGGTTTGCCGTCAGTCGGGCGGCGCCGCGCGCGGCCGGCGCGCCGCGCATCGCGCCTCGCCGCGCGCCATTCCCACGACACCATGAATGCTTCCGTTCCCGCCTCGCTGACCCTCGCCCGCCCCGACGACTGGCACCTGCACGTGCGCGACGGCGCGATGCTCGCGGCCGTCCTGCCGCACACCGCTCGCCAGTTCGGCCGCGCGATCATCATGCCGAACCTGAAGCCGCCCGTCACGACGACCGCGCAGGCGCAGGCCTACCGCGAGCGCATCCTGGCCGCGGTGCCGGCCGGCATGACGTTCGAGCCGTTGATGACGCTGTACCTGACCGACAACACGCCCGCCGACGAAATCCGCCGCGCACGCGAAAGCGGCTGCGTGCACGGCGTGAAGCTCTATCCGGCGGGCGCGACGACGAACTCGGACGCCGGCGTGACCGACCTGCTCGGCAAGTGCGCGAAGACGCTCGAGGCGATGCAGGAAGTCGGGATGCCGCTGCTCGTGCACGGCGAGGTGACGGATCCGTCGATCGACCTGTTCGACCGCGAGAAGGTGTTCATCGATCGCGTGATGGAGCCGCTGCGCCGCGCGCTGCCGGGGCTCAAGGTGGTGTTCGAGCATATTACGACGAAGGATGCGGCCGACTACGTGCGCGATGCCGACGCGGCGTCAGGCCGGATCGGCGCGACGATCACCGCGCACCATCTGCTGTACAACCGCAATGCGATGTTTTTCGGCGGCATCCGTCCACATTACTACTGCCTGCCGGTGCTCAAGCGCGAGACGCATCGGATCGCGCTCGTCGAGGCGGCGACGTCGGGCAATCCGCGCTTCTTCCTCGGCACCGACAGCGCGCCGCACGCGAAAGGCGCGAAGGAAGCCGCGTGCGGCTGCGCGGGCTGCTACACCGCGCTGCACGCGCTCGAGCTGTACGCGGAGGCATTCGACCAGGCGGGCGCGCTCGACAAGCTCGAAGGCTTCGCGAGCTTCTTCGGCGCGGACTTCTACGGTTTGCCGCGCAGCGCCGAGACGGTGACGCTGCGCCGCGAGACGTGGGAGCTGCCGCGCGAGATCGACGCGGGCGCCGGCCCGGTCGTGCCGCTGCGCGGCGGCGAGGCGATCGGCTGGCGGCTCGTCTGATGCTCGCGGCGCCGCGGCGGGCCGGGTTGCCGCGCGCGGCGGCTTCGGTGTCGACATGATGAGCGGGGCGCACGCCATGAGCGCTCGGAGTGCCGGGAAGGTTCAAGAAGCTCAAGAAGCTCAAGAAGCGCGGGACGCGACGCGCCGCTGTGCGCAGCGGCCGACAGGCGCGCATGGCGCGGCCGATCACCGGCGCGCGGACCCGGCGACAACCGCTTTTGCCGACCGGGCCGACGGATCGTGCGGCGCGGGCGATCCGCGCGGCGCTTGCGGGCCGGCGCACCCCGAGCACGCGCGGCGCTCGGCCGCCGGCGGCGGCCCTGACGCACCCCGCGCGTTTGCTGTTTCGATGCGCCGACGCGGATCGTCCTGCGCCGATGGCGGAGCCTGTTTCGCACGAATCGATTGGTCCGCGCCATGGCTCGCCCCGCTCGCCGATCGCGGCGAACGATGGACGCACGCGGCGCAACGGGGCGAGGCGGCATGGCTGCGCATGCTGAACGACGAGGCCCGAGCCGAGCGGCTCGCGACGGGGCGCGGCTTGCCGCTTCGCTTCATCGCGCAGGCGGCGTTGCCGGCGGGCATCGCGTACGAGACCCACATCGCCGAAACGGGCGCCGTGCCGACCCGCCACAATCTGCATGATTTCTTCAATGCGCTCGTCTGGTTCGCGTATCCGCGCATCAAGGCGGCGCTCAACGCGCGCCAGGCCGCGGCGATCGACGCGGCGGGCGTCGGCGCCGTGCGCGGCGGCGTTCGCGACGCCCTCACGCTGCTCGACGAGAACGGCGCGCTCTTCGCGACGTCGGATCCGGCGCTGGCCGCCGCACTGCGCGGCTTCGACTGGCCGACGCTGATGCGCGCGTCGCGCGATGCATGGGGCGCGCGTTGCGATGCGCGGATCGTCGGCCATGCGCTCTGCGAAAAGCTCGTCGATCCGTACAAGGGCTGCACCGCGCACGCATGGATCGTCGAGGTGCCGGCCGCGTATTTCGACTGGCCCGACGCGCGGCGCCGCGCCTGGCTTGACGGGCGCGTGACCGCGGCACTCGCCGCGACCGATCCGGCAAGCCGCGGCTTCGCGCCGCTGCCGGTGCTGGGCGTGCCCGGCTGGTGGCCGGCGAACGCGTCGCCGGCCTTCTACGACGATCCGCAGGTGTTTCGCCGCGGCCGCCGACGCGCACCGGATGTCCTCGCCCGTGCCGCGTGACGGACGACGCTTGCCTCGGCGCGCCCGCGCGGCGCCGCGCACCGCCGGTGCGCGCTTTCGCGCAAGCCGCCGCCGCGGCAAGGGCGTCGCGCCGAGCGGATGCCGCTGTACGGTGCTAGAATCCCGCTCGCAAAGCAGGCTAGGCAGTCGCGGCTTTCGCGGTTCGCCGCGAAGGGCGAGGAAAGTCCGGACTCCAACAGGGCAGGGTGATGGCTAACGGCCATCCGTGGCGACACGCGGAACAGGGCAACAGAAAGCAAACCGCCGATGGCCCGGCGCAAGCCGGGATCAGGCAAGGGTGAAACGGTGCGGTAAGAGCGCACCGCGGCTGCGGCGACGCAGACCGGCACGGTAACCTCCACCCGGAGCAATTCCAAGTAGGCGGACGCGCATCTTCGGATGCAGGACGGTGCCCCCGTCTCGTTCGCGGGTAGGAAGCTTGAGCGCGTCAGCAATGGCGCGCCTAGAGGAATGGCTGCCACGGGCCGCGCGCCTTCGGGCGTGCGGTTCGCACAGAATCCGGCTTATCGGCCCGCTTTGCCGCCCGATGACGAAAGGCCGGCGCCCGATGCGGCGCCGGCCTTTTTTCCGTTTCGCGGTCCGCGCGCACGGCCGCTTGACGGACGAAGCGCGTTACGCGGCGACGATTTCGAACGAATGCGACAGCTCGGCCGTCTTGGCGATCATGATCGACGCCGAACAGTATTTGTCGTGCGACAGATTGATCGCGCGCTCGACGGTCGCGGGGTTCAGGTTGCGGCCCGTCACCGTGAAGTGGAAGTGGATCTTCGTGAACACCTTCGGATCCTCGCTCGCGCGCTCGGCCTGCAGCGTCACCGAGCAGCCGATGACTTCCTGGCGGCTTTTCTTGAGGATCAGCACGACATCATAGGCCGTGCAGCCGCCCGTGCCGACGAGGACCATCTCCATCGGGCGCGGCGCGAGATTGTTTCCGCCGCCCTCGGGCGCGCCGTCCATCGTGACGAGATGGCCGCTGCCCGTCTGGGCGGCGAACGCCATGCCGTCCTGCCCCATCCAGCTTACTTTGCATTCCATGCGCGAGCTCCAGCGTTGCTTGATTCGATTGTGATTCGGCATTGTAGCCCCGCCCGCAACACCCGGCTGATGCGCTGCAAGACGGGCGCAAACGCCGCCCGAGCGTGCGTCGCGCGTGTTCGGCTCAGGGCCGATCGCCCTCCGATCGTTAGGGGTTTTACTCTAGGCGGAAAGTTGATTTGTTCAGCCGAATTCACCTATCTATTTGATTTTGAAAATAAAATTGGTGTGGGGCAGGGAGGGGGAATTTTTTGTATTGTGAGATTGAATTTCTCCATGCGGTTTTTCTTGTGCTGTCGACGCGCGGTTCGTATAATGCGAATCATTGGTTGTCGCGTTGCGGCAACCTCCGCATGTCTCCTCCACCCTCCTCCTTTGGTGGATTAAGCCCGAACCAGCGGTTCGGGCTCAGATTGCTGACAAACCCTCGCCAAGTGGGGGATTTTTGTTTTTTAATGGCGTGATGCTGAAGACGCCCATGCCCACGCAGCACGAACTCGAGATGGTGACGCTCGAGGAACTCGTGCCGAAGGACCACCTGCTGCGCCAGATCGATGCGGCGGTGGATTTCGAGTTCATCCGCGCGAAGGTGGCGCATCTGTATTGCGCGGACAACGGGCGGCCGGCGCTCGATCCCGTGGTGATGTTCAAGCTGTTGTTCATCGGCTACCTGTTCGGGGTGCGCAGCGAGCGGCAACTGATGCGTGAGGTCCAGGTCAACGTCGCCTATCGCTGGTTCGCCCGGTTCCGGCTGACCGACAAGGTGCCGGATGCGTCAACGTTCTCGCAGAATCGCCGCCGACGCTTCACGGACACGACGGTGTATCAGGAGATCTTCGACGAGATCGTGCGGCAGGCGATCAAGCGCGGGCTGGTCGACGGTCGGGTGCTGTACACGGACAGCACGCACCTGAAGGCGAACGCGAACAAAGGCAAGTTCGATGTGGTGAAGCTGGAGCAGACGCCGGCCGCCTACACGGAGGCATTGAACGCGGCAGTGGATGCGGACCGGGCCGCGCATGGCAGGAAGCCGCTGGATCGCGACGACGATGAGCCGCCGTCTAGCAAGGACACCAAGCTCAGCCGGACCGATCCGGACAGCGGCTACATGGTGCGGGACGACAAGCCGAAGGGGTTCTTCTATCTGGACCACCGCACGGTGGATGCCAAGCACGCGATCATCACCGATACGCATGTGACGCCGGCCTCGGTGCATGACAGCCAGCCGTATCTGGATCGGCTGGATCGCCAGCGCGAGCGCTTTGAGTTCAAGGTCGAGGCGGTGGGGCTGGATGCGGGCTACTTCACGCCGGCGGTGTGCCAGGGGCTGGAGGAGCGAGGGATTGCCGGGGTGATGGGCTATCGCACGCCGAACCACAAGCCGGGCATGTTCTACAAACGGCAGTTCAAGTACGACGCGTATCGCAACGAATACGTGTGCCCGCAGGGGCAGGCCCTGCCGTACAGCACGACCAATCGGCTCGGCTATCGGGAATACAAATCCAATGCGCAGATCTGCGGGCGCTGCCCGGTACGATCGCAGTGCACGAACAGTGCGATCGCGGTGAAGGTGGTAACGCGCCACGTGTGGGAGCGCGCCAAGGAGCGGGTGGACGCGCGGCGCTTGACCGAATGGGGCCAACGCATTTACGCGCGGCGCAAGCAGACGGTGGAGCGCAGCTTCGCCGATGCCAAGCAGCTGCATGGGCACCGTTATGCCCGTATGCGTGGGCTACGCAAGGTGGCCGAGCAGTGCTTGCTGGCCGCGGCGGCACAGAACATCAAGAAGATTGCGATGCTGCTGGCGCGGAAGCGGAAAAAGGGGCCAGCGGGTCCCGATTGGCGCTTCGTGCGCATGCTGCTGCGTCTGGTGAGCGGTTTGCGCTGCAGCTTCGACTACCCGCTCGCGGCGAACCCGCAATCCTGATCCCAGAAAGACAAAACCCCACGCTCACAAAAACGTGGGGTTCGTCAGCAGTCTGAGCCCGGCGCATGGCGCCGGGCTTTGCCGTTTCGCTTCAGCGAACCCGTGTCGTTCGCCGGCGCTTCGTCATTCGAGCGCGCCCGAACCGAAGATTTCCGTCTGCACGCGCTCCGGCGCGACGCCGAGCGCAACGAGCGCGTCGCGCTGCTGCTTCATGAACGCGATCGGCCCGCAGATGTAGTAATCGGCGTCCGGCACGAGCGCGTGGCGCTCGAGCGCAGCCGGCGTGATCCGGCCTTCGTGGTCGTGATCGACGCCCACGCGGTCGTTCGGGCCGACCACCTCGTAGAACACCGCGCGCTTCACGTTCGGATGCGCGTCCGTCGTGTCGTTCAGCCAGTCGCGGAACGCATGCACGTTCGCCGCGCGGCACGCGTGCAGGAAACGCACTTCGCGCTCGCTGCCCGCTGCGACGAGCGTCGACGCCATCGACATCATCGGCGTGATCCCGACGCCGCCCGAAATCAGCACGACGGGCGTCGCCGCATGGCGGTTCAGCGTGAAATCGCCCATCGGCGCGGTGACTTCGACGACCGAATCGACGTCGACGCCGTCGTGCATCAGCGTCGACACCTTGCCCGCCGGCACCGCCTCGCTGTGCCCCGCCTCGCGCTTGACCGAGATGCGCAGCCACTTGCCGTGCGGCGCATCGGACAGGCTGTACTGACACGGCTGATCGACGCCCATATCGCCGACGAAACGCTTCACCGAGATGTACTGGCCCGGCTCGAACCCGGGCGCCGCGCCGCCGTCGGCGGGCGTCAGGTAGAACGACGTGATCTCGTCGCTCTCGCGCACCTTCTTCGCGACCTTGAACGGGCGGAAGCCGCTCCATGCGGCGTTCTCGTACAGGTTCGCCTCCGCGCCGATCAGGATCGCGGCGAGCTGGCCGTACGCGATGCGCCACGCTTCGAGCGTGTCCGCGTCCACCGCGTCGCCGAGCACCTCGACGATCGAGGCGAGCAGATTCTCGCCGACGATCGGGTAGTGCTCCGGCCGGATGTTCAGGCTCGCGTGCTTGTGCGCGATCCGCGACACGGCGCCGCCGAGCGCGCCGAGATTGTCGATGTTCGCCGCGTATGCGTAGACCGCCTTCGCGAGCGTCTCCGGCTGGCTGCCCGTCTTCTGGTGCGTCTGGTTGAAAACGTTCTTCAGCTCGGGGTGGCGCCCGAACATCCGCTGATAAAAGTGCTTCGTGATCGTCGCGCCGTGCTCCGCGAGAACCGGGGCGGTCGCTTTCACTCGGGCCATTTGCTCGGCGGTCATCTGCGTCATGAAAGTATTCCTCCGTTAAACATTCGCAAACGATACATCTTTATGAGCGCACCTCCGGCGGTCAAATTGTCGCACCTCGCCATAACGGGCCCGCGATTGCAATGATGCGCATCAACGGGTTCCGTGCGGGGTTCCGTGCGCGCGCGTGCGGTCCCACAGCACGTCGGCGCCGCCCGCCGCGCGGTTCAGCACCCGCGCGAGCACGAACAGCAGATCCGACAGCCGGTTCACGTAGCGGCGCGGCGCCGCGTCGAGCGGCGCGTGCACGCCGAGCGCGACGATCGCGCGCTCCGCGCGCCGGCAGACGGTCCGGCATACGTGCGCGAGCGCCGCGCCGCGCGCACCGCCCGGCAGGATGAACTCCTCGAGCGGCGGCAGCTGCGCGTTGTAGTGCGCGAGCCAGTCGTCCAGGCGCGCGAGATGCGCGTCGGTGATCGCCGCGTGCCCCGGAATGCACAGCTCGCCGCCCAGGTCGAACAGGTCGTGCTGGATCGACGAAAGCGCCGCGCGAACATCGTCCGGCAGCGGCTCGGCGAGCAGCACGCCGAGCTGCGAGTTCAATTCGTCGACGTCGCCGATCGCCGCGATCCGCGCGTCGTCCTTGCGCACGCGGCTGCCGTCGCCGAGGCCCGTCGTGCCGTCGTCGCCCGTGCGGGTCGCGATCTTGCTCAAGCGATTGCCCATCATGTCTCCCGTCGTTGGCCGTCGGCGGCGGGGCGCGCCGCGTCGGTGAAATCCCTATTATCGCAGCCGCGTTCGGGGCGGCGCGCATCCATTCGAGCGTAGAATGATCCGGCCCGCCTCGCCGCGGTGCGTGCCATAAAGATCTGCCCCCTAGGAGACTCGCGTGAACCACCCCGCCCCGCCGCCGCGTCGCCCGCTTCCCGCCGCCTTCGTCGACGCGCTCGCCGCCCGGTTCGGCGCGCGCATGTCGGTCGCGCAGGCGGTGCGCGCCCATCACGGCCGCGACGAGTCGCCGTTCGATCCGCAATTGCCCGACGCCGTCGTGTTCGCACGCTCGGCCGACGACGTGCGCGATGCAGTCCTCCTCTGCGCACGATACGACGTGCCGCTGATCCCCTACGGCGTCGGCTCGTCGCTCGAGGGCCATCTGCTCGCGGTGCGCGGCGGCGTGTCGCTCGATCTGTCGGAGATGAACCGCGTGCTGTCGATCGACGCCGACGACCTGACCGCGACCGTCAAGCCCGGGCTCACGCGCCGCGCGCTGAACGACGCGCTGCGCGACACGGGCCTGTTCTTCCCGATCGATCCGGGCGCGGACGCGAGCATCGGCGGGATGACCGCGACGCGCGCGTCCGGCACGAACGCGGTGCGCTACGGCACGATGCGCGAGAACGTGCTCGGCCTCGCGGCCGTGCTCGCCGACGGCCGCGTCGTGAAGACGGGCACCCGCGCGCGCAAATCGTCGGCCGGCTACGATCTCACGCGGCTTTTCGTCGGATCCGAAGGCACGCTCGGCGTGATCACCGAGATCACGCTGCGCCTGCATCCGCTGCCCGAGGCCGTGTCGGCCGCCGTGTGCGCGTTCGGCTCGATGAGCGCCGCCGCGCGCACGGTGATCGAGACGATCCAGATCGGCGTGCCGATCGCGCGCGTCGAATTCGTCGACGCGCTCGCGGTGCGTGCGATCAACCGCAACACGCAGCTCGGGCTCGCCGAGGCGCCCACGCTCTTCTTCGAATTCCACGGCACCGAATCCGGCGTGCGCGAGCAGGCGCAGCAAGTCGAGGCGCTCGCCGAGCAGAACGGCGGCCGGGGCTTCGAATGGGCGACGCGCCCCGAGGATCGCACGCGCCTCTGGTCCGCGCGCCATCACGCGTATTTCTCGATGCTGCAACTGAAGCCCGGCTGCCGCGCGGTGACGACCGACGTCTGCGTGCCGATCTCGCAGCTCGCCGCGTGCGTCGAGGAAACCGAGGCCGATCTGAACGCGTCGTCGCTGCCGTGTCCGATCGTGGGCCACGTCGGCGACGGCAACTTCCACGTCGCGATCCTCGTCGATCCGACCAAGCCCGAGGAGCTCGCCGAAGCGGAGGCGCTCAACGACCGGATCGTCGAGCGCGCGCTGCGCATGGGCGGCACCTGCACGGGCGAGCACGGCGTCGGGCTGCACAAGATGCGCTTTCTCGCCGCCGAGCACGGCGAGAACGCGGTCGACACGATGCGCGCGATCAAGCGCGCGCTCGATCCGCGCAATCTGATGAACCCCGGCAAGATCTTCACGATCGACGCATGAAAACGACGGCGCCCGCGACGAGCCCGAACCGCCGCGCGCCGTGCGCCGCGCAACAGGAGAAGACATGAACGCCCCCGCCGAACTGTCGGCCGATCTGCGCGCGCAGCGCCAGCGCGAAGTCGTGCAGGCGCTGATGGCCGTGCTGCCGACCCATTGCCTGCTGCATCGCGACGAGGACACGGCCGCGTACGAATGCGATGCGCTGTCCGCGTACCGCCGGCTGCCGCTCGCGGTGGCGCTGCCGGAGACCGAATCGCAGGTGCAGCGGATCGTGCAGATCTGCCGGCGCATGAACGTGCCGATCGTGCCGCGCGGCGCGGGCACGAGCCTGTCGGGCGGCGCGCTGCCGATCGGGCACGGCGTCGTGCTGTCGCTCGCGCGCTTCACGCGGATCGTCGAAGTCGATTCCTATGCGCGCACGGCCACCGTTCAGCCCGGCGTGCGCAATCTCGCGATCTCCGAGGCCGCCGCGCCGTACGGCCTCTACTACGCGCCCGATCCCTCGTCGCAGATCGCGTGCACGATCGGCGGCAACGTGTCGGAGAACTCGGGCGGCGTTCATTGCCTGAAATACGGGCTCACATGCCATAACGTGCTGCGCGTGCGCGGCGTGACGATCGACGGCGAGATCGTCGAGTTCGGCTCGCTCGCACCCGACGTGCCGGGCCTCGATCTGCTCGCCGTCACGATCGGCAGCGAAGGCATGTTCATCGTCGTCACCGAGGTGACGGTGCGGCTGATCCCGAAGCCGCAGTGCGCGCAGCTCGTGATGGCGAGCTTCGACGACGTCGTCAAGGGCGGCGAGGCCGTTGCCGCGATCATCGCGTCGGGCATCATTCCGGCCGGGCTCGAGATGATGGACAAGCCCGCGACGCAGGCGGTCGAGGCGTTCACGCACGCGGGCTACGATCTCGACGCGGCCGCGATCCTGCTGTGCGAATCGGACGGCACACAGGAGGAAGTCGCCGAGGAGATCGTGCGGATGACCGCGGTGCTGCGCGAGCACGGCGCGACGCGCATCCAGGTCTCGCGCAGCGAGGCCGAGCGGCTGCGCTTCTGGTCGGGCCGCAAGAACGCGTTCCCGGCCGCGGGCCGCATTTCGCCCGACTATTACTGCATGGACGGCACGGTGCCGCGCCGCGCGATCGGGCCGCTCCTCGCGCGCATCGAGCAGATGGAGACGAAGTACAGGCTGCGCTGCATCAACGTGTTCCACGCGGGCGACGGCAACATGCACCCGCTCATCCTGTTCAACGCGAACGACGTCGACGAGCTGCACCGCGCGGAGGCGTTCGGCGCGGACATCCTCGAGACCTGCGTCGAATTCGGCGGCACGGTGACGGGCGAGCACGGCGTCGGCGTCGAGAAGCTGAACTCGATGTGCGTGCAGTTCTCGCGCGAGGAGTGCGATGCGTTCTTCGCGGTCAAGCGCGCGTTCGATCCGCCCGAGCTGCTGAATCCGGACAAGGGCATTCCGACCCGCGCGCGCTGCGCCGAATACGGCCGGATGCACGTGCGCGGCGGGCTGCTGCCGCATCCGGACCTGCCGCGCTTTTGACGCCGCGCGCGGGCCCCAAGCGGATCGTAGGGGTTCGGCCCGACTGTGCGATCGCGCCGCCCCGGTAGAATCGACCGAAACGAACAACGAAACACAACGCCATGGAAGAGGACGACATCGTCGCAGGCTGGGCCGCGCGCATCCGCGACGCCGCGGCGAGCGGCCGCGCGCTGCGCATACGCGGCGGCGGCACGAAGGACTGGTACGGCCAGGCGCTCGACGGGGAAATCCTCGATACGCGCGCGCATCACGGCATCGTGTCGTACGACCCGGCCGAACTCGTCGTCACCGCGCGCGCGGGCACGTCGCTCGCCGAGCTCGAGGCGACGCTCGCCGAGCGCGGCCAGATGCTGCCGTTCGAGCCGCCGCATTTCGGGCGCGGCGCGACGCTCGGCGGCGCGGTGGCGGCGGGCCTCGCCGGCCCGCGCCGCGCGACGACGGGCGCGCCGCGAGATTTCGTGCTCGGCGTGGCGATCCTGAACGGGCGCGGCGACAGGCTGCGCTTCGGCGGGCAGGTCGTGAAGAACGTCGCGGGCTACGACGTGTCGCGGCTGATGGCGGGCTCGCTCGGCACGCTCGGGCTGATGCTCGAGCTGTCGGTCAAGGTGTTGCCCGTCCCCGCCGCCGAGCTCACGCTGAAGTTCGACATGAGCGCGACCGACGCGGTGCGCAAGCTCAACGAATGGGCGGGCCGTCCGTTTCCGCTGTCCGCGAGCGCGTGGCGCTACGGCACGCTCGTGCTGCGCCTGTCGGGCGCGGAGGCGGCCGTGAAAAGCGCGAAGACCGTGCTCGGCGGCGAAGCCGTCGACGCGGTCGAGGCCGAGCGCTTCTGGGAAGGCGTGCGCGAGCAGAACGACCCGTTCTTCTCGTCGCTCGCGCCGGGCCATGCGCTGTGGCGGCTGTCGCTGCCGTCGATCACCGAGCCGATGCACCTGCCCGGCACGCAGATGATGGAATGGGGCGGCGCGCAACGCTGGTGGATCACCGACGCCGACGCGCAGACGGTGCGCATGAGCGCGAAACAGGCGGGCGGCCACGCGACGCTCTTTCGCGCGAGCGAAAGCTACGACAGGAGCGCGGGCGTGTTCACGCCGCTGCCCGCGCCGCTGATGAAAATCCACCGCGGCCTGAAGACGGCGTTCGATCCGGCGCGCATCTTCAACCGCGGCCGGCTCTACCCCGATCTCTAAAGCGCGATGCAGACGAACCTCGCCGATTTCATCCGCCACACGCCCGACAGCGACGACGCCGACGCGATCCTGCGCAGGTGCGTGCACTGCGGCTTCTGCACCGCGACCTGCCCGACCTACCAGTTGCTCGGCGACGAGCTCGACGGCCCGCGCGGACGCATCTACCTGATCAAGCAGATGCTCGAGGGCGCGGAAGTCACGCGCAGCACGCAACAGCACCTCGACCGCTGCCTCACGTGCCGCAGTTGCGAGACGACCTGCCCGTCGGGCGTCGAGTACGGCCGGCTCGTCGACATCGGCCGCAAGGTCGTCGAGACGAAAGTGTCGCGGCCGCTGTCGCAGCGGATCGTGCGGCGCCTGCTCGCGAGCTTCGTGCCGAACGCGGCCGTGTTCGCGCCCGTGATGCGGCTCGGCCAGCATGTGCGGCCGCTGTTGCCGAAGCGGCTGCGCGACAAGGTGCCGCCGCGCGCGCGCCTGCTCGCGTGGCCGAGCGCGCGGCGCGAGCGCCGCGTGCTGATGCTCGCGGGCTGCGTGCAGCCTTCGATGATGCCGAACATCAACATCGCGACCGCGCGCGTGCTGGATGCGCTCGGCATCGAAACCGTGGTCGCGCCGGAAGCCGGCTGCTGCGGCGCGATCCGGCTGCATCTGGGCTATCACGATGAAGCGCTCGACGATGCGCGACGCAACATCGACGCGTGGTGGCCGCACATCGAGCGCGGCGTCGAAGCGATCGTGATGAACGCGTCCGGCTGCGGCGCGACGGTGCGCGAGTACGCGCACCTGCTGCGCGGCGATCCGGCCTACGCGGACAAGGCGCGCCGCATCGTCGAGCTGACGAAGGACGCATCCGAGCTGCTCGGCGGCTTCGAGGCCGAGCTGATCGCGCTCACGCGCCGGCGCGGAATCCATACCGTCGCCTATCATCCGCCGTGCACGCTGCAGCACGGCCAGCAGTTGCGCGGCAAGGTCGAGCGGCTGCTGGAGGGGCTCGGCATCGAAGTTCGGCTGCCCGCCGACAGCCATCTGTGCTGCGGCTCCGCGGGCACCTATTCGCTCACGCAGCCGTCGCTCGCGTACAAGCTGCGCAAGCGCAAGCTCGCGAAGCTGCAGGAGACCGAGCCGCAGATGATCGTATCGGCGAACATCGGCTGCATCGCGCATCTGCAAAGCGGCACGGCGGTGCCCGTCGTGCACTGGGTGCAGCTCGTCGAGAATCTGCTGTACGGTTGACGCCGGGCGGCACATGCCGCCGCACGCGCCGGTTGTTCGCGCCCGGTTGTCCGCACGGGTCGTCCGCACCGCTTGTCCGTGCTCGCCCGCGTGGGCGGCCCGCATCGGCCGCTCGCGCCGGTTGTCCGTATAATTCCCGCATCCGTCGCGCGCCGCGGCACGCCGCCCGGCGCGCGTCTCACATACGTTTCGTTCGCCTCGGTTTCGTTCGCTCCGCCATGTCCGATCTCGCCGCCCGCCTCGCCTCCGTTCATCGCCGCATCGACGAAGCCGCCCGCGCGGCCGGCCGCGCGCCCGGCTCGGTCACGCTGCTCGCGGTGTCGAAGACGTTTCCCGCCGACGCGGTGCGCGCCGCATACGCGGCCGGCCAGCGCGCATTCGGCGAGAACTACGTGCAGGAATCGATCGACAAGATCAGCACGCTCGCCGACCTGCGCGCCGAGCTCGAGTGGCATTTCATCGGCCCGCTGCAGTCGAACAAGACGCGCCCCGTCGCCGAGCGCTTCGACTGGGTGCATACGATCGACCGGCTGAAGATCGCGCAGCGCCTGTCCGAGCAGCGCCCCGCGCACCTGCCGCCGTTGAACGTCTGCGTGCAGGTGAACATCAGCGGCGAGGCGTCGAAGAGCGGCGTCGCGCCGGCGGATGCGGCCGGGCTCGCGCGCGCGGTCGCCGCGCTGCCCGCGCTGCGGCTGCGCGGCCTGATGGCGATTCCCGAACCCGAAACCGACCCCGAAGCGAAACGCGCGCCGCATCGCGCGCTGCATGCGCTCTTCGAGCAGTTGCGCGCGGGCGGGCTCGCGCTCGATACGCTGTCGATGGGCATGTCGGACGATCTCGAGGCCGCGGTCGCCGAAGGCGCGACAATCGTGCGTATCGGCACCGCGATCTTCGGCGCGCGCGACTACGCGCACTGCCCCCCCTCCCTTCTCTCTCGACCCTCTCACTCATCATGAAAATCGCATTCATCGGCGGCGGCAACATGGCGGCCGCGTTGATCGGCGGACTCGTCAAGCGCGGCGTCGACGCGAGCGGCCTGCTCGCCGTCGACGTCAACGAAGACGCGCGGCAGCGCGCGCAAGCGCAATTCGGCGTGCGCACGGCGGCCGCCGTCGACGCCACGCTCGCCGGCTACGACGCGATCGTGCTCGCCGTGAAGCCGCAGGTGCTCAAGGACGTCGCGCTCGCGCTCGCGCCGCATCTGACGACGCAACTCGTCGTGAGCATCGCGGCCGGCATTCGCGGCGCGGACCTGTCGCGCTGGCTCGGCGACTACCCGCGCGTCGTGCGCACGATGCCGAACACGCCGGCGCTCGTTGGCCTGGGCGTGACCGGCCTGTCCGCGCTGCCGGGCGTCGATGCGGCAGGCCGCGATCTCGCGTCGAAAGTGCTCGGCGCGGTCGGCGAGACCGTCTGGTCCGACGACGAATCGCAGCTCGACGCGGTCACCGCGATCTCGGGCAGCGGCCCCGCGTACGTGTTCTATTTCATCGAGGCGCTGCAGGAAGCGGCGCGCCAGCTCGGCATGAACGACGAGCAGGGCCGCGCGCTCGCGGTGGCGACGTTCGCGGGCGCCGCGCAGCTCGCGGTGCAGTCGGGCGAGCCCGCGGGCGTGCTGCGCGAGCGCGTGACGTCCAAGGGCGGCACGACGGCGGCCGCGCTCGCGTCGTTCGACGCGCAGCATGTGAAGGACGCGATCGTGCGCGGCGTGCTGGCCGCGCAGGCGCGCGCGAGGGAAATGGGCGACGAGCTCGGCGGCGCCTGAGCCTCGGCTGCCCGGACTTCGGCGTTTGGATTTCAGCGTTTGAACCTCGACGCTCGAACCTCGACACTCGAACTTCGGCGATCGAGCTGCGGCACTCGATCGCTGGCGCGCGGCGGACGGCGTGCGACGCGCGACTGCCGGCATCGATCGACGCGGGCGTGGCGGGCGATGCAATTGGCACCTTCGCTGCACGCGCCGCATTCGCCGTGCGCGGCTAGCGCGATCGTTCGCGCCGAGCGTCGCAGGCACGCCCGCCGAGCGAAGGCTTCGCCGCGCGTACCGCGAGAACGACGCGCGCGGTGTGCGCCACGACGGCCGGCCGCGCATCGTGCGCAGCCGGCTTCTCTTTCCCTCCGCGAGCGGCCGCGCGCGCGGCGCGCTCGACGTCCCGAGCGCATCGCAAACCCGTCGCGCGCACCTCGCGCCGCCTCGCGCGTCAGATCGCCCTCGCCCGCAGCCACGCGGAGCTCATGTCGATCAGCGTCACGACCGCGATGACGATGACGAGCAGCGCGGCCGTCTGCGCATAGTTGAACGAACGAATCGCCTCGTACAGCACGACGCCAATCCCGCCCGCGCCGACCATCCCGACCACCATCGCCGAGCGCACGTTCGATTCGAACCGGTACAGCGCATATGAAATCCACAACGGCAGCACCTGCGGCAGCACCGCATAGACGATCTCGTCGAGCGGCGTCGCGCCGGCGGCGCGCACGCCCTTGGCCGGACGCGGATCGACCGCCTCCACCGCCTCCGCGAAAAGCTTCGCGAGCACGCCCGTCGTGTGAACCCACAGCGCGAGCACGCCGGAGAACGGCCCGAGACCGACGGCGACGATGAACAGCATCGCGAACACCATCTCGTTGATCGCACGGCAGCTGTCCATCGTGCGCCGCACCGGATGCAGCAGCCACGCGGGCGCGATGTTGCGCGCCGACATCAGGCCGAACGGCACGGCGCTCACGATCGCGAGCGCCGTGCCCCAGAGCGCGATCGACAGCGTCACGCCCATCTCGCTCGCGTAGTACCGCCATTCGGAGAAGTCCGGCGGAAAGAAGCCGCGCGCGAACTCGCCCATGTTCGCGGACTCGGCAAGCAGATCGAGCGGCCGCATGTCGGCGCTGCGCCACGTGCCGCCGAGAATCGCGAACGCGAGCGCCCACGCAAGCCACGCCCGCCAGCCGCGGCGCGCGGCGGCGGCCGTTGCGAGCGGTTCGCCGAGCGCGGCGCCCGCCGGCTCGCGCGCGTTCATCGCTTGTCCGCCTGCGCGCTCGACGCATCCGCCGCGCCGGACGCGTCGAGCGCGGCGAGCCTCGCATCGAGCGCCGCGAGCTGCGCGCGGCGCGCATCGGCCGACAGCGCCATGTCCGTCTCGATCTTCTGCTTCTGCTGGAACAGCACGATCTTGCGCACGGGGATCAGTTGCGCATCCGACGACGGCGCGAAGCCGACCAGATTGCGAATGCCCGCCATTACCGCCTGCTCGTGCGGATCGGTCTTCGCGTAGTTGTAGAAGAAATCGCGCAGCTTCTGCTTGGTCGCGTCGGGCAGATCCTTGCGCTACACGAGCGGATCGGATGCGATCTGCGGCGATGTCCACAGCACGCGCACCCGCGCGTATTGATCCGGATGCTGCTTCTTCAGCATGCCGAGCACGTCGGTGTTGTTCGTCGCGATGTCGATCTTGTCGTTGACGACCGCGAGCAGATTGCCCTCGTGGCTCGACGGCAGCACCGTCCTGAACGCGGTGCGCGGCGCTATGCCGCGCGGCGCGAACAGATAGTACGCGGGCACGAGCGTGCCGGACGTCGAGTTCGGATCGCCGAAGCCGAGCGTCACGTCCTTCGGGTTCCTGAACACGTCGTCAAGCGTCCTGAAGCGGCTGTTCGCGTTCGTGATCAGCACCGAGTAGTAGCCGGTCTCGCCGTTCGCGTGGCGAAGCTTCGCGAACACCTCGCCGTTCGAGCGCTCGACCGCCTCGAGCGCCGACGCGTTGCCGAAGTAGCCGAGCTGTACCTTGTTGAAGCGCATGCCCTCGATGATGCCCGCGTAGTCGGTCGCGAAGAACGCCTTCACGTCGAGGCCCGTCTTGCGGTTCATGTCGTCGATGAGCGGTTGCCAGCGGCGCTTGAGCACCGCCGACGAATCGGTGGAGATGATGCCGAAGTTCAGCGTTTGCGCATGAGCGGCGGCGGCGCACGCGAGCGCGGCCACGCAGGCGACGAGGGAGCGGATCAGCTTCATGGGTTCGGTTCCGTTGTGGTGGTCGGGCAAATGGCGCGCCGGGCAGGCACGACGAGCGGGGCGGCCCGCGGCGCGCGCGGCGTCATCGCATGGACGAGGCGGCCAACATCCGGCGCGGCGACGCCGGTTGCGAGTCGGGCAAGTCAGGCGAGCCGGCCGAGTCGAAGGCGGTCGGCGCGCGCCGCGCAGGTTCGCCGGCGGCCTCGCGCGCCGCGGGCCGCACCTCGTCGCCGACGGCGAACGGCAGGTGCGCGTCGTCGCCATACAGCGCGTGCAGCCGCTCGCGCGTGAGCGCGGCGCTCGGCCCGTCATAGACGATGCGTCCCGCGCGCAACGCGACGACGCGCGGACAGAACCGAAGCGCGACGTCGATCTGATGCAGCGAAACGAGCACGGTCAGCCGATGATTCGCGTTGAGCGCGCGCAGCATCTCCATCACGCGCCGCGACGCAGCCGGATCGAGCGACGCGATCGGCTCGTCGGCGAGAATGATCCGCGCGCGCTGCACGAGCGCTCGCGCCAGCGCCGCGCGCTGCTGCTGGCCGCCCGACAGGTTCGCCGCGCGCTCGCGCGCATGTTCGGCGATGCCGACTTCGCCGAGCGCCTGCGCGGCGAGCGCGCGGTCCGCGCGCGAAAAGCGTCCGGCGAGCCGCCGCCACATCGGCACGCGCGCGAGCGCGCCGATCAGCACGTTGGTTTCGACGGACAGCCGATTGACGAGATTGAACTGCTGGAACACGAAGCCGATGTCGCGCCGCATGCGGCGCACGTCGCGCGCGATGCGCCCGTCGCGCTGAATCGACCGGCCGAAGATATCGATGCGCGACGGCCGCGCGTCGCTCGACGAAAAGCTCGCGATCTGCCGCAGCAGCGTCGATTTGCCCGAGCCCGACGCGCCGATCAGCGCGACCATTTCGCCGGGCGCGATCGCGAGATCGATGTCCTCGAGTCCTTTGCGGCCGTTCGGGAACGTCTTCGACAGACGTTCGATGCGGATGGCGTCCATGGCACTCCCGTCGAAAGACCGGCCGATACGGCCGGAGAGCGGATGCACGCCACTGTACGCACGCGCAATGACAATCCGGTGAATCCGTATATACGTCTAGATGTTTTTCGGCGCGAAAACCGTCAAGGCCGCGCCGCGAACGGGCGAGCCGCGCGAACGCCCGCGCGTCGCAAGCAAAACGGGCCGCCCCGAGGGTCCGGCCCGTTCAAGCGCGCGCGAATCGATGCGAAGCGCTACACGACGCGACGCCCGCGAACATATGTCGCGCGCGGCACGGGCAGCGTGCCGTGCAGCGCGACACGCACGAAATCCGCACGCAGCCCCGGCGCGATTTCGCCGCGATCGCGAAGCCCCGTATGGCGCGCCGGCGAGCCCGACACCGTGTCGATCGCGCGCGGCAGGCTCCAGTGCGCCTGGTGCACGAGGTCGAACGCCGCGCATAGCAGGCTCGACGGCACGTAGTCGGACGACAGGATGTCGAGGAGCCCCGCCCGCGCGAGCGCGAGCGCCGACACATTGCCCGAATGCGAGCCGCCGCGCACGAGGTTCGGCGCGCCCATCACCGTCGCGATGCCGCGCGCGCGCGCCGCTTCGGCCGCCGCGTGCGTCGTCGGAAACTCGGCGAGCGCGATGCCCTCCCGCGCCGCCTGCTCGACGTGCTCGATCACCGTGTCGTCATGACTCGCGACGGGCACGCCGAGCGCGCGGCAGCGCGCGACGATCGCGCGCCGGTGCGCGTCCGCGTAGCGCTGCTGCTCGTCGGCCAGCTCGGCGATCGTCGTCGCCGCCTCCTCGTCGGACCACTTGCGATGCCGCTCCTGATAGTGGCGCCATTGCTGCGGATCCTTCCACTGCCGCTGCCCCGGCGTATGGTCCATCACCGACGCGAGCCGCAGGCGCGGATGGCGCGCGAGCGAATCGAACACGTCGACGACGTCCTCCGTCGCGATCTCGCAGCGCAGGTGCAGGAAGTGCTCGGCGCGCAGCAGCCCGTGCGACGCGAAGCGCGCGAGCGCGTCCGCGCACTGCGTCTGCACGTCGCGCCCGCGCACGCCGACGTTCAGCCGCGTGCCGATCGCGAGCGCGTCGAATACCGTCGTGATGCCTGCCGCCGCGACCTGCGCGTCGTGCGTGACGAACGCCGCATCGACGTTCCAGTACACGCCCGGCCGCGGCGCGAGATGCTTCTCCAGGTTGTCGGTATGCAGCTCGACGAGCCCGGGCAGCAGATAGTCGCCGCCCCAATCGTCGGCGTCGCGCGCGGCGGTCGTTCCGCGCGACACCGCGCGGATCGATTCGCCGTCGATCTGCACGGTGCCGATGAAAACGTCGTCGCGCGTGACGACGCGCGCATTGCTGATCAACATCGTTCGCTCCGCTAAGCGTTCACTTCGTCAAAGGGCAGCCGCGCGCGCGACGGCGGGCGCAGCGGGAAACAGCGCGTCGCGACGCGCTCGCGCGTCGCTTCGTCGTGAAAGATGCCGACGATCGCCGCGCCGCGCCGGCGCACGTCGCCGATCAGCTCGGCGACGACGTCGCGATTCTCCGCGTCGAGCGACGCCGTCGGCTCGTCGAGCAGCAGCACCGGATGCTCGGCGATCAGCCCGCGCGCGATGTTCACGCGCTGCTGCTCGCCGCCCGAAAACGTCGCGGGCGCGAGCGTCCACAGCCGGCGCGGCACGTTCAGGCGCGCGAGCAGATGCGCCGCGCGATCGGCCGCATCGCCTTCGGGCATGCCGCGCGCGACGAGCGGCGCGGCGACGAGCGCGAGCGCCGGCACCCGCGGAATCGCCCGCAGGAACTGGCTGACGTAGCCGATCACGTCGCGCCGCAGCGCGATCACCTCGTGCGGCTCGGACGCCGTCAGCACGACGTGCTCCGCCGCGCGCGTGCCGACGCGCACCGCGATCGTGCCGCGGTTCGCGAGATAGTTGCCGTACAGGCACCGCAGCAGCGTGCTCTTGCCCGCGCCGGACGGCCCCGTGAGCGCGACGCACTCGCCCGCTTCGACATCGAGCGACACGTTCTCGAGCGCGTCGATCGTCATGCCGCCGTGCGCATGCAGCGTGAACGTCTTGCCGACGCCGACCGCGCGCAGCATCAGCGCCGCGTTGCCGGCGAACGCGCGGGCGTGATCGTGATCGCAGGCGCGTCGGGACGATTCCATGGTTTGCATGCCGAACCTCATACCGGTAGAACGGACGACACGAGCATTTGCGTGTACGGATGTTGCGGATCGTCGAGCACCTGATCGGTCAGCCCCGCCTCGACGATCTCGCCGCGCTGCATCACCATCAGCCGATGCGCGAGCAGCCGCGCCACACCGATATCGTGCGTGACGATCAGCATCGACAGCGCGAGCGTCGACGTGAGCGCGCGCAACAGGTCGAGCAGGCGCGCCTGCACCGATACGTCGAGGCCGGCGGTCGGCTCGTCCATGAATACGAGGCGCGGCCCGATCACCAGATTGCGCGCGATCTGCAGCCGCTGCTGCATGCCGCCCGAGAACGTCGACGGCAGATCGTCGATCCGCGCGGGATCGAGCTCGACGCGCGCCATCCAGTCGACGGCCGTCTCGCGCAGCCGCCCGTAATGGCGCGCGCCGACGGCCATCAGCGGCTCCCCGATGTTCGCGCCCGCCGATACGCCGCCGCGCAGCCCGTCGCGCGGATTCTGCGTGACGAAGCCCCACTCGGTGCGCATCAGCGCGCGCCGCTGCGGCTCGTCGAGCGCGAACAGATCGATACGCTCGCCGCCGCCGCCCGTGTAGCGCAGCGCGCCCGCGTCCGCCTGCGTTTGCAGCGACAGCACGTTCAGCAACGTCGTCTTGCCGGAGCTCGATTCGCCGACGATGCACAGCACCTCCCCCGGATACAGATCGAAGCTCGCGTTCGCGAAACCGTTGCGTCCGCCGAAGCGCTTCGTCAGCCCGCGCGCGCTCAGAAGCGGCGTCATGTCGTCTCTCCCAGCGGCTGTTCGGCCGCGAGCGGCGCGGGCATCTCCCCGTCGCCGCCGCCGTTGCCCTCGCCGTCGCCGTCGGCGCGCGCCTGCGCGCCGCCGCGGCGGTCGCTGCAATAGTCGCTGTCCGAGCACACGAAGCGGCGCGTGCCGTGATCGTCGACGATCATCTCGTCGAGAAAGCTCTCGCGCGAGCCGCACAGCGCGCACGCGGCGTCCCAGCGCTGGGCTTCGAACGGATGATCGTCGAAATCGAGGCTCGCGACCGGCGTGTACGGCGCAATCGCGTAGATGCGGCGCTCGCGCCCCGCGCCGAACAGTTGCAGCGCCGGGTTCATGTGCAGCTTCGGATTGTCGAACTTCGGGATCGGCGACGGCGAGCTCAGGTAGCGGCCGTTGACGATCACCGGGTAATCGTACGTCGTCGCGATGCTGCCGTGATGCACGATGTCCTCGTACAGCTTCACGCGCATCAGCCCGTAATCGGCGTGCGCGTGCAGCTTCGCGCATTCGGTCGCGCGCGGCTCCAGGCGAAAGAGCGGCTCCGGCATCGGCACCTGATAGACGAGGATCTGACGCTCGGTGAGCGGCGTCTCCGGAACGCGGTGGCGCGTCTGGATGATCGTCGCTTGCGCCGTCTTCGTCGTCGTCGCGACGCCCGCGGTGCGCGCGAAGAAGCGACGGATGTTGACCGCGTTCGTCGTTTCGTCGGAGCCCTGATCGATCACCTTCAGCGTATCGTCGCGGCCGATCAGCGCGGCCGTCACCTGAATGCCGCCCGTTCCCCAGCCGAACGGCAGCGGCATCTCGCGCGACGCGAACGGCACCTGATAGCCCGGCACCGCGACCGCCTTGAGCAGCGCGCGGCGGGTCATCCGCTTCGTCTGCTCGTCGAGGTACGCGAAGTTGTAGCCTTCGGCGGCGTGCGTGTCGGGCGCGGCGGCCGCGCAATGGTCGGGCGCGTTCATCGGGACTCCTCGGTGTGCGTGTCGGCGCGTTCGGCGCGGGCGGGCGCGTTCTCGTGCGCGTTCGCGCCCGCTCCCGCCTGCGCCGCATGCCCGGCGCGCAGGCGGCGCACGAGCTCGAGCTCGGACTGGAAATCGACGTAGTGCGGCAGCTTCAGGTGTTGGACGAAGCCGGACGCCTCGACGTTGTCGCTGTGCGACAGCACGAACTCCTGATCCTGCGGCGGCGAGTGCGCGGCTTCGCCGAGCTCGGACGCGCGCAGCGCGCGATCGACGAGCGCCATCGCGATCGCCTTGCGCTCCGAATGGCCGAACGCGAGGCCGTAGCCCTGCGTGAAGCGAGGCGGCTCGCCGTCGCCGCCGGAAAAATGGTTGATCATCTGGCACTCGGTCACGTCGAGCTCGCCGATCTCGATCGTCTCGCCGTCGAGCTCGTCGAGCTCGTCGAGCGCCATTTCGACGGCGACGGCGCCAAAGCGCAGCTCGCCCGCGAACGGATGCGAATGACCGTAGCCGCGCTGCGTCGCGTAGCCCATCGCGAGCAGAAAACCTTCGTCGCCGCGTGCGAGATTCTGCAGGCGCGTCGCGCGATCGGCCGGAAACGCGAGCGGCTCGCGCGACAGGTCGCCCGGCTCGGCGCCGACCGCCGTCGGCCGCTCCTCTTCGATCAGGCCTTCGTCGTTCAGGAGCGCGATCACGCGCGCAGCCGCGGGCGGCGGCGCATGCGTCGCATGCGGCGGCGGCGAGCCTGCGTCGGCCGCGGCGCGCGCCGATTCGGCCTCGTGCGGCTCGTGCCGCGCTGCGTCGCCTTCGGCGAGCAGCGCGAAATCGAGCAGCCGCTGCGTGTAATCGTAGGTCGGGCCGAGCAACTGGCCGCCCGGGATGTCCTTGAACGTTGCCGAGATCCGTCGCTCGAGCCGCATCGCGCCGGTATCGATCGGCGCGGTGTAGCCGAAGCGCGGCAGCGTCGTCCGGTATGCGCGCAGCAGGAAGATCGCCTCGACGAGATCGCCCGCCGCCTGCTTGATCGCGAGCGCCGCCAGCGCCTCGTCGTACAGCGAGCCTTCCGTCATCACGCGCGCGACCGCGAGGCGCTGCTGCTCGCGAATCTGCGCGACGCTCAGCTCGGGCACGGCGGGGTCGCCGCGCCGCGCTTGGTCGAGCAAACGCCACGACGCCTCGATCGCCCGCTCGCCGCCCTTGACTGCCACGTACATCAGTATGCCTCCACGATCGTCGTGCGCGGCAGGCCGATCAGCATGTCGCCGCACACCAGGTAGCAATCGATTCCGCACGGAAAGCGCGGGGCGAATTGCGCGCGTTCGCGCCAGAATGCATCGGGCAAGCCCGCCGGCGCGATCGTGCGCGCGTCGCGAATGCCCGGCCCGCGCAGCGTGCGCGGCTCGCCGTCCGCGAGCGACGCGACGCGCACGAACAGCGTCACCGCATGCTCGGGCGTCTGCGGCGCGCCGCTCGCGAAGCACTGCAGCGGCGGCAGCGCGTTCGCGTCGTCGAGGTAGGCGAAGCACGCGGCGCGCGGCTCGGCGGCGATCGGCGCGCCCGTATGGAAGCGCAGCGCCGACGCGAGCGCCGCGTCCGGCGCGCCGAGAAACACCGGCGTGGACGCGTCGCACAGCGTGAGCAGCGACGCGAACGCCGCGGGCGCGACGCGCATCGCCGGCGCGGCGTCCGAGCCGTTCGCGCCGATCGGCTCGATGCGCCCGGGCGTGCCGGGGCGCGCCATCGCGTCGAGCAGCGTGCGGAACACGCGCTGCGTGGCTTGCACCGGATCCGCGAAGCCGGGCGCGACATCGGCGAGCGAGAAACGCGTATCGATCATCGTCATTCGCCTCGCACCATCGTGAAGAATTCGACGCGCGTCGTCGCGATTTCCCCCGAGCGCGCCGCACGCGCTTGCGCAAGGCGTGCGCGAAACGGCTCGATCAGCGCGGCGCGCAGCCGCTCATGGCGCTCCGGCGTCTGCAATAGCGCGTCGGCGAGCGCGACGAGCTCCGCGCGCCGCTTGTCGCGGCCGAGCACGTAAGCGATGCCGACCGTCGCGCCGTGCGGGCGGTTCGCACCGTTCGCACCATTCATCCCATCCGCGCCGGTCGTGCCGGTCGTGCCGTTCGTGCGGTCGCCGCGCAGGCGCAGCGCGGCGCGCGTGACGCTCGCCTCGCCGAGATTGAACGGATCGCCCGTGCCGCCGATGCGCCCGCGCACCATCGCCAGCCCGATCTCCGGGGCGCGCAGCCAGTCGAACGCGGGTGCGGGCGCGCCGTCGAGCACGCGATCGAGCGCCCGCTCGAGTTCGTCGCGGGGAATCTTCGCCAGCACCGCGAGCCAGTCGCGTCGCGCGGCATGCAAGGAGGAAACGGCTGAGGCGCTCATCTGAACTCCATCGGAATCGGAGCCTGCATTTAACCACCCGATTGTCTAAACGTCTAGACGTCTATATGTAAAATACGATCCGTCGACGCATACGGCAATTTTTCATGAAACCGCCACCTGCCGCGCACTACAATGCGCGGCATATCCATTGAAACGCAACGCAATGACAACGCCATGACATCTGTCGACCACCTCTTGCAGGACTCGCCGCTCGAGCGCGGCAGCGGCGTCTCGGTGTGGCGGCAGATCGAGCAGATCCTTGCCGCCGAGATCGCCGCGAACGGCTTCGGCGAGGACGGCCGGCTGCCGAGCGAAGGCGAGCTCGCCAAGCGCTTCGACGTCAACCGCCATACGGTGCGCCGCGCGATGCTCGGGCTCGCCGCGTCGGGCCTCGTGAACGTCGAGCAAGGCCGCGGCACGTTCGTGCAGTCCGGCGCGATCGACTACACGATCGGCCGCCGCACGCGCTTCACCGAAAACCTGAATCGCCATAACCACGCGGCGGTCGGCAAGATGCTGTCCGCCGCGCGCGTGAAGGCCGATCCGGCGACCGCGAAGGCACTCGGCCTGCGCGCGGGCGCGTACGTGTACCGGATCGAATCGATCCACGAGGCGGACGGCGTGCCGCTCACTTACGCGCGCAGCGCCTATCCGGCCGCGCGCTTCGCCGAGCTGCCGGCCGCGCTCGAGCGCACCGAGCGCGTCACCGACGCGCTCGCCGAATACGGCGTGGCCGACTACCTGCGCAAATGGAGCCGCATCGGCAGCGTGCTGCCGGAGGCCGCGATCGCGCGCCGGCTCGGCATCAACAAGCAGCAGCCGGTGCTATGGGTCGAGAACGTCGACGTCGATGTCGACGGTACGCCGATCAAGTACGGCACGACCTATTTCGCGGCCGACCGCGTGCAACTGCTGATCGAGAACGACAACGTGCCCGGCCATGCGCGCTGAACTCGCCGCGCGCGCCGGCGCCGCCCGCTTCGCCCTCTATTACGCGCCGCCGCGCGCATCCGCGTGGTGGCGCGCCGGCTGTGCGTGGCTCGGCCGCGATCCGGAAGACGGCGCGACGCTCGCGCCGCCGCAGCCGGGCGCGCTGCGCCGGCCGGTGGACGCGCTGACGGTCGCGCCGCGCCGCTACGGCTGGCACGCGACGCTCGTCGCGCCGTTCGCGCTGCGCCCGGGCGTCGCACCGGACGAGCTCGTCGCGGCGGCCGCGGCGTGGGCGCGCGCGTGCGCGCCGCTGGCGATCGACGTCGACGTCGCCGCACTCGGCGCGTTCGTCGCGCTGCGGCCCGCGCACGCGCACGGCGACGACGCATTGCGCGCGCTCGCCGCCCGCGCGCTACGCGCGCTCGCGCCGCTGCGCCGCCCGCCCGCCGATGCCGAGCGCGCCAAGCGCGCCGCCGCGCCGCTCAGCGAGCGCCAGCGCGCCCTGCTCGCCGAATGGGGTTATCCGTACGTGCTCGACGAATACCGGTTTCACATGACGCTGTCCGATCCGCTCGACGATCCCGCCGAACGCGCCGCGCTGATCGACTGGTGGAAAGCCGCGGCGGCGGCGCTCGGGCCGCTGCCCGTCGATCACGCGGCGATTTTCGTCGAGGCGCGACCGGGCACGCCGTTCATGCTGTGGAAGCGGCTGCCGTTCGGCCAACGCGCCGCCGCGACCGATGCCGCCGCGACAACCGACGCGGCCGATGCGGCCGACGCGGCCGATGCAGCCGACGCGGCCGAGTCCGGCGAGGCGCGACGATGAGCGCCGAGCGTCTCGTCTACGTGATGGGCCCGTCGGGCGCCGGCAAGGATTCGCTGCTCGCGTATGCGCGCAAGCACGTGCGCGAACCGCGCATCGCGTTCGCGCACCGCTATATCACGCGCAAGAGCGACGGCCACGAGAACCACGTCGAACTCACCCGCGACGAATTCGCCGCGCGCGCGCAGCTCGGTTTCTTCGCGCTCGAATGGTCGAGCCACGGGTTTCGCTACGGCGTCGGCGTCGAGATCGACGCGTGGCTCGCGGCGGGCAGCGTCGTCGTCGTCAGCGGCTCGCGCGCGCATCTTCCGGCCGCGCTCGAGCGGTATCCGCAGATGTGCGTCGTGCATATCGACGCCGCGCCGCATGTGCTCGCCGAGCGCCTCGCCACGCGCGGCCGCGAGACCGCCGACGAGATCCGCGCGCGCCTCGCGCGCAGCGTGCGCTGGGCCGTGCCGGACGGCATCGCGCTCACGGCGATCGACAATTCCGGCACGCTCGACGACGCAGGGCGCGTGCTGGTCGCGCTGCTCGAAGGGCTCGCGCGAAGCTGACGGCGCCGGCAACGGCGACGCCGGGCGGACGGCGCTCGCCGTCGCGCACACGCCCCCCCTTTCTCGTACTTCTCGCGCTTCCCGCCTCACGGCGAGCGATTCGAACGACGAACTCGGGGAGACGGAACAATCGTGTTCGAACCGCGCCGAATCGGCACGGCACGAGCCGAGCAGAACCGAGCCGGGCCGAACCGAACCGAACCGAACCGCAACGAGCATCGGCCCGAACGCTACAAGTACGCCAGGCGATCGCGACCGCTTTCGCACCGCCCCCGCTCGCTCACGCCCGCCTCGCCCCCCAAAGCATCGCCCCAAAAAGAAAGCGGCCCGCGGGCCGCTTCCCGATCGCGCTCGAGCGCACCGCGCCCGCCGGCCCGCCGCTTACCGCACGGCGAGCGCGTAATGCGCGGCGATCCCCGCGAAAAGCACGCCGCCCAACCAGTTGTTGTGCCTGAACGCGGCGAAGCACGCCATCCGCTCGCGATCCTTGATCAGCGTGTAATGGTAGATCGAGCAGCCGGCCGCCGCCGCCCAGCCCGCCCAATACGGCCAACCGAAATGCAGCGCCGCGCCGAGCCACACGTAGATGCCGAGCATCGCCGCGTAGCAGAGCATGATCGCGAGCACGTCATGGCGGCCGAACGTGATCGCCGACGTGCGCATGCCGATCTTCAGATCGTCGTCGCGATCGACCATCGCATACGCGGTGTCGTACGCAACCGACCAGAACACGTTGGCCGCGAGCATCGCCCAAGCGATCATCGGCACCGTATCCTGCACGGCCGCGAACGCCATCGGAATCCCGAAGCCGAACGCGATGCCGAGATACGCCTGCGGAATCGCGAAGAAGCGCTTCATGAACGGGTAGGTCGCCGCGACGAACACCGCGACGACGGACAGCTCCTTCGTGAGCCCGTTGAGCGGCAGGATCAGCAGAAACGACACGAGCGCGAGGCCGACCGCGATCGCGATCGCCTCCCATGCGCGGATCTTGCCCGACGTGAGCGGCCGCTCGGCGGTGCGCTTCACGTGGCGGTCGAAATCGCGATCGGCGTAATCGTTGATCGCGCAGCCGGCCGAGCGCATCAGCAGCGTGCCGAGCGCGAAGATCACGACGAGCGACGGCGCAGGATGGCCGTCGGACGCGATCCACAGCGCATTGAGCGTCGGCCAGAGCAGCAGCAGGCTGCCGATTGGCTTGTCCATCCGGATCAGCCGCAAATAGAGGGGAAAACGGGCGAGCATCGGCGAGAACGGGCGGCGAGCCCTCGAACGTAACCCCGGCATTGTAGAACCGCGCGGGATTCGCGGCAAAACGCCAGGCCGCGCCATCGCCCTTTTTTGTCGTTTCCGCTTGCGTTCGGGCGGCCGCCCTGCCCGACGGCCGGGCGCGAAACGGGCAGGCAGCCGAGGCGCGTGCGGCGGCGCCGCGGGTCGCCGGCGCGGCAAACGACGGCGGCGGCACGCAACGGCTGTCGCGCCGAGCACGCGCATGCTGGCGCGTCGCGCTCGCCCATCGGGTCACTGATTCATCGGGCTCGTCGGGCTTGTCGGGTCCGTCGGGTCCGTCGACTCATCCGTTTCACCGGGGTCATCAGGCTCGCCGCTTCACCCGCTGCGCGGCGCGCGCGAGCGCCGGCGCGCCGAATCGGTTCACGCCGCCCCGGCGTCCGCGCCGCGCTTGTCGACGACCGCGTCCTCGGGCCGCAGCGCGCGGCCGCTCTGCGTGCGCGGGCTCATCGGCGCGACGGGCAGGCCGCTGCGGCGCTCGACGAGGCGCGAATGCGGCTCGCCCGCGCCGAACAGTTGCGACTCGCCCCACTGCCGCAGCGCGACGACGACCGGAAAGAGTGCACGCCCCTTGTCGGTCAGCACGTACTCGTGATGCGCGGAGCCGTCGGACGCGGGTGCCGCGGCGAGCACGCCCGCTTCGACGAGCGTCTTCAACCGGTCGGCGAGCATGTTGCGCGCGATGCCGAGATTGCGCTGGAACTCGGAGAAGCGGCGCACGCCGTCGAACGCGTCGCGCACGATGAGGAGCGACCAGCGATCGCCGACCGCATCCACCGCGCGCGCGACGGGGCAGGCGTCGTCGCTCATGTCTCTACGTCGGGCCATGGGCTTCGGAAAAAACGGAGGAGTCTCGGCGCGCGGCGCCGGCTCGCACGCACTATGGACGATGGGTTGCATTCTAAAACCGCCGGCGCGCCGCGCCAATCGCACCGGTCGCACCGGTCGCGCCGGTCGCTCCGAGCATCCCAAGCGCACCGAGCACGCCGGGCGCGTCGAGCGATCGCGCATCCGTGCATCCGTGCATCCGTGCGTCCATGCGTCCGTGCGTGGCCGCGCCGAAAACGCCCGGCGCGCCGCCGCACGCAAAAAAACCCCTCGTGGGCACAGCCACGAGAGGCTTTCGTCACATCGCGCGATTCGAGCCGAATCGCGATCGGCATGCGCGGCGGCGCGCGACGCGCCGCCCTTTACGCATCGCTCACGCGAGCAGCGAACGCAGCATCCACGCGGTCTTCTCGTGCGTCTGCAGGCGCTGCGTCAGCAGATCGGCGGTGGGCTCGTCGCTCGCCGCGTCGGCGTCCGGGAAGATCGCGCGCGCGGTGCGCACGACAGCCTCATGCCCTTCGACGAGCTGGCGAATCATCTCCTCGGCGGCCGGCACGCCGTCGGCCTCGGGAATCGACGACAGCTTCGCGAATTCGCGATACGTGCCCGGCGCGACGACCCCGAGCGTGCGGATGCGCTCCGCGACGAGATCGACGGCGAGCCACAGTTCGTTGTACTGCTCCTCGAACATCAGGTGCAGCGTGTTGAACATCGGGCCGGTCACGTTCCAGTGGAAATTGTGCGTCTTCAGGTACAGCGTGTACGTATCGGCGAGCAGACGCGACAGCCCCGCCGCGATCTTCTTGCGATCCTTGTCGCTGATGCCGATGTTGATCTGGGTTGCGTTGCTTTTCTTGGCCATCCTCGAAACTCCTTGTCCGATGGTTCGAACCGACGAAAATGCATCGAAAGATCCGCATGCCCGATGCGGGATGCGCGCAGGCGACATGCGCATGGGCAGCCTATGCAGAGGCGGCAGACGCGCGTGCGGCTGCCCGCCGAGCGCCGCACCAGTTTAGCGTAGATCGCGAGCGCGCGATTTGCGCGAAGCGCAGGCCCGCTCAACCGCCGGCGGCCGCCGTGAAGTAGCGCGCGGCCTGCGCGGCCAGCACGGCCGCGCCGCCGCCCGCGATCGCGAGGCCGATCAGCCGCCGCCACGCCGCGGCGCCCGCGCGCCTGGCCGGCGCCGCGAGCGCCCCGCGCAGGTCGAGAATCATTTGCGTCATGATCGTCACTCCTTGAAACGATATCAGCGGCCCGGCGGGAAGCGGCCCGCGTCAGCCGGCCGTTCCCCGCCGCCGCGCGCCGCCGCTCCGGCGGCGCGCGGCGCGATCACGCGAGATCGAAGCGGTCGAGGTTCATCACCTTGTTCCAGACCGCGACGAAGTCGCGCACGAACTTCTCCTGCGCGTCCGCGCTGCCGTAGACCTCCGCGAGCGCGCGCAACTGCGAATGCGAGCCGAACACGAGATCGACGCGCGTGCCCGTCCACTTGAGCGCGCCCGTCGCGCGGTCGCGCCCTTCGAACACGTCCGCGTCGGCCGCCGTCGGCTTCCACTCGGTGCCCATGTCGAGCAGGTTCACGAAGAAGTCGTTGGTCAATGCCTGCTCGCGCGCGGTGAACACGCCGTGCCGGCTCTGCCCGACGTTCGCGCCCAGCACGCGCAGGCCGCCCAGCAGCACCGTCATCTCCGGCGCGCTCAGCGTCAGCAGTTGCGCCTTGTCGACGAGCAGCACCTCGGCGGGCACCCGGTACTTGCCCTTCAGGTAGTTGCGAAAACCGTCGGCCACCGGCTCGAGCACGGCCATCGATTCGACGTCGGTCTGCTCCTGCGATGCGTCCGCGCGGCCCGGCGCGAACGGCACGGTCACCGCGTGGCCCGCGTTCTTCGCCGCCTGCTCGACGCCCGCGCAGCCGGCCAGCACGATCAGATCGGCGAGCGACACTTGCTTGCCGCCGCGCTGCGCGCCGTTGAACGCCGTGCGGATTGCCTCGAGCGTCTCGAGCACCGCCGCGAGCTGCTCGGGCTGGTTCGCCTCCCAGTCCTTCTGCGGCGCAAGGCGAATGCGCGCGCCGTTCGCGCCGCCGCGCTTGTCCGAGCCGCGGAAGGTGGACGCCGCAGCCCACGCGGTGGAAACGAGCTGCGACACGGTCAGACCCGACGCGAGCACCTTTGCCTTCAGCTCGGCGGCGTCCGCGGCGTCGATCAGCGGATGGTCGACGGCCGGAATCGGGTCCTGCCACAGCAGCACCTCGGCCGGCACTTCCGGGCCGAGATAGCGCGCGCGCGGGCCCATGTCGCGGTGCGTGAGCTTGAACCAGGCGCGCGCGAACGCGTCGGCGAACTGCTCCGGGTTCTCGTGGAAGCGGCGCGAGATCTTTTCGTACGCCGGATCGAAGCGCAGCGACAGGTCGGTCGTGAGCATCGTCGGACGATGCTTCTTCGACGGATCGAACGCGTCGGGAATCACCGCGTCGGCGCCCTTCGCGACCCACTGGTGCGCGCCCGCCGGGCTCTTCGTCAGCTCCCACTCGTAGCCGAACAGGTTCTCGAAGAAGTTGTGGCTCCACTGCGTCGGCGTCGTCGTCCACGTGACTTCGAGCCCGCTCGTGATCGCGTCCGCGCCCTTGCCCGTGCGGTACGCGCTCTTCCAGCCGAGGCCCTGCGCTTCGATGCCCGCGGCCTCCGGCTCGGCGCCGACGTTCGACGCGGGCCCCGCGCCGTGCGTCTTGCCGAACGTGTGGCCGCCCGCGATCAGCGCGACCGTCTCTTCGTCGTTCATCGCCATGCGCGCGAAGGTGTCACGAATGTCGCGCGCCGCGGCGACCGGATCGGGATTGCCGTCCGGGCCTTCCGGATTCACGTAGATGAGGCCCATCTGCACGGCGGCGAGCGGGTTCTCGAGCTGGCGGTCGCCCGAATAGCGGCTGTTCGGGCCGCCGCTCAGTTCCAGCCAGATCTTTTCCGAGCCCCAGTAGACGTCCTCGGGCTCCCACGTGTCCGCGCGGCCGCCCGCGAAGCCGAAGGTCTTGAAGCCCATCGATTCGAGCGCGACGTTGCCCGTCAGGATCAGCAGGTCGGCCCACGAGATGGCGCGGCCGTACTTCTGCTTGATCGGCCACAGCAGCCGGCGCGCCTTGTCGAGGTTCGCGTTGTCGGGCCAGCTGTTGAGCGGCGCGAAGCGCTGCTGCCCTTCGCCCGCGCCGCCGCGGCCGTCGGCCGTGCGGTACGTGCCCGCGCTGTGCCATGCCATGCGGATGAACAGGCCGCCGTAGTGGCCGAAATCGGCCGGCCACCAGTCCTGCGACGTCGTCATCAGCGCGTGGAGGTCGCGCTTCACCGCCGCGAGGTCGAGCTTCTCGAACGCCTGCGCGTAGTTGAAATCCTTGCCCATCGGATCGGACAGCGACGAGTGCCGATGCAGGATGCTCAGGTCCAGCTGATTGGGCCACCAGTCCCGGTTCGACGTGCCGTTGCCTGCGGCTTGATGGAACGGGCACTTCGCTTCATTCGACATGCGATTTCTCCTTTGTTCGTGTACGCCCCGCCTGCGGGGCCCGGCATCGGAGCCGGGCATCGTTCGGGGGGCGACTTTGCGGGGAAACAAACAGGTTGACCTCTCCTGCGTGCGACGCGACGCGCGGCGCGAAAAAAGCGGCCCGGCACGCGGCGGCGCTCAGCCGCCGTGGGCGCGGTCCGCCAGATAAGCGAACGCAATCGGACGCAGGCTCCGGATGGCAGCCTTGGCACGATCAATGACCGCCGGGCGCGGCGCAATGTTCCGCCGCGCGCGCGACAATGCCGGTTGCATCATGACATCCTCCCTTGACGCTTGCAGTTACCGTCCGGCGGCGCTGCGCCGATCCATGCGAAGCATTCTATTATTTACTATTGATATATGTAATTTGATAAATTTTATTTATACGATAGGCAAAAATAAACGGGGCCCCGAAGCCCCGTCCGATCATGGCGCGCGGCGGCCCGCAGCCGCGCTCGCCGCGCTCAATTCACCGTCGCCGGGATATCGAGCTTCGTCACCCCGGGCAGCCCGCACGCGGCGATCGCCTCGCTGATCGCGTCGATCGCCGGCATCCGCGTGAAGCTCTTGCGCCACACGAGCACGACGCGCCGATCCGGCACCGGATCCTCGAACGGCACGTACGACAGCAAGTCAGCATCGGGCCCGCTCGCATGCGGCCCCACCTCGGCGACCGACATCCGGGGCAGCACCGTGATCCCGACGCCGCTCGCGACCATATGGCGGATCGTCTCGAGCGACGAGCCCTCGAACGTCTTCTGGATGCCGTCCGCCGTCTGCGAGAAGTGCATCAGCTCCGGGCACACGCCGAGCACATGATCGCGGAAGCAGTGGCCATTGCCGAGCAGCAGCATCGTCTCCTGCTTCAGGTCCGCCGCGTCGATCTTGCGGCGCTTCTCCCACGGATGCCCGGCGGGCAGCGCGACGACGAACGGCTCGTCGTACAGCGGCCGCACCATCAGGCCGGTTTCGGGAAACGGCAACGCCATGATCGCCGCGTCGATCTCGCCTTGCTTGAGCAGCTCGAGCAGCTTGAGCGTGTAGTTCTCCTGCAGCATCAGCGGCATTTGCGGCACGCGGCGGATCATCTGCTTGACGAGCGTCGGCAGCAGATAGGGCCCGATCGTATAGATCACGCCGAGCCGGAACGGCCCGATGAGCGGATCCTTGCCCTGCTTCGCGATCTCCTTGATCGCGAACGTCTGCTCGAGCACGCGCTGCGCTTGCGTGACGATCTGGTCGCCGACCGGCGTCACGCTCACTTCGCTCGCGCCGCGCTCGAAGATCTGCACGTTCAACTCGTCTTCCAGCTTCTTGATCGCGACCGACAGCGTCGGCTGGCTGACGAAGCAGGCTTCGGCCGCCCGGCCGAAATGGCGTTCGCGCGCGACCGCGACGATGTACTTCAGTTCGGTAAGCGTCATCGCAAGTTAATCAATCATTTAATGACGATAGATTAAATTTATACACTGGTTTGGGTCGATTCGCCAACCTTCGCCGAAAACAAGCCTGTCCGAAGCGCGCGAAACGCCGCCCGCGCGGCCGTCGCGCCTCCGCGCTCAGGCCTTCAGATACTGCTCGCGCGCGCCGAGCCAGCGGGCGAGGTGCTGCGCGACGACCTCCGGATGGGCGGCGATGAGCCGCGTGGCCGCGTCGCGCGCCGGCTCGATCAGCCAGCCGTCGTTTTCCAGGTCCGCGAAGCGCAGCATCGCCGCGCCCGACTGGCGCGCGCCGAGGAATTCGCCGGGGCCGCGGATCTCCAGATCGCGGCGCGCGATCTCGAAGCCGTCGGTCGTCTCGCGCATCGTCTTCAGCCGCGCGCGGCCCGCGATCGACAGCGGACCGCTGTACATCAGCACGCACACCGACGCGGCCGTGCCGCGCCCGACGCGCCCGCGCAGCTGGTGCAGCTGCGCGAGCCCGAAGCGCTCCGCGTGCTCGATCACCATCAGCGACGCGTTCGGCACGTCGACGCCGACTTCGATCACCGTCGTCGCGACGAGCAATTGCACGTCGTTGCGCGAGAACGCGTCCATCACGGCCGCCTTCTCCGCAGGCGCGAGCCGGCCGTGCACGAGCCCCACCTTCAGCTCGGGCAGCGCGACGGCGAGCGTCTCGTAGGTCTCGACAGCCGTCTGCAGTTGCAGCGTCTCGCTTTCCTCGATGAGCGGGCACACCCAGTACACCTGACGGCCCGCGAGCGCCGCCTCGCGCACGCGGCCGATCACCTCGTCGCGCCGCGCGTCCGACACGAGCCGCGTGAGGATCGGCGTGCGCCCGGGCGGCAGCTCGTCGATCGTCGACACGTCGAGATCCGCGTAGTACGTCATCGCGAGCGTGCGCGGGATCGGCGTCGCCGACATCATCAACTGGTGCGGCTGGAAGCCCGCCGCGCCGTCGGCCGCGTTCGCCGCCTTCGCCCGCAGCGCGAGCCGCTGCTCGACGCCGAAGCGGTGCTGCTCGTCGACGATCACGAGCCCGAGCCGCGCGAATTCGACGGTGTCCTGAATCATCGCGTGCGTGCCGATCACGAGCTGCGCGGTGCCGAGCGCGGCCGCCTCGAGCGCCGCGCGCTTGTCCTTCGCCTTCAGGCTGCCGGCGAGCCACGCGACCGACACGCCGAGCGGCTCGAGCCAGCCGCGCAGCTTGCGCGCGTGCTGCTCGGCGAGGATTTCGGTGGGCGCCATCAGCGCGGCCTGGTAGCCGGCGTCGATCGCCTGCGCGGCCGCGAGCGCCGCGACGACCGTCTTGCCGCTGCCGACGTCGCCCTGCAGCAGGCGCTGCATCGGGTGCGGCTGCGTGAGGTCGTGCGCGATCTCCGCGACGACGCGCTCCTGCGCGGCCGTGAGCGCAAACGGCAGCGCCGCGTGCAGGCGCGCGGACAGCGCCGCGCCGTCGTCGCGCGCGCGGCGCGGCATCGCGGGCGCGGCGCGCGTGCGACGCTCCTCGTGCGCGCGCTTGAGCGACAGTTGCTGCGCGAGCAGCTCGTCGAACTTGATGCGCGTCCACGCGGGGTGGGTGCCGTCGATGAGCGCCGTCTCGTCCGCGCCGACGCCCGGATGATGGAGCATGCGCACCGCGTCGGCGAGCGGCGGCACGTCGAGCGGCTGCAGATACGCGCGCGCGATCTCGGGCGGCAGCAGCTCGGGCAGCGGCGTGCGCGCGAGCGCATTGTCGATCGCCTTGCGCAGATACGCCTGCGACACGCCCGCCGTGCTCGGATAGACGGGCGTCAGCGCTTGCGGCAGCGGCGCGTCCTCGTCGACGGTCTTCACCGTCGGATGCACGATCTCCAGCCCGAAGAAGCCGCCGCGCACGTCGCCGCGCACGCGCAGCCGCTGGCCGACCGCCATCTGCTTGACCTGCGAGCCGTAGAAATTCAGGAAGCGCAGCACGAGCTCGGCGCCGTCGTCGTCGCGCAGCTTCACGAGCAACTGACGGCGCGGCCGGTACGCGATCTCGTTGTCGAACACGACGCCTTCCGTCTGCGCGGTCTCGCCCGGCAACAGTTCGCGCATCGGCGTGAGCGTCGTCTCGTCCTCGTAGCGCATCGGCAGATGCAGGACGAGGTCGATATCCCGCGTCAAGCCGAGCTTCGCGAGTTTGTCGGCGGTTTTCACGGCCTTCGGTGCCGCCTGGGCGCCGGCTGCGTCCGCTGCCGCCTTCGAGACCGTTTTCGAGGCGGCCTTCGCCGCCCGTTTGGCGGGCTTCGCCGCGCTGGCGGGCGGCGTGTCGGCGGGTAGTGCGTCGGGCGGCGCGGCTCGGGGCGCGCGAGGCGCACGCGCCGCCTGGGCGGCGGCCGGCACGGCGCGGCCGTCGGCGGTGCGGCCGCGCGGCGTCGCGCGCGGCGCCGATCGCGCGCCGGCGTCGGCCGCGGCGCCGAATTCCGCCCAAGCCGCCGCGTGAGGCGGCGACGCGGGCGCCGCATCGAACGGATCGACGTCGGGTGCAGCGGGTGCGCCGGCCGTGTCGGGAAGATCGTGCGCGCTCGAGGCGGGCGCGGCTTGCGTCGCGCCCCGGCCACGCGGCGCGCCACGCTCGACGCGCGCGCCGGCCTCGCGGCTCGTCCGCGCCTTCGTCGCGCGCCGCGGCGCAAGCGCGTCCGCCGCGCCCGCGAGGGGAGCGGCCTGCGCGGCGCCCGCCGGAGCCGCGGCATCCACACCGCCCGCGGCCCCGGCCGCGCCGCGCCGCGCTTCGTCGCCCGACGCGGCGTCATCGGCAATCGCGTCGGCTTCGGCTGAATCGGCTAGGGAACGGCGAACGGGCACGGGCATCGGTCAGAAGGCTAGCAAGTACAATAGCGGCTTTCACGTCGCACCAACGAGCGACGCCGGCCAAGCCGCGCAACCCCGCCATCATAGCGGCTCATGCGCGCCGCGACGCGCTTTGTCCATCTGGCCGGCCGCCCCGACCCCGTTTCGCATGCTCACGCTTTCCGATTTCGATTTCGATCTGCCGCCCGAGTTGATCGCGCAAACCGCGCTGCCCGAACGCAGCGCGAGCCGCCTGCTCGAGGTGGACAACACGAACCCGAGCGCGCCCCCGCGCCTCATCGACCGGCGCTTCGCCGAGCTGCCCGCGTGCGTCGCGCCGGGCGACCTGCTCGTCTTCAACGACACGAAGGTGCTCAAGGCGCGCTTCTTCGGTCGCAAGGCAAGCGGCGGCAAGATCGAGGTGCTGATCGAGCGCGTCACCGGCGAGCGCATCGCGCTCGCGCAGATCCGCGCGAGCAAGAGCCCTCCGCCCGGCACCACGCTCACGCTCGCCGATGCGTTCGACGTGACGGTCGGCGAGCGCGTCGAGCCGTTCTTCACGCTGCACTTCCCCGACAACTGCCTCGTGCTGATCGAGCGCCACGGCCGGCTGCCGCTGCCGCCGTACATCGAGCACGCGCCCGACGCGGCCGACGAGACCCGCTATCAGACGGTGTTCGCCGCGAACCCGGGCGCCGTCGCCGCGCCGACGGCCGGCCTGCACTTCGACGACGCGGTGCTCGCCGCGCTCGAGGCGCGCGGCGTCGAGCGCGCGACGCTCACGCTGCACGTCGGCGCGGGCACGTTCCAGCCGGTGCGCGTCGAAAACCTCGCCGAGCACCGGATGCACAGCGAGTCGTACGAGCTGACCGACGCGCTCGTCGAGAAGATCGCCGCGACCCGCGCACGCGGCGGCCGCGTGATCGCGGTCGGCACGACGTCGATGCGCGCGCTCGAGGCGGCCGCGCGCGACGCGCAGGCGGCCGGCCGGCCGCTCGCCGCGACGCGCGCGGAAACCGACATCTTCATCACGCCGGGCTACCGTTTCCGCGTGGTCGACCGGCTCGTGACGAATTTCCACTTGCCGAAATCGACGCTGCTGATGCTCGTGTCCGCGTTCGCCGGCATCGAGACGATCCGCGCCGCGTACCGGCACGCGATCGACGCGCGCTACCGGTTCTTCAGCTACGGCGACGCGATGCTGCTCACGCGGCGCGACGACGCGGCCGAGGCGACGCACGGCGGCGCATAAGCGCGGCGATTCGCGCCGATTGGCCCATCGGCCGAACAGCCGATCAGCCGATCGTTCGATTGGCTGATCGGCTGTTCGGCTGATCGGCTGATCGGCTGATCGGCGGCTCGGCGGCTCGGCGGCTCGGCGGCAAGGTAACGCCGATCGCGCGCCGAACCGCCGCGAGCCGCGCTTCACTTTTTTCCTTCGCGGCAAGCCGACGGCTCGCCGCGCCTTCAACATGCGCCGGACTGTATTCCGGTGGCAAGGAGTCCAACCAGATGACGACCGAAGGTCCATCGCACGATACGCACGATACCTCCGCGGGCATTCGCCCGCACGGCGGCCTGAAATTCGAGCTGCTGACGACCGACGGCCGCGCGCGGCGCGGCCGCGTGACGCTCAATCACGGCGTCGTCGAGACGCCGATCTTCATGCCGGTCGGCACGTACGGCACCGTGAAGGCCGTGCAGCCGCGCGAACTCGACGAAATGCGCGCGCAGATCATCCTCGGCAACACGTTCCACCTGTGGCTGCGCCCCGGCCTCGAGACGATCGGCGCGCACGGCGGGCTGCACCGCTTCATGGGCTGGAACAAGCCGATCCTCACCGATTCGGGCGGCTTCCAGGTATTCTCGCTCGGCGATCTGCGCAAGATCACCGAGGAAGGCGTCACGTTCGCGTCGCCGATCAACGGCGATCGGCTGTTCCTGTCGCCGGAAGTGTCGATGCAGATCCAGAAGACGCTGAACTCCGACATCGTGATGCAGTTCGACGAATGCACGCCGTACGCGACGAACGGCGTGCCGACGACGCACCGGGAAGCGGCCGAATCGATGCGGATGTCGCTGCGCTGGGCGAAGCGCTCGCTCGACGAATTCGAGCGCCTCGGCAACCCGAACGCGCTGTTCGGCATCGTGCAGGGCGGGATGTACGAGGACCTGCGCGACGAATCGCTCGCCGGGCTCTCGGCGCTTGGCTTCCACGGCCTCGCGATCGGCGGGCTGTCGGTCGGCGAGCCGAAGGAGGACATGATGCGCGTGCTCGAGCACGTCGCGCCGCGCCTGCCCGCCGACAAGCCGCACTACCTGATGGGCGTGGGCACGCCGGAGGATCTCGTCGCGGGCGTCGCGGCGGGCGTCGACATGTTCGACTGCGTGATGCCGACCCGCAACGCGCGCAACGGCTGGCTCTTCACGCGCTTCGGCGACGTGAAGATCCGCAACGCGACGCACAAGAATTCGCTCAAGCCGCTCGACGAGACCTGCGGCTGCTATACGTGCCGGAATTTCTCGCGCGGCTACCTGCATCATCTGCACCGCGTCGGCGAGATTCTCGGCGCGCAGTTGAACACGATCCACAACCTGCACTACTACCTCGATCTGATGCGCGAGATCCGCGAGGCGATTGAGACGCACACGTTCGAGGCGTTCCAAAAGCGCTTCGCGCAGGACCGCGCGCGCGGCGTCGACTGACGCCGCGCTCGCGCGCCAATCGCGCGGGCAATGCCGCCGCGCTTCGCAGCCCAATCGTCACCGAATCGCCGCCGATTCGCCAGGGATTCGACGGCGATTCGGCTGCGATTCGGCCGCGATTCGGCTGCGATGCAGCGGCGATTCGCCGCCGCATCGGCCGCCCGCGGTGCGGGGCCGACTCCGCGCCGCGGCACGCCCGACGGGCGATCGCCGCCGCGGCGCCCGCCCCGCAAAACCTTACAATCGTCTTTCGCCGCGCGCGCGAACGCCACGGGATCGAGGTTAACAGCTTGAAACCAAAGCGCATTTGCGCCGCTGTCGCGGATAGGGCCGGTGGTAGAATAACCGGCTTATTTTTCGATCTTCCCTAACGGAGAGACCAACGTGTCGTTTATTCCCAATGCCTATGCGCAAGGCGCAGCGGGCGGTGCCGAATCGAGCCTGATGAGCTTCCTGCCGCTCATCCTGATGTTCGCGGTGCTCTACTTCATCATGATCCGCCCGCAGATGAAGCGGCAAAAGGAGCATCGCAACATGCTCGCCGCGATGGCGAAGGGCGACGAAGTGGTGACGAGCGGCGGGCTCGTCGGCAAGGTGACGAAGGTCTCGGAAGCGTACATCGGCGTCGAGATTGCCGAAGGCACCGAGATCACCGTGCAGAAGGCGGCCGTCACGACCATTCTGCCGAAGGGCACGATCAAGTCGCTGTAAGCCCCGCGGCGCGTCCGGCCGCCCGACGCCCGCGCCGCGAAGCGCGCGGCCGAGGCCGGCGCCGCACGCGCCGCCATTCCAGCCAACCATCCCGTTCGGCCCCCCTCATGAATCGTTATCCAATCTGGAAATATGTGGTGATGGTCGTGGCGCTCGCCATCGGCTTTCTGTACACATTGCCCAACTTCTTCGGCGAAGCGCCGGCGGTGCAGGTATCGAGCGGCAAGGCCACGGTCAAGCTCGGCGCCGACACGCTCGCGCAGGTCGAAGCAGCGCTCAAGGCCAACCAGGTCGCGGCCGACGACGTCACGTTCGACAATTCCAGCGCCAACGCGACCATCCGCGTGCGCCTGAAGGACACCGACACGCAATTGCGCGTGAAGGACATGCTGCAAAAGACGCTGAACGCCGATCCGAACGATCCGCAGTACGTCGTCGCGTTGAACCTGCAGAGCGCGTCGCCGCGCTGGCTGACCGCGCTGCACGCGCTGCCGATGTATCTCGGCCTCGATCTGCGCGGCGGCGTCCACTTCCTGCTGCAAGTCGACATGACGGGCGCGCTCACGAAGAAGCTCGATTCCGACGCGTCCGACGCCCGCACGCAACTGCGCGACAAGGGCATTCGCGACGGCGGCGTCGCCCGCGTCGATCAGACGGTCGTCGCGAACTTCGCCGACCAGGACACCGCCGAGCAAGCGCGCAAGCTGCTCGCCTCGTCCGTCTCCGAACTCCAGTGGGCGACGCAGCCGGGCGGCGGCGGCTATCAGGTCGTCGGCACGTTCACGCCGGCCGTCCAGAAGGCCGTCGAGGAAGCGGCGCTCAAGCAGAACCTGACGACGCTGCACAACCGCGTCAACGAACTCGGCGTGTCCGAGCCGATCCTCCAGCAGCAGGGCAACGACCGGATCGTCGTCGAGCTGCCGGGCGTGCAGGACACCGCGAAGGCGAAGGACATCATCGGCCGCACCGCGACGCTCGAGGCGCGCCTCGCCGATCCGCTGAACACGCACCCGAATCCGAACGATCCGGTGCCGCCGGGCGAGGAACTGTTCACGCAGGGCAACCAGGCGCCGGTGCTGCTCAAGAAGCAGGTGATCTTCACGGGCGACCGCATCATCGACGCGTCCGCGGGCTTCGACGAGCATCAGCGTCCGTCCGTGAACATCCGCCTCGATTCGGCGGGCGGCCGCGCGGTGCGCGCGGTGTCGCGCGAGAACATCGGCAAGCCGATGGCGATGGTGCTGTTCGAGAAGGGCAAGGGCGAAGTGCTGACCGTCGCGACGATCCAGTCGGAGCTCGGCGACCGCTTCCAGATCACGGGCCAGCCGACCCCGCAGGCGGCCGCCGATCTCGCGCTGCTGCTGCGCGCGGGCTCGCTCGCCGCGCCGATGGACATCATCGAGGAACGCACGATCGGCCCGAGCCTCGGCGCGGACAACATCCGGATGGGCTTCCATTCGGTGATCTGGGGCTTCGTCGCGATCGCCGTGTTCATGATCGCGTACTACATGCTGTTCGGCGTCGTATCGGTGCTCGGCCTGTCGGTGAACCTGCTGCTGCTCGTCGCGGTGCTGTCGCTGATGCAGGCGACGCTCACGCTGCCCGGCATCGCGGCCATCGCGCTCGCGCTCGGCATGGCGATCGACTCGAACGTGCTGATCAACGAGCGCATCCGCGAGGAGCTGCGCCGCGGCGCATCGCCGCAGATCGCGATCCAGGAAGGCTACGCGCACGCGTGGGCGACGATTCTCGATTCGAACGTGACGACGCTGATCGCGGGCCTCGCGCTGCTCGCCTTCGGCTCGGGCCCGGTGCGCGCGTTCGCGATCGTGCACTGCCTCGGCATCCTGACGTCGATGTTCTCCGCGGTGTTCTTCTCGCGCGGCCTCGTGAACCTCTGGTACGGCGGGCGCAAGAAGCTGCAGTCGCTCGCGATCGGCCAGGTGTGGCGCCCCGCCGCCGCCGAAGCCGGCGCCGCGCCGCAGCTCGGCCAGGACGCGCGCGCGAACGCGCCGCAGCCCGGCGCGCGCGTCGCCGCGCCGAAGCAGCCGGCGGGCGCGCCGCGCACCGGCAAGCCGGTCGCGCGCCGCCGCTCGGGCCCGGGCGTGCCGCCCAAGCAGGGCTCGTCCAACTAAGCGCCGGAGACGCACATGGAATTTTTCCGCATCCGTAAAGACATTCCGTTCATGCGGCACGCGTTGGTCTTCAACGTGGTCTCGCTCGTGACGTTCCTCTCCGCCGTGTTCTTCCTGTTCCATCGCGGGCTGCATCTGTCCGTCGAATTCACGGGCGGCACCGTGATCGAAGTGCAGTACCAGCAGGCCGCGCAGCTCGAACCCGTGCGCGCGACGCTCGGCTACGCCGACTCGCAGGTGCAGAACTTCGGCACGTCGCGCAACGTGCTGATTCGCCTGCCGCTCAAGCAGGGCCTCACGTCCGCGCAGCAGAGCGACCAGGTGATGGCCGCGCTGAAGGCGCAGAACGCCGACGTCGCGCTGCAGCGCGTCGAGTTCGTCGGCCCGCAGGTCGGCCGCGAGCTCGCGACCGACGGCCTGCTCGCGCTCGCGTGCGTCGTGATCGGCATCGTCATCTATCTGTCGTTCCGCTTCGAATGGAAGTACGCGGTCGCCGGCATCATCGCGAACCTGCACGACGTCGTGATCATTCTCGGCTTCTTCGCGTTCTTCCAGTGGGAGTTCTCGCTGTCGGTGCTGGCGGCGGTGCTCGCGGTGCTCGGCTACTCGGTCAACGAATCGGTCGTCATCTTCGACCGGATCCGCGAGACGTTCCGCCGCGAGCGCAAGATGACGGTGCAGGAAGTGATCAACCATGCGATCACGAGCACGATGTCGCGCACGATCATCACGCACACGTCGACGGAAATGATGGTGCTGTCGATGTTCTTCTTCGGCGGCCCGACGCTGCACTACTTCGCGCTCGCGCTGACGGTCGGCATCATGTTCGGCATCTATTCGTCGGTGTTCGTCGCCGGCTCGCTCGCGATGTGGCTCGGCATCAAACGCGAGGATCTCGTCAAGGAGAAGAAGTCCGCGCACGATCCGAACGATCCGAACGCGGGCGCGCAGGTGTAAGCGCCCTCCCCGCACGACACAGGCCGGTTCCTCGCGAACCGGCTTTTTTTCGTCAGCGGGTTGCGGGCGGCCGGTCGGGGTCAGCGGTCAGGGTCTGACGGGTCGGGCTCGCCGATGGGTTGAGGTTCGCCGATCCGGGCTTCCCGTTCCGGCTCCGCCGGCCGTGGCGCAGAGGCCCAAGTCGGCGACGTTTGAGCCGACGAGGCTTGGGCCGCCGGATGCGGGGCGCGCCGAACGCCGCGCGTCAGCGCAACCCGAAGCGCCGCCGCAGCGCGACGAGCGCCGCGAGGCTCACGAGCGCGGCGAAGATCAGATAGAAGCTGGGCGCGGCTTTCGTGCCCGTCGCGCGGATCAGCCACGCGATGATGAACGGGCCGAATCCGCCGAAGACCGTCACCGCGACGTTATACGCGAGCGACATGCCGGTCGTGCGCGTCGCAACCGGAAAGATCTCCGAAAGCAGGCCCGGCAGCGCGGCGAAATAGCCGGTCATCAGGAACGCGAACACGATCTGCACGGCGATCAGCGCGCCGAACGTCGGATGCGCGGCGAGCCACGCGAACGCCGGGTAGATCAACACGAGGATCGCGAGCGCGGGCACGCGCATCGTCCGCACGCAGCCGTGGCGATCGGACCAGTGCCCGACCACCGGCGCGAAACCCATCTGGATCACGCCGACGACGAGAATCGCGGCGAACGCCGCGGACGGCGCGAGCTTCAGCTCCTTCACGCCGTAGGTCGGCATGAACAGCACGAGGTAGGTCGCGACGGTGCCGAGCACGACCGCGCCGAGCGCCGCGCCGCCTCGAACGGCGAAGGCGGACGAAGACGAACGCGCACGATTATAGGCATGCGCCACGCACGCCAAAAAAAGAAAACCGCCGCGCCCGATATGGAACGCGGCGGTTCGTCGGCGCGACGCGGCGGCCGCGCATCGCACGCGGCGCGCGGCGGCCTCGCGAAAACGCTTACTGCTTGACCGCTTCGGCCGTGATGAGCAGCTTCGTCTTCATCTTGAAGCCGTACTGCTTGCCGTAGTCGAGACCGAAGTCGTCGCGGTTGAACTCGCCGACCGCGTCGACGCCGCACACTTCCTTCTTCAGCATCGGATGCGGCATGCACTTGAACGAATCGATCTTCAGCGTCACGGGCTTGGTCACGCCGTGCAGCGTCAGGTTGCCGACGACCTCGGCCGGCCTGTCGCCCTCGAACTTGATCGTGCCTTTGTAGGTCGCGTCCGGGTACTTCGCCGAATCGAAGAAGTCCGCCGTCTGCAGGTGCTCGTCGAGCTTCTGGCTGCCGGTCGCGATCGACGCGACCTTCGTCGTCACGTCGACGGTGCCCGTCTTCGCCGCGCGGTCGAGCGTCACGGTGCCGCTCGACCGGTCGAACTTGCCGCGCCACACCGACAGGCCGCCGAAGTGGTCCGCCTCGAAGCTCGGATACGTATGGCTCGGGTCGAACTGGTACGTCGCGGGCGCCGCGTGCGCCGAGAACGACAGGGCGGCGGCGAGCGCGCCCGCCGCGATCATCAGTTGCTTGTTCAAATCAATCTCCTTATGACGGCGCCGCGCTCCGACGCGGCGCGAGGGTGGTGCGAACCGCCGCGCGCGTTACTTCGCGGCGACGATGTGAAACTTGATCTGCACTTCGTCGGCGACGACCGAGGTGTCCTTCCATTCGCCCGTGCCGACGTTGAACGTCGAGCGCTTGATCGGCAGCACGCCGTCGAACACCTGCGCGGCGCCGTTCTGCGTGACCGTCACGGGCACGGTCACGGGCACCGTCTTGCCCTTGATCGTCAGCTTGCCGGACACGTTGTACTTGTTGCCGCCCGCCGGCGCGATCGCGGTCGACACGAAGCTCGCCTGCGGGTATGCCTTCGCGTCGAACCAGTCCTTGCCCGCGACCTGATCGTTGTACATCTGGTCGCCGAGATCATAGCTCGCGACGTCGATCGTCATTTGCGCGCTGCCCTGCGCGGCCTTCGCCGGATCGAACTTGATCTGCGCGGAAAACTTCTTGAACACGCCTTCCGTCGGCACGTTCATCTGCTTCGAGACGGCCGATACCTTGCTCTTCGCGAGATCGACCTGCGCGAGCGCGGCGCCCGACACGACGACCGAGGCGGTGGCGAACGCCGCGAGCATGTAGCGGTAGAACGAGACTTTCATAACGGTCCTTGTTATTTGAGGAAGGGAAGCATCCGCGACAGCACGCCGTCGCGGTCGAACCACTGGTGCTTGACGGCCGCCGCGACGTGCGCGGCGACGAGCGCGAGCAGGCCGTAGTTGAGCAGCACGTGCGCCGTCTTCAGCGTTTCCTTCAGCGCCGGATCGGGGTCGATCAGGCGCGGCAACGGCACGAGCCCGAGATAGACGACCGGAATGTTCGCGGCCGAGCTATACAGGTAGCCCGTCACCGGAATCACGAGCATCAGCACGTAAAGCAGCCCGTGCACCGCGTGCGCGCCCGCGCGCTGCCACGCGGGCATGCCGGCCGGCATCGGCGGCGGCACGTGGGTCGCGCGCCAGAGCACGCGCACGATCGCGATCGCGAACACCGTCACGCCGATCCACTTGTGCCACGAATAGTATTTGAGCTTCGCGGGCGTGAAGCCCGGGATGCTCGTCATCACCCAGCCGAGCGCGAAGCCGCACACGATGAGCAGCGCGATCAGCCAGTGGAGCGCGATCGCGGTACGCGTGTAAGCTGCCGCAGGCGAAGCCGAAGACGAAAACGATGCCATGAATTCCTCAGTTGAGCGAAAAGCCGCGCCGGCGCTGCCGTGCTTGCCGTCCGACGCATGTCACGGCCGCCATGCTACCGCAACCGCCGACGAATGGCAGAATCCCGAAACGGCCGCGGCGCCCGCCCAAGCCGGCCGCGGCGGCGCCCGCGCCGTGCGCCCGCCGCCGACGCTTGACACCTCGAAAATCGCCATTTGATAAGATTGGCGCGGGTTTCGGCCCTGTGAACGCGTCGCCGCGACGCCGCGCAACCGCCTTTCCATATGGATAGAAACGCCCTGATTGCCTGTCACGAATGCGACGCACTGTTGCACAAACCGCGCCTTAGCGGCAAGGACACCGCCCGCTGCCCGCGCTGCGACGCGCTGCTCTACCGGAGCGGCTCGGCGCAGATCGACCGCATCTGCGCGCTCACGACGGGCGCGCTGATCACGTTCCTGATCGCGCAGGGCTTCCCGATCCTCGAAATGGACGTGAACGGCATGCGCGTGCAGACAACGCTCTTCGGCGCGCTCGAGGCGATGTGGAATCAAGGGATGCCGCTCGTCGCGGTGATGGTGTTCTGCTCGACGCTGCTGTTTCCGCTCGTCGAGATGTCCGCGCTGCTCTACGTGCTCTTTCCGCTGCGCTCGGGGGCGATCGCGCCCGGCTTCAACGGCGTGCTGCGCGCGATCCAGCTCGTGCGCCCGTGGGGGATGATCGAGGTGTTCATGCTCGGTATCCTCGTGACGATCGTCAAGATGGTGAGCCTCGCGCGCGTGGTCCCCGAGGCCGCGCTCTTCGCGTTCGCGGCGCTCACGCTGATGCTCGCCGTCGTCGTGATGTTCGATCCGCGCACGCTGTGGGACATCGCCGATTCGCTGCGCGAGCGCGCGGCCGGCGCGGCGCCCGGCTCGGCCGACGAGTCGAGCGCGCGATGACCGGCCTCGTCACCGCCGCGCGCGCCGGCATGGCGAGCTGCCATGCGTGCGGCCACGTGCAGAAGCTCGCGCGGCCGGCTCAGCAGGCGCTCGGCTCGCACGACAGGCCCGAGCGTTGCGCGCGCTGCGGCGCCGCGCTGCACCTGCGCACGCCGGACAGCATCGCGCGCACGCTCGCGCTGCTGATCGCCGCCGCGATCCTCTACATTCCGGCGAACCTGCTGCCGATCATGCGCACCACGTCGATCGTCGGCTCGCAGGAAGACACGATCATGAGCGGCGTCGTCTATTTCTGGACGTCGGGCGAATGGCCGCTCGCCGTGGTCGTGTTCGTCGCGAGCATTCTCGTGCCGATGATGAAGCTCGGCGTGCTCGCGATCCTCGTCTACACCGCGCAGCGCCGCTCCGCGTGGCGGCCGATGCAGCGCACCCGGCTCTACCGGATCGTCGAGCGGATCGGGCGCTGGTCGATGCTCGACATCTTCGTCGTCACGCTCACCGTCGCGCTCGTCCATTTCCGCTCGCTCGCCGTGATCACGGCGGGCCCCGGCGCGCTCGCGTTCGGCTCCGTCGTGATCCTGACGATGCTCGCGTCGATGCAGTTCGACCCGCGCCTCATCTGGGACAACGTAGAACACTCAGGGAATGCTCATGAATAGACCGCAAGGCCCGCAACACGACCCGAACGCGGCCCCTCCCACCCCGCCCGGCGGCGAGCCGCCCGTACTGCCCGAGCCCGTGATCACGCGGCGCTCCGGGTGGCTGCCGTCGCTCGTGTGGCTCGTGCCGCTCGTCGCCGCGCTGATCGGCATCGGGCTCGTCGTCAAATCGGTGCTCGAACGCGGGCCCGAGATCACGATCAGCTTCAAGAGCGCCGAGGGCCTCGAGCCCGGCAAGACGCAGGTCAAGTACAAGGACGTCGAGATCGGGATGGTCGAGACGATCAAGCTGTCGAAGGATCTGTCGCACGTGCTCGTCGAAGTGCAACTGAAGAAGGAGGCCGAGGACTTCGCGGTGAAAGGCACGCGCTTCTGGGTCGTGCGGCCGCGGATCGGCGCGACGGGCGTGTCCGGGCTCGGCACGCTGCTGTCCGGCGCGTACATCGGCGTCGACGCGGGCTGCTCGGACGAGACCGAGAAGTCGTTCACCGGGCTCGAGACGCCGCCCGCCGTCACGGGCGACCAGAAGGGCACGCAATACGTGCTGCGCGGCGATTCGCTCGGCTCGATCGACATCGGCTCGCCGGTGTACTACCGGCGCGTGCAGGTGGGCCAGGTCGTCGGCTTCTCGCTCGACAAGGACGGCACGGGCGTCACGTTCCGCGTGTTCGTCAATGCGCCTTACGACCAGTACGTCGGCCTGAACTCGCGCTGGTGGCAGGCGAGCGGCGTCGATCTGCGGCTCGATTCGAGCGGCTTCAAGCTGAACACGCAGTCGCTCGCGACGGTGATCCTCGGCGGCATTGCGTTCCAGTCGCCGCCGAATCAGGCGGCCGGCCCGCCCGCGCCGAACAACATGACGTTCCGCCTGGGCGCCGACGAAGGCGACGCGATGCGCGAGCCGGACGGCGAGCCGGTGCAGGTCGTGATGAACTTCAACCAGTCGCTGCGCGGGCTGTCGGTCGGCGCGCCCGTCGATTTCCGCGGCATCGTGCTCGGCCAGGTGACGAACATCGGCATCGATTTCGATCCGAAGACGAAGAATTTCACGATGCCGGTGACGATGAACGTCTACCCCGACCGGCTCGGCCGCAAGTTCCGCGAGGCATCGCAGGATAAGGGCTACGCGGCGCGGCGCGAGGTGCTGTCGCGGCTCGTCCAGCACGGGCTGCGCGGCCAGTTGCGCACGGGCAACCTGCTGACGAGCCAGTTGTACGTCGCACTCGACTTCTTCCCGAAGGCGCCGCCCGTGAAGATCGATCTCGCCCGCGAGCCGGTCGAACTGCCGACCGTGCCGAACACGCTCGACGAGCTGCAGTTGCAGGTGGCCGACATCGCGAAGAAGCTCGACAAGGTGCCGTTCGACCAGATCGGCGCGAACCTGAACAGCGCGCTCGCGAACGCGGACAAGCTGTTCAAGCGGCTCGACACCGAGATCGCGCCCGAGGCGCGCGACACGCTGTCCGCCGCGAAGCAGACGTTCACGACCGCGGAGGCGACCTTGCAGCAGGATTCGCCGCTGCAATCGGACGTGCGCGGCGCGCTCAAGGAGCTCACGCGCACGCTGCAATCGCTGAACGCGCTCGCCGACTACCTCGAGCGGCATCCCGAATCGCTGCTGAAAGGCAAACCAGGAGATCAGAAATGACCGCACGCTTGCTCCGCCCGGCGCGGGTTTCGCGCGCCGCGGCCGCCGCGGCAACCGTTGCGGCGGCGGCCATGCTCGCGGCCTGCTCGTCGTCGCCGCCCGCGCGCTTCTATACGCTCGACGCGGCGGCCGCCGCCGGCGCCGCCGCGAGCGTCAGCGCGAATCCCGCGTTCCTGATCCAGGTGCCGTCCGTCGACGTGCCGGAACAGGTCGCGAAGAATCAGCTCGTCGTGCAGAAGAACGCCGCCCAGGTCGACGTGCTCGAGCAGGAGCGCTGGGCGGCGCCGCCCGCCGACGAGATCCGGCGCGCGCTGTCGTCGGCGCTCACGCGGCGGCTCGACACGATCGACGTCGCGAACGCCGCGTATCCGGCCAACGTGCCCGTCTATCGGGTCAGCGTGAACGTGCAGCGCTTCGAATCGTGGCCGGGCCGGCATGCGGCGCTCGCGGCCGTCTGGAGCGTGCGCGCACTGCCGAGCCAGGCGGTGATGACCTGCCGCACCGACGTCGTGGAGCCGGTGCCGGCGGGCTACGACGCGCTCGTCGCGGGCCACCGCCAGGCGATCGGCGCGCTCGCCGACCAGATCGCGGCCGGCGTGCGCGCGATGGCGGCGGCGCGCGCGCGCGGCGCGGCGAACTGGAACGACGCGACGGCGAAAAAGGCGGCGGCGAGCAAGGCGGCGGCCGACGACGCATCGGCGCCTGTCGCGCGCTGCCCGGCGGGGCCGGCCGCGGCGGATTCGCAGCGCATCGGCGACACGCCGTGACGCGTGCGCGGCTGGCCGCGGGATGCGCGCGATCGGGAGGCGCGAATGGACTCGGCCGCCGCCTCGGCGGCGCACGCTTCGGGTGACTTGATCGGTTCGGCGCAAGCTTGGGAAGCTGTAGAAGCGGCGGAAGCGGCGGAAGCGGCAAGCATGATCGCATCGACCGGTTCGTCTCACCCGCTGCGCGCCTTGTGCGCGAGCCGCGGCGACCACGCGTGCGCGCCGGCCGCCCGGCGCGGCCGCGAACCACGATCCGAGCCCGGCGGCTCGCGGCCGATAGCCGCGGATCGCCCGCCCGGCGCCCGTCACCGCACCGGCCTGGCGCCGCGACGCCATGGCCGTTCCGCCCGCGGCCCCTGCGGCTCCCGCCACACCGAACCGGCCGGAAGCCGCGCCCGTGGGCGCGCCCGCCGGCCCGCCCAGCCGGGCGTCCACCCCGGCCCGGCCGGTGGTCCGGCGGCCGGAGCGGCCGGCGCCCTATTGCCCTATTGCCCTATTGCCCCGTTTGACATTGTTTATCGATTCGACCGAGGAACCGACGCCGCCGCCGACAGTCGTCTTGCGTTTTTCGCGTCGATTGACGATCCTACGCACCTTCCGGCGAGCCGGGGCCATCATGCGCGCGAAGCGGCGCCGCGCATTCGAAGCACGCCGCAACGCCAGAACGACCGCACAACCGACCGAATCGCCGCGCGCGAGCCGCCCTTGCGCCTCGCCGCCGGTTTGCGCAGCATCTCGACAGAAACCTGCCCGTAGGGGCGCCCGATATTCCCGCTTATGTTCGAATCCCTGACGACCCTGATCAAGAAGTGGCGCGCGTCGCGCAGCGCGAGCCATCAGCTCGACGCGCTCCTCGCGACGGCCGACGCGAACGCGCCGTACGCGGAACGCGCCGAATGGCTGATCGAGCTCGCGCACTGGCTGCATCGCGACGGCTCGATGACCGCCGCCGCGCCCGCGCAGCCCGAATCGGGCGAACGCACGGCTGCGCTACGTATTCCACGTGCTCGACCGCAACCCCGCCTGGAAGACGAACGTCGCGCGCCTGCTGCGCGGCGTGCTGCGCGAAAGCGACGGCATCTCGCTCCTGTGCGACGCCGGCATGCCCGTGCATTCGGGCTTCTTCGGCGCGCTTGTCGAGCGCATCGATTCGTCGCTGATTCCGCCCGCGCCGAACCGCCGCGAGCTCGCCGCGCTCTTCACGCTGATGTTTCCGGCGCCCGCCGACGCGCAGTGGATCGACGCGCTGCCCGACGACCTGCTCGCCCGGCTGGCGGACCTGTTCGCGTTCGACGTGACCGACAAGGAGCGCCACCAGCCCGGCTCGTTCTCGCGCGACCTGCTCGCCGCGCTGCACAACCTCACCTGCCAGATCAGCTCGACGGGGCTGTCGCAGACCGTGCGCAGCCGCCTGTCGGACGAGGATGCGCGCACGCCGCTCGAAGCGCAACCGTTCTACCGGCTCACGCGCGCGATGCTCGCCGTCGAGACCGCGCAAGCCGCGCTCGACGACGGCGGCGACGCGAGCAAGCTGCTGCACGAGGTCAATTACCTGCGCGTGCTGCTCGACGAGTGCCGCGTGTCGATCGACGACGTGTTCTCGCACCTGTACCGCAACGGCGTATCGGTCGACATCGTGTTCCAGGTCGAGCGCATGCGCATGCGCATCCTGCGCGCGGAGACGCTGCTGAACGCCTGGATGGCGCGCGACGATCTGCGCGGGCTCGCGCGCCTGACGGCCGAGCTCGTTGACGCGAACCAGAACAGCCAGAGCGTGTCGCACCTCGTGCGCAGCAACTTCGCCCTGTTCGCGCGCAAGCTCGTCGAGACGAACGCGGACACGGGCGAGCACTACATCTCGCGCGGCCGCGCCGAATACCTGAAGATGCTGCGCATGGCGGCGGGCGGCGGCCTCGTGACGGTCGCCACCGTCTGCATCAAATTCGGGATCACGGGCGCGCACCTGCAATCGATGTTCGAAGGGCTGCTCGCCGGCATCAACTACGCGGCGAGCTTCATGCTGATGCACTTCCTGCACTTCACGCTCGCGACGAAGCAGCCGGCGATGACCGCGCCGACGATCGCGCGCGAGCTCGACGGCACCGGCCACGACGAAGGCGTGAAGCAGTTCGTGTCGTCGGTGATCGCGCTGATCCGCACGCAGGCGGCCGCGATCTGCGGCAACGTGCTCGTCGTGCTGCCCGTGTGCTTCGCGGTGCAGATGTTCGCGAGCGGCGTGCTGCATGCGAACCTGATCTCGCCGGACAAGGCGCACGCGACGCTGAAATCGTTCTCGCTGTTCGGCCCGACGCCGATCTACGCGGCGCTCACGGGTGTGCTGCTGTGGGCGTCGAGCCTGCTCGCCGGCTGGGCCGACAACTGGTTCGTGCTGCACCGCGTCGGCGACGCGCTCGCGTACAACCGCCGCCTGCGCATCACGCTCGGCGTCGCGGGCGCGGCAAAGCTCGCGCATTTCTGCCGCTCGAACGTCGCGGGCGTCGTCGGCAACGTCGGGCTCGGGCTGATGCTCGGCCTCGTGCCGGCGATCGTCAGCGCGTTCGCGTTCTCGTTCGAGGTGCGGCACGTGACGCTGTCCGCCGGCTCGATCGGTGTCGCGATCGGCGTGCTCGGCAAGGAAACGCTGCGCTCGGCCGAGCTGTGGTGGGCGGTCGCGGGCGTCTTCAGCATGGCGATCCTCAACGTCGCGGTGAGCTTCGCGCTCGCGTTCACGATGGCGGTACGCTCGCGCAGCCTGCGGCCGACGAAAGTGCGCGCGCTCGTCGCGGCGATCGGCCGCGCGGTGCTCGCGCGGCCGGCGAGCCTCGTGTGGCCGCCGCGCGGCGCAGGCGGCGCGGCGGGCGAATCCCGCGCGCACTGAGCGCCCGGCGGGCCGCGCACGCCGACGCAGCCGCATGGCGGCGTAACGGCATTAAGACGTAACGGCATCAAGACGTAACGGCATCAAGACGTGGCGGCACGGCGGCCTCACCGCGTGACGACGTGGCGGCCGCCGCGCCCACCCCGCGTACAATGGCGTACTTTTGCACGCGACAGCCCGCCTTATGTCCTCGCCGACCCTATTCGACTTCTTCGCTCCCTGCCCGCGCGGGCTCGAGGCCGCGCTCGCCGCCGAGCTCGCGCAGATCGCCGCGCGCCACGCGATCGCCCCGTACGACGCGGGCGCGCAAGTGCCGGGCGGCGTGCATTTCCGTGGCGCCTGGGCGGCCGGCATGGCCGCCAACCTGCATTCGCGGATCGCGAGCCGCGTGCTGCTGAAGATCGCGCACCGCCCGTACCGCAACGAGCAGGACGTCTACGCGCTCGCGCTCGAGCAGCCGTGGGAGCGCTGGTTCGCATCGACGCAGACGCTGCGCGTGGACATCACCGCGATCAAGTCGCCGCTCAAGAGCCTGGAATTCGCGACGCTGCGCGTGAAGGACGCGATCTGCGACCGCCTGCGCGAGAAGACGGGCGCCCGCCCGAGCATCGACACCGCCCAGCCCGACGTGCGCGTGTTCGCGTTCCTGACGGCGGGCGACTGCACGCTGTATCTCGACACGTCCGGCGAGCCGCTCTTCAAGCGCGGCTGGCGTCTCGACAAGGGCGCGGCGCCGCTGCGCGAGAATCTCGCGGCGGGCATCCTGCGCCTGGCCGGCTGGACGCCGGGCACGCCGCTCTACGATCCGATGTGCGGCAGCGGCACGTTCGTCGCGGAAGCCGCGCAGATCGCGCTCGGCGTCGCGCCGGGCGTCGAGCGCCGCTTCGGCTTCGAGAAGCTCAAGCAATACGACATCACCGCGTGGCAGACGCTGAAGGTCGCCGCGATGGACGCGAAGCGCGCGGCGCGCGGCAAGCGCGACGATCTGCTGATCTTCGGCAGCGACATCTCGGGCGACATGCTCGAGAAGGCGCGCGCGAACCTCGAGCGCGCGGGCGTGCCGTCGCTGTGGCTCAAGCAGATCGACGCGCGCAACATGACGCCGCCCGCCGCCGCGCCCGGCGTGATCGTCACGAACCCGCCGTACGGCGAGCGGATCGAGGTGCGCGGCCGCGGCCCGCGCGGCGACGTGCGCGAGACGGGCAAGAACCGCGGCGGCGACGAAGCCTTCCGCCGCACGCACGCCGATTCGCCCGACAGCGAATTCTTCCGCGCGCTCGGCGATGCGCTCAAGCAGCGCTTCGCCGGCTGGCAGGCGTTCATGCTGAGCTCGGACCGCACGCTGCCGGGCCAGTTGCGACTGCGCGAATCGGCGAAGACGCCGTTGTTCAACGGCGCGCTCGAGTGCCGGCTGTTCCGTTTCGATCTGATCGCGGGCAGCATCCGGCAACGCCCGGCAGCGGCCGACGGCGAGTAACGCGACGCGCGCTCGTCGCGTATGTGCCGCGCATGCGCCACTTCGTGAGCGGGGCGCGGGAACTTCACGGCCGCGCGAGCGTCCATGCGCATCGCGCATCGCGCATCGCGCATCGCGCATCGCGCATCGCGCATCGCGCATCGCGCATCGCGCATCGCGCATCGCGCATCGCGCATCGCGCATCGCGCATCGCGCATCGCGCATCGCGCATCGCGCATCGCGCATCCGGCGGCCGGATCGGCACGGCGCGTCGGCGCGCAATGCGCCGATGCCCGGTCGCCCCTCGCACGCCGCGCGATCGACACCCGAGCAGTTGCCGGTCGACGCGGTGTACATGACACCGTGCAGCGGCATGTAGCGACGCACGCCGCCATGCGGCGACACGATCAGCGCCAATCCACGCGTGCCGCCCCTCCCTCTGCACGAACTGCCGCCGTTGCCCGCGCAGGCGAAGCACGCGCCTGTCGTCGCCCCTCCGCAAACACGCACGCGGCCTCCACCCGCGCGCCGTGATCGCTCGGCCGTCCCGCCCCAAGCCACATCTTCAGGCTCGACAGCACGGCTCCCACCAATTATGGTCCCGAGGTCCACGACCGATTCCATCGAGCGCGATTCCAGCACGGCCGCATCCGGCACGCTCGCCTCGGCACGAGGTTGTCGCGCTCGATGCCTAGACATATCGCGTCGCCCATGGCCGGCTCGACAGCAAACACCCCGCGCGCGTCTTCGCCGCCGGCCGGAAAACCGCCGCGAAATCCCGGGCAGATCGGCGGATCCCGCCAGATCGCATCGCCGCCGAAATCGATCGTCCGCGGATCACCGCACCGCCGATGCGCCAGGCGCGCGCCGCGCCGCCGTCCGGCGACGCATTCGATACCCACGCCCGCATCCCTGCGTCGGCTCCGCGCGAGTCCGCGCCTTGCACGCGCTCGGGCTTCGATGCGATGTCCGCCGCGTATGCGTACGCAGACGCGGATCGGCCGCGACCGTCTCCATCGGCGTGCGCCGCTTCGAATCCGCGCATCGGGCCGGCAAGCCGTCGGTGCACCGCATCGCCCGGCTCGCCGGCGTACGCATCGTCGGCTGCGGCCCGCATCGGCGCGTGGCGCACGGCGCGCGGCGATGCGGGCCGCCGACGGCGCGCCGCCGCACGCGCGTCGCATTCGGTCGGATGTCGGCCGGCATCGCCTCGTCGTGCCCCCGCGACCCGCGCGGCAAACGCCGTCATGCTGCTGACAATACGTTGTCAGCAGACCCCGCGCACACTGCGATGCCGTCGCGCTGCGACGCGGGCCTGGCACAACGGATTCCCCCGCCCATCAATGTACAAGGAGCTTGCAATGACTACCGCAAACAACGAAAGCGTGATCGCCTGGTTCGACATTCCGTCAGTCGATTTCGACCGCGCGATCCGCTTCTACGAGACTGTGCTGCAAACGGCGTTGCAGCGCGAGGTGATCGGCGGCGTGCCGACCGCGGTCTTCGTGCATCCGGAGGCGGCCACGGGCGGCGCGGTCGTCTACGATCCGCAGCGGCTGAAGCCGGGCGCAGACGGCACGGTCGTCTACCTGAACGCGAACGGCCCGGTGACGGCCGCGCTCGAGCGCGCGAAGCGCGCGGGCGGCATCGTGCAGGGCGCGGTGATCGAGCTGCCGAACAACTACGGCTATATCGGCTATCTCATCGATACCGAAGGCAATCGCGTCGGCCTGCATTCGCTCAAATGCAGCTGAGCGGACCGTCCGGCGGACACGCGCTTGCCCGCGCTGCCGAACCGGCCGCCGCGCGAACCGAGACGGCGCGCCGCATCCGCGTGCGCGCGACCGCGCGCTCGCCATCGCGGCGAGCGACCGTCGCCGCGATGGCGAGCGCGGCTGCGGCGGCTGGATCGAGCGGGTGGACGGCGATAACGACACCTGCCGTCGACGGCACGGGCGGCGCTGCAGCGCGCGCGCTCACGTCGTTCGCGGCGGAGTGCTCGGTATCGAATTTGCGGTCGGTGTCGGCTTCGGCTTCGGCTTCGGCTTCGGCTTCGGCTTCGGCAACATCGAAGCACGTGCAATCAGCCGCCGCAACGATCACGCGCATCGGTTCGCCTACGAAAACGGCGCGTGCCCATGGTCTCGCGCGGCGCTATCATCGCGGCATTCCAACGCCTGTCCCCGTTCTCGAAGCCCCGCGATGACGCGCCGCGCCGACCGCTTGTTCCAGATCGCCGAATTGCTGCGCGGCCGCCGCCTGACGACCGCGCAGCAGCTCGCCGACTGGCTGTCGGTATCGCCGCGCACCGTGTATCGCGACGTGCGGGATTTGCAACTGTCGGGCGTGCCGATCGAGGGCGAAGCCGGAATCGGCTATCGCCTGAATCGCGCGGCGAGCCTGCCGCCCCTCACGTTCACGGCCGAGGAGCTTGCCGCGCTCGCGGCGGGCGCGCGAATGCTCGAAACATGGGGCGGCGCGCGCTTCGCGGGCGGCGCGCGTTCGGCGCTCGCGAAGATCGCGTCGGCGATGCCCGCCGACAAGCGCGCGACGCTCGATCGGCTCGCCGTGTTCGCGCCGTCGTTTCACGTCGACCGCGCGTTCTCGGAGAAAGTGGATGCGCTGCACGAAGCGGTCGACGGCCGCCGCATCGTCAGCTTCGCGTATTGCGACCGGCTCGGCGCGCAGACGACGCGCCACGTGTGGCCGCTCGGGCTCGTATATTGGGGCGGACGCTGGACGATCGGCGCATGGTGCGAGTTGCGCGGGGATTTCCGCACGTTCGACATCGCGCGCATGAGCGAGGTTGCGGTGCACGGCCCGTTTCCCGATCAGGAGGGCAAGCGGCTCGCCGACTATCTGCGCAAGGCGAACGCGCCCGTGCGCTGAGCGCGGCGCGGCCGTCGCGCGCGATCCCGCACGCGTGGGATCGCACCGCTTCGTGCTTCGTGCTTCGTGCTTCGTGCTGCGGGCTGCGGGCTGCGGGCTGCGGGCTGCGGGCTGCGGGCTGCGGGCCGCGTGCTGCGTGCACCATGCGACGTCAATGCCGACGCGCGTCGAGGCTCACGCCGACGCGAGCCCGACAGGGTCCGCATGCGCGGCAGGCCGAACACGATGCCTCGCGAGCCCTCGCCGCCCAAAGAAAAGCGCCGAATCGACCAGTTCCCGTCCAGGCAAGGGCCGCACGCCGACGGGCACGATTCGCCCCCCACCACGCACGACCCGCCACGCGCGTCCCGCTCGCCGCGATACCCGCCCCGCGATGCATCGAACGCCCGGCCGCCGGCCGGGCGTGCCGCCGCGTCACTCGACCGACTTCACCATATCCTCGATGACCTTCTTCGCATCGCCGAAGACCATCATCGTCTTGTCCATGTAGAAAAGTTCGTTGTCGAGGCCCGCATAACCCGCCGCCATCGACCGCTTGTTGACGATCACCGTGCGCGCCTTGTACGCCTCGATGATCGGCATCCCCGCGATCGGCGATTTCGGATCGTTCTTCGCCGCCGGATTCACCACGTCGTTCGCCCCGAGCACGAGCACCACGTCCACCTGCCCGAACTCGCCGTTGATGTCCTCCATCTCGTGAACGATCTCGTACGGCACCTCGGCTTCCGCGAGCAGCACGTTCATGTGTCCCGGCATCCGCCCCGCGACCGGGTGGATCGCGTACTTCACGTCGATCCCCTTCTCGACGAGCTTGTCGGTCAGCTCCTTGAGCGCGTGCTGCGCGCGCGCCACCGCCAGCCCGTAGCCCGGCACGATCACGACCGTCTCCGCATTGCCGAGCATGAACGACGCATCCTCCGCCGAGCCCGACTTCACCGGCCGCTGCTCCTTCGCGCCGCCCGCCGTCGCCGCGGCCGCGTCGCCGCCGAAACCGCCGAGGATCACGTTGAAGAACGAGCGGTTCATCGCGTGGCACATGATGTACGACAGGATCGCGCCCGACGAGCCGACGAGCGAGCCGGCGATGATCAGCATCGCGTTGTTCAGCGAAAAGCCGATGCCCGCCGCCGCCCATCCCGAGTACGAGTTCAGCATCGACACGACGACCGGCATGTCCGCGCCGCCGATCGGAATGATGATCAGCACGCCGAGCGCGAACGCGATCGCCGTCATGATCCCGAACGGCAGCCACGATTGCGTGATGAAGAACAGGATGCCGAAGCCGAGCATCGCGAGCGCGAGCATCAGGTTGATCAGATGCTGGCCCGGATAGACGACGGGCACGCCCTGGAACAGCCGGAACCTGTACTTGCCCGACAGCTTGCCGAACGCGATCACCGAGCCCGAGAACGTGATCGCGCCGACGAACGTGCCGATGAACAGCTCGATCCGGTTGCCGTACGGAATGAAGTTCGGCGCGCTCGCATCCTGCGGCACGAGCCCGAACGCCTCCGGCTCCGCGACCACCGCGATCGCGATGCACACGGCCGCGAGGCCGATCAGCGAGTGCATCGCCGCGACGAGCTCCGGCATCTTCGTCATCTCGACGCGCGCGGCGATCACCGCCCCCACCGCGCCGCCGATCACGAGCGCGCCGAACACGAGCGCGAGGCCGAGCGGCAGGTTCGCGCCGAGCCACGCGGCCTGCTTCGCGATCAGCGCGACGGTCGTGAGGATCGCGATCGCCATGCCGACCATGCCGAATAGATTGCCTCGTCTAGCGCTCTTCGGGTTCGACAGCCCCTTCAGCGCCTGGATGAAGCACACCGACGCAACGAGATACAGCAGCGTGACGACGTTCATGCTCATCGCGCGCCCTCCTTCGCGTGGTCGGCTTTCTGCCTGGGCTCCTTCTTCTTGAACATCTCGAGCATGCGCCGCGTGACGAGGAAGCCGCCGAACACGTTGACCGCCGCGAGCGCGACGGCGATCGTGCCGAACGCCTTGCCGACGCCGCCGAGCGTGAGCGCCGACGCGAGCATCGCGCCGACGATCACGATCGCCGAGATCGCGTTGGTCACCGCCATCAGCGGCGTGTGCAGCGCGGGCGTGACGTTCCACACGACGTGGTAGCCCACGTACACCGCCAGCACGAAAATGATCACGTTGATGACCGTGTGATTGATGATCTCCATGGCCTCCTCCCGTTATTTGCGCACGACTTCGCCGTCGCGGCACAAGAGCGTCGCGGCGACGATGTCGTCCGAAAGATCGATGTTGAGCGCGCCTTCCTTCGTGACGATCAGCTTCAGGAAGTCGAACAGGTTGCGCGCGTAGAGCGACGACGCGTCGGCGGGCACCATCGCGGCCAGGTTCGTGTGGCCGGCGATCGTCACGCCGTGATGCACGATCACCTGATCGGCGACGGTGAGCGGGCAGTTGCCGCTCTTCCTGCCGTCGAATTCGGGGCCGCGCCCCGCCGCGAGATCGACGAGCACCGAGCCCGGCTTCATCGACTGCACGGTTTCGACCGAGATCAGCGTCGGCGCGGGGCGGCCGGGAATCAGCGCGGTGGTGATCACGATGTCGGCCTGCTTCGCGCGCTCGTGCACGAGCGCCGCCTGCCGCCCGAGCCACGATGCCGGCATCGGCCGCGCGTAGCCGCCGACGCCTTGCGCCGCGTCGCGCTCGTCTTGCGTTTCGTAAGGTACGTCGAGGAATTTCGCGCCGAGCGATTCGATCTGCTCCTTGACCGCCGGGCGCACGTCGGACGCCTCGATCACCGCGCCCAGGCGCTTCGCGGTCGCGATCGCCTGCAGGCCCGCGACGCCCGCGCCGAGCACGAGCACGCGCGCGGCCTTCACCGTGCCCGCGGCCGTCATCAGCATCGGAAAGAAGCGCGGATACAGCGCCGCGGCGACGAGCACCGCCTTATAGCCGGCGATGTTGGCCTGCGAGGACAGCACGTCGAGGCTCTGCGCGCGCGTCGTGCGCGGCGCGGCCTCGAGCGCGAAGCCCGTCACGCCCGCGGCCGCCAGCCGCGCCGCCTGCTCGGCGTTGAACGGCTCGAGCATGCCGATCAGAACCGAGCCTCGCTTCAGTTGCCCGCATTCCGCGTCGGTCGGCGCCTGCACCTTCAGCACGATGTCCGCGCCGAACGCGGCGGCCGCGTCGGCCAGCTCCGCGCCGGCCGCCGCGTACGCGTCGTCCGGAAAGCTCGCGCCCGCGCCCGCGCCGCGCTCGACCGTCACGCGGTGGCCGGCCGCCGCGTATTTCCTGACCGTCTCCGGCGTCGCCGCCACGCGCGCCTCGTTCGCCCGCGTTTCGGCAGGCACTCCGATATGCATCGTCGATCCCTCCTCTTCGTTTGTTCTACTGCGACGGCGAGCCGGACGACTGACATACCGGCTCGAAGGCAACGGCTGTTTCAGGCGCCACTTTAACCGAAAGCGGCGACGATTCCGCAATGCGACCCTTTCCCGCCGCCCGCGCGGGTGCGCGCCGGCCACACGGGGGAGTTGCGCGGGGGTCGGAACCGCGCTATACGCGCGTTCGGCAGCGGCGCGGCGCAACCGGTAAAATGCGCGGCTATGAAACCCGAAATCTGGACCCCGCACGTGACGGTCGCCGCGATCGTCGAACGCGACGGGCGCTTTCTCGTGATCGAAGAACACACGTCGTCCGGCCTGCGCGTCAACCAGCCCGCCGGCCACCTCGAGGCCGGCGAGACGCTCGTCGAAGCGGTCGCGCGCGAGACGCTCGAGGAAACCGCGCACCCGTTCGAGCCGCAAGCGCTCGTCGGCGTGTACGTCGCGCACTACGCGCGCCCGTCGAGCAGCGGCGCGACCTATCTGCGCTTCGCGTTCTGCGGCCGCGCGGGCGAGCGCATCGCCCACCGCGCGCTCGACGACGGGATCGTCCGCACGCTGTGGCTGACGGCCGACGAGCTGCGCGCATGCGAGGCGCGCCACCGCTCGCCCGCGGTGATGCGCTGCGTCGACGACTACCTCGCCGGGCGCCGCGTGCCGCTCGATTTCGTGCATACGCACTCGGTCGCGCCGTATCGCGCGGCCCCGGATCATCAGGCGGTGGGCAAATGACGAAGCGTCGGGTCGTGGTGGGGATGTCGGGCGGCGTCGATTCGTCGGTGACCGCGTGGCTCTTGAAGGAGCAGGGCTACGACGTCGTCGGCCTGTTCATGAAGAACTGGGAGGACGACGACGACGGCGAGTACTGCTCGACGCGGCAGGACTGGATCGACGTCGTGTCGGTCGCGGACCTGATCGGCATCGACGTGGAAGCCGTGAACTTCGCGGCCGAATACAAGGACCGCGTGTTCGCCGAGTTCCTGCGCGAATACTCGGCGGGCCGCACGCCGAACCCGGACGTGCTGTGCAACGCGGAGATCAAGTTCAAGGCGTTCCTCGATCACGCGATGTCGCTCGGCGCGCAGACGATCGCGACCGGCCACTACGCGCGCGTGCGCGAGCGCGACGGGCGCTTCGAACTGCTGAAGGCGTTCGATCATACGAAAGACCAGTCGTACTTTCTGCATCGCCTCAATCAGGCGCAACTGTCGAAGACGATGTTCCCGCTCGGCGAGATCCCGAAGACGCGGGTGCGCGAGATCGCCGCGCAGATCGGCCTGCCGAACGCGAAGAAGAAAGATTCGACGGGCATCTGCTTCATCGGCGAGCGCCCGTTCCGCGATTTCCTGAACCGCTACCTGCCGACGAAACCCGGCCCGATGAAGACGCCGGACGGCAAGACCGTCGGCGAGCACATCGGCCTCGCGTTCTACACGTTCGGCCAGAGAAAGGGCATCGGCCTCGGCGGCAGCAAGGACGGCAGCGGCGAGCCGTGGTTCGTCGCGGTGAAGGACATCGCGTCGAACACGCTCTACGTCGTGCAGGGCCACGATCATCCATGGCTGCGCTCGCGCGAGCTCGTCGCGGGCAACGTGAGCTGGGTCGCGGGCGAGCCGCCCGCCGACGGCGCGCGGTGCGGCGCGAAGACCCGCTACCGGCAGGCCGACGCGCCGTGCGCGTTCGGCCGGGCCGCGCAGGCGGGCGACGAGCGCTTCTCGCTCGTGTTCGACGAGCCGCAATGGGCGGTCACGCCCGGCCAGTCGGCGGTGCTGTACGACGGCGACGTGTGTCTGGGCGGCGGGATCATCGAATCCGCGGCGACCGGGCGGGCCGGCACCGCGCCCGCGGGCCGCGCGCCGGCGCTCGTCGAAGCGCGCTGAGCCCCGATCGGTTTAGACTTGCGGCACGCGACGCACGCCGCGCCGGCGAGGCGCCGTGCGCGCTCGCCCTCTTCGCGGCCGCCGCCGTGCTCGCGGCGCGGCACACGATCTCGTGGCTGTGGATCGTGCCCGTCGCCGCGCTCGTCGCGCTCGGTCTGTACGACCTGAACCAGGACCGCCACGCGATCCTGCGCAACTACCCGCTCTGGGGCCATCTGCGGTTCCTGTTCGAATTCATCCGACCGGAAATCCGCCAGTACTTCGTCGAGGACGACACCGACGAGAAGCCGTTCTCGCGCGCGCAGCGCAGCGTCGTCTACCAGCGCGCGAAGAACGTCGCCGACAACCGGCCGTACGGTACCGAGCTCGACGTGAAGGCGGTCGCGCACGAATGGATCAGCCATTCGCTCGCGCCGACGAAGCTCGACGGCCACGATTTCCGGATTCGCGTCGGCGCGACGCGCAAGCAGCCTTATGACATCTCGATCTTCAACATCTCGGCGATGAGCTTCGGCGCGCTGTCGGCGAACGCGATCCGCGCGCTGAATCTCGGCGCGAAGCAAGGCGGCTTCGCGCACGACACGGGCGAAGGCTCGCTGTCGAAGTATCACCGCGAGCACGGCGGCGACATCATCTGGGAAATCGGCTCCGGCTACTTCGGCTGCCGCCGCGACGACGGCACGTTCGATCCGGAGAAGTTCGCGAAACAGGCGCGCGAGCCGCAGGTGAAGATGATCGAGGTGAAGCTCTCGCAGGGCGCGAAGCCCGGCCACGGCGGCGTGCTGCCCGCCGCGAAGATCACGCCCGAGATCGCCGAGATGCGCGGCGTGCCGATGGGCAAGGATTGCGTGTCGCCCGCCGCGCACTCGGCGTTCTCGACGCCGCGCGGGCTGCTCGAATTCGTCGACCGGCTGCGCGAGCTCTCGGGCGGCAAGCCGACGGGCTTCAAGCTGTGCGTCGGCCATCCGTGGGAATTCTTCGGGATCGCGAAGGCGATGCTCGAGACGGGCATCGTGCCGGACTTCATCGTCGTCGACGGCGCGGAAGGCGGCACGGGCGCCGCGCCCCTCGAATTCACCGATCACGTCGGCGTGCCGCTGCAGGAAGGGCTGCTGCTCGTGCACAACACGCTCGTCGGGATCGGGCTACGCGAACAGGTGAAGCTCGGCGCGAGCGGCAAGATCATCACCGCGTTCGACATCGCGCGCACGCTCGCGATCGGCGCGGACTGGGTGAACTCCGCGCGCGGCTTCATGTTCGCGGTCGGCTGCATCCAGGCGCAGCACTGCCACACCGACCGCTGCCCGACGGGCGTCGCGACGCAGGACCCGGTGCGCCAGCGCGCGCTCGTCGTGCCGGACAAGGCCGATCGCGTCTACAACTTCCATCGCAACACGCTGCACGCGTTGCAGGAGCTCGTGCAGGCGGCGGGGCTGTCGCACCCGTCCGAGCTGCGCGCGCATCACATCGTGCAGCGCGTCGCGCCGCACGAAGTCCGGCTGATGTCGCAACTGCTGAAGTATCTGGAGCCGGGCGCGCTGCTCAACGGCGGCCATTGCGGCTTCTCGCTGTACGAGACGTGGTGGCCGCTCGCGCGCGGCGATTCGTTCTCGCCCGGCGAAGGCGCGTACGCGCGCGTCGGCACGGGCGCGCCGGCGCGCCCGTAGCCGGATCGGGCGAATCGCCGCGGCGGCGCGCCGGCAACGCGCGCCGCACCGAGGCCGCGCGCGTCGCCGCGATGCCATCGACGCCGCCGAGGCCGCGCCCGGCGCACGATCGAGGCGGAGCGCGGCCCGATATCGCGCGCGCCGCGTCATGCGCCGCAACGCGCGCACATGCCTTCCGGCCCGGCCGGCCGCGAGCGCGCAACGCGCCCAAACGAAAAACGCCCCGGCCGGGGCGTCAGATTGCTGACAAACCCTCGCCAAGTGGGGGATTTTTGTTTTTTAATGGCGTGATGCTGAAGACGCCCATGCCCACGCAGCACGAACTCGAGATGGTGACGCTCGAGGAACTCGTGCCGAAGGACCACCTGCTGCGCCAGATCGATGCGGCGGTGGATTTCGAGTTCATCCGCGCGAAGGTGGCGCATCTGTATTGCGCGGACAACGGGCGGCCGGCGCTCGATCCCGTGGTGATGTTCAAGCTGTTGTTCATCGGCTACCTGTTCGGGGTGCGCAGCGAGCGGCAACTGATGCGTGAGGTCCAGGTCAACGTCGCCTATCGCTGGTTCGCCCGGTTCCGGCTGACCGACAAGGTGCCGGATGCGTCAACGTTCTCGCAGAATCGCCGCCGACGCTTCACGGACACGACGGTGTATCAGGAGATCTTCGACGAGATCGTGCGGCAGGCGATCAAGCGCGGGCTGGTCGACGGTCGGGTGCTGTACACGGACAGCACGCACCTGAAGGCGAACGCGAACAAAGGCAAGTTCGATGTGGTGAAGCTGGAGCAGACGCCGGCCGCCTACACGGAGGCATTGAACGCGGCAGTGGATGCGGACCGGGCCGCGCATGGCAGGAAGCCGCTGGATCGCGACGACGATGAGCCGCCGTCTAGCAAGGACACCAAGCTCAGCCGGACCGATCCGGACAGCGGCTACATGGTGCGGGACGACAAGCCGAAGGGGTTCTTCTATCTGGACCACCGCACGGTGGATGCCAAGCACGCGATCATCACCGATACGCATGTGACGCCGGCCTCGGTGCATGACAGCCAGCCGTATCTGGATCGGCTGGATCGCCAGCGCGAGCGCTTTGAGTTCAAGGTCGAGGCGGTGGGGCTGGATGCGGGCTACTTCACGCCGGCGGTGTGCCAGGGGCTGGAGGAGCGAGGGATTGCCGGGGTGATGGGCTATCGCACGCCGAACCACAAGCCGGGCATGTTCTACAAACGGCAGTTCAAGTACGACGCGTATCGCAACGAATACGTGTGCCCGCAGGGGCAGGCCCTGCCGTACAGCACGACCAATCGGCTCGGCTATCGGGAATACAAATCCAATGCGCAGATCTGCGGGCGCTGCCCGGTACGATCGCAGTGCACGAACAGTGCGATCGCGGTGAAGGTGGTAACGCGCCACGTGTGGGAGCGCGCCAAGGAGCGGGTGGACGCGCGGCGCTTGACCGAATGGGGCCAACGCATTTACGCGCGGCGCAAGCAGACGGTGGAGCGCAGCTTCGCCGATGCCAAGCAGCTGCATGGGCACCGTTATGCCCGTATGCGTGGGCTACGCAAGGTGGCCGAGCAGTGCTTGCTGGCCGCGGCGGCACAGAACATCAAGAAGATTGCGATGCTGCTGGCGCGGAAGCGGAAAAAGGGGCCAGCGGGTCCCGATTGGCGCTTCGTGCGCATGCTGCTGCGTCTGGTGAGCGGTTTGCGCTGCAGCTTCGACTACCCGCTCGCGGCGAACCCGCAATCCTGATCCCAGAAAGACAAAACCCCACGCTCACAAAAACGTGGGGTTCGTCAGCAGTCTGACGCCCCGGCCGGGGCGTTTTCTTCACCGTCGCCGCGCGCGGCGGCGCATTACTGGGGCACCGTGTCGACGAACGGCTGGCGCTGCGCCAGCTTCGCGAAATGCTTGTCGAGATTCGGATGGCGTTCGCGCCAGTTGATCTCGGGCATCCGGAAATCGAGGTAGCCGAGCGTGCACCCGAGCGCGATGTCGGCGAGCGTGTAGTGGTTGCCGACGCACCACGTCTTGCCGGCGAGGCCCTGCGACATCGCGACGAGGCCGTCGTCGACCTTGCGCTGCTGGCGCGCGATCCACGCATCGCTGCGATGCTGCGGCTCGCGCTGCGTGTGCTCGATGCGAATCGCGACCGCCGCGTCGAGCACGCCGTCGCCGAGCGCCTCCCAGCACCGCACCTCGACGCGCTCGCGCCCCGACGGCGGAATCAGCTTGCCGACGGGCGAAAGCGTGTCGACGTATTCGCAGATCACGCGCGAATCGAACACGGCCGCGCCGTCCTCCATCACGAGGCACGGCACCTTGCCGATCGGATTCGACGCATGGATGTTCGTGTCCGGCGCCCAGACGTTTTCGAGCTCCAGCTTGTAGTCGATCTTCTTTTCAGCGAGCACGATCCGCGCCTTGCGGACGAACGGGCTGCTGAGCGAACCGATTAATTTCATCATCTGTCTTCTGTCGGGAATCCGCCCGAGAGTATACGTTGTCGCCGATCATAACCGGCCGTTGCGCATTCGTTGATAATCGGCCGTCCGGCCTGTGGATGGTTTGCAACAATCGCGTCGGCCGCGCGGGGCACGCGACGCGGACGAAACAGCGGCGATTGCCGCGCGGTTTCCCGTTTCGTTTCGCGCCGTGCGATCGAGGCGCTCGTCGCCGAGCCGCGCGAATCGGGCATGCAAAGCGGCGCTTGGATCGAGCACTCGAGAATCGGGCACGCGGACAAACGCGGGAATGAAGCGCGCGGTTCGGCTGCACATTTCGCCCCGCACCGCCCCGTCTCGCATCGGTAGAAGCCTGCCGCCCGCCGCGCGAGCGGCAGCGTGCGGTTGCCACCGCGAGCACGCCTTTGCGCGCGGGCCGCGCGCCCGGATGCAGCCGCGCCCCGCACGACGGCGCTACAATCGCGTGATGAATCAGCCGACCGAACCCGCCATCGCCCTCGACGTCTACCGCCAGCGCCGCGACCGCGTGCTGGCCTCGCTGCGCGCGCAAGGCGGCGGCGTCGCGATCGTGCCCACCGCACCGGAAGTCCCGCGCAATCGCGACAGCGACTATCCGTACCGGCACGACAGCTACTTCTACTACCTGACGGGCTTCGCCGAGCCCGACGCGCTGCTCGTCCTCGACGCGTCGGCCGCCGGCGACGCGCCGCGCTCGATCCTGTTCTGCCGCGCGAAGAATCCCGAGCGAGAAATCTGGGAAGGGTTCCATTTCGGGCCCGAAGGCGCGCGCGATGCGTTCGGCTTCGACGCCGCGTTCCCGTACGACGCGCTCGATGCCGAAATGCCGCGCATCGTCGCCGACGTGCCCGCGCTCCACTACCGCTTCGGCGTGTCGGCCGCTTTCGACGCGCGCCTGAACGGCTGGCTCGACGCGGTGCGCGCGCGTGCGCGCGCCGGCGTCGCCGCGCCGGGCGCCGCGTTCGATCTCGGGCCGCTCCTCGATGACATGCGGCTCGTCAAGGATGCGCACGAGCAGGCAACGATGCGCCGCGCGGCCGACATCTCCGCGCTCGCGCACCGCCGCGCGATGGCCGCGTGCCGCCCCGGCATCCGCGAATACGAACTCGAGGCCGAGCTGCTCTACACGTTCCGCCGCCACGGCGCGCAATCGCCCGCATACGGCTCGATCGTCGCGACGGGCGCGAACGCATGCGTGCTCCACTATCCGGCCGGCAACGCCGTCGTCGCCGACGGCGAGCTCGTGCTGATCGACGCCGCGTGCGAGCTCGACGGCTACGCATCCGACATCACCCGCACGTTTCCGGCGAACGGCCGCTTCTCGGGCCCGCAACGCGCGCTTTATGACATCGTGCTCGCCGCTCAGGAAGCGGCGATCGCGGCGACGCGCGCCGGCACGCCGTTCGACGCGCCGCACGACGCGGCGGTGCGCGTGCTCGCGCAGGGCATGCTCGACACGGGGCTCGTGCCGAAGACGCGCTTCGCGAGCGTCGACGACGTGATCGCCGAGCGTGCGTACACGCGCTTCTACATGCACCGCACCGGCCACTGGCTCGGCATGGACGTGCACGACTGCGGCGACTACCGCGAGCGCGCCGCGCCGCGCGACGACGACGGCGCGCTGCCCTCGCGCGTGCTGCATCCGGGCATGGCGCTCACGATCGAGCCGGGGCTGTACGTGCGCCCGGGCGAAGACGTGCCGCAGGCGTTCTGGAACATCGGCATCCGCATCGAGGACGACGCGTTCGTCACGCCGACGGGGTGCGAGCTGATCACGCGCGGCGTGCCGGTGGCGGCCGACGAGATCGAGGCATTGATGCGCGACGCGCGGCCGGCGCCGCGCCCGCAGCCGTGATCCGCGCGCCCCTTCTTTCCATCGAGACTCACGATTCACGAACGATGACGACCGCCGCCTCCACGCCCGCTTTCGACTTCGACATCGCGATCGTCGGCGCCGGGCCGGTCGGGCTCGCGCTCGCCGGCTGGCTCGCGCGCCGCAGCGCGACCCGCGCGCTGTCGGTCGCGCTCGTCGACGCGCGGGACCCCGACGCGAGCGAGAACGACCCGCGCGCGATCGCCGTATCGCAAGGCAGCCGGATGCTGCTCGACACGCTCGGCTGGCCGGGCGACGCCACGCCGATCGAGCACATCCACGTCTCGCAACGCGGCCACTTCGGCCGCACGCTGATCGAGCGCGACGAGCACGACCTTGCCGCGCTCGGCTATGTCGCGCGCTACGGCTCGATCGTGCGGGCGCTCGCGCGCGCGGTGCGCGGCACGCCCGCGCGCTGGCTCACGTCGACGTCCGCCCATTCGCCGGCGCAGGACGCCGACGGCGTGACGATCGCGCTCGACACGCCGCAGGGCGCGCGCACGCTGCGCGCGCGCGTGCTCGTCAACGCGGAGGGCGGCCTCTTCGACGAGCGCAAGCGCAAGCTGACCGACAGCGCGACGAACCGCGACTACGGGCAGACGGCGCTCGTCGGCACCGTCACTGTGTCCGCGCCGCGCCCGCGCGTCGCGTGGGAGCGCTTCACCGCCGAAGGCCCGCTCGCGCTGCTGCCGCTCGGCGGCCCGCAGCAGGCGGACTACGCGCTCGTCTGGTGCTGCGCGCCGGACGTCGCGCAACGCCGCGGCGCGCTGCCCGACGATGCGTTCCTGCAGGAGCTCGGCGCGACGTTCGGCACGCGGATGGGGCGCTTCACGCGGATCGTCGGGCGCGCGGCGTTCCCGCTCGGGCTCGCCGCGGCACACACGCTCGTCGAAGGCCGGATCGCGATCGTCGGCAACGCCGCGCAAACCTTGCATCCGGTCGCGGGCCAGGGGCTGAACCTCGGGCTGCGCGACGCGCATACGCTTGCCGAGACACTGTCCGAGCACGGCGCGACGCCGCTCGCGCTCGCGACGTCCAACGCGCGCCGCGCGCTCGATCGGCGCATGACGATCGGCGCGACCGATACGCTCGCGCGCCTGTTCACCGTCGATTCGCGGCCGCTCGCGATGCTGCGCGGCGCGGCGCTCACCGCGCTCGAATTCGTGCCGCCGCTGAAGACGGCGATCGCGCGACAGATGATGTTCGGGCAGCGGCGCTAGGCGCGCCGCAGGCGCACGCCGATGCGCGGCGGCTACCGCGCCGCGCGGGTACGCACGATGCGTCACCCCACCTTCACGCAAGATTCATCGACGATTTGACGATTGCCGACAGTTGCCTAATTCGGCGGCACCGGCGGTTACGGTAAAATACGCGTTTTCCCTTTCGCCGACTCCCCGCCCGCGCCTCGCGCGGGCGCTCCCATTGCGATGCCCGTCCTAGGCTCTCACGTCCTGCGCAACAATCTGTTCGTCGCCCCGATGGCGGGCGTCACGGACCGGCCGTTCCGTCAGCTATGCAAGCGGCTCGGCGCGGGCTATGCGGTGTCGGAGATGGTCGCGTCGAACGCGCAGCTGTGGAAGAGCGAGAAGACGATGCGCCGCGCGAACCACGCGGGCGAGGTCGAGCCGATCGCGGTGCAGATCGCGGGCGCCGACCCGGCGATGATGGCCGAGGCCGCGCGTCACAACGTCGCGAACGGCGCGCAGATCATCGACATCAACATGGGTTGCCCGGCGAAGAAGGTCTGCAACGTCGCCGCCGGCTCGGCGCTGCTGCAGAACGAGCCGCTCGTGCAGCGGATCGTCGAGGCGGTCGTCGGCGCGGTGGGCGCGGGCCCCGACGCCGTGCCCGTCACGCTGAAGATCCGCACCGGCTGGGACCGCGATCACAAGAACGCACTCAGGATCGCGACGCTCGCCGAGGCGGCCGGCATCTCGATGCTGACCGTGCACGGCCGCACCCGCGCGGACCTGTACCGCGGCGACGCCGAATACGACACGATCGCGGCCGTGAAAGCCGCCGTGCGCATTCCGGTCGTCGCGAACGGCGACATCACGTCGCCGCGAAAGGCGAAGGCCGTGCTCGACGCGACGCGCGCCGACGCGCTGATGATCGGCCGCGCCGCGCAAGGAAGGCCGTGGCTCTTCCGCGAAATCGATCATTTCCTGCAAAGCGGCGAGCTTCTGCCGCCGCCGCGCATCGACGAGATCCGCCAGGTGATGAACGAACACCTGGAGGATCACTACGCGTTCTACGGCGAATTCACGGGAGTCCGTACTGCACGCAAGCACATCGGCTGGTACACTCGCGGCCTTTCCGGCGCGAACGGGTTCCGGCACCGAATGAACACGCTCGAAACCACCCGCGAGCAGCTTGCCGCCGTCAACGAATTCTTCGACGCGCAACAGGCGCTGTCCGATCGCCTCGTCTATGTGGACGACGAAGACGGCGACCGCGGCGAGCCGGACGATTCTAACCAGTTAGCAGCATGAGCAAGCACAACATCGAACAATGTGTCCGCGACAGCCTGGACGGCTACTTCCGGGATCTCGACGGCTCCAATCCGCACGACGTCTATGAAATGGTGATGTCGTGCGTCGAAAAGCCTATGCTCGAAGTCGTGCTCGAACAGGCCGGCGGCAACCAGTCGCTCGCCGCGGAGTACCTCGGCATCAATCGCAACACGCTGCGCAAGAAGCTGCAGCAGCACGGCCTGCTGTAGGCGGCCGCCCCGTCCCCGTTTTCCTGGCTATTGGTGGTTCCATCATGATCAAGCAAGCGCTCATTTCCGTTTCCGACAAGACCGGCATCGTCGACTTCGCGAAAGCGCTGTCCGCGCTCGGCGTCAAGCTGCTGTCGACGGGCGGCACCGCGAAACTGCTCGCCGACGCGGGCCTGCCCGTCACCGAAGTGGCCGACTACACCGGCTTCCCGGAAATGCTCGATGGGCGCGTGAAGACGCTGCACCCGAAGGTGCACGGCGGCATCCTCGCCCGCCGCGACCTGCCCGAGCACATGCAGGCGCTCGAAGCGCACGGGATTCCGACGATCGACCTGCTCGTCGTGAACCTGTATCCGTTCGTCCAGACGATTGCGAAGGACGACTGCACGCTCGCCGACGCGATCGAGAACATCGACATCGGCGGCCCGACGATGCTGCGCTCGGCGGCGAAGAACCACCGCGACGTGACGGTCGTCGTCGACCCGGCCGATTACGCGGTCGTGCTCGACGAGATGAAAGCGAACGGCAACACGCTCGGCTACAAGACGAATTTCCGCCTCGCGACCAAGGTGTTCGCGCACACCGCGCAGTACGACGGCGCGATCACGAACTACCTGACGAGCCTCGGCGACGATCTGCAGCACGGCTCGCGCAGCGCATACCCGGCAACGCTGAACCTCGCGTTCGACAAGGTGCAGGACCTGCGCTACGGCGAGAATCCGCACCAGAGCGCCGCGTTCTACCGCGACGTCGCGACGCCGGCCGGCGCGCTCGCGAACTACCGCCAGTTGCAGGGCAAGGAACTGTCGTACAACAACATCGCCGATTCGGACGCCGCGTGGGAATGCGTGAAGACGTTCGACGCGCCGGCGTGCGTGATCATCAAGCACGCGAATCCGTGCGGCGTCGCGGTGGGCGCGGACGCGGGCGAAGCGTACGCGAAGGCGTTCCAGACCGATCCGACCTCCGCGTTCGGCGGCATCATCGCGTTCAACCGCGAAGTCGACGAGGCCGCGGCCCAGGCGGTCGCGAAGCAATTCGTCGAAGTGCTGATCGCGCCGTCGTTCTCGGACGCGGCCAAGCAGGTGTTCGCGGCCAAGCAGAACGTGCGCCTGCTCGAAATCGCGCTGGGCGAAGGCCATAACGCGTTCGATCTGAAGCGCGTGGGCGGCGGCCTGCTCGTGCAATCGCTCGATTCGAAGAACGTGCAGCCGCGCGAGCTGCGCGTCGTCACGAAACGCCACCCGACGCCGAAGGAAATGGACGACCTCCTGTTCGCATGGCGCGTCGCGAAATACGTGAAGTCGAACGCGATCGTGTTCTGCGGCAACGGGATGACGCTCGGCGTCGGCGCAGGCCAGATGAGCCGCGTCGATTCGGCGCGCATCGCGAGCATCAAGGCACAGAACGCGGGCCTCACGCTCGCGGGCTCGGCCGTCGCGTCGGACGCGTTCTTCCCGTTCCGCGACGGCCTCGACGTCGTCGTCGCGGCAGGCGCGACCTGCGTGATCCAGCCGGGCGGCTCGGTGCGCGACGACGAGGTGATCGCCGCCGCCGACGAGCACAACATCGCGATGGTCGTGACGGGCGTGCGCCACTTCCGTCACTGATTCGTACGACGCATCGGTTTCGGCCAAAGCCGGCGGTCGCTGACCGCCGTTTTTTTGGAGGCCGCGCGACGGCGATGCGCGATGCGGCGGTCGTTCGCCATGCCGAGCGAGCCGAACGTGCCACGGGACGGCCCACGTTCGCGGCCGCCGGGGATCGCGCGCGACGTTCGCCGTGTGACGTCCTGCGGCGATGCCCGCAGCGGCCGTTCGCCGCGACGTTCGTTCGACACGGCAGACCGGGCGCGCCCGCGCGGCGATCGCATCCGGCCGCCGCGCCCGATGCGCCCGGCCCCGCTCTCGCATTGCCGGAATCCAGCCGCGTTCGCTTCGTGTAGTATCGGTCGCAATCAGCTTTTCCGTTTCTCCATGCGAATCCTCGGCATCGACCCCGGCTTGCGCGTCACGGGCTTCGGCGTGATCGACGTCAGCGGCCACCAGCTCGCGTACGTCGCGAGCGGCGTGATCAAGACGCCCACCGCCGATCTGCCCACGCGGCTCGGCACGATCTACGACGGCGTCTCGACGCTGATCCGCGAGCATACGCCCGATCAGGCGGCGATCGAGAAAGTGTTCGTCAACGTCAATCCGCAATCGACGCTGCTCCTCGGCCAAGCGCGCGGCGCCGCGATCTGCGGGCTCGTATCGGGCGGCCTGCCCGTCGCCGAGTACACGGCGCTGCAGCTCAAGCAGGCGGTGGTCGGCTACGGCCGCGCGACGAAAGAGCAGATGCAGGAGATGGTCGCCCGGCTGCTGAGCCTGTCCGGGCGGCCCGGCACCGACGCGGCCGACGCGCTCGGCATGGCGATCTGCCACGCGCACGGCGGCAACACGCTGAACACGCTCGGCGGCATCGCGCCCGCGCTCGCGAAAAAGGGGCTGCGCGTGCGGCGCGGGCGGCTCGTCGGGTAACGCGCGACGCACGCCGACGCGCGCGCACCGCGGTGCGCTACACTCGCGCTTTCCGTTCCGTCCCGCACTCGCCATGATCGGTCGCATCGCCGGCACCCTCCTCGAAAAAAATCCGCCGCACATCCTCGTCGACTGCAACGGCGTCGGCTACGAAGTCGACGTGCCGATGAGCACGTTCTACAACCTGCCGCACACGGGCGAGAAGGTCGTGCTGCTGACCCAGTTGATCGTCCGCGAGGACGCGCACCTGCTGTACGGCTTTCTCACGCCGCCGGAGCGCTCGACGTTCCGCGAGTTGCTCAAGATCACGGGCGTCGGCGCGCGGATGGCGCTTGCCGTGCTGTCCGGCATGAGCGTCGCGGAACTGTCGCAAGCGGTCACGCTGCAGGACGCCGCGCGCCTCACCCGCGTGCCCGGCATCGGCAAGAAAACGGCCGAGCGCCTGCTCCTCGAGCTGAAAGGCAAGCTCGGCGCCGATCTCGGCCCGCTCGCCGGCGCGGCATCGCCTTCCGACCATGCGACCGACATCCTCAACGCGCTCGTCGCGCTCGGCTACTCGGAAAAGGAGGCGCTTGCCGCGATCAAGAACGTGCCGGCCGGCACCGGCGTGTCCGAAGGCATCAAGCTGTCGCTCAAGGCGCTGTCGAAGGCGTAACGGGCCGTGTGCAACGGGGCTGGTACGTCACGGGCCGTATAACGGGCACGCGTAGCGGGCACGCGTAACGGCGCGTCGTCGAAAACAGCTTCGCACGCCGGGCGCCGGGCCGCGACTCGGCCGTTCGGCCAGGTTGGCCGGGGCACGCCGCGCGGTACAATGGCCGCATGATCGAAACCGACAAACTCGCCGCCGAGCGGATCATTGCCGCCACGCCCGCGTCTTCGCACGAAGAGGCTTTCGAACGCGCGCTGCGCCCGCGCCAGCTCGACGAATACGTCGGCCAGGAGAAGGTGCGCGATCAGCTCGAAATCTTCATCGAAGCCGCGAAGCGCCGCTCCGAAGCGCTCGACCACGTGCTGCTGTTCGGCCCGCCCGGCCTCGGCAAGACGACGCTCGCGCACATCATCGCGCGCGAAATGGGCGTGAACCTGCGCCAGACGTCCGGCCCCGTGCTCGAGCGCGCGGGCGACCTCGCCGCGCTGCTCACGAACCTCGAAGCGAACGACGTCCTCTTCATCGACGAGATCCACCGCCTGTCGCCCGTCGTCGAGGAAATCCTGTATCCGGCGCTCGAGGATTACCAGATCGACATCATGATCGGCGAAGGGCCAGCCGCGCGCAGCGTGAAGCTCGACCTGCAGCCGTTCACGCTCGTCGGCGCGACGACGCGCGCGGGCATGCTGACCAATCCGCTGCGCGACCGCTTCGGCATCGTCGCGCGGCTCGAGTTCTACGACGCCGAGCAGTTGTCGCGCATCGTGCGCCGCTCGGCCGCGCTGCTGAACGCGCAGATCGATCCGGCGGGCGCGCTCGAGATCGCGAAGCGCTCGCGCGGCACGCCGCGGATCGCGAACCGCCTGCTGCGCCGCGTGCGCGACTACGCGGAAGTGAAGGCGGACGGCAACATCACCGCGGCCGTCGCGGACGCCGCGCTCGCGATGCTCGACGTCGATCCGGTCGGCTTCGACCTGATGGACCGCAAGCTGCTCGAGGCGATCCTGCACAAGTTCGACGGCGGGCCGGTCGGCGTCGACAACCTCGCCGCCGCGATCGGCGAGGAGCGCGACACGATCGAGGACGTGCTCGAGCCGTACCTGATTCAGCAGGGCTTCTTGCAGCGCACGCCGCGCGGCCGCGTCGCGACGCTCCTCACGTACCGGCATTTCGGTCTCTCCGCGCCCGACGCCGCGAACCCCGTGCGCAATCTCTGGGACACGCCCGACGCCGAGTGCTGACGCCCCCCACCCCGACGAGCCGCTCATGTCCGCCCCGCTTCACGACCGCCCCGCCCGCTCGCCGCTCGGACATCCGTTCGTCGAACGCGTGCGGGCGCGCGTCGCGGGCGGCGTCACGCATCTGACAACGGGCAGCGGCGGCCCGTCGCTCGACTATTCGTCCCCGCCGGGCGACCCGGGCCTCTTCGGCCCCGACGCGGTGTGCTGGAAAGTACATGCCGATTTCACGTCGATGATGACGGGCGGCATCTCCGCGCTGCTGCTGCAGGCGCTGCATCCGCTCGCGCTGGCGGGCGTCTGGGACCATTCGACGTTCCGCATCGACATCCTCGGCCGCCTGCGCCGCACCGCGACGTTCATCGCCGGCACGACATACGGCAGCCGGGCCGACGCGCTGAAGCTGATCGAGCGCGTGAAGGCGATTCACGCGGCCGTCAACGGCACGGGGCTCGACGGCCGCCCGTATCGCGCGAGCGACCCGGCACTGCTCACGTGGGTGCATGTCGCCGAAGTGTCGAGCTTTCTCGCCGCGCATCTGCGCTACGTGAACCCGCTGCTGCCGGGCGCCGATCAGGACCGCTACTACGCGGAAACCGCCCGCGTCGCCGAGCTGCTCGGCGCGACGAACGTTCCGAAGACGCGCGCGGATGTCGCCGCTTACTTCGCCGCAATGCGCGCCGAGCTCGATGCGGGCGAGCGCACGCATGAGGTCGTGCGGATCCTGATGAACGCGCCCGTGCCGAAACCGGCGATGCGCCCCGCCGCCGCGTTGATGTTCAACGCCGGCGTCGACCTGTTACCCGCATGGGCGCAGCAGACGCTCGGCCTGTCCTCGCTCGCGCCGGTGCGCCGCGCGCTCGTTCGGCCGGGCGTGCGAATCGTCGCGCCCGTCATTCGCTGGGCGCTCGTCAACGGCGTCTCGAAGCGCGCGCGCCGGCGCGTCGCCGCCCCGCCCGAGCCGCCGGACCACGGCGGCACGTAGCCAAACCCGTCGAATTCATTTCAAATGGCTGTCACATCGATTCGTGATGCTGACGGGTCCGCGCTCGCGCGTCGATCGCGCGCCGCCGTCGCTGTCGCCTTCGTCCCACTCATCATCGATTCCGATCGCCCATGCCGCGTCCGCTCCTGCATTTCGTCGCCGCCGCCACGTTCCCGTTCGTCGCCGCGCTCGCCGCCTGCGGCGGCGACGGCACCGCGCCCGCGCTCGAGCCCACACCGGCCGCCGTCGACGCCGGCTTCGTGTCCGGCCACGCACCGAATCCCGGACAGAACGTCGGCGATTCGCCGGCGGCGCCCGCTCCCGCGCCCGGCAAATGGAAAAACGCGCGCGCGGGCGACATGCTCGAGGTCACGCTCGGCGAGTTGCGTCCGACACAAGGCGCGCTCGGCTACGACCAGATCTATTACAAGCTCGGCCGCTACGAGCGGCAGCCGGACAAGAAGTTCGACGATTTCTGCGCGGACGACGGGCTTGGCGGCATCGCGCCGGACGGCTACACCGCGCAATCGGCGCTGCGCGACGCGGCGAGCTACGCCTGCGCGACGAGCGCCGCCGCACGCGATCGCTCGGTGCTCAACCCCGTCGTGATCGGGCCGAACGGCGACGCGCTGTACGTGACGGACGGGCACCACGGGCTGTCGACCTATTACGAGACGCCCGACGGCGGCGCGGCGCTGCGCGTGCACGTCGTCGTCAAGGACAACCTGGCCGATTACTCGGCCGCAGCGTTCTGGCAGCAGATGCAAAACCGCGGCTACACCCGCCTGAAGGACGGCGACGGCCGGCCCATCGCGCCGGACCGGCTGCCCACCGGCCTCGGCCTGAAGCGCGGCATGCAGGACGACCGCTACCGGTCGCTCGTCTATTTCACGCGCGACATCGGCTACGCGAAGCCGGCGCAAGCCACCGACTATCTCGAGTTCTACTGGGCGGACTGGCTGCGGCAACAGCCGCATGCGTTCCCGCTCGCCGGCTACGACCTCACGCGCGCGGGCGCGACCGACCCTGATCCGGCGACGGCCGATACCGGCTATCTGAATGCGGTATGGAATGCGTCGGCCCGAATGGTCGCCTCGACCGATCCGGTGATCGATGGCAAGACGGGCGCGGACCTCGGCCGCGCCGACCAGGTCAACGGCGGGAAGAAATACGGCAAGGGGGAATTCGACAAGCTGCGCCAGCCGATCACGGCGGACAAGCCGGGCAAGATCGCGTACGCGCTCGATTACAAGTCCCGCCGCGGGCTGCGCTGACGCGCGGCGGCCGCTGCAAACGCCGCGGCCACGGCGGCCCGTTGGCCGCGGCGGCTATGGCCGGCCGCCGTGCGCCCACCCCGAAGGATGCCCCGCCCGTCGGCCGGCGCCTGCACGCCTCTGCACGCACCAGCCGCGCGGCGGCACGACGATCGTCACAGCACCTTCCGATAGCCGTCGTCGTCGCTCGCCCCGCTCAGGTGATCGACGTCGGCCCAGCGCACGACGCGCGCGCGGCCGTCGTCATAATCGACGACGTTGACGCTCGTATTCAGCAGCGCATGCTTGCGCGGCGCATCGAGCGGCAGATCGTTCGCGAAGCGGTACACGCAGTCGAGCACGCCGCCGTGCGCGACGCACGCGATGCGCCCGCCCGGATGCGCGGCGACGATCCGCTCGACTTCATGCAGCACGCGATGATAGAACGCGCGGTGCAACTCGCCGCCTTCCGGCTCGAAGCCGGGGTCGCGCGTCTGCCACTGTGCGAACGCGTCGGGAAAGCGCGCCTCGATCTCGGTGCTGTCGTGCCCCTGGAACACGCCGTACGCGCGTTCGCGAAGCGCCTGCCGAGGCACGAGCGGCAGGCCGAGCGCATCGGCCGTCGGCTGCGCGGTCTGCCGCGCACGCGACAAATCGCTCGTATAAACCGCGTCGATCCGCGCGCCGCCGCGCGCCTCCCGCGCGAGCCGCTCGGCCAGTTGCCGCGCCTGCGCCAGCCCCGTGTCGGCGAGCGGAATGTCGATGTGGCCTTGAATCCGCTTGATGCGGTTCCAGGCCGTCTCGCCATGGCGAATGAAGAGAATCTGCGTCGTGGGCATCGGTGCGGTCTCGAATCGGAGCGTCAAGGGCGCATCAGGCGCGCGTCTGCAGCCAGAACGTCACGGGGCCGTCGTTGACGAGCGACACCTGCATGTCGGCGCCGAACTCTCCCGTCGCGACGATCGGATGGCGCTCGCGGGCCCGACGCACGAAGTAGTCGAACAGGCGCTCGCCCTCGTCGGGCGGCGCGGCGGGCGTGAAGCTCGGGCGCAGGCCGCTGTTCGTGTCGGCGGCGAGCGTGAACTGCGACACGAGCAACAGCCCGCCCGCGCGTCCCGCGCCGTCGAGGTTCGACACGGGCAGGTTCATTTTGCCCGCCGCGTCGCTGAACACGCGGTAGCCGAGCACCTTCGCGAGCAGCTTGTCGGCGGCCGCCTCGGTGTCGCCGCGCTCCGCGCACACGAGCGCGAGCAGGCCGGGGCCGATCTCGCCCGTCACGCGCTCGCCCACGCGCACGTCGGCGCGCTTCACGCGCTGGATCAAGGCGATCATGCGCACGTCCGCGTCACGCACGCGGCGCGGCGGCCACGCGCGGCGCCGCGCACCGCGCGCGGCATGCCCGGCCAAGCGGCGATGCGCGCGCTCATGCGGTAAGCGTCACGCGCGCGAAGCGGCGCTTGCCGACCTGCACGACGAACTCGCCCGCGTCGACTTTCAGCGCCTTGTCGGACACCGTCGCGCCGTCGATCTTCACTCCGCCCTGCTCGATGTTGCGCAGCGCCTCGCTCGTCGAAGGCACGAGCCCCGCCTGCTTCAGCAACTGGCCGATCGCGAGCGGCGCGCCGGCGAGCGTCACGGCCGGGATATCGTCGGGCACGCCGCCCTTCGCGCGGTGGTTGAAGTCCTCGAGTGCGCGTTCGGCGTCGGCCTGCGAATGGAAACGCGCGACGATCTCCTGCGCGAGCATCACCTTGAAGTCGCGCGGGTTGCGCCCGCCTTCGGCCTCGCCGCGGAACCGCGCGATCTCGTCGAGGCTGCGGAATGACAGCAGCTCGAAGTAGCGCCACATCAGCACGTCCGAGATGCTCATCAGCTTGCCGAACATGTCGGTCGGCTTCTCGCTGATGCCGACGTAGTTGCCCTTCGATTTCGACATCTTCTCGACGCCGTCGAGGCCTTCGAGCAGCGGCATCGTCAGGATGCACTGCTGCTCCTGGCCGTATTGCTTCTGCAGCTCGCGGCCGACGAGCAGGTTGAATTTCTGGTCGGTGCCGCCGAGCTCGAGATCGGCGTTCAGCGCGACCGAATCGTAACCCTGCATCAGCGGGTACAGGAATTCATGGATCGAGATCGGGATGCCGCCCTGGAAGCGTTTCGTGAAATCCTCGCGCTCGAGCATGCGCGCGACCGTGTAGCGCGACGCGAGCTTGATCATCCCGTCCGCGCCGAGCGGCATCGACCACTCGCTGTTGTAGCGGATCTCAGTCTTCTCGCGATCGAGCACGAGCGCGGCCTGCTCGAAGTAGGTCTTCGCGTTCGATTCGATCTGCTCACGCGTGAGCGGTGGGCGGGTCGCGTTGCGGCCCGACGGATCGCCGATCAGCGACGTGAAATCGCCGATCAGGAAAATCACCGTATGGCCGAGATCCTGCAACTGGCGCATCTTGTTCAGCACGACCGTGTGGCCGAGGTGGATGTCGGGCGCCGTCGGATCGAGGCCCAGCTTGATGCGCAGCGGCTTGCCCGTCGCCGCGCTTTTCGCGAGCTTCTGCGCGAACTCTTCCTCGATCAGCAGCTCGTCAACACCGCGCTTCGTGACGGCGAGCGCATGGCGGACTTCATCGGTGATCGGGAAGGCGGGCTTGGAAGTGGGATCGGTGCTCATCGGTGCAAGAGGAAGGAATGTCGCAAAAAGAGCGATTTTCCCATAAGTTGCACGCGGGCCGCTCAACGGCGCGCGCGTTCGCGCGGATTTGCGCGGATAATCGGCGGCGACGGTGCGCGGCGAGCCTCGCGTGCCCCCCACCCTCGATTTCGGAGCGATCACCGTGACGTCCAACCGCATGCAAACCGGCCATCCGGCGGATGGCGTGTATTTCGGCCTGATGTCCGGCACGAGCATGGACGGCGTCGACGGCGTCGCCGTGCGCTTCGAGGCGGGCAAGCCGCCCGCCGTGCTGTCCGAGGCGTTCGTCGGCTTCGCCGACACGCTGCGCGACGCGCTCTTCGCGCTGCAACAGCCGGGCGGCGACGAGATCGAGCGCGAGGCGCTCGCCGCGAACGCGCTCGCCGCGCGCTACGCGGTGTGCTGCCACGAGCTGCTGCGCACGGCGGGCCTCTTGCCCGACGACGTGCGCGCGCTCGGCGTGCACGGCCAGACGGTGCGCCACCGGCCCGAGCGCGGCTATACGCGGCAGCTCAACAACGCGGCGCTGCTCGCGGAGCTGACCCGCATCGACGTGATCGCCGATTTCCGCAGCCGCGACGTCGCCGCGGGCGGCCAGGGCGCGCCGCTCGTGCCGGCGTTCCATGCGACGGTGTTCGGCTCGCCCGACGAGACGCGCGTGGTCTGCAACCTGGGCGGCATCAGCAACATCACGATCCTGCCCGCCGGGGGCGGCCCGCAGGGCGAAGGGCACGCGCGCAACGACACGGTGCGCGGCCACGATTGCGGCCCGGCGAACGCGCTGATCGACGCGTGGGTCGAGCGCCACCTGAAACAGCCGTTCGACGACGGCGGACGCTTCGCCGCGCGCGGCAAAGTCGACGAAACGCTCCTCGCCGCGCTGCTCGACGAGCCGTACTTCCGCCAAAACGCGCCGAAAAGCACCGGGCGCGATCTCTTCAACGCCGATTGGCTCGATGCGAAACTCGCCGGTTTTCAGCACCTCGCGCCCGAAAACGTGCAGGCGACGCTCACCGCGCTGACCGCCGCCACCGTCGCCGACGAGATCGCGCGGCATGCGGGCGATTGCCGGGCCGTCTATGTGTGCGGCGGCGGCGCGCGCAACCCGGTGCTGCTCGACGCGCTCGCGACGGCGCTCGCGGCGCGCGGGCTCGACGCGGCCGTCGCCACGACGGCCGCGCTCGGCGTGCCGCCGCAGCAAGTCGAATCGCTCGCGTTCGCGTGGCTTGCGTACCGGTTCAACGCGCGCGCGCCGGGCAACGTGTCGACCGTCACCGGCGCGGCGGGCGAGCGCGTGCTGGGCGCGCTCTACCCGCGCTGACCTGCGGGCCGGGCCGAAGCCCGCCCCGTTGCGCCGCGCGGCGCGCCCGTGCCCGATCGCGCCCGCACGGCGGCGGCCGGGCCGGAGCCCGCCGACCGCCCAGTCCCCTGTCAGCGGACCGTGCTCGCGTCCTGCCCGAACAACACGCCGCGCGACTGCTGATCGACCGTCGGCGCCGTGTTGATCTCCTTCGCCCGTGCATAGGCGCGCACGGTGCCCGGCCGTTCGGCGACCCGCGCGAACCATGCGGCCAGGAATGGAAAATCCTCGAGACGCTGCCACTGCCGCTCGTGCGGCACGATCCACGGGTAGCTCGCCATGTCGGCGATCGAATATTCGCCCGCGATGTAGTCGCGCCCGTCCGACAGATGCTTGTTCAGCACGCCGTACAACCGCGACGTCTCCTTCACGTACCGCTCGATCGCATACGGCAGCGGCTCGGGCGCGTACTGCACGAAATGATGGTTCTGCCCCGCCATCGGGCCGAGCCCGCCCATCTGCCAGAACAACCACTGCAGCGCCTCGTTGCGGCCGCGCAGATCGGCGGGAATGAAGCGCCCGAGCTTGTCCGCGAGGTACAGCAGGATCGCGCCCGATTCGAAGATCGACAGCGGCGCGCCGCCGTCGGCGGGCGCGTGGTCGACGAGCGCGGGAATCCGGTTGTTCGGCGCGATGCGCAGGAACGCCGGCTCGAATTGCTCGCCGCGGCCGATGTTCACCGGCACGATCCGGTACGGCAGGCCCGCCTCCTCCAGGAACATCGTGATCTTGTGGCCGTTCGGCGTCGTCCAGTAGTAGAGATCGATCATCGCGTCAGGCTCCCGTCCCGGCCGTGGCCGCGAGCCGCGCGTTCTGCGGAAACAGCGCGCGGCGCGCCTCGTCGTCGAACTCGACCTTGAACGCATGGCGCGCCTTCAGCGCATCGGCGCGCTGCGCGGCCGGCCGCGCATCGATCTCGTCGACGAGGCGCTTCACGTGCGGCAATTGCGCCCATGCGTCGTCGCCCAGCACGCGCGGGATCGCCCGCGCCCAGCCCCACACCGCCATGTCGGCGATCGTGTAGCGCTCGCCGACCATGTAGCGGCGGCCGGCAAGGCGCTCGTCGACGATGCGCCAGTGGCGCCACGCCTCGAAATCGTAGCGGTTCACCGCGTACGCCTTCGGCTCCGGCGCGAAATGCTTGAAGTGCACCGCCTGCCCGCAGTATGGGCCGATCCCCGTCGCGACGAACATCAGCCACGACAGCAGCTCGCCGCGGGCAGCGGGCGTGTCGTCAGGCAGGAATTGGCCGGTTTTCTCGGCGAGATACAGCAGAATCGCGTTGCTGTCGAACACGATCGCGTCGCCGTCGGCGATCGCCGGCGTCTTCGCGTTCGGATTGATCGCCTTGTACGCATCGCTGTGCTGCTCGCCCTTGCGGGTATCGACGGGCACGAACTCGTACGGCACGCCGGCCTCCTCGAGGAACAGCGCGACCTTGGCCGGGTTCGGCGACGGGTGATAGAAGAAGCGGAGCATCGATTGGGCCCTCCTCGTCATGCTGGATAGTCAGCGGAATTGCCAATGTAGCGCACGTATTGAGACAATATGCGTCGATAAATCTCAATTGCATGACTAATCGTCCCATGATCGACCGTCTGAAAGACCTCCTCGCGCGTTTCGAACTGCACGCCCGCGTATTTCACTTCGGTGCGCTGCCCGGCGCGTCGACATTCGAGATTGGCGCGGACGGCTTCCATATGCACCTGGTGCGCACGGGGGCGGTCAACGTGACGGGCGAGGCGCTCGGGCGGCACGCGGTGCCCGAGCCGGGCGCGGTGTTCATCGGGCGCCCCGGCAAGTACCGGATCGAGGCGCGCGGCGACGCGCCTGTCGAAGTCTTGTCCGCAGCGATCGAATTCGGGCTCGGCGATGAGAATCCGCTGTTGCGCGGCTTGCCCGATCTGCTCGCGATTCCGCTTGCGTCGATGTCGCCGCTCGGCGGCGTCCAGCAGGCGCTCTTCGCGGAAGCGAGCGCGCCCGCGTGCGGGCATGACACGGTGATCAACCGGCTGACCGAGGTGCTCGTCGTGCAGTTGCTGCGCTTCGTGATGCGCAACCGGCTGGTGGCGAGCGGATCGCTCGCCGGCCTGTCCGACGCGCGGCTCGCGAAGGCGTTGAACGCGATGCACGCGGATCCGGCCCTGCCGTGGTCGCTCGAGCGGATGGCTGCGATCGCGGGCATGTCGCGCTCGCGGTTCGCCGCGCACTTCGCGGGCACGGTCGGCCTGCCGCCCGGCGAATACCTGCTCCAATGGCGCGTCGGGCTCGCGAAGACGCTGCTCAGGCGCGGCTATGCGGTGAAGGAAATCGCGCCGGAAGTCGGCTACGGCAGCGCGAGCGCGCTCACGCGCGCATTCGCGCAATCCACCGGGCAAGCGCCGACCGATTGGCTCGCGCGGGCGGGCGACGCACCTGGCGCGATCGGAGCGGCAGCCGATTCGATGCCGGACGTCGGCGTGCGAGCCGCCTGAGTGGACACCAAAAGGCTAAACGGGAGCGAAAGAGCGGAAAAGGACGGTAAAACCGAAAGAAGGACGAACACTGTCTCGACGCGCGATGCGCCGCCTTCACCGCACGGCCGCGATCCGGGCAAAAAAAACGGGGCGCCGAGCCCCGTTTTTATTGGACGAACAAGCGTTCAGACCGAGAACGACGAGCCGCAACCGCAAGTCGTGGTCGCGTTCGGGTTCTTGATGACGAACTGCGCGCCGTTCAGATCGTCCTTGTAGTCGATCTCGGCGCCGACGAGGTACTGATAGCTCATCGCGTCGACGAGCAGCACGACGCCGTTCTTGTTGAGCACGGTGTCGTCCTCGTTGACTTCCTCGTCGAACGTGAAGCCATACTGGAAGCCGGAGCAGCCGCCGCCTTGCACGAATACGCGCAGCTTGAGGTCGGGGTTGCCCTCTTCGTCGATCAGTTGCTTGACCTTGTCGGCCGCCGCGTCGGTGAAGACGAACGGCGCCGGCATCTCGGTGGTTGCCGCAGATTCGGTAACAGCGTTCATGCGAACTCTCCAAAAAACCATTGCCTGCTATTGTAGGACTGATCCGCAGATCGTGCTGATGCAGGCGAAATCAAGATGCGCGCCGCCGTTTTTCGCGCATTCGTTGCGCCGGCGCAAGCTGCGCGCATATAAAAAAACCGCCAGCATGAAAACTGGCGGTTTTTCTTGCAGCGATGCCGCCCGAAGGCGGCGCGCAGCACGAGCGATTAACGCTTCGAGAACTGCTTGGCGCGGCGTGCCTTGTGCAGACCGACCTTCTTACGCTCGACTTCACGGGCGTCGCGCGTGACGAAGCCCGCGTTCGACAGTGCCGGCTTCAGCGTCGCGTCGTAGTCGATCAGCGCGCGGGTGATGCCGTGGCGCACCGCGCCCGCCTGACCCGTTTCGCCGCCGCCCGATACGTTCACCTTGATGTCGAACGTCTGCGCGTGGTTCGTGAGTTCCAGCGGCTGACGCACGATCATCAGCGACGTTTCGCGCGAGAAGTAGTCGGAGATGGGCTTGCCGTTGACGACGATGTCGCCCTTGCCAGCCTTGATGAAGACACGAGCGACTGCGCTCTTGCGGCGGCCCGTACCGTAGTTCCAGTTACCGATCATGTGGGCTCCCCTTAGATCTCAAGCGCCTTCGGCTGTTGAGCCGAATGCGGATGCGTGGCTTCAGCGTAGACCTTCAGCTTCTTGATCATCGCGTAGCCGAGCGGGCACTTCGGCAGCATGCCCTTGACCGCCTTCTCGAGCGCGCGGCCCGGGAAGCGTTCCTGCATCTTGCCGAACGTCGTTTCATAGATGCCGCCCGGGTAGCCCGAGTGACGGTAGTACTTCTTGTCCAGCGTCTTGTTGCCCGTGACCTTCAGCTTGCTCGCGTTGATGACGATGATGAAATCACCGGTGTCGACGTGCGGAGTGAACTCGGGCTTGTGCTTGCCGCGCAGACGGCGTGCCACTTCGCTGGCGACACGGCCGAGAACCTTATCCGTCGCGTCAATCACGTACCATTCGCGCGTCACCTCATGGGCTTTTGCGGAAAACGTCTTCATGATCGATCCAAAATTGATTGCTTGTGCCCAAACGTTCTTCCCTGCTTGTCTGCTCTTGGCAGGCGCTTCGTGGCGCGATGCAGGCTCTCCCTGTTCTTTTTCCGTGGGCATGAATGCGGAAAAGCCCTGAATTATAAAGGAATTCGAGGCGGCTGGTCAAAGAAATCCGACACCCGCCACTTCAACCGCCGCAGCCGGGCGCGCGTTGCGCCCGCGACACGCGTTTCGCGGGGCGCCCAAGCTTGCACTGGACGAAAAAAAGCCCGAACCGCTGGTTCGGGCTCAGACTGCTGACGAACCCCACGTTTTTGTGAGCGTGGGGTTTTGTCTTTCTGGGATCAGGATTGCGGGTTCGCCGCGAGCGGGTAGTCGAAGCTGCAGCGCAAACCGCTCACCAGACGCAGCAGCATGCGCACGAAGCGCCAATCGGGACCCGCTGGCCCCTTTTTCCGCTTCCGCGCCAGCAGCATCGCAATCTTCTTGATGTTCTGTGCCGCCGCGGCCAGCAAGCACTGCTCGGCCACCTTGCGTAGCCCACGCATACGGGCATAACGGTGCCCATGCAGCTGCTTGGCATCGGCGAAGCTGCGCTCCACCGTCTGCTTGCGCCGCGCGTAAATGCGTTGGCCCCATTCGGTCAAGCGCCGCGCGTCCACCCGCTCCTTGGCGCGCTCCCACACGTGGCGCGTTACCACCTTCACCGCGATCGCACTGTTCGTGCACTGCGATCGTACCGGGCAGCGCCCGCAGATCTGCGCATTGGATTTGTATTCCCGATAGCCGAGCCGATTGGTCGTGCTGTACGGCAGGGCCTGCCCCTGCGGGCACACGTATTCGTTGCGATACGCGTCGTACTTGAACTGCCGTTTGTAGAACATGCCCGGCTTGTGGTTCGGCGTGCGATAGCCCATCACCCCGGCAATCCCTCGCTCCTCCAGCCCCTGGCACACCGCCGGCGTGAAGTAGCCCGCATCCAGCCCCACCGCCTCGACCTTGAACTCAAAGCGCTCGCGCTGGCGATCCAGCCGATCCAGATACGGCTGGCTGTCATGCACCGAGGCCGGCGTCACATGCGTATCGGTGATGATCGCGTGCTTGGCATCCACCGTGCGGTGGTCCAGATAGAAGAACCCCTTCGGCTTGTCGTCCCGCACCATGTAGCCGCTGTCCGGATCGGTCCGGCTGAGCTTGGTGTCCTTGCTAGACGGCGGCTCATCGTCGTCGCGATCCAGCGGCTTCCTGCCATGCGCGGCCCGGTCCGCATCCACTGCCGCGTTCAATGCCTCCGTGTAGGCGGCCGGCGTCTGCTCCAGCTTCACCACATCGAACTTGCCTTTGTTCGCGTTCGCCTTCAGGTGCGTGCTGTCCGTGTACAGCACCCGACCGTCGACCAGCCCGCGCTTGATCGCCTGCCGCACGATCTCGTCGAAGATCTCCTGATACACCGTCGTGTCCGTGAAGCGTCGGCGGCGATTCTGCGAGAACGTTGACGCATCCGGCACCTTGTCGGTCAGCCGGAACCGGGCGAACCAGCGATAGGCGACGTTGACCTGGACCTCACGCATCAGTTGCCGCTCGCTGCGCACCCCGAACAGGTAGCCGATGAACAACAGCTTGAACATCACCACGGGATCGAGCGCCGGCCGCCCGTTGTCCGCGCAATACAGATGCGCCACCTTCGCGCGGATGAACTCGAAATCCACCGCCGCATCGATCTGGCGCAGCAGGTGGTCCTTCGGCACGAGTTCCTCGAGCGTCACCATCTCGAGTTCGTGCTGCGTGGGCATGGGCGTCTTCAGCATCACGCCATTAAAAAACAAAAATCCCCCACTTGGCGAGGGTTTGTCAGCAATCTGAGCCCGGCGCCATGCGCCGGGCTTTTTCTTGGGCGAGGGCCGCGCGGGAGCCGGATCGGCGCCGCATGAGGCCGGCTCGGGCCGGCTTTTCCATGCGTGCGGGGTGCGGGCGATGCGCATCGCCGCGCGCGGCGCGCGGCGAGCCGGCGGAGACGGGCGGCCGGCAAACCACGAATCGCGAAAGGCCGCATCACGCGAAACCGGACGGGACGATTCGCCGCCGCCCGCGCCGATCAGTTGCCGCTGCCGCGCGCGACGCGCCGCGCCTTCACCGCTTCGGCGAGCCCTTCGAGCACCTTCACGCTGTCGTCCCAGTTGATGCATGCATCGGTGATGCTCTGGCCGTACGTGAGCGGGCAGCCTTCCTTCAGGTCCTGGCGGCCTTCGACGAGGTGCGACTCGACCATCACGCCGACGATGCGCTCGTCGCCCGCGGCGATCTGGCGGCCGATGTCCGCGCATACCGGAATCTGGTTCTCGTGCTTCTTCGAGCTGTTCGCATGGCTCGCGTCGATCATCAGGCGCGCGGCGAGGCCGGCCTTGCCGATGTCCGCGCACGCGGCGTTCACGCTGTCGGCATCGTAGTTCGGCGCCTTGCCGCCGCGCAGGATCACGTGGCAGTCCTCGTTGCCGGCCGTCGACACGATCGCCGAATGGTCGCCCTTCGTCACCGACAGGAAATGGTGCGGCTGCGATGCGGCCTTGATCGCGTCGACCGCGATCTTCACGTTGCCGTCGGTGCCGTTCTTGAAGCCGACCGGGCACGACAGCCCCGACGCGAGCTCGCGGTGCACCTGCGATTCGGTCGTGCGCGCGCCGATCGCGCCCCACGAGATCAGGTCCGCGATGTATTGCGGGCTGATCATGTCGAGGTATTCGGTGCCGGCGGGCAGCCCCATCTCGTTGATCTGCAGCAGCAGCTCGCGCGCGGTGCGCAGGCCGTCGTTGATCTTGAAGCTGTTATCCAGGTGCGGATCGTTGATGAGCCCCTTCCAGCCGACCGTCGTGCGCGGCTTCTCGAAGTACACGCGCATTACGATCTCGAGTTCGCTTGCGAAGCGCTCGCGCTCCTGGACGAGCCGGCCCGCGTATTCGAGCGCCGCCTTCGTGTCGTGGATCGAGCACGGCCCGATGATGACGATCAGGCGATCGTCCATCCCGTGCAGGATCCGGTGCATCGCCTGGCGCGCGTTGTAGATGAGCTCCGACACCGCCTCGCCGAGCGCGAATTCGCGGATCAGGTGGGCGGGCGGAGTCAGCTCCTTCAGTTCACGGATGCGGACGTCGTCGGTATTGTGCGGGGGCATGCTTGAGTTCTCCGGTTCGGTGCGCCGCCCGGCGTGCGCGGGTGCGGCTGGCGGTTCGATTCGACAAATCGGTGATTCGGTAAAGCGGTGGATCGGCCCGTCGTCCCTGCTTGCGAACCGGCGGTGCGAAAAAAAACCGCCGGGTTCGCCGGCGGTTTTTCGGGAATTCGGTTGCGCTTCGCGCGCCATCACTCCTCTCGATCCGCCAGCGGCCTGAGATGCCAAAAAAAGTAAAAGTAAAACTTTGCGGACATGGCGGGAATGCGGTGCGTCAATGAAGCGATGTGAGAAAGAGATTTATACCCGGTCGGAGGCCGGCTTGCAATCCTGTGCGCGTGAAAATGCGGACAATCCGCGCGACATGGACGATTCGCGCGAATTGTCTGCGCCGCGATGCGGCAACGCCGCATTACGACGCGGTGCCGCCCACCGTCATGTTGTCGAGCCGCAGCGTCGGCTGGCCGACGCCGACGGGCACGCTCTGGCCTTCCTTGCCGCACACGCCGACGCCCGTGTCGAGCCGCATGTCGTTGCCGATCATGCTCACGTACTTGAGCGATTCCGGGCCGCTGCCGATCAGCGTCGCGCCCTTGACCGGATACGTGACCTTGCCGTTCTCGATCATGTATGCCTCGGACGCCGAGAACACGAACTTGCCGTTCGTGATGTCGACCTGGCCGCCGCCGAAGTTCACCGCGTACAGGCCGTGCTTGACCGATTCGATGATCTCCCGCGGGTCCTTGTCGCCGTTGAGCATGTAGGTGTTGGTCATCCGCGGCATCGGCAGCGCCGCGTACGATTCGCGCCGCGCGTTGCCGGTGACGGGCATCTTCATCAGCCGCGCGTTCAGCGTGTCCTGGATGTAGCCCTTCAGGATGCCGTCCTCGATGAGCGTCGTGCACTGCGTCGGGTTGCCCTCGTCGTCGATGTTCAGCGATCCGCGGCGGTTCGGCAGCGTGCCGTCGTCGACGACGGTCACGCCCTTGGCCGCAACCTGCTCGCCGATGCGGCCCGCGAACGCCGACGAGCCCTTGCGGTTGAAGTCGCCCTCGAGCCCGTGGCCGATCGCCTCGTGCAGCAGCACGCCGGGCCAGCCCGGGCCGAGCACGACCGTCATCGCGCCCGCGGGCGCCGGGCGCGCGTCGAGGTTGACGAGCGCGGCGTGCACCGCGTCGTCGACGTAGCGCGCGAGCACGTCGTCGGTGAAGTAGCCGTAGTCGAAGCGGCCGCCGCCGCCGCCCGTGCCGATCTCGCGCCGGCCGTTGTGCTCGGCGATCACCGTCACCGATACGCGCACGAGCGGGCGGATGTCCGCCGCGAGCGCGCCGTCGCTGCGCGCGACGAGCACGACGTCGTATTCGCCGGCGAGCCCCGCCATCACCTGCTTGATGCGCGGGTCGCGGCCGCGCGCCATCTGCTCGACGCGCTCGAGCAGCTTCACCTTCGCGGTCGCGTCGAGCGAGGCGAGCGGATCGGCGGGCAGATACAGGTCGCGCCCCGAGACGCCCTTCAGCGCCGTCGCCGCGCGGATCTTCTGCTTGCCGCCGCCCGCGGCCGCGATCGCCTTCGTCGCGACGGCCGCCTGGCGGATCGCCTCGGGCGACAGGTCGTCCGAGTACGCGAACGCGGTGCGCTCGCCGGCGACCGCGCGCACGCCGACGCCCTGGTCGATGCTGAAGCTGCCCGACTTGACGATGCCTTCCTCGAGGCTCCACGCTTCGCTGCGGGTGGCCTGGAAGTACAGATCCGCGTAGTCGACGCGATGCGTGAAGATATCGGCGAGCGTGCGCGTGAGAAGGGCTTCGTCGAGGCCGTACGGCGTGAGCAGGATGTCCTTCGCGAGCGAGAGGTTGCGGGCGCCCTGAAGGAAGTCCCCTTGGGGGATGCCGGGTTCGATGATGTTCATGCGGATTCGGGGATTCTCAAATTCTGAAACGGTTGTCGGACGCGCCTTCTTTCTTCTTTCCGGTCGGGCGGATCGCCGCTCACGCGAGCACGCGATGCCGCCACGCGGGCAGGCTCTGCCGCACGTCGGCGATCCGCGCGGGATCGATCTCGCCCGCGACGACGCCCGCGCCTTCGTCGCGCACCGCGACGATCTCGCCCCACGGATCGACGAGCATGCTGCGCCCCCACGTGCGGCGGCCGTTCTCGTGCTTGCCGCCTTGCGCGGCGGCGAGCACGTAGCACTGGTTCTCGACCGCGCGGGCGCGCAACAGCGTCTCCCAGTGCGCGCGCCCCGTCGTGTACGTGAACGCCGACGGCACGACGATCATCGCGCAGTCGCCCATTCGCCGGTACAGCTCCGGAAAGCGCAGATCGTAGCAGACCGACAGCCCGACCCGGCCGAACGGCGCGTCGAACGTGCGCACCGCGTCGCCCGGGCGGATCGTGCGCGCCTCGTCGAACGACTCGTCGCCCTTCTCGAAGTTGAACAGATGGATCTTGTCGTAGCGGGCGGCCTCGCGGCCTTGCGGATCGAACACGAGCGTCGTGTTCAGCACGCGCGACGGCTCGGGCGCCTTCAGCGGCAGCGTGCCGCCGATCACCCAGATGCCGTGCGCCTTCGCGCGCTCGGCGAGAAAGCGCTGGATCGGGCCGTCACGGTACGCTTCCGCGAGCGCGAGCTTGTCGGTGTCCTGGTGGCTCATGAAGCAGAAATATTCGGGCAGCAGCACGAGCCGTGCGCCCGAGGCCGCCGCATCGGCGATCAGCCGGCCGGCTTCGGCGAGATTGCGCTCGCGATCGGGCGTGCTGACCATCTGCAGCGCGGCGACCGGGAACGGCGAGGCTGAGGCGTGGCGATCGGTCATGACGAATTCGGTGGCGGTGGCCGAAAAAAGGGTGCGGGCCCGGCGGCCGCTTCAGTGCTCGACGGCCGCGGGCGCGAAGCCCATCTTACCCCGATCGCCGCCGACACGCTCGATGTGCGGGTGCGCCCACGAGCCGGTGATCGTGTAATCCATCGCGAACGCGTGCGCGAGCGTCTGCGATAGCGCGAGGTTCGCGGCGAGCACGCCCAGGCCGAGGAACGGATTGATGATCGCCGCGCCGACCGCGGCCGCGCTCGCGCTCACCTTCGGCGCGACGTGCGCGTTCAGGTCCTGCGTCTCGTGCGCGAGATCGACCGAGCCCGTCACCGTCACCTTCGCGGGCGACGTCTTCATTTCGAAGTCCTGCGTGCGCGCGATGCCGTTGTCGATCCGGCCCGTGCCCGTGATCGTCTCGAACGGCAGGCCCTTGCCGATCACGTCGCGGAAGTCGAGCGTGAGGAAGCGGGCGAGGCCCTGCAGGCTCAGCACGCCGAGCAGCTTCGCCGCGCCCGGGTCGACCTTCAGGATCTGGCCGTGCGCGAGGTCGAGCGACAGGCGCCCGTTCAATGTCGGGTAGTCGATCGCGGTCGGGCCGCCGCGCCACGCGACCTTGCCCGACAGCGTGCCGCGGCCGTTCTCGACCGTGCGCGGCAGGCCGACGCGCTCGAGCAGCGCGCCCGCGTCGTCGATCGCGAGCGTGAAATCAAACACGGTGCGCCGCGGCGCGTCCTCCTCGTCGGCGCCGTGCGCGAGCGCGCGGCGCGACGTGCGCCAGTTGGCGGTCGCGGTGAGTTTCGCGGCCGGGTTCGCGAGCTCGAGCTTGTCGAGCTGCCAGACCGGGATGCCGTTCTCGTCGACGTTGCGTGCGTCGACCTCGAGCCGGCCGATGTCGTGGCCGCGCGCGACCACCTGATCGACGACGAGATCGATCGCGGGCATCGCATGGTGGGTGGGCGTCGGCAGGTCGATCGCGCGGCCGACGAGATCGTGCTCGGCGCTCTCGGGAATCACGAGCTTCGCGAGCCGCGCGCTCAGCACGCCGGCGCCCGTCGGGCCGCCGCCCGGCGCCCACGACAGGTAGCCCGACACCTGGTTCGACGCGATGTTCGCCTGCCAGATGTCGTCGATGTGCGATGCGCCGACGATCACGTTCTCCCAGTTGCGCTTGAGCAGCTTCAGCGTGCCGAAGTGCAGCGCGAAGCGCTTCGGCGCGAAGCTCGCGAGATCGACGGGCGACGCGGCCGGCTGCTCGCGCGCGGCGGGCGACTTGCCGAAGCCCTGCGCGAACGCCTGCCATGCGTCGGCGTCGAGCTCGTGCACATCGATCGCCGCGCTCACGCCTTCCTGCGGCAGGTCGGGCATCCGGTTCATGCCGAGCGCGCCGCGCACCGCGCGCACCGGCCGCCCGCGCTCGACGTCGAGCAGGTAGGTCGCCGCGAGCGGGCCGAGCGCCAGGTCCGCGCGCTCGAGCGGCTTGCCGCTCGCCTGCGGCTCGGGCGCGAGCACGAAGCTGAACGGCATCGGCGTGCCGGCCGGCTTCGCGAACGGCGCGGGGAACTCGAGCGCGACGCCCGTGAGGTCCGAGCTCGCGGTGATGTCGGGCAGGCCGCCTTTCGCGCCGCGCACCGCGAGCCGGTACGGCGCGTCGCCGACGACGCGCTCGAGCGCGGCCGCCGCCGCGCCGCGCAGGTTCAGCCCGCGCGCGGCGTCGAGCGACAGCCGGCCGTCGATGTCGAACGCGTAGCGGCCGTTCTCCGCGAGCGCGCCGCGCGCGCGCACGTCGCCGCCCAGAAAGCGCGCGGTGAGCCGATCGACGCTCGCCGTGTGCTGCGTGAACCGCACGTTGCCGCGCAGCCGCGTGACGGGCGGCACGCCGTCGGCCTCGATCGCGTTGCCGGCGAAGCCGAGCGCGTCGTCGACGCCGACGTGCGGATGCGCGACGTGCTGCGGGATCGTCAGCTTGAGCGCGAGCGTCGCCGGGCCCTGCGCGCGCACGAGGTTGCCGATGTGGCCCGTCATTCCGGCGATCGCGCTGTGGTTCGCGTAGTCGAGCAGATCGGCGAGCGGGCCGTGCGCGCGGCCTTCGATCACGAGCGGCGAGTGCGTCGGGTTGCCGAGATCGTCGATGCGCCCCGTCACCTTCGCGAGCGCGACGTCCTTGTAGCGCGCGCGGTCGATGTCGAAGCGCAGCCGGTTCTGCTCGAGCTCGAACACGCCGTCGATGCCGTCGAGCGCGGGCCATACGTTCGGCGTGCCGTTGGCGAGCGTGCGCGGCGGCTGCGGCGTCGGCTCGAACCTGCCGCCCGCGAAGGGCGCGACGATGTGGAACACGCCCGCCTTCGGATCGTGCTCGTAAGGGAACGTCTCGAGCGGGCCCTTCGCGACGATCGTCGCGCCTTTGGTCACCTGGCCCGCCTGCAGCGCGTGGCCGAGATAGAGGCGCAGGTGATCGGACAGGCTCGTCGGCAAATAGCGCGTGATCCGCGCGACGGCCGCGCGCTCGAAGTCGGCTTTCAGGTCGAGCGAGCCGCGCCCGTGGCCGGGGTTCGCGTAGCTGCCCGCCACCGCGATCGCGGCATCGGCGTTCTCGACGCGGAACTCGGGCACCGCGACGTCGACGCGCGCGTGCCGCTCGCCGGGCGCGGGCGTGATGGTCCAGCTCGCGCGGCCGCGCAGCTTGTCGAACGCGAGGCGCGGCTCGTCGAACACGCCGGGCACCGTGACGGCCGCGTCGACCGTGTCGAAGCGCGCGGCGCCGCCTTTTTCGTCCGCATCGACGTGGCCCCACAGATTTTCGACGCCGGGAATTCCCGCGCGCGGATGGCCGTGCGGCGAGAGTCCGGGCGGCGGCTCCTGCGCCTCGAAGCTGATGCCTTGCAGGTCGCCCTGGAACCGGTAGCGGATGATGGGCGCGGTGCCGCTGCGGCGCTCTTCGTCGACGAATTCGGGGCTCGCCGGCTTCGCGCGCTCGACCTCGATCGCGTAGTTCGCGACGAGCCCGCGCGGATCGAAGCGCACGAGCTCGTTGCGCAGCCGCGCCGGCAGCGGCAGCCCGCGGATGAATTCGGCGAGGATGCCGAGGTCGACGCGGTCGCCCGATACGCTCAGCAACTGCCCTTCGTCGACGTTCGGCACGCGGTAGCGCGCGGTGAGCGTGTGCAGCGCCAGCGCGCGGGAGAGCGGCGTGCCGTCCGCGAGCGGCGGCTGGCCGAGCTCGGCGTGCAGCCGCGACAGGTGCAGCGTGTAGTCGCGCTTCGGGTCGATCGCGACGTCCCAGCCGAAGCGCGCGACCGGAATGTCGAGCCGCGGCTGCGTCGGGCGCACGCGCAGCGCGACGTCGTAGCCGCGCAGCTCGCCGCCCGCGCGGTACAGATGGCCGTCGCCGAAATGCGCCCAGATCGCGTTGTCGATCCGGCCCGCGTACGCGGTGACGCGTATGTTCGCGTAGCGCGCGAGCGTCGGCAGGTCGACGGGCCCCGTCGACAGATACGCGTCGCCCGTCCAGTTCGACGGTTTGCCGATCGGCGCGAGCGCCTGGTGGACGAAGCGCGCGCGGAAATCGAGCGGGCCGTGGAACAGCGTGCCGTTCGCGGGCGCCTGCAGCGCGATCCGGTGGACGAGTCCGTCGTTGAGCACCGCGATGCGGATGCCTGTCAGCGCGAGCTCGGGCGCGTCGTGCTGCGCGTCGCGCCAGCGCAGCGTGCCGCCGCGCAGCACGATCGCCTCCTGCTTGAGCAGCCACGCGCTGAACGTGTCGTCGGCGCCCGTCTTCGTGGTCGGTACCGCGACGCCCGCGACGAACAGCGAGCCGTCCGCGCGGCGCTCGGTCAGCAGGTCCGGATCGTCGACGACGAGGCTCGACAGCGTCGGCGCGAAGCGCGCGAGCGAGCGCCACGACAGCGCGGCCGTCGCATGAGGCACCGATAGCGCGACGCGGCCGTCGCGGCCGCGGATCGTCAGGCGGCTGATGTCGACGCCCGGCTGCATGCCCGACCAGTGCGGCGCGAGCCGGCCGATCCGCAGCTCGGCGTGGAGTTTTTGAGAGACGAACGCCTCGATGCGCGGGCGGTATTCGTCGATGCGGGGCAGCAGCAGGTAGCGCAGCCCGAGGAAGGCGGCGGCCGCGATGAAGTACGCGGCGATCGCGATCGCCAGCACGCCCTTGAACACGCGACGCAGGACCGGGTGATGGTGCTGCGGAGGTCCGGCTTCGGTCGTTGCGGCGGAATCCTGACGGTCGGACATGCGGCGAAGGGGCGGCGATATGGTAGTTTTGCGGACTGACGTTCAAATGTATCACACGGGTCCCCGCCGACGGCTTTCGCGACGCCGTCCGTGCGGGCCGTCCGGCCGGGCGCGCTCGCGGCTTGCGGCGGCCCGCGGCCTTTCACCGCGCAACGCGCGCTTGACGATGACCGACGCCTCCGATCTGCTGTCCCTGTCCTATTCGCACTATCTCGCGCGCGCGGCCGCGGCGCGGCCGGCGCTCGCCGAGCGCATCGCCGCGTGGGCGGCCGCGCCCGTCACGCGCGCGGCGCTCGACGCGCGCCTCGACGAACTGCTCGCGCAAGGCGGCCAGCCGCCGTCCGAGGACGCGCTGAAAAAGGCGCTGCGGCAGCTGCGGGGCGAGGCGTTCGGCGCGGTCGCCGAGCGCGACCTCGCGGGGCGCGCGGATGTCGCCGAAGTCACCGGCACGATGACCGACCTCGCGGAGGCGGCGATCCAGCGCGCGCTCGCGCTGCTCGCCGCGGAGCTCGAGGCGCAGTACGGCGAGCCGCGCGGCCCGTCGGGCGAGCGGCTCGCGCTCGGCGTGGTCGGCATGGGCAAGCTCGGCGGCCGCGAGCTGAACGTGTCGTCGGACATCGATCTGATCTTCGTCTACGAGGACGACGGCGAGACGGCGGGCGGCGCGCGCGCGCCGATTTCCGTGCACGAGTTCTTCACGCGGCTCGGCCGGCGCCTGATCGGCGTGCTGTCCGAGGCGACGGCCGACGGTTACGTGTTTCGCGTCGACATGCGGCTGCGCCCGAACGGCGATTCCGGCCCGCTCGTGTGCAGCCTCGGGATGCTCGAGGAGTATTTCTACGTGCAGGGGCGCGAATGGGAGCGCTATGCGTGGATCAAGGGCCGGCTCGTGACCGAGCGCGCGAGCGCGGCCGCGCGCCGCCTCGCGCAGCAGCTCGATGCGATCGTCAAGCCGTTCGTCTATCGGCGCTATCTCGATTTCGGCGTGATCGGCGCGATCCGCTCGCTGCACGAGCAGATCCGCCAGGAAGCGCGGCGCCGCGCGACGATGCGGCCCGACAAGGCCGACGACATCAAGCTCGGCCGCGGCGGGATCCGCGAGATCGAGTTCAGCGCGCAGGTGTTCCAACTGATCCGCGGCGGGCAGGACGCGGGCTTTCGCGTGCAGCCGACGCTCGCGGTGCTGCGGCATGCGAGCGCGAGCGGGCTGATCACCGAGGAGGTGCGCGCGGGGCTGACGCACGCCTATCTGTTCCTGCGCACGCTCGAGCACCGGCTGCAATACCGCAACGACGCGCAGACGCACGCGATGCCCGTCGATCCGGCCGAGCGCGCGGCGCTCGCCGCGTCGCTCGGCTTCGCCGACTACGCGGCGCTGATCGACCGGCTCGACCAGCACCGCGCGTTCGTCGAGGCGCAGTTCGATCAGGTGTTCGCCGACAAGGCGGACGGCGGCGCGCGGCGTGAGGACGACCAGGCGGCGGGCTGCATCTGGAGCGGCGCGCTCGCCGACGACGGCGCCGACGAAGCGCTCGTCGCGCGCCTGGCCGAGCTCGGCTTCGCCGATCCGGCGGCGGTGCTCGCGCGGCTGCAGGCGGTGTGGCGCTCGTCGCGCTACGCGGGGCTGCCGGAATCGAGCCGCGTGCGCTTCGACCGCGTCGCGCATCGCGCGCTCGAGGCGGCGCCCGGCATCGACGCCGCGCATCGCGACGAGACCGTCGTGCGCTGCTTCGACCTGCTCGAGACGGTGGGCCGGCGCGGCGCGTATCTCGCGCTGCTGACCGAATATCCGGCCGCGCTGCGGCGCGTGCTGTCGGTGCTCGGCGCGACGCGCTGGGGCGGCGGCTACCTGATCCGGCACCCGCAACTGCTCGACGAACTGCTCGACGACGAGGCGATCGACAGCCCGTTCGACTGGCCGGCGTTCAAGGACGCGCTGCGCAGGCGGCTCGCGGCCGCCGACGGCGCCGAGCATCAGATGGATCTGCTGCGCCACGCGCACCAGGCCGAGGTGTTCCGGATCCTGCTGCTCGATCTGGCCGGCCGGCTGTCGGTCGAGCACGTGAGCGACCGCCTGTCGGAGCTCGCCGACGCGATGCTCGACGTGACGATCGAAGTCGTCTGGTCGCAACTCGCGAAGCGCCACCGCGACACGCCGTGCTTCGCGGCGATCGCGTACGGCAAGCTGGGCGGCAAGGAGCTCGGCTACGCGTCCGATCTCGATCTGATCTTCCTGTACGACGATCCGGACGAGCGCGCGGCCGACGTCTACACGACGTTCGCGCGTCGCCTGATCACGTGGCTCACCACCGCGACGGGCGCCGGCACGCTGTTCGACATCGACTTGCGGCTGCGCCCGAACGGCGAGGCGGGCCTGCTCGTCACCGATCTCGACGCGTTCCGCCGCTACCAGCTGCGCGAGGGCGACGCGGCGAACACCGCATGGGTCTGGGAGCATCAGGCGCTCACGCGCGCGCGCTACAGCGCGGGCGATGCGCGGATCGGCGCGGCGTTCGAGGCGATTCGCGTGCAGGTGCTGACGACGCCGCGCGACGCGGCGGTGCTCGCGAAGGAGATCGTCGAGATGCGCGAGAAGGTGCTCGCCGGGCATCCGAACACGACCGAGCGGTTCGACCTGAAGCACGACCGCGGCGGGATGGTCGACATCGAGTTCGCGGTCCAGTACTGGGTGCTGCTGCATGCGGCGCGGCATCCGGAGATGATCCGCAACACCGGCAACATCGCGCTGTTGCGCGAGGTGTCGCGCTTCGGGCTGATGAGCGAGGAAGAGGCGGAGACGGTGGGCGCTGCGTACCGGACCTACCGGAAGCTGCAGCACCGGCTGCGGCTCGACGGGATGGAAAAGGCGCGCGTCGAGCCCGAGCGGGTCGCGGCCGAGCGGCAGGCCGTGGCCGCGCTGTGGGCGCGGGTGTTCGGCGCGTAGCGGGACGCGCGGCGGCGAGGCGGGAATCGAAGCGGGGGCGGAGCAGGGGGCTGGGCGACGGGCGCTCGAATGGGGCGTCGCCGCCCGCCGCTCGAGGCGCGGAGCGCGTGGGCCGATGCCGCCGTATGGCGCGGCTGGCGACGGCGCGCCGCCGCGCCGCCGCCGCGTGCGCGATGCTGGGGCGCTGGCGGCGTGCTGAACGGCCGCGTGCAGCCGGGCGGCGACGCCGAGGCCAGGCAGGAAGCGAGGGGCAGCGGTCGCGGGCCCCGCGTCATCACCCGCCAGTTGACAGTCGACCGCCCACTGGCCATCCGCCGCCATTCGCTACCATCCGGCAGCCGCCGGCCGCCCACTGCCGGCCGCCGCCCGAAAAGCCGTCGCGGCCGGCGCGCGCCACGTCACGCGGTGAGCATTTCCTTCGCATGCTTGCGCGTCGTCGCGGTGATCTCGAGGCCGCCCAGCATCCGCGCGACTTCCTCGATCCGGCTCGCGCGATCGAGCGGCACGACCGTCGACACGGTGCCGCCTTCGCCGTCCTCGCCCTTCGCGACCTGAAAGTGATGGTCGCCGCGCGCGGCGACCTGCGGCAGGTGCGTGACGCACAGCACCTGCCGCATCTGTCCGAGCTGATGCAGCAGCCGCCCGACCACCTCGGCGACGCCGCCGCCGATGCCCGTGTCGACTTCGTCGAAGATGAGCGTCGGCGTCGGGCTCGCCGCGCTCGCGATCACCGCGAGCGCGAGGCTGATCCGCGCGAGCTCGCCGCCCGAGGCGACCTTCGCGAGCGGCCGCAGCGGCACGCCCGCATGGCCCGCGACGCGGAACTCGACCTGCTCGAGCCCGTGCGCGCCGCCTTCGGCGAGCGGCACGAGCGCGACCTCGAAGCTGCCGCCCGCCATCGACAATTCCTGCATGCCGGTGGTCACCGCCACGCCGAGCGCCTTCGCCGCTTGCGCGCGCGCCTTCGACAGCTTCTGCGCGTCGGCCAGATACGCCTGCTTCGCCTTGTCGGCAACCGCCTGCAGCGCGCTCAGATCGGCCGCGGCGTCGAGCTCGGCGAGCTGCGCGCGGCGCGCCTCGTGCTCGTCGTGCAGCGTCTCGGGCGGCAGCCGGAACTTGCGCGCGGTCGAGTGCAGCGCGTCGAGCCGCGTCTCGACCTGCGCGAGCCGGTCCGGGTCGAGGTCGAGCCGCTGCGCGTAGTGCGACAGCGAATACGAAGCCTCCTGCAGCTGGATCTCGGCCGGCTCGAGCGATGCGAGCGCGTCGTTGAGCGCGGGGTCGTATTCGGCGAGGCTCCTCAGCCTCGACACGATCGCGCCCAGTTGCGTGAGCATCGCGTCGTCGGATTCGGAGATCGCGCCGAGCGCGCCCTGCACGCCGTCGATCAGGTTCGCCGAATGCGTGAGCCGCTTGTGCTCGGCGGTGATCTCGTCCCATTCGCCCGGCTGCGGCGCGAGCTTGTCGAGCTCGGCGAGCTGCCACGCGAGCTTTTCGCGTTCGAGCTGGCGCTCGCGCTCGTGCGCCTGCGCGGCGTCGATCGCGTGCGTCGCGTCGCGCCATGCGCGATAGCCGCGCGCGACGGCGGCCGCGTCGGCCGCGAGCCCCGCGTGCGTGTCGAACAGCTCGCGCTGCGCGTCCGCGCGCATCAGCAACTGATGCGCGTGCTGGCCGTGGATGTCGACGAGCATCTCGCCCACTTCGCGCAGTTGCGCGAGCGTCGCGCTCGTGCCGTTGATGAAGGCGCGCGAGCGGCCGTTCGCGTCGACGACGCGCCGCAGCATCACCGTGTCGTCGGCGTCGAACGCGTGCTCGTCGAGCCAACGCGCGACGCGGTCGTGCGGCGTGAATTCGGCGCTGATGTCGGCCCGGCCGCTGCCGGTGCGCACGACGCTCGCGTCGGCGCGCTCGCCGAGCGCGAGCGCGAGCGCATCGATCAGGATCGATTTGCCGGCGCCCGTTTCGCCTGAGAAAACGGTGAAGCCGCTGTCGAATTCGAGATCGAGCGCGGCGACGATGACGAAATCGCGGATCGAGAGGTGGCGGAGCATGGATGTCGGTCGGAGGATGGCGTGAGGACTTATGCGTCGTCGTCTTCTTCGCTCGACGGATGTTCGTTCCAGTGCAGCTTCTTGCGCAGCGTCGCGTAATAGCTGTAGCCGACCGGGTGCAGGAACGGCACCGTGTGCTTCGAGCGGCGCACCTCGATCGTGTCGTTCAGCTCGAGCGCGGTGAACGACTGCATGTCGAAGTTCACGTTCACGTCGCGCCCGCCGATGATTTGGATCGCGATCTTCGAATCGTCCGGCAGCACGATCGGCCGGTTCGACAGCGCGTGCGGCGCGATCGGCACGAGCACGATGCCTTGCAGTTGCGGATGCAGGATCGGCCCCTGCGAGGATAGCGCGTACGCGGTCGAGCCCGTCGGCGTCGCGACGATCAGGCCGTCCGAGCGCTGGTTGTACATGAAGCGGCCGTCGACCGACACGCGCAGCTCAGCCATCCCGGAGAAGCCGCTGCGGTTCACGACGACGTCGTTGAATGCGAGCGCGTGATAGATCGGCTCGCCGTTGCGCACGATCCGCGCCTCGAGCAGCGTGCGCTCCTCGCGCTCGTAGCTGCCCGCGAGCATCATCGGCACGACTTCGCGCATGTCGGACGCCGGGATATCGGTGATGAAGCCGAGCCGGCCGTGGTTGATGCCGATGAGCGGCGTCTTGTACGGCGCGAGCTGGCGGCCCATGCCGAGCATCGTGCCGTCGCCGCCCAGCACGACCGCGACGCCGGCGCGCGCGCCGATCTCGGCGGGCGTGAGCGCCGGGTAGCCGGCGCTGCCGATCGCCTGCGCGGTATCCGCCTCGAACACGACTTCGAAGCCGCGCTTCGCGATGCACGCGGCGAGCGACGCGAGCGGCTCGGCGATGCCGGGCGTGTTGCTGCGCCCGACGAGCGCGACGGTATGGAATTGGTGGCCGATTTTCATGCCGGCATTACACCATAGCTCGATGACGAAAAGAACCGCCCGCCGGCGGCCGGCCGGCAAAACGGGCGCGGGGGCGGCGAGGCGCGCAAGCGGCGCTCGCGGGCGCCGCCCGGTTGCGCTAAAATTTTCCATCATGTTAGATCCACGCGCACGAACCCTCCTCAAGACACTGATCGAGCGGTATATCGCCGACGGTCAGCCGGTCGGATCGCGCACGTTGTCTCGTTATTCCGGGCTCGAGCTGAGCCCGGCGACGATCCGCAACGTGATGTCCGATCTGGAGGAGCTCGGCCTCGTGTCGAGCCCGCATACGTCGGCCGGCCGGGTACCGACGCCGCGCGGCTACCGGCTGTTCGTCGACACGATGCTGACCGTCGAGTCGCCGATCGATTCCGACGCGGTCACGCGGCTCGTGCAGACCACGCTGCAGGCGGGCGAGCCGCAGCAGCGGGTCGTCGCGGCCGCGGCGAGCGTGCTGTCGAACCTGTCGCAGTTCGCGGGCGTCGTGCTCACGCCGCGCCGCAGCCACGTGTTCAAGCAGATCGAATTCCTGCGCCTGTCGGACAAGCGGATCCTCCTCATCATCGTGACGCCCGAAGGCGACGTGCAGAACCGCATGATCGCGACGCAGCGCGACTACGCGCCCGCGCAGCTCACCGAGGCGTCGAACTACATCAACGCGCACTTCGCCGGCCTGTCGTTCGACGAGGTGCGCCGCCGGCTGCGCGAGGAAATCGATCAGCTGCGCGGCGACATGACGGCGCTGATGCACGCGGCCGTCACGGCGAGCACCGAGGAGCCCGACGACGAGGAAACCGTGCTGATCTCCGGCGAGCGCAACCTGCTCGAGGTGGCCGATCTGTCGTCCGACATGGCGCGCCTGCGCAAGCTGTTCGACGTGTTCGACCAGAAGACGAGCCTGCTGCAACTGCTCGACGTGTCGAGCCACGCGCAAGGGGTGCAGATCTTCATCGGCGGCGAATCGACGCTCGTGCCGATCGACGAGATGAGCGTCGTGACCGCGCCGTACGAGGTCAACGGCAAGATCGTCGGCACGCTCGGCGTGATCGGCCCGACGCGCATGGCTTACAACCGCGTGATTCCGATCGTCGACATCACCGCGCGCCTGCTGTCGCTCACGCTCAGCCAGCAGTAACCGGTTCCTTTCGCCTTTCATCGTCTTTCGTCATACTTTTGCGCGCGCTTTTGCGGCATCCGGCGCTGTTTTTTCCGCTCCGGCTACGTCATCGCCATCGTGCCGGCCCGCCGGGCGCCGTGCAATCGGCCGGACGGCCGACTGGTGGTGCCCGGCCGCCCCGCTATAATGAGTGTCGTTCGATTCGGTGCCCCGGCACGCTCTTTCCATGCGTTTTGACCTCGAACCGCCGTCGCACGCGTCGGCCGCCCACCGCGTCGCCGTGCTGCTCGTCAATCTCGGCACGCCCGACGCGCCGACGCCGCGCGCGGTGCGCCGCTATCTGGCGCAGTTCCTGTCCGACCCGCGCGTCGTCGAGATTCCGCAGCTCGTCTGGCAGGTGATCCTGTGCACGCTGATCCTGCCGCTGCGCGGCCGCGCGTCCGCGAAGAAGTACGCGGCCGTCTGGCTGCCGGAAGGCTCGCCGCTGCGCGTTTATACGGAGCGCCAGGTCGAGAGCGTGAAACCGCTCTTTGCGGCGAACGGCTACCGGGTGATCGTCGATTACGCGATGCGCTACGGCACGCCGAGCATCGCCGACGTGCTCGCGCAACTGAAGCGCGCGGGCGCCGAGCGCGTGCTGCTGCTGCCGATGTATCCGCAATATTCGTCATCGACGACGGCCACCGCGTTCGACGCGGCGTTCGCCGCGCTCGGCCGGATGCGCAACCAGCCGGAGGTCCGCACGGTGCGCCACTACGCGGATCACCCGGCCTATATCCACGCGCTCGCCGAGCAGGTCCGCCAGTATTGGGCGGCGCATGGCCGGCCGGCTTTCGATGCGGGCGACAAGCTCGTGCTGAGCTTTCACGGCGTGCCCAAGCGCACGCTCGACCTCGGCGATCCTTACCATGACCAGTGCCAGCAGACGGCCGCGCTGTTGATGTCCGCGCTCGGCCTGACGACGTTCGAGTGCCGGGTCACGTTCCAGTCGCGCTTCGGCAAGGCCGAGTGGCTGCAGCCCTACACGGCGCCCACCCTCAAGGAGCTCGGCGCGGCGGGCGTGCGGCGCGCCGACGTGTTCTGCCCGGGCTTCACGGCCGACTGCCTCGAGACGATCGAGGAGATCGGCATCGAAGTGCGCGACGAGTTCGTGCACGGCGGCGGCAAGGAGTTTCACCGGATCCCGTGCCTGAATGCGTCGCCCGCGTGGATCGCCGCGCTCGGCGAGATCGCCGCGGAAAACCTGCAAGGCTGGCCGGTGCGCGTCGCGATGGCGCCGGAAGCCGTGAGCTGATCGCGATGAACTTCAAGATTTCGACCGAACCCGGCGCGCGGCTGCGCATCGACAAATGGCTCTGGGCCGCGCGCTTCTTCAAGACCCGCTCGCTCGCGGCCGATGCCGTCGAGAAAGGCCGGGTGAGGATTGGCGGCGCGGCCGTCAAGCCGGCGAAGGAAGTGCGCGTCGGCGACCGGGTCGACGTGACGATCGAGCGCGTCGTGTGGGAGATCGACGTGCTCGGCGTGTGCGACGTGCGCGGGCCGGCGAGCGTCGCGCAGACGCTCTACGCGGAAACGGAGGCAGGGCGGGCGAAGCGGCTGGCGGAACTCGAGCGGCGCCGGCATTTTCGGGAGCCGTCGGCCGAGCTGCACGGGCGGCCGACGAAGCGGGACCGCCGGATCATCGACAGATTTTCGAATGGGAGCTGAACAACTGATCGAACGTCGCGCGCGCGCCGCCGTATTCCGTCGTGCGTTCGGTGACGGCGCCCGAGAGGCAAATGGTCGTCGTGCCGGCGATGAGTACCAGCGCGACTGCCGAAATGGCGAAGGTCAGTTTCACGGTACTCCCCCTCGAGAAGACGGGTGAAAGGGCCCTGGATCCGGTGTCGGGCGGTCGGGGCAGGGTATACGCGGCACCCGACGCGCTTGTCGCCAGTGTAGTTCAGCCCACTGTTGCAATCCAGAGAACGGTCGGTAAGGGTTGTTACAGGCCGTTTCGGCCCGAGTGCCGATCGTCGTGCGCCGCGCACCGCGCCGAGGCGCGGCGTCGCCGGCAGGCGCGCGATCGTGGCGGAAAGCCTCTTGAAATCGCCGCGCGAGGCCCCATTTGCACCGATATTGTGCGGCGCCGGCCGTTCGCCCGAACGAGGCGCGAAGCCGGCTGCCGTTTTGGCTTTAACCTCTAAATCGACTGTCTAGCGATATGGAAAACACGCAAGAGAACCCGACTGACCAAACGACTGAAGAAACCGGTCGCGAGGCGCAGGCTGCGGAACCGGCGGCGCAAGCCGCGGAAAACGCGGCGCCGGCTGCCGAGGCCGCGCTCGCCGAGGCTCAAGCCAAGATCGCCGAGCTGCAGGAGAGCTTCCTGCGCGCGAAGGCGGAAACCGAGAACGTGCGCCGCCGTGCGCAGGACGACGTCGCGAAGGCGCACAAGTTCGCGATCGAGGGTTTCGCCGAGAACCTGTTGCCCGTGCTCGACAGCCTGGAGGCTGCGGTCGGCGACACGTCCGGCGATCTCGCGAAAGTGCGCGAGGGCGTCGAGCTGACGCTGCGCCAGTTGACGAGCGCGCTCGAGAAGGGCCGCGTCGCGGCGCTCAACCCGGTCGGCGAGAAGTTCGATCCGCATCTGCACCAGGCGATCTCGATGGTGCCGGCCGACCAGGAACCGAACACGGTCGTCGCCGTGCTGCAGAAGGGCTACACGATCGCCGACCGCGTGCTGCGCCCGGCGCTCGTGACGGTCGCCCAGCCGAAGTAAGGGCAAGGGGCGGCGATGGCGGGCACGGGCGTCGACGCGGCCGCGTTCGCGGCGTTCGACATGCAGGCGCTCGACGCCGAGCACTTCGACGCCGGGCTCGCGAGCGCGGGCGATGCGCTCGCTGTCGTGTTCTTCTGGGGCGTCGACTGTTTCAACTGCGAAATCGCGAAGCAGGCGATGCTCGCCCACCCGGACGCGATCCGCGCGCTCGGCCTCAAATGGTTCCATAGCAACGTCTACGCGAACCCCGAACTGGCGCGGCGTTTCGCGCTGCACGGCGTGCCGGCCTGGTTCTTCTTTCGGCGCGGCAAGCGGCTCGGCCGGGCGACGGGTTGGCACGGGCTCGCGCAGTTCGAGGCGGCCGCCGCCGCGGCGCGCGCGAAGGCGCGGGCGATGGGCGAAAACGCCGGCGCGGGCGCGGATGGCGCGCGCCGCCCGGCCGATTGAAAAAATTTAATGGCCGCATCGCGTTCGGGGTCTTGAAAACGATGCGGCCGCACTTATTTCGAGTGCAGAGTCGAATCTGGCGCGGCCAGGCGGGCAGCCACCCGCCGATGCCGCAGCGAACAAGGATTTCTGGAGATTAGGAAAAATGGGAAAGATCATCGGTATTGACCTCGGCACCACGAACTCGTGCGTCGCGATCATGGAAGGCAACCAGGTCAAGGTCATCGAGAATTCGGAAGGCGCGCGCACGACGCCGTCGATCATCGCGTACATGGACGACAACGAAGTGCTCGTCGGCGCGCCCGCCAAGCGCCAATCGGTGACGAACCCGAAGAACACGCTGTTCGCGGTCAAGCGCCTGATCGGCCGCCGTTTCGAAGAGAAGGAAGTCCAGAAGGACATCGGCCTGATGCCGTACGCGATCATCAAGGCGGACAACGGCGACGCGTGGGTCGAGGCGCACGGCGAGAAGCTCGCGCCGCCGCAGGTGTCGGCCGAAGTGCTGCGCAAGATGAAGAAGACGGCCGAAGACTACCTCGGCGAGCCGGTCACGGAAGCCGTGATCACGGTGCCGGCGTACTTCAACGACAGCCAGCGCCAGGCGACGAAGGACGCGGGGCGCATCGCGGGCCTCGAAGTCAAGCGGATCATCAACGAGCCGACCGCGGCCGCGCTCGCGTTCGGCCTCGACAAGGCCGAGAAGGGCGATCGCAAGATCGCGGTGTATGACCTCGGCGGCGGCACGTTCGACGTGTCGATCATCGAGATCGCGGACGTCGACGGCGAAATGCAGTTCGAAGTGCTGTCGACCAACGGCGACACGTTCCTCGGCGGCGAGGACTTCGACCAGCGCATCATCGATTACATCATCGGCGAATTCAAGAAGGAGCAGGGCGTCGATCTCTCGAAGGACGTGCTCGCGCTGCAGCGCCTGAAGGAAGCGGCCGAGAAGGCGAAGATCGAGCTGTCGTCGAGCCAGCAGACCGAAATCAACCTGCCGTACATCACGGCCGACGCGTCGGGCCCGAAGCACTTGAACCTGAAGGTCACGCGCGCGAAGCTCGAGGCGCTCGTCGAGGATCTGGTCGAGCGCACGATCGAGCCGTGCCGCACCGCGATCAAGGACGCGGGCGTCAAGGTGTCGGACATCGACGACGTGATCCTCGTCGGCGGCCAGACCCGCATGCCGAAGGTGCAGGAGAAGGTGAAGGAATTCTTCGGCAAGGAGCCGCGCCGCGACGTGAACCCGGACGAAGCCGTCGCGGTGGGCGCGGCGATCCAGGGCCAGGTGCTTTCGGGCGACCGCAAGGACGTGCTGCTGCTCGACGTGACGCCGCTGTCGCTCGGCATCGAGACGCTCGGCGGCGTGATGACGAAGATGATCAACAAGAACACGACGATCCCGACGAAGCACGCTCAGGTGTATTCGACGGCGGACGACAACCAGGGCGCCGTGACGATCAAGGTGTTCCAGGGCGAACGCGAGATGGCGGCGGGCAACAAGCTGCTCGGCGAGTTCAACCTCGAGGGCATCCCGCCCGCGCCGCGCGGCGTGCCGCAGATCGAAGTGACCTTCGACATCGACGCGAACGGCATCCTGCACGTCGGCGCGAAGGACAAGGCGACCGGCAAGGAAAACAAGATCACGATCAAGGCGAACTCGGGCCTGTCCGAAGCCGAGATCGAGAAGATGGTGAAGGACGCGGAAGCGAACGCGGCGGAAGACCACAAGCTGCGTGAGCTCGCCGAATCCCGCAACCAGGGCGACGCGCTCGTGCACAGCACGAAGAAGGCGCTCACCGAGTACGGCGACAAGCTGGAGGCGGGCGAGAAGGAGAAGATCGAAGCGGCGCTCAAGGAGCTCGAGGACGTGCTGAAGAACGCGTCGAGCGACAAGGCGGCGATCGACGCGAAGGTCGAAGCGGTTGCGACGGCGTCGCAGAAGCTCGGCGAGAAGATGTACGCCGACATGCAGGCGCAGCAGGCAGGCGCCGCGGGCGCGGCCGGGGCGGCAGCCGAAGGTGCGTCGGCGCAGGGCGGCGCGCAGCCGGCCGACGACGTCGTCGACGCCGACTTCAAGGAAGTGAAGAAGGACTGAAGCCGGGTGGCGGTCTACCGCGTCGGGCGCCTCGATCGGGGGCGCGCGGCGCGGTTTTCCCGGATCCGTTTCTTCGCTGCCGAATGGGCGGATCATACTTGCGCCTGGCGGGCCTCGCGGCTCTCCGGGCACATTTGTTTTATGGCGAGCGCCGCGCGCGCGCCGGCTCGTGCGGGCCGGCGCACGCGGCGCTCAACCAGTCGCAAGACTTTACTGGAAGCGAGAGGAGCCGTTGCGCGCGTTTCGCGCGGCGGCATTGAAACGATATGGCGAAACGGGATTACTACGAGGTTCTGGGCGTCGCGAAGAACGCGAGCGACGACGAAATCAAGAAGGCATATCGCAAGCTCGCGATGAAGTACCATCCCGACCGCAATCCGGACAGCAAGGATGCGGAGGAGCATTTCAAGGAAGCGAAGGAAGCCTATGAAATGCTGTCGGACGGCCAGAAGCGGGCCGCGTACGACCAGTACGGCCACGCGGGCGTCGATCCGAACGTGGGGGCGGCGGGCGCGCAAGGCTTTGGCGGCTTTGCCGATGCGTTCGGCGACATCTTCGGCGACATCTTCGGCCAGGCGGCGGGCGGCGGCCGCGCGCGCGGCGGCCCGCAGGTGTATCGCGGCGCGGACCTGCGCTACAGCATGGAAATCACGCTCGAGCAGGCGGCGCACGGCTACGACACGCAAATCCGCGTGCCGAGCTGGGCCGCGTGCGGCGTGTGCCACGGCTCGGGCGCGAAGCCGGGCACGAAGCCGGAAACCTGCCCGACCTGTCACGGCCAGGGCACGGTGCGGATGTCGCAGGGCTTCTTCAGCATCCAGCAGACCTGCCCGAAGTGCCACGGCACCGGCACCTACATTCCGGAGCCATGCGCGCACTGCCACGGCTCGGGCAAGGTGAAGGAAACCAAGACGCTCGAAGTGAAGATCCCGGCGGGCATCGACGACGGCATGCGGATCCGCTCGGCCGGCAACGGCGAGCCGGGCATCAACGGCGGGCCGTCCGGCGATCTGTACGTCGAGATCCATATCAAGCCGCACGCGGTGTTCGAGCGCGACGGCGACGATCTGCACTGCCAGATGCCGATTCCGTTCACGACGGCCGCGCTGGGCGGCGAGATCGAAGTGCCGACGCTCGCCGGACGCGCGTCGTTCACGGTGCCCGAAGGCACGCAGTCGGGCAAGACGTTCCGCCTGCGCGGCAAGGGCATCAAGGGGCTGCACTCGAGCATCGCGGGCGATCTGTACGTGCACGTGCAGGTCGAGACGCCCGTGAAGCTCACCGATCAGCAGCGCGATCTGCTCAAGCAGTTCGAGAAGTCGCTCGCGGAAGGCGGCCCGCGTCACAGCCCGCAGAGCAAGAGCTGGTTCGACCGCGTGAAGAGCTTCTTCGAGTGACGCCCGGCGTGCGGTCCGCAGGTGAGAGGCAGGATGACTGACGAAGCGGGCGCGGTTTTCGCGCTCTTCGACGATTGCGACTCGACCGCGGCGGCGCGCTCGAGTCGTTTGTATTCGGGCTTCTCGCACGAGCGGGCCTGCGCCGATCCGGCCGGCCTCGACGCGGTGTGCGCGGCCGTCGCCGACGACGCGCGGCGCGGGCTGCACGCCGTCGTGCTCGGCGACTACGAGTTCGGGCGCGACCTGCAGCTCGGCAAGCGCGGCGGCGGCGCGTTGCGGTTCCTGCTGTTCGCCGAATGCAGGATGCTCTCGCGCGAGGAGGCCGACGCGTGGCTCGCGTCGCGCGACGGCGGCTCGGCCGAGCCGTCGGCGGCGGGCGTCGCGCACGTGACGAAGAGCGTCGCGCGCGACGCGTTCGACGCGGCGATCGCCGCCGTGCACGATGCGCTGCGCGCGGGCGATTCGTATCAGATCAACTACACGTACCGGCTGCATTTCGATGCGTTCGGCGCGCCGCTCGCGCTGTATCGCCGCCTGCGGGCGCGCCAGCCGGTGCGCTACGGCGCGCTCGTCGCGCTGCCGGGCGGCGCGTGGATCGTGTCGTGCTCGCCCGAGCTGTTCGTCGAGAAGACGGGCGCGTTGCTGCGCGCGCGGCCGATGAAAGGCACCGCGCCTCGCTCGGACGATCCGCGCGAGGATGCGGCCGCCGCGCGCTTTCTCGCGAACGATGCGAAGAATCGCGCCGAGAACGTGATGATCGTCGATCTGCTGCGCAACGATCTCGCGCGCATCGCGCGCACCGGATCGGTGACGGTGCCGGCGTTGTTCTCGGTCGAGCCGTATGCGTCGGTGTGGCAGATGACGTCGACGGTCGAGGCGGGCATCGTCGAAGGCGCGACGTTCGCCGACGTGCTGCGCGCGCTCTTTCCGTGCGGCTCGATCACGGGCGCGCCGAAGCACAGGACGATGCAACTGATCGATGCGCTCGAGACGACGCCGCGCGGGCTCTATACGGGCGCGATCGGCTGGCTCGATGCGGAGGCGCGTGCGGACGGCGCCGAGCCTGCCGCAGGCGCGTTCGCGCCGGAGCGTGCGGCGAGCTCGTCCCCAGGCACGGCGTCGGATGGCGCATGCGCGGGCGAAACCGCGTCGAAGCAGGCGTCGAAGCGTGCCGGCGCGACAAGCCCGGCCGGCGCGTGCGGCGATTTCTGCCTGTCGGTCGCGATCCGCACGCTGACGCTCGACGCGCCGTCGGCCGGCGGCGAGCGGCGCGGCACGATGGGCGTCGGCGCGGGCATCGTGCTCGACAGCGTTGCCGCCGACGAATACGCGGAGTGCGAATTGAAGGCGCGTTTCCTGACCGACGCCGAGCCCGGCTTCCAGTTGTTCGAGACGATGCTCGCCACGCGTGACGCCGGCGTGCGCCATCTCGACCGCCATGTCGCGCGGCTGCGCGCGAGTGCCGACGCGCTCGGCTTCGCGTTCGACGAAGCGGCGGCCAGGCAGCGCATCGGCGCGCGCTGCGTGCAGCTCGGCGACGGCGAGCATCGCTTGCGCGTCGCGCTCGCGAAGGACGGCGTGCTCGACATCGTGGCCGCGCCGCTCGCGCCGCTCGCGGGCGCCGCGGTGGCCGTGTTGCTCGCGCCCGAGCACGGGTTCGCGCCGATGCGCTCGGGCGACTTCCTGCTCGCGCACAAGACGACGCGCCGCGCCGATTACGATCGCGCGTGGAAAGCCGCGCAGGCGTGCGGTGCGTTCGACATGCTGTTCTTCAACGAACGCGGCGAATTGACCGAAGGCGGGCGCACGAGCGTATTCGTGAAGCTGGCCGGGCGCTGGTTCACGCCGCCGCTGTCGTCGGGCGTGTTGCCGGGCGTGATGCGCGGCGCGCTGCTCGACGATCCGGCATGGCAGGCGTCCGAGCGTGTAATGACGCTGGACGACGTGCTGCGCGCCGACGCGCTGATGCTGACGAACGCGTTGCGCGGCGCGATGCCCGCGCAACTCGTGCGGGCCGCCGGCGCGGCGGCACCGCGATAGGCGCGCGAAGAGCGGCCGGGCGGCCGCACGCATCGCCCTCGCGCTTCGGCTCGCAAAAAGCGGCATCCCGCACGTGCGGGATGCCGCTTTTTTTGTCGAGCTTCGCGAAGTGCGGCGGGGCCGCCGCATGCCGCGGGCGGCCGCGCGCGCCCGGGGGGCCGAGTCGGCCGTGCCGTCAGAACGAATGCTCGGGCCCGGGGAAGCTGCCGTCCTTCACCGCGCGCACGTAGGCCTCGACCGCCGCGAAGATGCTCGGCTGCCCCTGCATGAAATCCTTGACGAAGCGCGGCCGCTTGCCGGGGAACACGCCGAGCATGTCGTGCAGCACGAGTACCTGGCCCGAGCATTCGGCGCCCGCGCCGATGCCGATCGTCGGGATCGACAGCTCGCGCGTGACTTCGGCCGCGACGAGCGTGGGCACCGCCTCGAGCACGATGAGCTGCGCGCCGGCTTCCTCGACCGCGCGCGCATCGCGCAGCAATTGCGCGGCGCCCGCTTCCGTCTTGCCTTGCACCTTGAAGCCGCCGAACGCGTGCACCGACTGCGGCGTGAGGCCGACGTGCGCGCACACGGGCACGGCCCGCTCGACGAGGAAGCGCACCGTTTCGGCGAGCCATTCGCCGCCTTCGAGCTTGACCATCTGCGCGCCCGCGCGCATCAGCTTCACCGCGCTCGCGAATGCGTCGGCGGGCGTGCCGTAGGTGCCGAACGGCAGGTCCGCGACGACGAGCCCGCGCGGCTGCGCGCGCGCGACGCATGCGGTGTGATACGCGATGTCGTCGAGCGTGACGGGCAGCGTCGTCGCCTGGCCCTGCAGCACGTTGCCGAGCGAATCGCCGATCAGTTGCACGTCGACGTTCGCGCGATCGAGGAGGGCGGCGAAGCTTGCGTCGTAGCTGGTGAGCATCGCGATCTTCTCGCCGGCTTCCCGCATCGCCTGCAGTTTGGGTACCGTCACGGCCGGTCGGCTGGATTCCTGAAGGTAGGTCATGGGAGGTCCGATTCGATGGTGAGGAAAAGGGCGGCGTCGCGATCGGCGACGCCGCGCGCGTTCGTCAGCGCGCGCTGCCGCCCTTGACGAAGAATTCCTTGCGGCCGCGCATCGATGCGATGCGATCGACGAGCAGCGCGAGGTCGTCGGGGGAGTCGAGCGGGTTCAGGTGCTCGGCGGCGACCGTCAGCACGGGCGTGCGGTCGTAGTGATAGAAGAATTCGTTGTATGCGTCGCAGAGCGAGCGCAGGTACGCGTCGCCGATCTGCAGCTCCATCGGCTCGCCGCGTTTCTGGATGCGCGAGAACAGCACTTCGGGGCTCGCCTGCAGATAGACGACGAGATCGGGCGCGGGCGCCGGCGCGTCGAGATGCGCGGCGAGCGAGCGGTACAGTTGCCATTCGTCGTCGGGCAGCGTGAGCCGCGCGAAGATTTCGTTCTTCTGCGGCATGAAATCCGCAACGATCGGCGTGTTCGCTTCGTGGGCCGCGGCGATCTCGCGGGCCTGACGTTCGCGCTGCAGCGCGAACGCGAGCTGCGTCGGCAGCGCGTAGCGCGCGGTATCGCGATAGAAACGCTCGAGAAACGGGTTGTCCTGCGGGCGCTCGAGGAGCGCGCGCATCGACCAGCGTTCGGCGAGCAGCGTCGCGAACGTCGTCTTGCCGACGCCGATCGGCCCTTCGATCGCGAGGTAGCGGCACGGCGGCCGCCAGTCGGGGGCGGTGACGGTAAGCGGTGTCGAGTTCATCGGCAACGGTTCTTTTCGGCGGCGGCCCGCATCGCGAGGCACTGGCAGGTCTGGACCTTCTCGATGCGCTGGTGCGCGACGTCGGCGAGGAATCCGTCGGCGCGGCCGCGTGCGGGAATCGCGAGCGCCGGCTCGATCTCGACGAGCGGCACGAGCGCGAACGCGCGCTCGGTCAGGCGCGGATGCGGAACGACGAGGTCGGGTTCGTCTATCGTCAGTTCACCGTAGAGCAGGATGTCGATGTCGAGCGTGCGCGGCGCGTTTCGGTACGGCCGCTCGCGGCCGAAGTGGTGCTCGATCTTCTGGCACAGCGCGAGGAGCGCGCGCGCGGCGAGCACCGTGTCGATCTTCACGACGCAGTTGTAGTAATCGCCGCCACTCGCGTCGACGGGCGCGGTGCGATACAGGCTCGACTTGCCGAGCACCGTGATGGCGTGCTGCTGGGCGAGGCAGACCACTGCGTCCTTCAAGGCCTGGCGCGCGTCGCCGAGATTGGCCCCCAACCCGAGATAAGCAACCGTCATGGCTTTCCTTCCTACGTCGTTCGACGGAGCCAAGCGTCAGTCGTTCGCGTCGGACTCGCCGCGCGCGGCGCCTTCCGCGCCCTCGGCGCTGTCGGCCGTCCGGCGGCTGCGTCCGCCGCGGCGGCGCCGCTTGCGGGGCGACTTGTCCCGACTGCCGCCCTGCGTGAGGAGCGCCTCGCGCGTCGCGGCGTCGCCGTCGATGAAATCCGTCCACCACTGTCCGACGGCCGGATCGAGCTCGCCGGATTCGCAGCGTAACAGGAGGAAATCATACCCCGCTCTGAATCTTTGGTGTTCCAGCAGCCGCAGCGCGCTGCGGCCGCTGCGTTTCTCGAGGCGCAACTGCAACCCCCAGATCTCGCGCATGTCGGCCGAATAGCGCTTGTGGATCGCGAGCTTCTCGGTCTGCATGTCGATCACGTCGTCCATCGCGCGATGCAGCGCGGGCACCGGGAACTCGCCGTCGGCCGAATACTGCTCGAAGCGCTGGCGCATGTCGTGCCACAGCAGCGTCGCGAACAGGAAGCCGGGCGACACCGGCTTGCCCGCGCGCACGCGCGCGTCGGTGTTGTTCAGCGCGAGCGTGACGAACTTCTCGCCCTGCGGCTGCTCGAGCACGACGTCGAGAAGCGGCAGCAACCCGTGGTGCAGCCCCTGCTTGCGCAACTGCTTCAGGCACGCGAGCGCGTGGCCCGACAGCAGGAGCTTGAGCATCTCGTCGAACAGGCGCGCGGCCGGCACGTTGTTGATCAGATCGGCGAGCTCCTTGATCGGCTCGCGTGTCTTCTCCTCGATGTCGAAGCCGAGCTTCGCCGCGAAGCGCACCACGCGCAGCATCCGCACCGGATCTTCGCGGTAGCGCGTCGCCGGATCGCCGATCATGCGCAGCAGGCGCGCGCGCATGTCGGCCATCCCGTCGTGGTAATCGAGCACGGTCTGCGATGCGGGATCGTAGTACATCGCGTTGATCGTGAAATCGCGGCGCGCCGCGTCCTCGTGCTGCTCGCCCCACACGTTGTCGCGCAGCACGCGCCCGCTTGCGTCCACCGCATGCGTGCGGCGGTCGAGCTCGTCGCGCTTCAGGCGCTTCGCGGGCGCGGCGTCGGCGGGCGGCTCCTGCGGCGCGTCGACGAGCGCGCGAAACGTCGACACCTCGATCAGCTCCTGGCCGAACTGCACGTGGACGATCTGGAAGCGCCGGCCGATCAGCCGCGCGCGGCGGAACAGGCGCTGGACTTCGGTTGGCGTCGCGTCGGTCGCGACGTCGAAATCCTTCGGCGCGATGCCGAGCAGCAGGTCGCGCACCGCGCCGCCGACGATGAATGCGCGAAAGCCGGCTTGCTGCAGCGTGTCGGTCACGCGGATCGCGTTTTTCGAGATGAGCGCGGGGTCGATCCCGTGCACGTCGGCGTGCACGATGGTCGGCGCGCCGTTGCGGGGTTTCTTCGCGGCGCCGCGCGGGGGTTTCGCGCGGCCCGCCGGGGCGGCGGGCGCGGCCGAGCGCGGCTCGGCCGGGTCCTGCGGCGCGTCTTGCGTCGTACGGGCGTCCTGCCCGAGCAGCTTGCGGATGAGTTTTTTGATCACGACGGTTGGAAGAGGTCGAGGATGCGCCAGCCGTGCTCGCGTGCGTATGCGCGCAGCGTGTCGTCGGGATTGGTCGCGATCGGGTCGGTGACTTTTTCGAGGAGCGGAATGTCGTTGTGCGAATCGCTGTAGAAATAGCTGCGGTCGAAATCGTCCCAGCGCTTGCCGAGCGATGCGAGCCACGCCTGCGTGCGGGTGATCTTGCCTTCGCGGTAGCTCGGCGTGCCCGTCGGGCGGCCGGTGAACGCGGAATCGGGATGGCCGTCGACGGTTTCCACTTCGCAGGCGATCAGCGTGTCGACGCCGAACGCGGTCGCGATCGGACGCGTGATGAATTCGTTCGTCGCGGTGACGATGCAGCAGAGGTCGCCCGCGTCCTGATGCCGGCGCACGAGCTCGATCGCGGCGGGCAGCATCGCCGGCCGGATCACTTCGTGCATGTACCGGTCGTGCCACTGCGCGAGCTGCGCGCGCGAATACTTCGCGAGCGGCGTGAGCATCGCGCTCAGGTACGCGTGGATGTCGAGCTTGCCGGCCTTGTAGTCGGCGTAGAAGCGGTCGTTCTGACGCGAGAAGCTGTCCGCGTCGACGATGCCGAGCCGGACCATGAAGCGGCCCCACTCGTGATCGCTATCGGTGGGGATCAGCGTGTGATCCAGATCGAAAAGTGCCAGATTAGTCATGGATGCGCATTTTACTTGAAGCTACTTGAACCGGCCCGGCGCGGGCTCCTCGCGTTCCGGCGCGGCCAGCATCGCGCGCAGCAGCGGCAGCGTCACCGCGCGCTTTTGCTCGAGCGAGAAGCGGTCGAGCGCGTCGAGAAGCGACATCAGGCTCGGCATGTCGCGGCGGAAATGGGTGAGGAGGTATGAGGGCACGTCGTCGGCGAGCGCGATGCCGCGCTCCTTCGCCGCGTGCTTGAGCACGGCCGCCTTGCCTTCGTCGGTGAGCGGCGCGAGATGGAACACGAGCCCCCAGCCGAGGCGGGTGCGCAGGTCCTCGCGGACGTCGAGCGCGAGCGGCGCGGCGGGGCCTGCCACGACGAGCGCCGTCATGGGGTGCGCGCGCACTTCGTTGAACAGGTTGAAGAGCGCGATCTGCTGCGCGTCGTTGAGCGCGTCGCAATCGTCGACCGCGTACAGCGACACGCGCGGATCGAACGCGAGCGCGTCGAGCCCGCCTTGCGGGCTCACGTAGCGCGCGTGGCCGTAAGTCGTATCGTGCACGAGCGCCTGCAGCAAATGGCTGCGGCCGCTGCCCGCCTCGCCCCACACGTAGAACGTGCGATCGGCCACGGGCCCGGCCGCGAGCGCGAGATCGAGCTCGCGCAGGCGCGTGACGAGCTCGGCGTTCGTGCCCGAGTAGAAGTTGTCGAACGTCGAGGGCGGCGGGGTGCCGAGGTCGAGCGTCAGTTGACGGGTTACAGTCACGGTGCGAATCAGGTCCGGTGTTGCGTGCCCGAAGGGCGGCGGCGCGGCGGCATCGTCGGCGGGCGGCGGGTTTCGCGGCCGGGCGCAACGCGGGCGGGCGCGGCGGCAGCCGGGCGCGGGGCGCGCGGGCGGCCCGCGCAAGGCAGGCGGCGGCGCGGCTGCTCGAGCAGCGAAAACGGTGACGATTGCGGCATGACGCGGGGCAAGTTGCTTTCCCTGAAGTATCGGTGCGGGGAATTCCGGCCGCCCGGCCGGCTTCGGGTAAAATCGCATTTTACCGACCTTCTCGCATTCCCCCATGAATCCTCCGAAATCCGCTCCCGACGCCCAGGGCCTGTCCTACCGTGACGCGGGCGTCGACATCGACGCGGGCGACGCGCTCGTCGACAAGATCAAGCCCTTTGCGAAGAAAACGCTGCGCGACGGCGTGCTCGGCGGCATCGGCGGGTTCGGCGCGCTGTTCGAGGTGCCGAAGAAGTACCGGGAGCCCGTGCTCGTATCGGGCACGGACGGCGTCGGCACGAAGCTCAAGCTCGCGTTTCATCTGAACAAACACGATACGGTCGGCCAGGATCTCGTCGCGATGAGCGTAAACGACATTCTCGTGCAGGGCGCCGAGCCGCTGTTCTTCCTCGACTACTTCGCGTGCGGCAAGCTCGACGTCGAGACGGCCGCGACCGTCGTCAAGGGCATCGCGACGGGCTGTGAGCTGGCGGGCTGCGCGCTGATCGGCGGCGAGACGGCCGAGATGCCGGGCATGTACCCGGACGGCGAATACGATCTGGCGGGCTTCGCGGTCGGCGCGGTCGAGAAGAGCAAGATCATTGACGGCAGCACGATCGCCGAGGGCGACGTCGTGCTGGGCCTCGCGTCGAGCGGCATCCATTCGAACGGTTTCTCGCTCGTGCGCAAGATCATCGAGCGCGCGAATCCGGACCTGTCGGCCGATTTCCACGGCCGCTCGCTCGCCGACGCGCTGATGGCGCCGACGCGCATCTACGTGAAGCCGCTCCTCGCGCTGATGGAGAAGATCGCGGTGAAGGGAATGGCGCACATCACGGGCGGCGGCCTCGTCGAGAACATTCCGCGCGTGCTGCGCGACGGCCTCACGGCCGAACTCGACCAGCACGCATGGCCGCTGCCGCCGCTGTTCCAGTGGCTGCAGCAGCACGGCGGCGTCGCCGATGCGGAGATGCACCGCGTGTTCAACTGCGGGATCGGGATGGCCGTGATCGTGTCGGCCGCCGACGCGGACGACGCGCTCCGCCAACTGGCCGACGCGGGCGAGCAGGTATGGAAGATCGGCACCGTGCGCGCGAGCCGCGAAGGCGAGGCGCAGACGGTCGTGGTCTGACGCGCCGCGCCGTCGAGAGGTTCTCGAAAGCCGCCTGGGGGTCGATCCGGGCGGCTTTTTTCTTGGGCGTGCGCGGTGAGGGGGAGGACATGGGCCAGGGTAAGCGCTGAAGCGCCGGCGCGGGTCGAGCGCAAGGCCATGGGATCAGAGTAAGCGCTGAAGCGCTATCTCTGGTCGACTGCAAGGCATGGGACCAGAGTAAGCGCTGAAGCGCCAACTCTGGTCGACCGCAAGGCATGGGACCAGAGTAAGCGCTAAAGCGCTAACTCTGGTCGACAGGAACAACGATGACCGAAGACGAACACGCGATCCGCCAACTGATCGAGACCTGGTTTGTCGCGAGCCGGCGCGGCGATCTGACGACCGTGCTGGACCTGATCGCCGACGACGCCATCTTCATGGTTCCCGGCAAACCGCCGTTCGACAAGGCGGCGTTCGCCGCCGCGTCGCGCGACGCACACCCAACGCGCGCGTCCGACGCCGCGCCGCGCATCGACGGCCGCTACCGGATCGACGAGCTGCGCGTGCTGGGCGACCGGGCGTATCTGCGCAACTTCATCGAGATCGACGTGACGCCGCCCGCCGGCGAACCCGTGCGCCGCGCAGCGCATACGCTCACGATCCTGCGTAAGTCGGAAGGCCGCTGGCGGCTCGTGCGCGACGCGAACCTGCTCGCGTCGGCCGCCTGACGAACACGCGTCGCGCGTCAAGCCGGCGCGCGGCCGTCGAGCACCCGCTCGAGCGCATCGACCGCGCGCACGGTCGCGTCCGGCGCGCAGCAATCGACGACGATCCGCTCCGGCATCGCGCGCAGCCACGTCAACTGGCGCTTGCACAGCTGCCGGGTCGCGAAGATGCCCTTGTCGCGCATCGTCCGGTAGTCGGTGCAGCCGTCGAGATACTCCCACGCCTGCCGGTAGCCGACGCAGCGCATCGACGGCAGCCCGAGATGCAGATCGTCGCGCCGGCGCAGGCGCTCGACCTCGTCGATGAAACCCGCCTCCAGCATCGCGTCGAAGCGCGCGGCGATGCGCGCGTGCAGCACGGCGCGCTCCGATGGCTCGAGCGCGACCGGCACGAACCGCAAGCCCGCCGCCGCGTCGTTGTCTCGCGGCGGCGCGGCGAGGAGCGCCGACATCGGCTGTCCGGTCAGCAGATACACTTCGAGCGCGCGCTGGATCCGCTGCGAATCGTTCGGCGCGAGCCGCGCGGCCGTCGCCGGATCGATGCCCGCGAGGCGCGCGTGCAGCGCGGGCCAGCCGTCGCGCGCGGCGTCGGCGTCGAGCGTGGCGCGCACGTCGGGGTCCGCCGCGGGCAGATCGTTGAGCCCCTGCGTCAGCGCCCTGTAGTAGAGCATCGTGCCGCCCGCGAGGAGCGGCGTGCGGCCGCGCGCCGCGATTTGCGCCACGAGCCGCAATGCATCGGCGCGGAATTCGGCCGCCGAGTACGCGTCGGCCGGATCGACGATGTCGATCAGATGATGCGGCACGGCCGCGCGTTCGTCGCGTGTCGGCTTCGCGGTGCCGATGTCCATCCCGCGGTAGACGAGCGCCGAATCGACGCTGACGATCTCGATCGGACGGCGCGCGGCGAGCGCGAGCGCGGCGGCTGTCTTGCCGGAGGCGGTGGGGCCGAGCAGGCATGCGACCGTGCGCGCGGACGCCGCGTTGCGTTCGCTCATTGGCCGCGCATGAAAAGCTTGTCGAGATCGCCGAGCGTCAGTTGATACCAGGTCGGCCGGCCATGGTTGCACTGATCCGCGCGCTCGGTCGCCTCCATCTGCCGCAGCAGCGCGTTCATCTCGTCGAGCGTGAGACGCCGGTTCGCGCGCACCGCGTGATGGCACGCGAGCGTGCCGAGCAGCTCGTGCTGGCGCTCGGTCAGCACCCGCGAGCCGCCGAACGCATGCAGATCCGCGAGCACCGCGCGCGCGAGCGCTTGCAGGTCGGCGTCCTTCAGCAAGGCGGGCACCGCGCGGATCGCGAGCGTCGTCGGTGACAGCACCGCGAGATCGAAGCCGAGCGCGTCGAGCGTCTCGCGCTCCTCCTCCGCGGTGCCGACCTCGACGGGCGTCGCCGTCATCGACACCGGAATCAGCAGCGTCTGCACGGCGATCGTGCGATCGGCGAGCGCGCGCTTGAACTGCTCGTACAGGATCCGCTCGTGCGCGGCGTGCATGTCGACGATCACGAGCCCGCGCGCGTTCTGCGCGAGCACGTAAATGCCGTGGATCTGGCCGACCGCGAAGCCGAGCGGCTGCTCATCGTGCATCGGAAGACCGGCTGCACCCGCCGGGGAGAACGCGGGCGTCGCGTCGTCGCCCGGCATGGTCGCGTAGAGCGGCGCGCCCGGCGCATTCGCCCCGTCCGGCGCGTCATGCGCGTCATGCGCTTCGAGCGCGAGCGTCGCGCCGTGCGGGGTGCCCGCGCCCGTGTCCTTGCGGCCGAACAGCGCGTCGTACAGCGCGAGCGGCTGCGCGACGGGCAGCGTGCCCTGCGTCATCCGCGACTGGCGCAGCCATGTATTGCCGGACGCGGGCTGACCGACGCCCGCGCCCGCCGTCGGGCCCGAGCGGACAAACGAGGCGCCCGGCGCGGCCGCCGAGTCGGCCGATGCCGGCACGATGGGCGCAAGATGCGCGGCGTGGCCGCCCGCCGTCGTCTCGGGCGACGCGCCCGCGTGCCGCGCGAGCGCGCGCTGCACCGCGTGGAACACGAACTGATGGATCGAGCGCGAATCGCGGAAGCGCACCTCGATCTTTGACGGATGGACGTTCACGTCGACGGCTTCCGGCGGCAGGTCGAGGAACAGCACGTACGACGGATAGCGGTCGCCGTGCAGCACGTCCTCGTACGCGGCGCGCACCGCGTGCGTGAGCAGTTTGTCGCGCACGAAGCGGCCGTTGACGAAGAAGTATTGCTGGTCCGCGCGGCCGCGGCTCGCGGTCGGCAGCCCCGCGCAGCCGTAGACGGCGAGCGGGCCGGCGCGCTCGTCGAGCGGCAGATGGGCGGTGGCGAAACCGTCGCCGAGGATCTTCGCGACGCGCGCGGCGGGCTCGCTCGCGTTCCAGTGCTCGACCGCGCGGCCGTTGTGCAGCACCGAGATCGCGACGTCCGGCCGCGCGAGCGCCGCGCGGCGAATCATCTCGAGGCAATGGCCGAACTCGGTCTGCTCGCTCTTCAGGAACTTGCGGCGCGCGGGCGTGCTGAAGTACAGCTCGCGCACTTCGATCGTCGTGCCGCGCGTGCCGGCCGCGGGCCCGACGACGCCCGTCTGCGCGTCGATGCGCGTCGCGTGCGCGGCATCCTCGGTGCGGCTCGTGATGAACATCTCGGCGACCGACGCGATCGATGCGAGCGCTTCGCCGCGGAACCCGAGCGTCGCGACCGCCTCGAGCTCGGCGAGCGAGCGGATCTTGCTCGTCGCGTGGCGCATCAGCGCGAGCGGCAGCTCGTCGGCGGGAATCCCGCAGCCGTCGTCGGTGATCGAAATGCGCTTGACGCCGCCTTCGTCGAGCAGGATGCGCAGCGTGCCCGCGCCGGCGTCGAGCGCGTTCTCGACGAGCTCCTTGACGACGGAGGCGGGCCGCTCGACCACTTCGCCCGCCGCGATCTGGCTGATCAACTGGTCGGGCAGCGGCTGGATCGCGCGCAGCGGGCGCGAGGCGGGCGACGGCGCGTCGGCGGGCGGCGTGCTCGAGCGGCCCGCGGCGGAATCGGTGAATTCGGACATGACGGGGATTATAACGAGGCCGCGTGGCGCGGCGCGTGCCGCGTTCGGTGCGCGACGTCGCTCGTCGGCCGAATTTCACGGTCGCTTAAGGCACTTTCGGTATCATGACAGCGTTGCTTTTTTGGCTTCCGGCCCTTTGAGGCCGGCGCGCGCTCATCTCGTCACCGATACCAAGGAAACGCATTTGGAAACGCTGCTTCATTTCGTCAGCCTCGTCGTGCACATCGATGCATTTCTCGGCGATTTCATCCGGCAGTACGGCGCCTGGGTCTATCTGGTGCTGTTCCTGATCGTTTTCTGCGAAACGGGGCTCGTGATCTTCCCGTTCCTGCCGGGCGATTCGCTGCTCTTCATCGCGGGCGCGTTCGCGGCGACGGGCGAAATGACGCTTGCGGGCCTCCTCGTGCTGCTGCTTGTCGCGGCGGTGGGCGGCAATACGGTCAACTATCTGATCGGCCGCGCGATCGGGCCGAAGGTCTTCAATACGCACATTCCGGGGCTCGAACGCTTCCTCGACCGCGCCGCGCTGCAGAAGACCCACGATTTCTACGAGCGGCACGGCGGCAAGACGCTCGTGCTCGCGCGCTTCATCCCGGTCGTGCGCACGTTCGCGCCGTTCGTCGCGGGCGCCTCGGCGATGAGCGTCGCGCGCTTTCAGTTGTTCAACGTGATCGGCGCGCTGATCTGGGTGCTGCTCCTCGTCTTTCTCGGCTACTTCTTCGGCAACATCCCGTTCATTCGTCATTACCTGAACGTGATCGTGCTCGTCGGGATCGGCGCGGCAGTGATCCCCGTCGCGCTCGGCGCGCTATGGAAGCTGCTGCGCCGCAAGTCGGACGCGCGAAAGACGCAGGCGAATCGCTGAGCGGCGCGCACGGAGCGCCGCCCGTGGGGCAAACCTCGGGCGGCCGTGCGGCGCGCGAGGTCCGGCGCGAAGGATTGCATGGCGTGGCGGCGAGCCACGCTTTTTTATGCGCTTCGCATCGCATGCGTCGGCGCGACGCATGGCCGTCCCGATCGCAGCCGGCCGATCGCGCAGTTGCCGCGGTCGCACGGCCGATGTGAACAAAAAGCGCGGATCGAATGCAAATGCGCCTGCCTGGGCGTGGCGGGCGCATTCGCAGGCGGCGAGCGGGCCGCCGCTCGCGCGTCGTCATCGCGCGGCGGCGGGGCGGCGCCGCCGCGTCAGGATTTCGCGACGTCGGCGGTCGTGCGATGCGCGACCGGCGTTTCCGGCGTCGGATAGCCGGCCTCGCGGAACGTGTCGAGAATCGCGCGATTGGTGTCGCAATACACTTGCCAGTAGTTGGCGGGCTGCGTCGATGGCCGTACGAACAGCAGCGGGCCTTCCGGCGTGAACGACAGCACGCCGACATCGGGCGCCGGGTGCTTGACGACGTTCGGGATCAGTTCGAGCGCGGCCTTCAGCCGCTTGATCGCATCGGCCGCGTCGACGCCGTTCGCGATCTTCGCCGTCAGATCGACGCGGCGCGTGGGCGTCGCGCTGTAGTTCGCGATGTTGTCGGAGAAGATCTTGTTGTTGCCGACGAGCGTGACGACGTTGTCGGCCGTGACGATCGTCGTGCCGAAGAGGCCCAATTCCTTGACGGTGCCCGTCACGCCGCCCGCCGAGATCACGTCGCCGACCTTGAACGGCCGCAGCACCTGCATGAACACGCCGGCCGCGAAGTGCGCGAGCAGGCCGCCCCACGCGGTGCCGACCGCGAGGCCGAGGCCCGCGAGCAGTGCGGCGAACGAAGTCGTCTGCACGCCGAACACCTGCAGGATCGCGAGGATCAAGAGCACCGTGAGCAAGACGCTCACGACCGATTCCAGATAGTGCGACAGCGTCGAATCGACTTTTCCGCTCCTGCGGATGAGCTTGCCCATCAGATTCGTGACGATCCGGATCGCCCAGCGGCCGAAGATCCAGAGCGCGATCGACGCGATGACCTGCAGGCCGAAGTCGAGGCCGCGAGTGACGATGAAGGTTTGCACGGAAGCGAGATCCACGATGAGGTCTCCAAATGAATTGAACGGAGGCGGCCGTGAAGCCACGCGAAAGGGGGTTTTTTATAACCGACTCGCGGCGATGGAGCAACCTTCGCCATGCGCGCCGCGCGCTACGTCGAGCGGCGCGGCTGGAAGGGAACCTGGCGGATGTCGCCGCGGCGCGCAATGATCGCGGTGCTTTCGGGGATTTTCTCCCACGCGTCGTGCAGATCGACGAGCGGTTCGGACAGCACGAGGAATGCGTCGTCGCCGATTGCGCGGATGCGCGGATCGTGCGGGTAGAGTTCGTGCAGATGGCGAAACGACGTGCTGTGAAAGAGCGAGCGCGAATCGTGCTCGCTCGAGTAGCGCACCGCGACGACCTGCTCGCCGTCCGTCGCGCAGACCGTCATGTTGAGCGGCGCGTCGACGCGGTGATGCGCGCCCGCGTCCTCGATCGCGCCCGCCATCCGTTCGAGCGCGGCGAGCGGATCATGCTCGAGCCCGAACGTGAGCGCGAGATGGAACATGACTTCGGAATCCGTCGATCCTTCGATCGACGCGAAGAGCCCGGGATCGATGCGCATCATCAGGTCGCGCCGCAGCGTGTGATAGCGGCGGATCAGGCCGTTGTGAGCGAACAGCCAGCGGCCGCGGCGAAACGGATGGCAGTTGGTTTCCTGCACGGGCGTGTCGGTCGCCGAGCGCACGTGCGCGACAAAGAGCGGCGAGCGAATCGCTCGCGCGGCCTCGCGCAGGTTGCGGTCGTTCCAGGCGGGACTCACGCAGCGATAGATGAACGGAACCTCGTCGGGTTGTCCGTACCAGCCGATGCCGAAGCCGTCGCCGTTGGTCGTCGTCGCGCCCATCCGCGAATGCAGGCTCTGATCGATCAACGAATGCTTCGCGCGAAACAGCACGGTTTCGAGCGGAATCGGATTGCCGGTGTAGGCGAGCCAGCGGCACATCGTGAGCACCTCCGTCGAACGCGCACGGCGTCTGCGTCGTCGTGATCGCAGGAGACGCCGCGCAGATTGCGATGTGCGAAGCCTAGCCGATTTTCGCCGCGCGGGCCATGCGCGACCGGCGCGCGCTGCGTGAAACGGTCCGCATGCGCGCGCCCGCGGATCTTCGTCGCGCGAAGCCGCGTGGCGTGGTGTTGCGCTTCGGCATGCTTCGCCGCGTTCCGGCGCGATTTGCCGGCGCGCCGCGCGAAGCGCCGTGCGCGGACTGTCGCGTCAGGTCGACGTGCGCCCGTACGTGTCCTCGAAGCGGACGATGTCGTCTTCGCCGAGATACGAGCCGGACTGCACCTCGATCAGCTCGAGCGGAATCTTGCCGGGATTCGTCAGCCGGTGCGTTGCGCCGAGCGGAATGTAGGTGGACTGATTTTCGGTCAGGATGATTTTCTTGCCGTCGTTCGTGACGAGCGCGGTGCCCTTCACGACGATCCAGTGCTCGGCGCGATGATGATGCATCTGCAGGCTCAGTTGCGCGCCCGGATTGACGACGATGCGCTTCACCTGGAAGCGCTCGCCCTGGTCGATGCCTTCGTAGGAACCCCACGGGCGCACGACGCGGCGATGCGTGACCGATTCGTGGCGGCCGGAGGCATTCAGCCACTCGACGATCTTCCTGACGTCCTGGGCCTTGTCGCGATGCGCGACCAGCACGGCGTCGGCGGTTTCGACGATCACGATGTCGTCGAGGCCGAGGGCGGCAATCATCCGGTGTTCCGCGCGAATATATGAGTTCTTGACGGAGTCCGTGAATACATCGCCGACGAGGGCGTTACCCTGCGCATCGGTGTCCGCGATATCCGCAAGTGCGCTCCACGATCCGATGTCGCTCCAGCCCAGGTCGGCCGTCGCGATGACAGCAGCACGTTCGGTCCTTTCCATGACGGCGTAGTCGATCGAGACATTGGGGCACGCGAAGAATGCGTCAGCGTCGAGACGAAGAAAATCGTGGTCGCGCTTGGCTGAAGCGAGGGCGAATTCGGCCTGGCGGGCAATTTCCGGTGCATGGCGATGCAGTTCTTCCATGTACGTGGCGGCTTTCAGCATGAACATGCCGCTATTCCAGTAGTACCCGCTGTCCCTGACGAAGCGCTCGGCGGTCGACGCGTCGGGCTTCTCGACGAATGCATCGACCTTGAACGCTTGTCCACCGTCGGCAAGGAGCGGGCCGCGCCGGATATAACCGAAGCCGGTATGCGCCTGCGTGGGTGTGATGCCGAAGGTGACGAGGTGCTTGTCCGCCGCGATCGCGGCTGCCTCGCGGGCTGCCGTGATGAATGCCGGCTCGTTGAGGATGACGTGGTCCGATGGCAGCACCAGCAGCAGCGCTTCGGGCGAGTCGTGCATGGCGAGCAGCGCGGCGATCGCGATGGCGGGGGCAGTATTGCGGCCGACCGGTTCCAGCACGATCGACGACGGAGTGATATCGACCTGACGAAGTTGTTCCGCGACGAGGAAACGCTGTTCGTTGTTAGTGACAACGATCGGTGCGGTCGTATCCGGAATGTTGCGCAAACGGAGCGCGGTTTGCTGGACCAGGGATCGATCGCCGGCCAGTTTCAGATACTGCTTGGGATAGCCGCCGCGCGACATGGGCCAAAGACGCGAGCCGCTGCCGCCGCACAGGATGACCGGATGAATGTTCATGATGTGTGGTCCTGGAGTTCCCTACCGAGGTGCATGTTGTCGTGCATCGCAAGGTCGACGACTGCTCGTCGGCCTTGCGGTCGCACCGCTGGCCAAGGGGGGAGCGGCGCCGCAGTGCGCGTACTTGAGAGGCCGGACAGCCGAACGGTGACGCGGCGATTGTCGCATAGACGCGTAGACGGCCCTCGCCTGTGCATATGCACGCAACATGCTGCTCGTTATGTCGACAGGCGCCCATGACCTTTGTTCCGCTGGGCCGATGCCCCGCATCGTTCTTTAGCCGTGTCGCGAAGCGATCGCGTGGTCGTTCGGCGTTCACGCCCGCACCGGCTCGGCCGGGGGCGGACAGATCCTGTATGGCCATGACTTTCCTGAGGCGGCTGCGCGTGCCGTGTGGCTACTTTCCGCATTGCCAGAGGAGATGGCGCAGACAGCTTGCAATCCAGCGGGATGCTTTCCGAACCGGCCGCAGGCGATCGCCGCGGATACTCGTCAGCGGTCGCGCGGCCGGAATGGCCAGTTGCCGAACAACGAGTTCGGGCGAGGCGAACAGCCGGAGAGACCAATCCCAGTAGACCGGATAGCGCAGCAACACGCCGGCTGTCAGCATATCAAGAGAAAGCGTGCGCTTGCGCCAGGGTTGCGCGAGCGCGTCCTGCGTCAGCCCCCATCCTGCATAGAACGGCAGACCATAGGTATGCACGGCCTTGCCGCGGATCAGCGCTTCGAAGCCGGACAGCGACGAAAGGGTGTGGATCTCGTCGGCCACTTCTATCAGCGAGATCAGGTCGGCATCCTGTTCGATCAGGTCGGCCCATGCATTCACCTCGATTGCCCCCCGGCGATTGCCCGACAGGACGTCCGGGTGAGGCTTGTAGACGATGAAGGCGTCCGGGCGCCTGGCGCGAACCTCGCGAAGGAGATCTTCCGCGGTCGTAATGCCGCGCGTGCCGAGCCGGATGGAGGCATCGTCCGCCACCTGACCGGGTACGAGTACCACGCGCTTGCCCGGAGGAGGGGACCATGCCGGTTTGCGGCGACCGAGGTTGTACTTGGTCAGGCCCAGGCGGGCGATTTCGCGGCGTAGCCTGTTCGCCCGGACCAGTTCGGCATCGTCGAAGTCGGTTTCGTTCAGAATGGTCGTGAGATCGCTCGGCCGGCTCGGATCGAAATAGAGGCCGCTTCGATCGATGACCTGGCTGCACGGCGCCACGTGGTCCGAGCCGAGGCCGGTCGAATGCAGGAATCCGTCTTCGATGCGTATGACCCTTGTGCCGGGGGGCAAGTCGTTCGTGCCGCGTGCCCCCCAGAGCGCGGCGTGCTCCCCTTCGCGCAGACGGCTTGCGTCGCGAGTCCACCTCAGCGTTCCGCCCCCGGCCGTGAGATATGGGGTGGCGAATGGGCGCTTCCACCATTGGAAGCGTATGCCGGCCACCTGCCGCAGATCGGCGAATCGCCGGCGAACGGTGTTCTGCCATTCGATCGCGTCGAGTAGATCGTCGATGCGGCCGGGCGCGTGCGTGGCGGGATTCAGGTAGCGGGCAAAGCGCAGAAAGACGACATCGAACAACGCCGCGAGTGTGGGCCGCGCGTGGCGACCGGGCAACTGAACGGCATCGTCGGTCAGGCCCCAGCCGGCATAGTATGGCGCGCCGAACACATGCACTCGCCGGCCGGCCAGCAGCGCCTGCATTCCCTCGGAGGCGCCCACCGTGTAGACGTGGTCGACGTGCTCCAGCGCGGCGCATAGCGATTCGTGTTCACCCAGGCGGTGTATGTCGGCAGGGAGGATGTCGGCCGCGGACGCCGATAGCCACACACCGGAGCCACGATCTCTCGTGCGGGCGAGCCAAAATTCGGCATCTGGATGGGCCGCGCGGGCAGCCCGGATCATCCGCTCGAACGCGCCACGGTTGTTGCGCGTCGCGACGGCGCCGATCCCTTGCGAATACTTGCGCTCGTCGATCAGCAACACGCGGGTTTCGCCGGGCAGCTGAGGGGGCGCACGAAATTCCGACACCCCGTCGCGGCCTCGTATTGCGTGACTGGCGAGCACGCGTTTCATCAACTCGGCAACGGCCGCTGCGGTGCCCGCAGTACAGTCTTGCTCGAGTGCCGCATCGAGCGCTTGCACGAATGCATCCGGTCCGGCGTGGGTGACCGGTACAACGAACCATGAGAGAAGCGGCGTTCCGGCCGGTACTTCCGCCCAGATCGGACCGGGCCATGCGGCACGAGTCCGGGCGCCGCAGGAGTGCGCGATACTCAATGCCATTCGGCCGATTTTCCGGTCTATCCAAATGTACTCGCGGTCGGTGTCCGACGAGCGCTTTGGCCGTTGCCTGCACAGGACGCGAACCGGATGCAGTAAGGTGTTTGACCAGTTCCGACGCGATGCGGTGGATCGGGTCATTTAGCGCAGCGTGTCAAGAAAGGCATCGACGCGTTCGAAATGGTCGACCCACGTCGGTTCGCGGAAGTGTTCGATTCGGGCGAGTTGCGCGGTGCGTTCGTGGCTGTCGTCCCGAGCGTAGTCACGGATGCGGGCAGCCCACGCCGGGCCGTCGAGCGGATCGAGGTAATCGGGGATGTCCGCCGCGACTTCGCGGAACACGTCCAGGTCGCTTGCAAGGACGGGTACGCCGAGCCCCAGTGCTTCGACAAGCGGCATCCCGTAACCCTCGACGAACGAAGGAAAGAGAAGGGCGCGCGCATGCTGCAACCAGGCGTGAAGGCGTTCGTCGGAGCAGTTGGCCTCTTCGATCACCGTGCCCGGCAGGCTTGCGCAACGTTCCAGCATGTCGATGACGTTCTCGCATTCCCAGCCTCGACGCCCGATCACGACCAGCTTCGGCGCGGCGTTCCCGAGTTGTTCGATCAGACGCCGCCAGACATGCAGGATGAACCAGTGATTTTTGCGCGGCTCGATGGTGCCCAGCATTACGAAGTAGGGGGCATCAAGCAGGCGCTGGCGGGGCGGCTGCGGCTCAACGCCCGAAGCGAGGTGCGCGATTGCGCATGGCGGCAGCGGCAGCGCGGCGCGGGTCGCTTCCGCCGCGAGCGATTCCAGCGTCGATCGGGAATTGGTGATGAGGCCGCTGGCGTACCCTAACGCCGTATGAATTCGCCGGCGATGCGTGTGCTCGACTCCCGGGCGGGTGTATTCGGCATGAGTCAGCGGGATGAGGTCATGGATGAGGAATACCGACTTAATACCGAGGCTCGCCAGTTTCTTGTAATAGCGTGGAAATTCCATTCCGCTGTGGCTTGTATGCAACAATATGCCATTTTGGAAACTTGCGTTGAATATCGATCTCAGGCAGGCATGCGCGGCTAGCCTGAATATCGCATTTTTGTTACCAATTGATGACGTAAGCCACGCGAAAACAAGAGCCGAATCTTTTTCCGACAGAATGGCGAAAAAGCCACGCTCGCTGAGCACGGCGCGCGCTCGGCTGCCATAGTGCCGGATGTACTGCAGCCCGACGCGGTCCACTCCCGTCGGCAGTAGACCCTGGTAAAGGCGGGTCACGAGACGCGTGACGTCTAGGTAGATGATTGACAAGCGCGAACTTCGGAACGTGCGATGGTTAAATTACGGATGTGTTAATTCAGGGCGGGCGTCGCCCAATAGGCGCGTCTTCACACCGCGTTAGGCTTGCTTTGGTAAACTCTATCGCCGGTGCCCCGCCTACCGGAAGTTATGCGACAATGCGCGAGCTCATAGGTTTGCCAACTATAAACAATGTCGCGTCCATTCTGCAAAACGTTTTTGATCGCGTGTGTCATGGGCGCGGTCACGCTCGCCGGTTGCTCAAGTATCCCTACGTCGGGGGCCAGTGGCGCGCAAATCGCGCGGGCTGCGCAGAGTCCATCCGGAATTCAGATCGTCGATGTGACCGAGGATGTCGCGCGCCAGCTGTTTGCTGATCGAAACACGGCGGACTTCGTGACGGCGCTGGGCGGCGGTGCGTCGTTCCGGCAACAGTTGGGCGTCGGCGATACGATTCAGGTGTCCATCTGGGAGGCGCCACCCGCCACGCTTTTTGGCGCGGCTCAGTCGGAAGGGAGTTCGGGGCCGGCGAACGCGCGCGTGACGGTGCTGCCCGATCAAGCCATCGATGGCGACGGCAATGTCAATATTCCGTTTGCGGGCCAGGTCAAGGCGGCCGGCCGCTCGCCCACGCAGTTGGCGCGTGAGATTGCCGCGCGGCTGAAGAGCATGGCGCACGATCCGCAAGTGCTCGTGAAGCTTTCACGCAACGAGACGTCATATGTGACGGTCGTGGGCGATGTGGCGGAAAACGCTCGCATGGCTCTGACCGCTCGGGGCGAGCGCCTGCTTGATGCATTGGCGAGCGCAGGCGGGGCGAAGCACCCGGTTGACAAGGTTACGATCCAGATAACGCGCGGCAAGACGGTGGCCTCGTTGCCGCTCGACATGGTTATTCGTGATCCGCGGCAGAATGTCCCGCTGCATGCGGGCGACGTGGTCACTGTCCTGTTTCAGCCGTATAGCTTTACGGTGCTCGGCGCGACGGGCAAGAATGACGAAATCAATTTTGAAGCGAAGGGCATCACGCTTGCGCAGGCCCTGGCGCGTGCTGGCGGCTTGCAGGATTCGCGCGCCGATGCAAAGGGCGTATTCATCTTCCGACTTGAAGACGCCAACGCGCTGAAATGGCCGACGGCTCCCGTGCGTACGACTGCGGACGGAAAGGTGCCTGTCGTGTATCGCGTGAATCTTCGCGATCCGAATTCGTTTTTCGTGGCTCAGAGCTTCAGGGTCGACAACAACGATCTGTTGTACGTTTCGAATGCGCCGATTGCCGAACTTCAAAAATTCTTGAATGTCGTGTTCTCCGTTGCGTATCCGGTGATTACCGGCGTTCAGACAGTCAGGTACTGATGACGGCGCTGCAGGTGATGGGTGCCATTGCCGACGGTAAGGGCATGTGTTCGTTGTTTCGGGTGGTAATCGAGTAACACTATGAATGGCGTTGCATTCGCTGACTTCTTTTCTGGTAATGACTTGCCGATGCTGGAATCGGTCATTGCTGTTTCGAACCCGCAAGCGGCGCTTGCCCGTGCCAGGGAGCGTTATTCGGATTGTTCGCCCGCGATAGATACGCCGACTGCTTTGGGATATGTATTCAATTCGTGGCGTTTCCTGCTCGAAACCGGCGACGGTCAGGTGCGCCTGCGCATTCAATCGGAATTCGAGGGTACGGACCTCGAGCATCGCCAACTCGTCTTGAGGTATTTGCTGACCGATGCGCGCGCATCGTCCATTTCCGTCGACGAATTGCTTCCCGCGTCATCGCCATACTCGGTGGACGCGGCGGAACTGGTTGATAATCCTTCGTCCGTCGTGTCGAAACGAGCCACCATGGAGAGCTTCGATGCTCCGGCGCAGGAGTCGTCATGGTTCTGGCGGGTATGGACGATCGGGCGGCTGAGGCTGACCCCGTTGTTTCTGGTGACGGTGGTGCTGCCGACTGCAATCGCTACCCTCTACTACGGGCTGATTGCGTCGGATGTCTACATCTCGGAATCGCAGTTTATCCTGCGTACGCCCAAGCGAACGAGCGAACCGGGTTTGGGGGCATTGCTTCAGGGCGTCTCCCTATCAAAGACCAGTGACGACACCAGTGTCGTTCAAGATTACATAAAGTCGAGAGACGCACTCGTCGTTCTCGAGCAGAAAATGCCGCTCAGAGATGCATTTGGCGGTCGCTATGCTGATATCTTCAGTCGATTCCCGGGCGTGATCGGGCGCGATGGCTTCGAGTATTTCTACCGCTATTTCAAAAACCATGTTGCCGTCGACGTAGGGACTGCAACTGCGGTCACTACGCTACGCGTTCAGGCCTATACGTCGAAAGACGCATACCTGATCAACAAGTATTTGCTCGAGATGGCGGAGAAGCGAGTCAATGAACTCAACGATCGCTCACGTCAGGATTCGCTCCGTTACGCCCTTGCGGAGGTGGCGGGAGCGGAAGCGAAGGTAAAGGCTGCGTCGACGGCGTTGTCGAAATTCCGAAGCAAGGCGAGTCTGTTCGATCCGGATCGGCAGTCCAATATCCAACTGGAACTGGTAGCGAAGTTGCGGGGCGAGCTCATTGCCAAGCAGGCGCAGCTATCGCAATTGCGCATGCTCAGCCCGCAGAATCCGCAGATCCCGAGTCTGGCCGCGTCTATCGGCGCGTTGGAAGCGTCGATTGCGAGCGAGAAAGGGGGCGTGGCGGGAGAGAAGAATTCGTTGTCGGACCGTTCGGTCGAGTACCAGCGCCTGGCTTTGGAGCAATCGTTCGGGGAGAAGCTTCTTGCCTCTGCGCTGACATCGTTGGAGCAAGCCAGGGCAGATGCGGAAAGAAAACAAATCTATCTGGAACGGGTTGCGGAACCGAACGAACCGGACGTGGCGATGGAACCCAAGCGTGTCCGGAACATATTTGCCTGTTTCATTTTGGGGCTCGCGGCCTGGGGCGTGTTGAGCATGCTGGTAGCGGGTATTCGTGAACATCAGGAATGACGCGCCATGACAAATTTCGGTCGATCGTTGGCGGTTCAGCGAAGAGTGATATTCGCATTGCTGATGCGGGAAGTCCTGACCCGGTACGGGCGTCACAACATCGGATTCCTGTGGCTATTTGTCGAGCCGATGATCTTCACGGTCGGGATTACCATTCTTTGGAATGCGACAGGAGCGACTCACGGGTCGAATCTCCCTATTTCCGCGTTTGCTTTGACCGGCTATTCGACGGTGTTGCTTTGGCGAAACATGCCCGGGCGGTGCAGTATGGCGGTCACGCCGAATTTGGCGCTGATGTATCACCGAAATGTCAAGGTCATAGATATCTTTATTGCTCGTATTCTGTTGGAGGTGGTCGGTAATACCGCATCCTTTTTCGTGTTGATGATTACATTTCATGCGCTGGGCCTCGTTGACTATCCCGAGGATATTCTCGAGGTGATGTTTGCCTGGGTCATGATTATCTGGTTTGGTGCGTCGCTTGGTTTCATCATTGGAGCGTTAAGCGAGAAGACGGAGCTCGTCGAGAAGCTTTGGCATCCGGTGACCTATCTGATGTTTCCGCTATCGGGCGCCATCTTCATGGTGGATTGGCTTTCGCCGGCATTTCAAAAAATCGTCCTGTGGCTGCCCATGGTGCACGGAGTCGAAATGCTTCGCGAAGGGTACTTCGGCAGCCTCGTCGCGGCACATTATGATATCGGATATATGGCGTGCGCTTGCCTGGCGATGTCTCTGGTCGGTCTCGCGCTGGTTCGCGACGTGGGTCGTGAGGTCACGCCAGAATGATTCGACTGACTCGGGTCAAGAAAACGTATCAGACGAAATCCGGAGAGCGTACGGTTCTTGATGGCGTCGACGTTGATATAGCAAGTGGAGAAAAGATCGGTATTCTCGGTGGGAATGGCGCGGGGAAATCAACGCTGATTCGTATCATAAGCGGCGCCGAGAGGCCGACCGAGGGGCGTGTGTACCGGGGAATGAGCGTCTCGTGGCCCTTGGCATTTGGCGGGGCATTCCAGACTTCGCTCACGGGTATCGACAATCTTCGTTTTATATGTCGAATTTATGATGTATCGGTTGAGGACAAGCTTCCGTTTGTGCGTGAATTCACCGAGCTTGGCAGATACCTCAACGAACCGGTCAAAACATATTCGGCGGGGATGCGGGCCAAGCTTGCCTTTGCCATTTCGATGGCAGTGGATTTCGATTGTTTCCTCATCGATGAAGTCACGGCTGTCGGGGATGAGCGTTTCCGTCAAAAATGTCATGTGGAATTGTTCGAGAAGCGTAATTCCAGGGCAATGATTTTTGTTTCTCACGATCCGGGATTTATTCGCGCTAACTGTCAGCGAGCGACGGTTTTGCATGGGGGGAAGTTGTATGAATTTCCGGAAATGGACGAGGCGTATCATTTTTATCGGGAAATGCAGCGCGTATAAGGCGGCAGATCTGCTGGCCAAGAAGGGTCGCAATGAAGAATAAAGTGCGTGTATTGGTTGAACTTCGACCGGCGCTGGACGGGTATTCTGGCATTCCGCAGGAAACACGCTTGTTGTTTCGTACGCTGCTGGGCCTCAAAAAGATGGCGGTTACTGGTTTGCTCCAGCAGGGCGGTCGCGACATTACGGCGAAGATGGTGTATGCCGCGGAGTCGGAACGTCCCGCCGCTCAGATTCGCGCGATGTCCAAAATTGTTGTGTCGTTTACCGATGACGGCCGCCGGGGAGTCGCCGGAGCAATTTCGCGTGCAATTAGTATCGTAATGCGAGGCATTTCGCTGCGGGCATCCGTGATCGCCGGTCTTTCCGAAAAGCTTGGGTTTTTCGCCCCGGTAGAATTTGAAGATTTCGTTTGGCGACGTTTCTTCGCGAAAACGCTCCCGGTCGACGACCGCCCCCACGTTCTGGCTGCGCAGTACCGTGTATTGCCGCTTGCGATGGCGACGTTGCATCGTCTCAAGATCTCGCTGTCGGGGCTGTTGCGGGTCAAACGGTTCAAGAAAATCGAAACCCGAGATTTCGACGTATTTATTTCGCAGACGCCGTTTCCCGGCGTCTTGTCGAGCAATACCAAGCTCATTGTTCGGTATCATGATGCGATACCGATTTTTCTTCCGCATACGATCAAGGATCGAGCTTTCCATCATGGCGCGCACTATGATGCGCTTGCCCGCAACGTTCGTTCGGGGGCGTACTTCGCTTGTGTCTCGGCTGCCACTAGAAATGATCTCCTGAAGATATTCCCTGAAATCGAGGATCGCGCGGTTGTCATTCATAATACAGTCTCGCCGATCTATAGTGAAATTGATTCTCCTAAAGAATTAGTCAAGGATATTGTATCTTCCAGGCTGTTTCGGCCGCTTGCGAAGAAATACAAGGCGCTCAGTAGTAGCCATGTCGACGTCTTTACGCGAAGCCGATTGAATGCCGATCAGCAGGATTTCGAGTACTTGCTCATGGTGTCGACGGTTGAGCCGAGAAAGAATCATACGTCGCTCGTGGCTGCGTGGGAACTGCTTCGGTCTCGCCACAATGAGGCGTTGAAGCTCGTGCTCGTCGGGGATCTGGGGTGGGACTATGCCGAATTCGTCGACGCAATAGTGCCGTGGGTCGAGAGGGGGGAATTGTTCCTGCTGAGCAATGTCGCGGCCCCGGATTTGCGCGATCTCTACAAGCACGCGAAGGTGACGATTTGTCCGAGCTACGCGGAAGGTTTTGATTACTCCGGCGTGGAAGCGATGATGAGCGGTGGTGTCGTTGCTGCATCCGACATCCCGGTGCATCGGGAGGTCTACGAGGACGCCTGTATCTACTTCAACCCTTACTCCGTCGAATCAATTGTCGGTGGAATACGCGAGGCGATCTCGTTGCGCAACGCTTCCGAAACATTCGCCGAGTATCGTCGGCGCGCGAAGCGAATTTCGGCGCGCTACACGGCGGAGGCCATTTCGCCCCGGTGGGATGAGTTTATACAAAGCGTTGGTTCGGCCCCTTGAGGTTCGAAGAGGTAAACAGCACATGCGTGAGCGCACAGTTGACTATTCGTTTTGCGGCATGGTGCGCAGTCGGGAGCGGCTGGCGCGCCAAATTGTGTTCCATCACATTCCCAAGACGGCGGGATCGTCGTTCAATCAGATACTTCGCACGCTATATCGCGACGACGAAGTATGCGACGCTGCGTTGGATGACGAACTCGATGAAGTGATGGCCGACGAGACGCGTCGTTACGAGCTGTTTGTCGGGCATTTCAGCTTCGACGCGCTGCATCGGCACTTCGGCGGCGCCACGCGTTTGACTTTTCTTCGCGATCCGGTTCAGCGCTGTATTTCCCAGTATCACAACTGGCATGACGCTTCGCGCTATTCGGATGCGTGGATCGGGTGCAGCGACACGAATCCGGACGTCATCAAGGCGCTGAAGATGACGTCCGAGATGTCGCTTTGCGAATTTGTGAGTTCGGATAATCTCGTGATTTCCGACAGCGCTCAAAACATGATGACTCGCTACCTCGCGCCGAGCGTCGAATGGAAGAAGGAGCGTGGATACTATGACGCCGAGCTTGTCGAGAAAGCTAAGCGCAATCTCGTCGAGTATTTTCATTTTTTTGGCCTGACCGAGCAATTTGATCGTTCACTAGTGCTTCTTGCGCATACCCTCGGTATCCGCCCATGGGAACGGAGCGATGCACTGCTAACTAATCGAAATCCGAAGAAGGCTTCGTTCGACAGTGTTTACAATACCACGCCAGAAGAAGGCGGTGTTTTACGCGATTACAACTTGATGGATATCGAGTTGTACGAGTTCGCGGTAAAGGAATTCAATCGCCGCTTCGACGCGGGATACCAGAAGCTTGTCGAGTGCGCCTTTGAGTATCTCGCTGACAAGGACACTCGCGACATGGGTAATGCTGGCGATTTTTACGCGTTCGACATGACGAACGCAGTCGGCGCCCGAGGTTTGCATTTTCTGGAATCCACCCGGTTGCCGTGTGGTGCGGATGTTCTTGGACGTTGGACAGGGCTGGAGCCGCGAGCTGTATGGGAGATTCCGCTTCGCGCGGGGCGCGACAGCCATGTCGTGATCGAAGTGGACTATATCGATAGCGTGTCGCCGGAGGCCCTGGCGCCGGAGCATTTCACGTTAAACGGCATGCCGGCCAGGCAGCATGCGTTCAGCGCGGAGGGCTCGATCCAGCGTCTGCGCCTGGTCTTTTCCGCCGGCGCCGCGCTTGCCGGCAGAATGTTGCACACGCTGAAATTGACTACTCCGCTTGTGCGTGCGGAAGACGGAACGCGCGACGTTGGAGTGCTTCTATTGCGCTTGCAGTCTTACAGCGTCTAGGTAAAAGAAATGATAAAAATTGTGATAGACCAGGATGTTGACGGCTCCGGAGCGGTGGCTTCTTATTTGGCCGGCCGCATCAACGCCAGTGGGCGCCGGGTGCGAGTTCTCTCGCTTAGCGAGGCGAGACATGCGCATGCCGCCGAACGATCGATTCCGTCGAACGAGTCGGTCATTTCCCTGGCGGCGCATTACAGACCGTCTGCTTCGGAGAAGATTGTCTACTGGCTGGCCGAATCGAGCGCGGGGGCGGTAAAGGACGTACCGAGCGTCTTTATTCGATTCAAGCATTTTTTTGCCGGCGCGATGAACATTGGATCGCTCCGCGGTGAGCGGGTATTCGTGAACGACATCGCGGCAAAGAGCGAACTCGCCACCCGTCTGGCGCGCATAGATGTGTTGCCGTTTCCATTGACCAGAAAAGCCGGCGAACTGCCTGGCGAATATGGTCGCACGGTCACAGTGGAAGTCGGCAATATCGGCATGGCGGATGACGAACTGATTGCCTGCCTCGACGCTTTGGGCCGGTCCGGCATCGAGGATTTGCGGGTATTTTCCGCCAGCCTGCAGGTGCGCGAGCAGATTATTGGAATCAGCGGGCGTGTTGCTTCGAAACCCAAGATCGTTCAAGAATTTGACGCTTTTGAGGGGGCGTTGTCTCGTAGCCTGTTCTATGCGGGAGTCGGGCTCGATGCGCGACTGAGCTTTCAGCGCCTGTCTTTGGCGGCGGCGTTGCTGCGGCCCGTCGTACTCTACCGGTCGTTGATCGACGAGCGCTACTTCGTGAATGAAGTGACCGGGTTCGAAACCGATGACGTCGGTCTCGTCGGCCAGATTGCAGGGATGTTCGCGAGCGGCGTGCTGCAGCCGGAGGCGTTCGGCGAAAGCCTGAACCTTCATCAGATGAGTCGTTACAGCCCGGACAAAATTTTGATGGACGCACTGCAATGAAGCTTGCATTCTTTACGCCGTTTCATCCGGCATGCGGCCCCGGCTTCATGTCGAAGGCCGTTGTCGAACATCTGAAAGACTATTTTGATGTTACGGTCTTCTATCAATGGCACGCTCTACATCAGCCTTACGAGGTTGAAGACGTCAGCGTTCGTATCATCGAAGACGATATGGACATGGAGCCTGTCGCCCGGGAGTTCGACGCGGTAATTTACAACCTGGGCAACAATGAAGAGAACCACTACTCTATCTTCCAGTGCCTGAAGAGGTTGCCGGGTATCGTCGTGCTGCACGATTTCGTGATGCAGCACGGGATCGTCAACGACCTGTTCAATCGTAAACAAAAATCCGATCTGTACTATTGGTTGCTGGCGGCGCTGTACGGAAAGGACGGCGTGCGGGCGTGTCATGCCAGTGCGCTGAGTTATGCGGGAGGTGTGCGCGGCGGGTGGGATTCGTCGTCGGTGGCCTCGTTTCCGATGTTCGAGGTGTTTTCCGGGCTCGCGTCGGCATGTGTGGTGCATTCGAAATTCTTCGAGAACCAGTTGAAACCGCACTTCGCCGGTCCGATTCTCATGACGCGGAATCCATACGATCTCAAACGTGTGCCTACCGAAGACGTGATCGAAACCTTCTACAAGGTTCGCGGGAAAGCGGGTGGGAAAGTCGTTTTTGCTGCGTTCGGTCATATGTCGCCGAGCAAGTGTATCGACCGGGTCCTGCGCGTCTTCGGCCACTCGGAGCGACTCAGGAAGGAAGCCCGGCTCATTCTCTGCGGTGGCGCCTCGCCCGAATACGATCAGTATCTGCGGCGCCTGTGCGCCGACGGCGATCTCGGTCATTGCGTCGAGTTTCGCGGTTCGGTCAGCGATACCGAGCTGTATGCGCTTCAGGTCGAGGCCGATGTATTCGTCAACCTCCGGCAGCCCAACACCGAGGGGCAGTCGGGATCGTTGATCGAACAGCTCGCGGCCGGCAAGCCGGTGATCTGCTACGACACGGGTTGTTATGGCGATCTGAGTGAAGACGTCGCGTATAAAGTACATAGCACGACCGATTTCAACGAACTTCAGCGTGTGTTCGAGCGTCTCCTAAACGGTGTTGCCGAGCGTCGAGAAGTGGGGTTGCGAGGCCGTGCGGCGGCACTGGAGTACGATTGTGCGCGTTATGCGCGCGACATGTTCGAGTTTGTCTTTGAGAATCGCGAGTATCTGAATGCGTTCCAGCGGCGGAATTTCGACGGATTGCGGCCTCTGGGTGTGTCCGGCACTACCATCGATACGCGGCATCCCGAAAACTATTCGAGGACGCAATCCATCTGGGGGGTGCTGGACGGCTTCGTTCACCATGCGTCATCGGAGGCGCTTTCCCTGATCCCCGGGGATGCGCGACATCACTACCTGTCCTTTTTGACCCAGCCGTATCGGCCGTTGGTCGACAGTCTCCTGGAATTGTCGGCGAGCGATGTTCCGGAAGTCGAGCTGGAGGCGGACGGGACGTCGTTGTATTCGACTGCATCGGCCCCGGTGCTGAACACGTCGTTCTGGACAAAGTTGAAATGTCCGGTCAGTGAGCACTTCGCTTATATCGGCTACAAGAAACTACTGTGTCGCGATCCGGACCTTGCCGGCCTTCGCGACTATGCGGAGAAGTTGGCGTCGGAAACGATATCGAGGAAGGAAATGATTCTGGCCATGCTCCGCTCTACCGAGTTTGCGGAGCGCTTTGGCGACATTCGGAAAAGCAGCGACTACGTCAGTCTTATCCGCTGGGCAGGCGCTCAAGTTGCCTAACGTACGGAGATCGTTTGATGGCACAACGAAAGAAATATTCGGTGTACGGCTCGTGTCAGGCGCCGGCGTTAGCCAAGATGCTGAACAGTTGTCCGACATTCGCCCGCGACTGGGAACTGGTGGAGATGGAGCCGTGCTTTGTCGCCAGCGAAGAGCAAATCGATCGTCATCTCGCGGAAACGATACCGAAGCTCGATCTATTTCTTTATCAACCTGTCTCGGAGGGGTACCGAGGAGAAAAGTACTCGTCGGTATTTCTGAGGAATAGCATGCCGCCGGGAGGGAACGCCTTGTCGGTGCAATACATGCATTGGGAAGGCTATCATCCCACCGTCAATTCACCATACGGTTTGCCGCCGCATCCGGAAGGTTATGTTGATGCCTTGATCGCGGGAGCCGTCGTCATGGATGTGGACAAGGAAACCTATCTCCGGCACTTGGAGGAGATCGGCGCGTCTCTACGCATCGATATCGACGAGATCGAAAGCTGGTGCGTCGACGAGCTGAAGTCTCGGGAAGTCGGTGAAAACGACGGTGGGAAGCAGATCGACATTTCCGTTACCGATTTTATTTTGGCTAACTGTCGTCAGAAGCGACTGTTCTACACGATGAATCATCCGACCGCGGCATTGATGCGCGAAATCGCGGCACGATGCATGCTGGCGCTCGGCTATACCTATTCGGATATCAGCTTTGATCAGAATCTCGATCCTCTGGATGTGACCAAGATGTCCTTGTATCCGATATATCGAGATTGCTTCGATTTTTCAGAATTGAACAGGATGAACGAGTATCAGGTGCTTTACAAGAAGAAGGCCTACGAACCGTATCTCCTGGAGCAGTTCGAGTGGTTTGAGCGCTCGCCGAAGGCCGACGTTTCCGCGTTCTTCGATCGTGTCGCCGCAAATCGTCGCTGGGTTCGAACGGCGTTGCGCAGGGCTTTTGAATCATGAAGGTATTTCTGGTGGGCAGCACGGGCTACATCGGCAAGACATTGTTCGATGCATGCAGCCGGCGCTGGAGAACGCTGGGAACTTCGACGCGCGATGGCGCCGACATCGTTTTCTCGTTGGCCCGCGCCGAGGCGTTTCCATACGAACAAGTGAGCGCGGGAGACGTTGTTGCAGTCGCCGCGGCCATATCGTCTCCGGACGCGTGTGCAAAGGATTATGAGACGGCATTCCAGGTGAATGTGACGGGCACCTTGACACTGATCCGCGGCGTAGTGGCTCGAGGCGCACGTGTCATTTTTTTCTCCAGCGATACGGTCTACGGGGCTAGCGAGCAGTTGCTGAGCGAGGAAGCCGAACTGACGCCGGCCGGCGCTTATGGCGCGATGAAGCGCCGGGTGGAGGCCGAGCTCGGCGAGAATGCGGCCGTCAAGGTGATTCGGCTTTCCTACGTGTTCTCGCTCCGTGATCGATTTACTCAGTATTTGCTCGGTTGTGCGAAGGAAGGGAAGCGGGCCGACATATTCAAGCCTTTTTCGCGCTGTGTCGTGTACTTGAGCGACGTCGTGGAGGGGGTTGTTTCGCTGATCGAGCGCTGGGATGCGATCGACGAGCGAGTGATCAATTTCGTTGGGCCGGAGCTGGTCGCTCGCGAAGATTTCGTCGAAAAGATCAGAAATCTGGCGGCGCCGGAGCTGGATTATGGATTCAGCGAGCCCGAGGGCGATTTCTTCGTCAATCGACCTCGTATCATTAATGTAAGTTCTGCTCGTTTCGAGAAACTGCTGGGGCGGCGCCCCCGCAGTCTTGGCGAAGCGATTAATCTCGAGTTGTCTAATTAACGGTGCGATATGGCAAAGCGTGTTTTGATTACGGGTATTACGGGGATGGTGGGGTCGCATCTGGCCGACTTTCTGCTGGAGAATACGGATTGGGAAATCTACGGCCTGTGCCGTTGGCGCAGCCCGCTCGACAACGTTTCTCACCTGCTTCCGCGTATCAACGAGAAGAACAGGATCCGCCTGGTGTACGGCGATTTGCGCGATTACCTCTCTATTCACGAGGCCGTCAAGCAGTCGACGCCCGATTTCGTGTTCCACCTGGCCGCGCAAAGCTACCCGAAAACCAGCTTCGATTCGCCGCTCGACACGCTGGAGACCAACGTCCAGGGAACGGCCAACGTGCTGGAAGCGCTGCGCAAGAACAACATCGACGCCGTCACGCATGTTTGCGCGTCGTCCGAAGTGTTCGGGCGGGTGCCCCGCGAAAAGTTGCCGATCGATGAAGAGTGCACGTTCCATCCGGCATCGCCGTATGCCATCTCCAAGGTGGGTACGGACCTGATCGGCCGGTACTATGCCGAAGCGTACAACATGACCGTGATGACCACGCGGATGTTCACGCATACCGGCCCGCGTCGTGGCGACGTGTTTGCCGAATCGACGTTTGCCAAGCAGATCGCGATGATCGAGCGCGGGCTGATTCCGCCGGTCGTGAAGACTGGCAACCTCGACTCGCTGCGCACGTTTGCCGACGTACGAGATGCGGTACGCGCGTATTACATGCTCGTGACGATCAACCCGATTCCGGGCGCCTATTACAACATTGGCGGCACGTATTCCTGCACGGTCGGCCAGATGCTCGACACGCTGATCTCCATGTCGACTTCCAAGGACGTCATCCGCGTCGAGACGGATCCGGAGCGGCTGCGCCCGATCGATGCGGATCTGCAAGTTCCGAACACGCGGAAATTCGAGGCCGTCACCGGTTGGAAGCCCGAGATTTCGTTCGAGAAGACCATGGAAGATCTGCTGAATTACTGGCGCGCCCGGATTTCCGCCGGCGAGAAGTTCTTGACCCGATAGGAACATGGACGACCGATGAATCCGACAATCATTCGCGCACGGGCCCCGCTGCGGTTGGGCCTGGCGGGAGGGGGGACCGACGTCGCTCCCTATGCCGATACATTCGGGGGCTATGTCCTGAATGCGACGATTGATCGCTACGCATACGCGGTGATCAAGACGCTCACGATACCGGCCGTGCGGTTCGTCTCGACGGATCAGCAGGTGGAAAAGCATCAGCTCATTTCCGAGCCGCTGGAGCTGAACGGTACGCTGAACCTGCATAAGGCGGTGTACAACCACATGATTCGGAACTACAACCATGGCAAGCCGATCGCGCTCGAGCTGAGTACATTCTGTGACGCTCCCGCGGGTTCCGGGTTGGGTTCATCGTCGACGCTGGTCGTCGTGATGATCAAGGCGTTTGTCGAGTTGCTGAATCTGCCGCTGGACGACTACGCCATCGCGCAGCTGGCTTATCGGATCGAGCGCGTCGATTGCGGGCTGGCCGGGGGACGTCAGGACCAATATTCGGCGACGTTCGGAGGCTTCAATTTCATGGAGTTCTATGAGGAAGAACGGACGATCGTGAATCCGTTGCGAATCAAGAACTGGGTTCTTTGTGAGCTCGAGGCCTCGCTGGTCCTTTTTTACACGGGCGTGTCGCGCGAGTCGGCCAAGATCATTCAGGACCAGAGCGACAACGTGGTGTCGCACAAGACCGCGGCAATCGAGGCGATGCACGGTATCAAGCGCGAGGCGCTGGTCATGAAAGAGGCTTTGCTGAAGGGCGATTTCAAGGCCTTTGTCGCTTCGATGCGCCTTGGTTGGGACAACAAGAAGAATTCGGCGCGGACTGTTTCCAACGCGCATATCGACGAGATCTACGACGCGGCGATCCGCGCCGGTGCGCAGGCCGGAAAGGTTTCGGGGGCGGGCGGCGGCGGTTTCATGCTGTTTTTCGTACCCACCGAGAAGCGCATGGATCTGATCAGGACGCTTGGCGAATACGACGGACAAGTTAGCAACTGCCACTTTACGAAGAACGGGACGCAGGCATGGAGAATCGCGAATTGACGTACATCACGAACAGCATCGCCGAGGCCCAGCGGGTAATGGCCGCGATGCTGGCAGACGAACGGTTGCTTGCGACGGTTCAGAAAGTTGCCGATGCCTGCATTGCGTCCATCGCTCAAGGCGGCAAGGTGTTGCTCGCCGGTAACGGCGGAAGCGCGGCTGATGCGCAGCATATCGCAGGGGAGTTCGTCAGCCGGTTTGCTTTCGATCGGCCCGGGCTGCCGGCAGTGGCGTTGACGACGGACACGTCCATTCTCACGGCGATCGGAAACGATTACGGCTACGAGAAACTGTTTTCCCGTCAGGTTCAGGCGCTCGGCAACAAGGGCGACGTGCTGATCGGTTATTCGACTTCCGGAAAGTCCCCGAACATACTGGCGGCTTTTCGCGAAGCCAAGGCAAAGGGGATGACGTGCGTCGGCTTCACCGGCAATCGCGGCGGAGAAATGCGCGAGCTGTGCGACTTGCTGCTCGAAGTCCCGTCGGCCGACACCCCGAAGATCCAGGAGGGGCACCTGGTTCTCGGACATATCGTTTGCGGGCTGGTCGAGCACTCCATTTTCGGGAAGCAGTGAAATGAGAGAAGCGATCATCTTGGCCGGAGGGTTCGGTACGCGCTTGCGCACGGTCGTCTCCGACGTTCCCAAGCCGATGGCGCCTATTGCCGGCAGGCCATTTCTTGAAATCCTCTTGACGCGTTTGAGCGAAAAGAAGTTTTCTCGGGTGGTCCTGTCCGTTGGCTTCATGGCCGAGAAAATCATGAGCCATTTCGGTGATCGCTTCGCCGGAATCGACCTCGCGTATTCAGTCGAGAGCGATCCGTTGGGTACGGGAGGCGCACTGAAGGCAACGTTGCCGTACTGCGAGGGCGACCACGCGTTCGTGTTCAACGGCGATACGTATCTGGATCTCGAAGTCGACGAACTGGACGACGGTTGGCAGACGGGTGGATTCCCGACGATCGTGGCCCGGCAGGTGCCGGATACGGGGCGATACGGCCGCCTCGTCGTCGACGGCGGTCGGGTGACGGGTTTTGCCGAAAAGGGCGTTTCGGGACCGGGCTTGATCAACGCAGGTTGCTATGTCCTGCCGAAGGACATTCTTGCCGGCGAGACGGCGGAGGCGTTCTCGTTCGAAACCGATTTCATGTCGTCCGCAGTCCAGTCTCGCAGGTTCGACGTTTTCGTGACGCGTGGGCAGTTTATCGATATCGGCGTTCCCGAGGACTTTTACCGCGCTCAAGACGAGCTTTCCGGAATCTGCAAGTGAAGAATCGCGCGTTGTTCCTGGATCGCGATGGGGTGATCAATCGCGACGACGGCTATGTTTTCGAGATCGAGAAATTTGTCTTTCTGGACGGAATTTTCGAGCTTGCCGGAGCCGCCAAGGCGTTGGGATATCTGAGCATCGTGGTGACGAACCAGGCGGGGATCGGGCGCGGCTACTATTCGGAAGACGATTTTTTTCGCCTGTCCGACTGGATGAAAGGGGTCTTCGCGACCGAAGGCGCGCCGATCGACGGCGTGTACTTTTGTCCGACACATCCCGAGCACGGCATTGGCCGATATAAGGTCGAGTCCCGGTTCAGGAAGCCGAATCCGGGGATGATCCTCGCGGCGCAGCATGATTTCGATCTCGATCTGGGGGCGTCGTTACTTGTCGGGGATAAGGAGTCCGATATTCAAGCCGGGTCGACGGCGGGTGTCGGGACGACTCTCCTCATATGCGACCGGGACGCATCGCGTGTGGCGACGGCGGCGAGCGCCGTCGTCCGCAATCCGCGTGACGTCATTCCGTTCCTGACGGGCCCCGGACCGGATGCCGGATCGTTCTAGGGGGCTTGGCACGGTCGACGTCGGGTGTTTCACGTATGCGTCGCGCAAGGTTGCATCGAGGAGCGTCATACGCTGCTCGTGCAGGTGACACGTGCGCATGCGTTCGCGTGACCGGGCGGGGAATGTGTCACCACTGACGCCGTGTCGCCGCAGGTCGGCGCGTGGGTGAAACGGCGTGGGTGACGGGCTGCAAGGCGGGTGTTGTCATTTTGTCGGCGACTTGTTCGAGCGCGTCGGCCTTCATAACTCAATCAGATAAGAATCGTATGTCCCGCTTCTTCCTTGCCCTGCAAGGCACGGCCTCTCCTTTTTTTGGTCGACTCGCTGCCGGTCTCGGCCAGCGGGGCCACCAGGTTCGGCGTGTGAATTTTTGCGGCGGAGATCTCGCGTATCAAGGTTCGGAAAGCGCTTGGAACTATCGCGACGAACCCGAAGGCCTGGTTGCGTGGTATCGCGATGCCATTGCGACCAATGGAGTGACGGATGTGCTTCTGTTTGGCGACTGCCGTGCGATCCACAGGCCGATGCATGAGATCGCTCGCGCATCGGGGGTGCGTGTTCACGTATTCGAAGAGGGGTATGTTCGACCGCACTGGATCACAATGGAAGGGCACGGCGTCAACGGCCGATCGTTGCTGCCGCGCGACCCGGCTTACTATCTCGACGCACGCCGGCATATCCCGCCAGCGGTACCCGGGAAACCGACCGGCTACAACCTGTACGAGCGCGCCTGCCACGATATCAGGTATCGCATGGCCAACGCGTTGTACGCGCATCGTTTCCCGCATTACAAGTCGCACCGTCCGAGAAACGGCTTACAGGAGTACGCGGGCCTCGCGTATCGCGCCGTTCAGCAACACGTGCGCGATAGGGAGGCCGAGAACGTCACCCGTGATCTGCTGGAACGAAAACGCCGCTACTATCTGTTTCCGCTGCAGCTCAATTCCGACTCCCAGATCGTCGATCATTCCCCTTTTGGCGGCATTTGCGACGCGATAGCGATTGTTTTACACTCATTCGCCGAAAATGCGCCCGACGACAGTTGGCTTGTCATCAAGAATCATCCGTTGGACACCGGTCTGATCGGCTACCGTCAATTTGCAACGGCATTGGCCACTGAACTGGGTATCGAGAAGAGAATGGCCTTCATCGATGCGGGCCACTTGCCGACGTTACTCGATCAATGTCGTGGCGTGGTCGTGATAAACAGCACGGTCGGTTTGTCCGCCGTCCACCATCGACGCCCGCTCGTTGCATTGGGCACCGCGATCTATTCGATGCCGGGGCTGACTTGGCAAGGCAGCCTGGCGGACTTTTGGACGGAGGCTGGTAGCCCGGACATGAATCTCTATCAGGCTTTTCTCGACTACGTGATGCACCATACGCAGATCAACGGAGATTTCTATACGCGCACCGGTATAGAGATGAGCGTCGCCGGCGCCGTGAGCCGGCTCGAGGCGGTGTCGTGAGCGACAGTGCCGGGCCGCGGCATATCGCGATCACGGGCGCGAGCGCCGGCCTCGGGCGCGCGCTGGCCCGGGCGTACGCGCGGCCCGGGGTGGTGCTGAGCCTCGGCGGACGCGACGCGGTGCGCCTCGAGGAAAGCGCCGCCGATTGTCGTGCCCGCGGCGCCACGGTTTTCGTCGCGAGCATTGACGTCCGCGACGCCGATGCGATGCGGCGGTGGCTCGAACAGTTCGACGACGCGCACCCGATCCACCTGCTGATCGCCAATGCCGGCGTGGCCAGTACGCTCGCGCACGGCGGCGACTGGGAGGCGCGCGAGCGCACCGCGGCAATCGTCGATACGAATTTCTACGGCGCGATGAATGCCGTACTGCCGGTCATCGATCGGATGCGCGCGCGCGGTAGCGGGCAGGTCGCGCTGATCAGCTCGCTCGCGGCGCTGCGAGGCATGGCGATTTCACCCGCCTATTGCGCGAGCAAGGCGGCGTTGAAGGCATGGGGCGACTCGGTGCGTCCCGTGCTCAAACGCGACGGTATTCGCCTGTCCGTCGTTTTGCCGGGGTTCGTCAAGACGGCGATGAGCGATGTGTTCCCCGCAGACAAGCCTCTGCTCTGGTCGCCCGACAAGGCTGCGCAGTACATACAGCGCGGGATCGCCGCCCGGCGCGCTGAAATTGCGTTCCCCGCTCTGCTCGCGCTCGGCATGCGGCTGCTCCCGCTGTTGCCCGCGGTGATGGCGGATGCGATCCTCGGTCGATTGTCCTATTTGCCGCGCGAGGAGCGATAGCGTGGCGTCGTCGATGCCGATCACATTCGTCTTTGCCATTGCCCTGTCATTTGCCGCAGATGCGATTGCAATTCCCCGCGCCGCCGTTCGCCGTCCGTTCCTGGCGGGGGCGTTGCATACCGCGAGCGTGTTGTTCGTCGCCTGCGTTATCCTTGCGCTGACCCGTCGCCCGCATTTTGCCGCGTTTCTCGCTCTGGCGCTGGTGGCGCTTGCCGGCGCGGTCAGCAATGCGAAATTTACATCCCTACGCGAGCCTTTTGTTTTTACCGACCTGAGTCTGTTCAGTCAGTTGTTCTCGCACCCGCGTCTTTACTTGCCGTTTCTGAGCGCGACAACGGTCGTGGCGATGGTGCTCGGCTCGGTTGCGCTGGCGGCCGGTTTCTTTCTCGATCCTGCGGTATCGGCGCAAACCGCGTGGCAAGCGGCCATGGCGGCCCTGATTTGTTTCGCGACGGGCGGCTTGTGCGCCGCGCGTTTACCGCTCACACTCGATCCGCTCGACGATCAGCGCCGTCACGGGTTCTTTGCGGTCTTTGTTGCATATTTGTTGAACGGCATGCGACCAGCCACGTTTCGCTCGGTAGCGGGATTGACTTGCGCGGGCCCGTTTGCTAGTGAAGACGAATTGCCCGGTCATCCCGACGTGATCGTGATCCAAAGCGAATCCTTCTTCGATCCGCGCCCGTTGTCGGCCGCGATCGATTCTTCGATTCTCGGTCACTTCGATCGGGTATGTCGCGAGTCCGTCGAGCACGGACAACTGGCCGTGCCCGCCTGGGGGGCGAACACGATGCGCTCGGAATTTGCATTCCTGACCGGTTTGCCGTCATCGCACCTGGGCTACGCGCGATTCTATCCCTATGCATTCGTGCGGCGCATCAGCGCTTCACTGGCCGGCTGGTTCCGCCGGGCCGGTTATCGTACGACGGCCATTCATCCTTATTACGCGGATTTTTTCGGCCGCGACCGGGTTTTTCCGCTGCTTCAGTTCGATCGCTTTTTCGACATTCGCGCGTTCGGCGATGCACCGCGTGTGGGCCCGTATATTTCAGATGCGGCCGTGCTCGACCAGATCGTCGCGGTGCTCGACGAGAAGCGCACGCAACCGGCCTTTCTATTTGCGATGACGATGGAAAATCACGGCCCGCTGCACCTGGAGCCGGTGGAAGCAGGAGAGGCCGCCCGCTACCATACGCTGGGCGATGACGCCACCTGGCGCGACCTGACGGCATACCTGCGCCACGTCGCCAACGCAGATGCAATGATCGGACGGCTTGTTGCCTATCTGCGCCAGTGCCGTCGAGATACGATTTTATGTTTCTACGGCGATCATGTTCCCGCGTTGTCGCATGTATTCGAGAGGTTCGGGAACATACCCGACCAAAGCAATTACTTCATCTGGCGGAATTTCGGGGAACACGCTCCCCGCAAGCAGGACCGCGCGGTCGAGGAACTTGGCACCGCGTTGCTTCGCGCGATGAAGACGACGGGTAGGCAGGCGGTTTCGACTGGCGCGTCGGAGATAACAACGTAGCTATGGTTAACACTAAGATCGCAATTATCGGTGCGTCTTGCCGATTCCCCGGCGGCGTTGCCGGGCTGGAAGAATACTGGCAATTGCTCAAGAGCGAACGCGACGCAGTAACCGAAATCCCGCCGGAGCGCTTCGGCACGGACTTTTACCGGCACCCGTCCAAACGCGAACCGGGCAAGAGCTACACGTTCTCGGCCGGCGTTCTCGATAACGTTGCGGGTTTCGACGCCGCGTTCTTCGGCATTTCCCCGCGCGAAGCCACCCAGATGGACCCGCAGCAGCGCTTGCTGCTCGAACTCGCGTGGGAAGCGTTCGAGGATGCGGGGGTGCGCCCGGCCGACATGCGCGGCAGCAATTGCGGCGTCTATGTCGGTGTCGCGGGCACCGACTACGGCAACCGCAGCATGGACGATCTGAACGCGATCGATCCGTATTCGGCGACCGGCAACACGCTGAGCATCGCGTCGAACCGCGTGTCCTACCTGTTCGACCTGCGTGGCCCGAGCATGTCCGTCGACACGGCCTGCTCGTCATCGCTCGTCGCACTTCATCAGGCTGTCCAGGCGCTGCAGTCCGGCGAAGCGGAAACGGCGCTCGCCGGCGGCGTCAACCTGCTGCTGCACCCGTTCGGCTTCGTCAGCTTCTCCAAGGCTTCGATGCTCTCGCCGCGCGGCCGCTGCCGCGCGTTCGATGCGACCGGCGACGGCTACGTTCGCGCGGAAGGCGGTGCGTTCGTGCTGCTCAAGCCGCTTGACCGCGCGATCGCCGACGGCGACACGATCCATGCGGTGATCGCCGGCTCCGGCGTGAATTCGGTCGGCCACTCGCCGGGCGGCATCAGCGTGCCGGGCGCGGCGGCGCAGGCGGCGCTGCTGCGTAGCGTCTACGCGCGCGCGGGCGTCGATCCGCAGTCTCTCGCCTACCTGGAGGCGCATGGCACCGGCACGGCGGTCGGCGATCCGATCGAGGCGCGCGCGCTGATCGACGTCGTGTCGGGCGCACGCCCGGCGGACCGCCCGCTGCTCATCGGCTCGGTGAAGACCAACATCGGCCACCTCGAGACGGCATCCGGGATGGCAGGCCTGCTGAAGGCCGTGCTGTGCCTCAAGCATCGCGCGGTGCCGCGCTCGCTGCATTTCTCCATTCCCAATCCGGCCATCGATTTCGACGGCGGGCGCCTGCGTGTCGTCGATCGCTATATGCCGCTCGAAGCCGGCAATGCCCCCCTGACCGTCGGCGTCAACTCGTTCGGTTTCGGTGGAACGAACGCGCACATTGTGCTGACCGAGGCGCCGGTGTCGGCGGCGGTCGCGGACGATGTGCCGACGAGCGCGACGCAAGCCGCCCGCGCACCGTCCGCGCTCGTGCTGACTGCGCGCAGCCCGAACGCGCTCGGCGCGCTCGCGAACCGCTATCTGGCGGCGCTCGAGAACGGCGGCGACTGGCAGGCGCTGGCCGCGGCGGCCGCGCGTCGTCGCCAATGGCTCGAGCATCGCGCGATCGTCGCGCCGGCCGACGCGGCCGAAGGCCGCGCGGCACTCGCGGCGCTGGCGCGGCCGGCGCCGGAAGGCGGGCCGAGCTGCGTGACGACCGGCCGGGCGCCCGCCGACGCGCCGCGCACCGCGCTTGTCTTCTCGGGCAACGGTTGCCAGTGGGTCGGGATGGGCAACGCGCTCTATGCCGAGGACGCCGTCTTCCGTGCGGCGCTGGACGAGGTCGACGCGCTGTGGTGCGCCGACGGCAGCCCGTCGCTGGTCGACGTGATGCGCGGCGGCCCGGGCGCGCAATGGCTGGCCGGTGCGGGCGCCGAATGGCTCGCCGCGACGGAGAACGCGCAGCCGCTGCTGTTCGCGATCCAGGTCGGCATGATCCGCGTGATCGATGCGCGCGGCATGCGCTACGACGCGGCAATCGGCCACAGTGTCGGCGAAGTTGCCGCGGCGTGGGTAACGGGCGCGTTGTCGCTCACCGACGCAGTGCGCGTGATCAAGATTCGCAGCCGCGCGCAGGCGATGACGCGCGGCTGCGGCCGGATGGCGGCCGTCGGTATCGGCGACGCGGCGGCGCGCGAGCTGATCGCGCGCCACGGGCTGGCGCGCCGTGTCGAGATCGCCGGCGTCAACAGCCCCGATGCGGTGACGCTCGCGGGCGAGCCGCAGGGATTGCAGGTGCTGGAGGCTGCGCTGCGCGGCAGCGGCAAGTTCTTCCAGATGCTGGATCTCGACTACGCGTTCCACAGCAGCCACATGGACCGCATCGAGCCGGTCGTATTGGCCGGACTGGCCGGCCTGCGGCCGCAACCGGGCAACGGCGCGTTCGTATCGACTGTGACCGGCGGCGCGCTCGCCGGCAGCGAACTCGATGCGCGCTACTGGTGGCGCAATATCCGCGAGCCCGTGCGCTTCGGCGACGGCATCGCCCATCTGATCGAACAGGGTGTCCGGCTGTTCGTCGAGGTCTCGCCGCATTCGATCCTGCGCACCTACGTGAAGCAGGCGCTCGCGGCGGCCGGCGTGACCGGCGTGGCGCTGCCGACGCTCAAGCGCGATCACGGCAGCGCGGCGACGCTGCGGCAAGCGATTCTCGCGGCGATCGCGCATGGCGCGAGCGTCGATCCAGACCGCTTCGCGCCGGGCGCGTCGCGTGCCGCGTTGCCGTCCTATCCGTGGCAGCGCGAGCGCTTCTGGCTGACGCCGACCGTCGAAGGCTACGGCCTCGTCAACCGCCGCCGCGAACATCCGCTGCTTGGCTATCGCCTGCACGAACACGCGTTCGCGTGGGAAAACCAGCTCGATCCGGCGAAGCTGCCGATGCTCGCCGATCACGTCGTGGATGGCGGCGTGGCGTTTCCGGGCGCCGGGTACGTGGAAATGGCGCTCGCCGCGGCGTGCACCTTCTTCGATACGCCGGATGCGGCGCTCGAGAACGTCGAGATTCGCATGCCGGTCGTTTTCCAGCCGCAGCAGGCGAAGCTGTTCCGGCTCGTGATCGAGCCGCGCACCGCGACCTTCACGATCGAGACGCGCGACCGGATGTCCGACGGCGCATGGACGCTGAACGTGACGGGGCGGATGCTGGAAAGCGGCAACGCGCTCGGCACGGCGAGCGTCGTGCCGTCCGACATGCTCGAGCGCCTGCTCGCGCTGCCGGCCGCCGACGGCGACATGCTGTACGCGAACACGGCGGCGATCGGCCTCGGCTACGGGCCGGCGTTTCGCTGGGTTCGCACGGTGCGGCTCGCCGAAGGCGACGACGCGGCGCTCGCCGACGTCGCCGCGCCGGACGCATGTGGTGACGCGCGCACGCTGTCCGCTTATCGGTTGCATCCGGCGCTGATGGACAGCGGGTTTCATCCGCTGTTCGCATTGCTCGCCGCGCACGCGCGCGACGGCGAGCATCCGGCCTACGTGCCGGTGCAGATCGGCCGGGTCGACTATCTGCGCGGCGATACGGTTGCCCGCGTGCTCGCGCGGATCGACCGGCGCAGCCCGCATTCGATCGTCGCGCATTTTGAATTCCTCGACGCGCAGGGCGCGATCGTCGCGCGGCTCGGCGCTTGCCGGTTTCGGCGCGTCGATCTCGTCGGCCGCCGGCAGAACCTGCCCGCGCGCTTCGTCTACCGTCTCGAAGCAATGCCGCTGCCGGGCGATGTCGACGCAGCCGGTTTGCCGGCGCCCGACGCGCTGCTCGCACGAGCCGTCGCGCGGCTCGATGCCGGACACGACGGCCGGCGTACGCGGCATCTGACCGAAATCCTGCCGTTGCTCGACGTGCTGGCGAGCCTCTACGTGCTTCAGGCATTCGATGCGCTCGGCGCATTCGCCGGCACGTGGCGGCCGGCGCACGGGTGCGCGGCGCTGGCCGCGCGTCTTGCGGACATGCTCGTCGAGGACGGTCTGGCGCATCGTGACGGCGATCGTCTCGTGCGCGACGACGCGGCATGCGCGGCGCTGCCGCCACTCGACGAATTGTGGCGCGGGCTGCTGGCCGAGTCGCCGGCGCACGTGGCCGAGCTCACGCTGCTCGCGCATTGCGGCTCGGCGTTGCCGGGCGTGCTGAGCGGCGCGAAGGACGGCACACGTCTGCTGTCGCCGACCGGGCACAGTCTGGTCGAGCATCTCCTCGCGGCCTCGCCGACCTGGCAGCACGTGTATGCGCTGCTGACGGCGAGCGTCGAGCAGGCGGTCGACGCGTGGCAACCGGCGCGCCGGTTGCGCGTGCTCGAACTGGGGGCGACGGACGGCGATGTGCTGCAGACGCTCGGCATGCATCTCGCGCCCGCGCGCTGCGATCACACGATCGCCGCGACGGCCGGTCAACTGGCCGGGTTCGGCGCCGATGCGCAAGCGGCGGTGACGACGGTGGCGCTGCAGCCGGGCGAACGGCTGTCGCTGGCGGCCGACGAAGCCGGGCCCTACGACGTGATCGTCGCGAATCGCGCGTTGAGCGGCCGTCGGGACGTGGCCGACGCGCTGAACGCGATGCGGTCGTGGCTGGCCCCGGGCGGATTGCTGCTGCTTGCCGAGTCGCGCCGCGGCCGTTTCTCCGACATCGTGTTCGGCATGCAGGCGCCATCGACGCAAACCGATGCGCCCGCACCGCTCGCGCCGGCGGATCTCGAGGCGGCGCTCGCGCACGCGGGTTACGTCGGCGTCGTGCGGCATGTCGAGCAGTCGCTCGATCTGGAAGGCACGCCGATGTTCGTCATCGCGCGCAATCCCGCAAGCGCCGTTGCCGCACCGAGCGGCGGCGATTCGAGCGATCTCGATACGCTCGCACGCAGCGAGCAATGGCTCGTGCTGCACGCACCGGATGTCGTCGGCGGTTTCGGGGCGCGGCTGGCCGACGCGCTGGCGCATGCGGGCTATCCGGCCGATATCGTGGAGATCACGCATGCGGCCGATGCGATTGCGTCGTTGCCGGCCGGGCAGCCGGCGCATGTCGTGTTCTGCGCGCCGGAAACGCCGCTCGCCGAGGCGGCGACGGGCGACGACCTGATGGCCGCGCAACGCAATGGCGTGATCGCGCTGGCGGCATTGGTTCGCGTGCTCGGCGCGCAGCCGAACGCAACCACGCGGCTGACCATCGTCACGCGCGGCGGCGCGCCGTTTGCCGGGACCGCGCATGCGCATCCGGAGCAGGCGACGCTCTGGGGCCTCGGCCGCGTGCTGGCGAACGAGCATCCCGAACTCGCGTGCCGCCTGATCGATATCGACTGCGCGGCGGATCGGATTCCCGAGGCGCTGATTCGCGAGCTGACCGGTGCGGCGCTCGAGGAAGAAGTCGTTCTCGGCGCGCACGGGCGGCGGGTGCCGCGCATGCTCACGGCCGCGCAGGACGCCGCGCGCAACGATGGCGCGATCGCGCGCGCAGCCGTGCTCGCGTTCGACGCGCCGGGTTCGTTGCGCAATCTCGAATGGTTCGCGTTGGCCGAAAGCGCGCTGGGCGCGGACGAGGTGGAAATCGAGCCCGTTGCAACGGGCCTGAATTTTCGCGACGTGATGTATGCGATGGGGCTGTTGTCCGACGAGGCGGTCGAGACCGGCTTCGCGGGCGCGACGATCGGCATGGAGCTGTCCGGCCGCGTCGTGCGGGTGGGCAGCGCCGTGACGGAATTCGCGCCGGGCGACGCGATTCTCGGGTTCGCGCCGGCCTCGTTCGCGACGCGTGTCAGGACGCGCGCGCAGGCGATCGCGCCGAAACCCGAGCGCCTGTCGTTCGAGGAGGCGGCGACCGTGCCGACCACGTTCTTCACCGCGTATTACGCGCTCGTCGAACTCGCGCGGCTGCGCCGCGGCGAGCGCGTGCTCGTACATGGCGGCGCGGGCGGCGTCGGGATCGCGGCGATCCAGCTCGCGCGCTACTTCGGCGCGGAAGTGTTCGCGACGGCCGGCAGTGACGAGAAGCGCGAGTTCGTGCGCCTGCTCGGTGCCGACCACGTGCTCGATTCGCGCAGCCTGGCGTTCGCGGACGAGATTCGCGCGATGACGGGCGGCGAGGGCATCGACATCGTGCTGAATTCGCTCGCCGGCGAGGCGATGGTGCGCAGCATCGACACGTTGCGCCCGTTCGGCCGTTTCCTCGAGCTCGGCAAGCGCGATTTCTACGAAAACAGCCATATCGGGCTGCGGCCGTTTCGCAACAACATCAGTTACTTCGGCATCGATGCCGACCAGTTGATGGGCGCGCTGCCCGAGCTGACCGCGCGCCTGTTCGGCGACGTGATGGGGCTGTTCGCGGCGGGCGTGCTGCATCCGCTGCCGTATCGCGCGTTTCCCGCCGAACGGGCCGAGGACGCGTTCCGCTACATGCAGCAGGCGCGCCAGATCGGCAAGGTGCTCGTGACCTATCCGTGCGGCACGCCGGCGCCGACGCACGGAGCCGCGCGCGCCGATTCGCTCGCGCTCGATCCGCATGGCGCGTACCTGGTGGTCGGCGGCACGGGCGGGCTCGGTTTCGCGAGCGCGCGCTGGATGGTCGAGCGCGGCGCACGCCGATTGACGCTGGCGAGCCGTTCCGGCGAACTCGCCGTCGCGGCGCGCGACGAAATCGAGTGCTGGCGAGCCACGCTCGGCGTCGCGGTCGACATCGTGTCGTGCGATGTGACCGACGCGGCGGCGGTCGATGCGATGATTGCCGCGATCGTCCGGCGCGATATCCCGCTCAAGGGCGTGCTGCATTCCGCGATGACGATCGACGACGGCCTCGTGCGCAATCTCGACGATGCACGCATGGCCGCTGTGCTCGCCCCGAAGGTGGCGGGCGCGTGGAACCTGCATCGCGCGACGCGTTCGCTGCCGCTCGACCTGTTCGTGGTCTATTCGTCGGCGACGACCTATCTCGGCAATCCGGGGCAATCGAACTACGTCGCGGCCAACAGCTTCCTCGAGGCGCTCGTCGAGCATCGCCGCGCGGCGGGATTGCCCGGTACGTTCATGGCATGGGGGCCGCTCGAGGACGTCGGCTTCCTCGCGCGCCATGCCGATACGCGCGAGGCGCTGCAGTCGCGCATCGGCGGCGCCTCGATCACGTCCGGCGAGGCGATGATCGCGCTCGAGCGCGCGCTGGTCGCGGGCGCGGCCGGCGAAGCGGTGGTCCGGCTCGACTGGCACGCCGTCGCGCGCGGCATGCCGGCCGCGAAGGCGCGCCGGTATTCGCTGCTGCAATCGCATGCGAACGGCGGCGATGCGCGCGACGGTGGCACGCAGTTGCGCGAAGAGGTGCTCGCGCTGCCCCGCGATGAAGCGATCGCGCTGGTTGCCGGGACGCTGCAGGCGCAGATCGCACGGATTCTGCACATGACGCCCGATCGCATCGCGCTCGACAAATCGGTGCTCGACATGGGCATGGATTCGCTGATGGGGATGGAGCTTGGTCTCGCGGTCGAGGAGGCGTTCGAGGTCAAGCTGTCGGTGATGGCGATTGCCGAGGGCGCATCCGCGATGACGCTGGCCGGGCGCATCGTCGATTCGATCGGCGCATCGGCGGATGCCGGCGCCGGCGCCGCCGCCGACTCCGCGCACGAGGCCGTCGCTGCGCTCGCCGCGAAGCACGCGATCGACGGCGACGCGCGCGCGGTGCTCGATATCCGGCCGGCGCCCGTGGCAGGCCAGGTGTCGCCGACGCTGGAGGTCGCGCGATGAGCGTGCCGACCGGCTGGGCGACGAGTCAGGGTACGCTGGCACGCGCGCTGACGATCGACGGTCACGGGCTGCACACGGGGCGCCGGGTGGGGGTGCGGATCCTGCCCGCGCGTCCCGAGGACGGCGTGACGGGCATCGCGTTTCGCCGCGTCGAGCAGGGGCGCACGCTCGCGACGCTGCCCGTCGATCCCGCGCTGCGCCGCGCGCAGCCGCTCTGCACGATGCTGCGCAATGCCGACGGCGTCGGCGTGCGCACCGTCGAGCATCTGCTCGCATCGCTGCTCGCGTGCGAAATCGATCACGCGATCGTCGAGCTCGACGCGGAGGAGGTACCGATTCTCGACGGCAGCGCAACGCCGTGGGTGGACGCGATCCGCACGTGCGGCCGCGTCGCGCTCGATGCGCCGAAGCGTTTCATCCGCGTGCTGCGGACTGTCGTCGTCACGGAGGGCGAGGGCGAGCAGCGGCGCGAAATGCGGATCGAACCGGCGCCGCGCTACGAGCTGAGCGTGCGCAATGACCTGCGCGGCTTCGGCGAGATGCACTGGGACGGTGCGTTGACGCCGGCCGCATTCGCGACCGAAATCGCGCCGTCGCGCTCGTATGGCCGCGTGAAATGGGCGGTCCCCGCGATCCTTGCCGGCTATCTGCGCGGGATGCCGATCCTGCGCGGCGCGCGGCCGTCGTGCACCGCATCCATCGTCGGCAAGCGCGTGCTGGGCGGGATGCGGCTGCCGGACGAGTTCGTCCGGCACCGCGTGCTCGACCTCGTCGGCGATCTCGCGCTGGCCGGTGCGCCGTTGCTCGCGCGCGTGAGCGCGGTGCGGCCGGGCCACGAGATGAATTTCCGGCTCGTCGACGCATTGCTGGCCGAGCCCGGCGCGTGGCAGTGGGCCGATTTTTCCGAGGCCTGAAACCGCGCTTTTTCAAAATGCACGGCGTAACATAGCGACTTTTCGCGATACACCGAAGGAAGCAATGGCACTGGGAGAGCATCTTCGCCAGCAACTGGCGGCGAAAGCGCTGAAACGGCAACTGGAGCGCGCCACCGATGCCGCCGCGGCGCCCGGCGTGCCCGGCACGCCGGCTGCGCAGACCGCATCGGCGCGCAGCCGCTTCGAATCGATGCCGCAGTATCAGCAGGTTCGGATCATGCGCGAGATGGGCGAGAAGCTGCGTGTCGACTCGCCGTTCTTCCGCGTGCACGATGGCGTGGCCGGCGCGACGACGCAGATCGGCGGGCGCGAATACCTGAACTACGCGAACTACAACTACCTGGGCCTCGCGGGCGACCCCGCCGTGTCGGCGCGCGCGAAGGACGCGATCGACCGCTACGGCACGTCCGCGTCGGCGAGCCGGATGGTGGCGGGCGAGCGGCCCGTGCAGCGCGAGCTCGAGCGCGGCCTCGCGTCGTTCTACGAGACCGACGATTGCGTCGCGTTCGTGAGCGGCCACGCGACGAACGTGACCGTGATCGGCTCGCTGTTCGGCCCGGGCGACCTCATCGTGCACGATGCGCTCGCGCACAACAGCATCGTGCAGGGCGCGCAGTTGAGCGGCGCGAAGCGCCTCGGCTTCGCGCACAACGACTGGCGCGCGCTCGACGCGCTGCTCGCGCGCGTGCGGCGCGAATACCGGCACGTGCTCATCGCGATCGAAGGGCTCTACAGCATGGACGGCGATCTGCCGGACCTCGCGCGCTTCGTCGAGATCAAGCAGCGTCACGGTGCGTTCCTGATGGTCGACGAGGCGCATTCGCTCGGCGTGCTCGGCCGGCACGGCAAGGGCATCCGCGAGCACTGCGGCGTGCCGTCCGCCGATGTCGATCTGTGGATGGGCACGCTGAGCAAGGTGCTCGCCGGGTGCGGCGGCTTCATCGCCGGCTGCCAGCCGCTCATCGACATCCTGCGCCATCTCGCGCCGGGCTTCCTGTACAGCGTCGGGCTGTCGCCCGTGCTCGCGGCCGCGTCGCTCGCCGCGCTCGAGCGCTTGCAGGCCGAGCCGCAGCGGATCGCGACGCTGCGCGAGCGCGGGCTGCAGTTCCTCACGCAGGCGCGCGAGGCCGGTCTCAACACGGGCACGAGCGAAGGCTACGCGGTCGTGCCGGTCATCACCGGCAGCTCGCTGAAGGCCGCGCAATGGGCGAACGCGCTCTTCGACGAAGGCATCAACGTGCAGCCGATCTTCTATCCGGCCGTCGAAGAGAAGGCCGCGCGGCTGCGTTTCTTCATCTGCTCGACGCACGAGCCCGAGCAGATCGAGCGCACGATCGCGGCGCTCGTGCGGCTCGCGCGCTGATCGCGGCGATGGCGACGGCGCCTGCCGACGGCGAGCGCGGCGCGACGAACGACGCCGCGCCGCGCTCGTCGCCGTGGCGTTTTCGCGCGGCCGCGGCGAGCGATGCGCACGCATGTGCGCCGCTCGTGTTCGAATCCGGCGTACGCGAATTCGGCTACTTCCTCGGCGAGCCGCCCGCGCGATGCATCGCGTTTCTCGCATTCGCGTTCGCATCGAAGCACGGGCGCTTTTCGTGGCGGCGCCATCGCGTCGCGCTCGGCGGCGACGGCACGGTGAGCGCGGTGCTCGCCGCGCACGACGGGCGTGCGACGACTTTCGACGATCTGCACGTCGCATGGATGCTGCTGCGCTTTTTCGGCGTCGCGCGCACGATCCGGATGCTGTTGCGCGGGCTCGTGCTCGAAAGCGAGCTGCCCGCGCCGAAGCGTTCGCAAACGCTGATCGCGCATTGCGCGACCGAGGCGCGCGTGCGCGGCTGCGGCGCATTCAGCGCGCTGTTCGACGACGCGATGCGCGCCGGCCTGCTGGGCGTGGAACCGGGCCGGGAAGTCGTGCTCGACGTGCTGGCGAGCAACGAGCGCGCCCGCGCGCTCTACGAGCGTCTCGGCTTCGCGGCTACGCCGCGCGCGCGGCCGCGGTCCGCGCGTCTGCCTGGCGAGCTCGCGTCGGTGAGGATGCGCTTTGGCGGCGCGTCGCGGTGAGCGTTGCCGGATGCGCGCTTCACGCGCTGAACCGGCGAGCTCGACGCCGCGGCGTGCGACCGGCGGCTGACAGATGGTGCGGCCTGCATCGCGCCGTGTTGCTTCGTGGCGTATCGGTCCGGCGTCGTCATCGATTTTCGCAGCGCGCCGGGTGAGCGGCAGGCCGCCGATCGAGAGGCCGCGTCTGCGCAATCGTGGCCGCGTGTCATCCGCAAGCGGCCGCGCCCGCGGTCGCCCGTCGTGCCGATCGCAAGCGTGCATTTCGCCACATCATCGGCATGGCCGGGTGCATTCATATTGCCGCGGAGCCGATCGACGCGCGCATCGGCGAATGCGTCCCATACGACCGCCGTCGCATCGCGCAGCATACCCACCGATACGAAACTCGCGCCGCTTCGCGTCGGGATCGGCATGCGCCGGCCCTATCGCGTTCAGTCGTCTTTCCTTTGCCGCTCCACCGTCAATCGGGCTTGGCCCCGTCGCGCTTGTCCGCCGCCGCGTGCCTGAAATCGCGTACCCGCACGAACGTCACATAGTTCGAATCGTGCTGGCTGTGCGCGCCGCCTTCGCCGTCGTCGAACGCCATGCGCACGACCGCGACGATGTCGTCGCCGTCGAATTGCCAATCCGCGTATTGAAAGCCGTGCCGCTGCGCATCCGCGCTTTGCAGCAGCACGCGTTCGACGCTCCAGTGACGCAGGTCGGGCGACGACGTCAGCGCGAGCGTGTTTCTCACGCGCTCGAGATTCGCGCCGCCGTCGGCGTTCGGCACCGCATTCGCGAGCGACCAGTAGCGGCCCGAGCGGGCATCGAAGCGGACCGTGAACTTCTTGCCGCCGCCGGGAAAATCGATGAAGTCGTGCGCGGGATCGAACGATAGCGATCGGCCGTCGGCCAGCATGTGAACTGACCTGCCCCCTACAAACAGGGCCAGCCGGAGTCTAGTAAAGTTCGTTTTCGGAGAAGAAGACGAACATGAAGAAGCGCTTTACGGAACAGCAAATCATCGGGTTTCTGAAGGAAGCCGAGGCCGGTATGCCGGTCAAGGAACTGTGCAGGAAGCATGGGTTCAGTGACGCGTCGTTCTACACCTGGCGCGCGAAGTTCGGCGGCATGGAAGTCTCGGAAGCCCGCCGGCTCAAGGGCCTCGAGGTGGAGAATGCCCGACTGAAGAAACTGCTGGCCGAAGCAATGCTCGATATGGAAGCGTTGAAGGTTGTCGTCAAGGGAAAGCCCTGAGCCCGCAAGCCAAACGCGAAGCAGTGTTGGCGATTCGGGAGAAGGTCAACATCTCCGAGCGCCGCGCCTGCCGGCTTGTCGGGCTTTCTCGCAGCGTGCTGCATTACGACGCGAAGCCGGACCACGAGAATGAGGTGCTCGCGGCGCGTCTGGTGAAGTTGGCGCACGAACGTCGTCGATTCGGCTACCGCCGACTGCACGCCCTGGTGGAACGCGAAGGCACGCACGCCAATCACAAGCGCATCTATCGCCTGTACCGTGAGGCAGGGCTGGCTGTGCGGCGCCGTCGCAAGCGCCACGGCGTCATGATTGAGCGCGAGCAACTGGCATTGCCGGGCGCACCCAACGAGGTATGGTCAATCGATTTCGTGATGGATGCGCTTTCCAACGGCCGGCGCGTGAAGTGCCTGACCGTCGTCGACGATTTCACGAAAGAGGCTGTCGACATCGTCGTCGACCATGGCATCTCAGGTTTGTATGTCGCTCGGGCATTGGACCGTGCAGCTCGCTTCCGTGGCTATCCCAAGGCGGTGCGAACAGACCAGGGACCCGAATTTACGAGCCGCGCGCTTGACCAGTGGGCGTATGCGAACGGCGTCACGCTGAAGTTGATTCAGGCGGGCAAGCCCACGCAGAATGCGTACATCGAATCGTTCAACGGCAAGTTCCGCGACGAATGCCTTAACGAGCACTGGTTCACGACGCTCGCGCACGCTCGGGCAGTCATCGCGGCATGGCGTCAGGGCTACAACGAGCAAAGGCCGCACAGCGCACTGAACTACCTTGCGCCGTCAGAGTTTGCGGCGAAACATCGGGCAACCGCGGACGCTCCTGCCGCTTTCCAGGAGTTGGTTTAAAGGGACTTTGCTAGAAGCCCATTGGCCCTATCGAAGGGGGCAGGTCAGATGCTCATATAGCTGAAAATCGCGACAATCACCGCGACCCACACGCCCGAGAAGCCTTTTGGAAAGAAGCCGCCGTGCGCCGAATAGTTCGCGAAGCCGATGCCGGACGACGCGGGCGCCGCCGCGACGAAGTACGCGCCAAGCGCGATGAACGCGACGATCGCGGCGATCTTCAGCATCGAGAACACGTATTCGACGACGCCGTAAAGCGTGACGCTCGTCATGTTCACCGCGATCAGCACGGCCGAGAAGCCGACGACCCAATACCAGCCGGGCACGCCCGGATACCAGTACTTCATGAAGACGGCGATCGCGCTCACCTCGGTGCCGACCGCGAACACCACGGCCGACCAGTACGCATAGCGGACGAGAAAGCCCGCGAGCGGGCCGACGTAGTGCTCGGCATACGCGCCGAACGAGCCGGAGGTCGGATGCGCGACCGTCATCTCGGCGAGCGCGCCCATCAGCAGCAGCGCGATCAGCGCACCGATCGCATACGACACCAGCACGCCCGGCCCGGCGAGGCCGATCGCGAAACCGCTGCCGAGAAACAGCCCCGTGCCGATCGCGCCGCCGATCGCGATCATCGCCATCTGAGCCGACGAGAGCCCGCGCCGCAGGCCCTTCTCGCGTTCGACGATCGAGTCGAACGTCCGTTGTTGTTGTGTCAAACCAGACTCCTGCTTCCGTACCTTTTATCTGCCGCAAATAAAACGAAACGGCGCGGAAGACTTCCCGCGCCGTTCATGCGAAACGTTTTGGACCTGCAACTATTCGACTTCGACCGCCTCTTCGTTCGGCTTGCTGGGCGGCGTCGCCGTCTTGTCGAACGACAGCAGCACCTTGTCGTTCTCGTCGACGTCGACCGTCACGTGCCCGCCGTTGACGAGCTTGCCGAACAGCAACTCGTCGGCGAGCGCGCGCCGGATCGTATCCTGGATCAACCGCTGCATCGGTCGCGCGCCCATCAGCGGATCGAAGCCGTGCTTCGCGAGATGCTTGCGCAGCGCATCGGTGAAGAGCGCGTCGACCTTCTTCTCGTGCAGTTGCTCCTCGAGCTGGATCAGGAACTTGTCGACCACCCGCATGATGATTTCCTCATCGAGCGAACGGAAGCTGATCGTCGCATCGAGCCGGTTGCGGAACTCGGGCGTGAACAGGCGCTTGATGTCTGCCATCTCGTCGCCGGTTTCGCGCCGCGTCGTGAAGCCGATCGTCGCCTTCTGCATCGACTCCGCGCCCGCGTTCGTCGTCATGATGATGATGACGTTGCGGAAATCCGCCTTGCGGCCGTTGTTGTCGGTCAGCGTGCCGTGATCCATCACCTGCAGCAGCACGTTGAAGATGTCCGGATGCGCCTTCTCGATCTCGTCGAGCAGCAGCACGCAGTGCGGCTTCTTCGTGACGGCCTCGGTCAGCAAGCCGCCCTGGTCGAACCCGACGTATCCGGGCGGCGCGCCGATCAGGCGGCTCACCGCGTGACGCTCCATGTATTCCGACATGTCGAAGCGGATCAGCTCGATGCCGAGCGTGAACGCCAGTTGGCGCGCCACTTCGGTCTTGCCGACGCCCGTCGGGCCGGAGAACAGGAACGCGCCGATCGGCTTGTCGAGCTTGCCGAGGCCCGCGCGCGCCATCTTGATCGCGGCGGCGAGCGCGTCGATCGCCGGGTCCTGGCCGAACACGACGCTCTTCAGATCGCGGTCGAGCGTCTGCAGCTTGCTGCGGTCGTCCTGCGACACGCTCTGCGGCGGCACGCGCGCGATCTTCGAGATGATTTCCTCGATCTCGCTCTTGCCGATCGTCTTCTTTTGCTTGGATTTCGGCAGCACGCGCTGCGCGGCGCCCGCTTCGTCGATCACGTCGATCGCCTTGTCGGGCAGATGGCGGTCGGTGATGAACCGCGCCGACAGCTCGGCGGCCGCCGACAGCGCGCCCGACGAATACTTGACGCCGTGATGCTCCTCGAAGCGCGACTTCAGGCCGCGCAGGATCGCGACCGTCTGCTCGACGCTCGGCTCGGTCACGTCGATCTTCTGGAAGCGCCGCGACAGCGCCGCATCCTTCTCGAAGATGCCGCGATATTCGGTGAACGTCGTCGCGCCAATGCACTTGAGCGTGCCCGACGACAGCGCCGGCTTCAGCAGGTTCGACGCATCGAGCGTGCCGCCCGACGCGGCGCCCGCGCCGATCAGCGTGTGGATCTCGTCGATGAAGAGTATCGCGTGCGGCCGCTCCTTCAGCTCCTTCAGCACCGTCTTCAGGCGCTGCTCGAAATCGCCGCGGTACTTCGTGCCCGCGAGGAGCGCGCCCATGTCGAGCGAATACACCTGCGCGTTCGCAAGGATGTCCGGCACCTCGCCGCGCGTGATCCGGTACGCGAGGCCTTCGGCGATCGCCGTCTTGCCGACGCCCGCCTCGCCGACGAGGAGCGGATTGTTCTTGCGGCGGCGGCAGAGCACCTGCACGACGCGCTCGACCTCGGACTCGCGCCCGATCAGCGGATCGATGCGCCCGTCCTTCGCCATCTGGTTCAGGTTCTGCGTGAACTGCGCGAGCGGCGTTTCCTTCTGCGCGCCCGCGTCCTCGCCTTCCGCGTTCGCGTCGGCGGGCTTCGCGGCTTCGCCGCTGCTCGTCTTCGCGATGCCGTGCGAGATGAAGTTGACGACGTCGAGGCGCGTCACGCCCTGCTGCTGCAAGTAGTAGACCGCGTGCGAATCCTTCTCGCCGAAGATCGCGACGAGCACGTTCGCGCCCGTGACTTCCTTCTTGCCGTTCGACGTCGACTGCACGTGCATGATCGCCCGCTGGATCACGCGCTGAAAGCCGAGCGTCGGCTGCGTGTCGACATCGTCGGTGCCGGGAACGGTAGGCGTGTTGTCGTGGATGAAATTGCGCAGGTTCTGACGCAGGTCCTCGATGTTCGCCGCGCACGCGCGCAACACCTCGGCTGCCGTCGGATTATCCAGCAGGGCCAACAAAAGATGCTCGACCGTAATGAACTCATGCCGCGCCTGGCGCGCTTCCATGAACGCCATGTGCAGGCTGACTTCCAATTCCTGGGCAATCATGCTTCCTCCATCACGCACTGCAGCGGATGCCCGGCCTGCCGCGCATGGGTAACGACTTGCTCGACTTTGGTCGACGCGATGTCCCGCGTATAGACCCCACAAACTCCCCGCCCTTCGCGATGCACCTTCAGCATAATCTGTGTTGCCGTTTCGCGATCTTTCTTGAAATACTCCTGCACGACCATCACGACGAATTCCATTGGCGTGAAGTCGTCGTTCAGGAGCACCACCTTGTACATCGAAGGCGGCTTGAGCTTCTGTTCCTTGCGTTCCAGGACGCTGCTGTCCTGCTTGTCCGGGATAATCGCCATACACCCATTCTAAACAACTCGGACAGGCCCGCAATCCTGTCATTAACCGACTGACCAGCCGGCGCCCTCCCCGGCTCCCCACGTGCGGCAGCGTCCCTCTCACATCGAACGGGCGCCGGCTGCGGGGCCGGCGCCCGTTCGATGTGCCAGCATGCGGCATGCCGCTCGCGCACTGTGCATGGATCGAGTATCCCACAACGCGGACGACCTCGAACGCGTGTCACTCGAGCCTGGTATATGCGACGATTATGCGACTTTTCAAGCTCCCTCGCTCGCTCCGATGCTGCAAAGCAAAGCGGGATAAACCCTGAAAAATGGGTTCTTTACAACGTCCCCGTATACGTCTAAAAATTTTCTTGACACTCCATTAAAGAGCGCCAACAATCAAGCTGGCACTTTTTTCAATTCGTCTTTGACAATTTGGGAAGAGGCCGAGGTGAGCTTGTGAGGGGGGAACGGCTGCGTATGCCGGTCGTTTAGCTTTTCGAGCGTGCTCGTTGTAAGTAGCGACTGTGTGACAGGGGAAGTAGGTATGGCAACTGGTATTGTCAAATGGTTCAATGACGCGAAGGGCTTCGGCTTCATCACGCCCGACGAAGGCGGCGAAGATCTGTTTGCACATTTCTCGGCGATCAACATGCAGGGCTTCAAAACCCTGAAGGAAGGCCAAAAGGTCAGCTTCGAGGTAGTGCAAGGCCCGAAGGGCAAGCAAGCGTCGAACATCCAAGCAGCTTGAGGGCCGTCTGGATCAAGAATGAAAAACCCGGCTTCCAGCCGGGTTTTTCAGACTGCTGACGAACCCCACGTTTTTGTGAGCGTGGGGTTTTGTCTTTCTGGGATCAGGATTGCGGGTTCGCCGCGAGCGGGTAGTCGAAGCTGCAGCGCAAACCGCTCACCAGACGCAGCAGCATGCGCACGAAGCGCCAATCGGGACCCGCTGGCCCCTTTTTCCGCTTCCGCGCCAGCAGCATCGCAATCTTCTTGATGTTCTGTGCCGCCGCGGCCAGCAAGCACTGCTCGGCCACCTTGCGTAGCCCACGCATACGGGCATAACGGTGCCCATGCAGCTGCTTGGCATCGGCGAAGCTGCGCTCCACCGTCTGCTTGCGCCGCGCGTAAATGCGTTGGCCCCATTCGGTCAAGCGCCGCGCGTCCACCCGCTCCTTGGCGCGCTCCCACACGTGGCGCGTTACCACCTTCACCGCGATCGCACTGTTCGTGCACTGCGATCGTACCGGGCAGCGCCCGCAGATCTGCGCATTGGATTTGTATTCCCGATAGCCGAGCCGATTGGTCGTGCTGTACGGCAGGGCCTGCCCCTGCGGGCACACGTATTCGTTGCGATACGCGTCGTACTTGAACTGCCGTTTGTAGAACATGCCCGGCTTGTGGTTCGGCGTGCGATAGCCCATCACCCCGGCAATCCCTCGCTCCTCCAGCCCCTGGCACACCGCCGGCGTGAAGTAGCCCGCATCCAGCCCCACCGCCTCGACCTTGAACTCAAAGCGCTCGCGCTGGCGATCCAGCCGATCCAGATACGGCTGGCTGTCATGCACCGAGGCCGGCGTCACATGCGTATCGGTGATGATCGCGTGCTTGGCATCCACCGTGCGGTGGTCCAGATAGAAGAACCCCTTCGGCTTGTCGTCCCGCACCATGTAGCCGCTGTCCGGATCGGTCCGGCTGAGCTTGGTGTCCTTGCTAGACGGCGGCTCATCGTCGTCGCGATCCAGCGGCTTCCTGCCATGCGCGGCCCGGTCCGCATCCACTGCCGCGTTCAATGCCTCCGTGTAGGCGGCCGGCGTCTGCTCCAGCTTCACCACATCGAACTTGCCTTTGTTCGCGTTCGCCTTCAGGTGCGTGCTGTCCGTGTACAGCACCCGACCGTCGACCAGCCCGCGCTTGATCGCCTGCCGCACGATCTCGTCGAAGATCTCCTGATACACCGTCGTGTCCGTGAAGCGTCGGCGGCGATTCTGCGAGAACGTTGACGCATCCGGCACCTTGTCGGTCAGCCGGAACCGGGCGAACCAGCGATAGGCGACGTTGACCTGGACCTCACGCATCAGTTGCCGCTCGCTGCGCACCCCGAACAGGTAGCCGATGAACAACAGCTTGAACATCACCACGGGATCGAGCGCCGGCCGCCCGTTGTCCGCGCAATACAGATGCGCCACCTTCGCGCGGATGAACTCGAAATCCACCGCCGCATCGATCTGGCGCAGCAGGTGGTCCTTCGGCACGAGTTCCTCGAGCGTCACCATCTCGAGTTCGTGCTGCGTGGGCATGGGCGTCTTCAGCATCACGCCATTAAAAAACAAAAACCCCCACTTGGCGAGGGTTTGTCAGCAATCTGGGGCCGCCCGGAGCGGGCGGTTCCTTCGTCATCGTCCTGCGCGCGGCTTGCGCGCCGCGATTCACTTCAGCGCGTCGAACACGCGCGCGCGGATTTCCTCGACGGCGCCGAGGCCGGAGATCTTCCGGTAAGCGGGCGCCTTCAGGCCGTTTTCCGCGCCGCGCCGCGCCCAGTCGCCGTAGTACGTGATGAGCGGCTTCGTCTGCGCCTCGTACACGTCGAGGCGTTTCTTCACCGTCTCTTCCTTGTCGTCGTCGCGCTGGACCAGCGGCTCGCCTGTGACGTCGTCCTTGCCCTCGACCTTCGGCGGGTTGAACTTCACGTGATACGTGCGGCCCGACGCCGGATGCGTGCGGCGGCCGCTCATGCGTTCGATGATTTCCGAGAACGGCACGTCGATCTCCAGCACGTAGTCGATCGCGACGCCCGCTTCCTTCATCGCGTCGGCCTGCGCGATCGTGCGCGGGAAGCCGTCGAACAGATAGCCGTTCGCGCAGTCCGCTTCCTTCAGACGTTCCTTGACGAGGCCGATGATCAGCGAATCCGGCACGAGCTTGCCTTCGTCCATGTACGTCTTCGCCTCGACGCCGAGCGGCGTGCCGGCCTTCACGGCGGCACGCAGCATGTCGCCCGTCGAGATTTGCGGGATGCCGAACTTCTCCTTGATGAAGTTTGCCTGGGTGCCCTTTCCCGCGCCGGGCGCGCCCAACAGGATCAAACGCATGGTGATATCTCCGGTATGTGAATGCCTTGGCGCGAGACGCTACGGGATCCGCTGCGCGGCTCGGCGGTTCTGCCGCAAGCGCGATCGGCCGGGCTGACTGCGGCGCGTCGGAAGCGACGCGCGGCGGCCGGCGGAGGTCGGGCTTGGGGCGAATCTCGGTGAGCGGCGCGGGCGGATCGCTCGCGCAATCGCCCGATTATGCCATGGGTTATTTGGCGCGAGACCGAAAAAGGGCCTGCACGCGTTCGAGATCGGCCGGCGTGTCGATGCCGGCCTCGGGCGCATGCTCGGTGACGCGCACCGCGATCCGCTCGCCATGCCACATCGCGCGCAACTGCTCGAGCTGTTCGGCCGCCTCGATCGGCGCCTGCGCGAGCGTCGGATACGTGCGCAGGAAGCGTGCGCGATACGCGTACAGGCCGATGTGCCGATAGACCGGGCACGTCGGCGCGGGCATCGCCGCGACGTTCGGCCAGTGCGGCAGGTAAGCATCGCGCGACCACGGAATCGGCGCGCGCGAGAAGTACAGCGCGACGCCGTGCGCGTCGAGCACGACCTTCACGTAGTTCGGATTGAACACCTCGTGCGCTTCGTGAATCGGGTGCGCGGCCGTCGCGATCGCGCACGACGGGTGCGCGGCGAGGTGCGACGCTACGTCGCGCACGAGCTGCGGATCGATCAGCGGCTCGTCGCCCTGGACGTTGACGACGATCGTGTCGTCGTCGAAGCCGAGCTTCGCGGCGACCTCGGCGAGGCGATCGGTGCCGGACGGATGGTCGGCGCGCGTGAGCACCGCGTCGAAGCCGTGCTCGCGTACCGCGTCGAGCACGCGCTGCGCGTCGGATGCGACGAGCACCTGCTGCGCGCCGGCTTCACGCGCGCGCTCGGCGACGCGCACGACCATCGGCTTGCCGCCGAGATCGGCGAGCGGCTTGTTCGGCAGGCGGGTCGACGCGAGGCGGGCGGGGACGACGGCGACGAAAGGGAGCGGGGAGGTCATCGGACGGGCGCGAAGCGCAAAGGAGTTCGAAAAATGCGCCCGCACGCGATGCGGGCGGGCAGCGGCGTGGCGTGCTCGGGCGGCGGCGGTTCGGCGCGCGCGCCCAGCTTGCGCGAGGCAGGCCGGCGCCGTGCGAGACGGCGCGGCGCGCAAGCGCCGTGAGCACGCGGGCGTCAGCGGCCCCGGGCCGGGCCGGCCGGATCGACCGGCGTGCCTTCGACGGTCTGGCGCGCTTCGTCGACGAGCATCACGGGGATGCCGTCGCGAATCGGATACGCGAGCTTGTCGGCATGGCAGACGAGCTCCTGCGCGCCGCGATCATAGTGGAGCGGACCCTTGCAAATCGGGCAGACGAGGATTTCAAGCAGACGTGCGTCCACGGAGTTTCTCCACAACGAGAGCGATGAGGCGGGGATCGAGCGCGGCTTCGACCGGGACGACCCAGATGCGGGCGTCGCGCCACGAAGTCCCCAATTTTACTGCATCCTTCTCGGTGATCAGGATCGCGTCGAAATGATCGTCGACGAACGGGTTCGTCGCGAACGCGTAGTGATCGGGCAGCGCGCGCGTCGCGGGCGCGACGCCCGCCGCGCGCAGCGTCGCGAAAAAGCGCTCGGGCGCGCCGATGCCTGCGGCCGCGAGCACGCGCTCGCCCGCGAATTGCGCGAGCGGCTTGCGCCGCGACGGTCGATCGAGATGCCAGGCGTCGCCGGGCGCGAGCGACAGCGCGAACGTATCGGGCCACGGCGGCAGCGCGCGGCTGTACGGATCGTTGACGAGCGTCGCGTCGCGCCGGCGCGACAACGGCTCGCGCAGCGGCCCGGCCGGCAGCAGAAAGCCGTTGCCGCCGAGGCGATGGTCGAACACGACGATCTCGACCGCGCGCGCGAGCCGGTAGTGCTGCAGGCCGTCGTCGCTGACGACGACGTCCACTTCGGGGTGCGCGGCCTTCAGCGCGCGCACGGCCGCGACGCGGTCCGGGCACACCCACACGGGCGCGAGCGTGCGGCGCGCGATCAGGAGCGGCTCGTCGCCCGCCTGCTGCGGCGGCGACGCGGCCGTGACCGCGGTCGGCGCGGCGATCTTCGCGCCGTAGCCGCGCGATACGACGCCGGGCGTGAAGCCCGCGGCGCGCAGCGCGTCGACGAGCGCGATCACGGTGGGCGTCTTGCCGGTGCCGCCGACCGTCACATTGCCGACGACGACGACGGGCACGCCGCAATCGACGCGCGCCTTCCAGCCGCGCGCATAGGCGGCGCGGCGCAGCGCGGCGATCGCGCCGAACGCGCAGGGCGAACGGCGCGAGCGCCCATGCGAGCGCGCCGCGGCGCTGCCACTCGCGGGTGAGGCGCGCTTCGGCGCGTGCGAGCAATCCCGGCCGAGCGCTCATGACGCGATGCGCGGGACGCCGCGCGGCGCGATTGAGGACGGATTCGTCAACACGGTTCTCCGGATGGCGGCGGGCGGCCGCGCGGTCTTCGAAAGGCGGCACTCTAGCGCGCCCGCCGTGCGGCCCGCAAGTCGCGCGGCGCGCGGCGCGCGGCGCGCGGCACCCGCGGCGCTGTCGCGCGCCCGCGCCGCCTGTGGATAACTCTGTGAAAAACGCCGCATCGGGGCATTCGTCAAGGCCGTGCGGCGGGCCTCCGGTCGGCCGGGGGCGCTCCCGGTGCGGCAAAAAAATCATTTAAATCAAACGCTTGACAAAAATCATCGGGCCTTTCCGGGCGATTGTTACGGCACTGTCCCCGTTTCGCGCGACGTGTGGAAACCTGGGCGGCGCGCACGCGCGGCTTGCCGCGCGCGCCGAGGCGGTCTATCGTTGGGCGCCAGAAATTTTCCGACCGTCCATGCATTCCGAATCTCCCTTTGCCGGCTCCGGCGGCGCGCCCGCGGGCGACGGCGTCATTCCCGTGTCCGCGCTCAACCGCGCGATCGGCACGATGCTCGAGCGCACGTTCCCGCTGCTGTGGGTGGCGGGCGAAGTGTCGAACTTCACGCGCGCGGCGAGCGGCCACTGGTATTTCTCGATCAAGGATCAGCAGGCGCAGATGCGCTGCGTGATGTTCCGCGGCCGCGCGCAGCACGCGGAGTTCACGCCGCGCGAAGGCGACAGGATCGAGGTGCGCGCGCTCGTCACGATGTACGAGCCGCGCGGCGAAGTGCAACTGAGCGTCGAGGCGATCCGGCGCACCGGGCAGGGGCGGCTCTACGAAGCGTTCCTGCGGCTGAAGGCGCAGCTCGAGGCCGAAGGGCTCTTCGCGCCCGAGCGCAAGCGGGCGCCGCCGACGCATCCGCGCGCGATCGGCATCGTCACGTCGCTGCAGGCGGCCGCGCTGCGCGACGTGCTGACGACGCTCGCGCGCCGCGCGCCGCACGTGCCGGTGATCGTCTATCCGGCGCCCGTGCAGGGCGCGGGCGCGGCGGAGAAGCTCGCCGCGATGGTCGCGACGGCGAACGCGCGGCGCGAGGTCGACGTGCTGATCGTCTGCCGCGGCGGCGGCTCGATCGAGGACTTGTGGTCGTTCAATGACGAGGCGCTCGCGCGCGCGATCGCGGCGAGCGACGTGCCGGTCGTCTGCGGCGTCGGCCACGAGACCGATTTCACGATCGCCGATTTCGCGGCCGACGTGCGCGCGCCGACGCCGACCGGCGCGGCGGAGCTCGTGAGCCCGCAGCGCGCGCTGCTGCTGCGCGAGCTCGGCGAGCGGCAGGGCGCGCTCGCGCGCGGCCTGCGGCGTGGGCTCGACGCGCGCGCGCAGCAGCTCGACTGGCTCGCGCGCCGGCTGATCAGCCCGGCCGAGCGCCTGCAGCGCCAGGCGATGCACGTGGGGCAGCTCGCCGCGCGGCTTGCCGCGGCGGGCGCGCGGCCCGTGCGCGACGCGCGCGCGCGTTTTTCGCTCGTGCAATTGCGCTGGCAGCGCGCGCGGCCCGACTTCGCGCAGGCACGGCAGGTGCTCGCCGCGTTCGCGCAAAGGCTCGATGCGACGCTGCAGCGGCGCATCGAACGCGATACCGCACGCGTGGCCGCGTGCGCGGCGCGGCTCGAGGTGCTGAGCCCGCAACGCACGCTGGAGCGCGGCTACGCGGCGCTCATCGACGCGCAGACGGGCCGCGCGGTGCGCGCGCCCGCATCGCTCAAGCCGCAGCGCCGGCTGACCGTGCACCTTGCCGAGGGCTCGGCCGACGTATCGCTTGCCGACGTGCAACCGCGTCTTTCGGATACATTCTGACGATGTGGCGCGTGCGCGATACGCGGGCGGCGCGAGCCGTCCACGTATCGCTTCGCGCGTGCCGCGCGAGCATCGATTTTTCGGATGCGGCGGATAAAGGCCCGCGAGTTTGCGGGGTTATTCGGACTCGCCTACAATCGGGCGTTCCGCGGCATCCAACACTGCCCTCCCTACATACACTTCGAAGGAACCGATCATGGCTCATACGCTCCCGCCGCTGCCGTACGCTGAAGACGCCCTCGCTCCGCATATCTCGCAGGAGACGATCCAGTTTCACTACGGCAAGCATCACCAGGCTTATGTGACGAACCTGAACAACCTGATCCCCGGCACCGAGTTCGAGAACCTGCCGCTGGAAGAGATCGTGAAGAAGTCGTCGGGCGGCATCTTCAACAACGCCGCGCAGATCTGGAATCACACGTTCTTCTGGAACAGCCTGTCGCCGAACGGCGGCGGCGCGCCGACGGGCGCGCTCGGCGACGCGATCAACGCGAAGTGGGGTTCGTTCGACGCGTTCAAGGAGGCGTTCACGAAGGCAGCGGTCGGCACGTTCGGCTCGGGCTGGGCTTGGCTCGTGAAGAAGGCGGACGGCTCGCTCGACATCGTGTCGACGAGCAATGCGGCCACGCCGCTCACGACGGCCGACAAGCCGCTCGTCACGATCGACGTGTGGGAACACGCTTACTACATCGATTACCGCAACGCGCGCCCGAAGTTCGTCGAAGCGTTCTGGAACATCGTGAACTGGGACTTCGCCGCGAAGAACTTCGCGTAACGCGCGCCCTTCATCCGACGATTACGGTCCGACAAGCATCGAGCGACACACAGTGACGAGATCTCGAATCAGTCTCCACGCGAAAGCCCTCCACTGGAGGGCTTTTCAGATTGCTGACAAACCCTCGCCAAGTGGGGGATTTTTGTTTTTTAATGGCGTGATGCTGAAGACGCCCATGCCCACGCAGCACGAACTCGAGATGGTGACGCTCGAGGAACTCGTGCCGAAGGACCACCTGCTGCGCCAGATCGATGCGGCGGTGGATTTCGAGTTCATCCGCGCGAAGGTGGCGCATCTGTATTGCGCGGACAACGGGCGGCCGGCGCTCGATCCCGTGGTGATGTTCAAGCTGTTGTTCATCGGCTACCTGTTCGGGGTGCGCAGCGAGCGGCAACTGATGCGTGAGGTCCAGGTCAACGTCGCCTATCGCTGGTTCGCCCGGTTCCGGCTGACCGACAAGGTGCCGGATGCGTCAACGTTCTCGCAGAATCGCCGCCGACGCTTCACGGACACGACGGTGTATCAGGAGATCTTCGACGAGATCGTGCGGCAGGCGATCAAGCGCGGGCTGGTCGACGGTCGGGTGCTGTACACGGACAGCACGCACCTGAAGGCGAACGCGAACAAAGGCAAGTTCGATGTGGTGAAGCTGGAGCAGACGCCGGCCGCCTACACGGAGGCATTGAACGCGGCAGTGGATGCGGACCGGGCCGCGCATGGCAGGAAGCCGCTGGATCGCGACGACGATGAGCCGCCGTCTAGCAAGGACACCAAGCTCAGCCGGACCGATCCGGACAGCGGCTACATGGTGCGGGACGACAAGCCGAAGGGGTTCTTCTATCTGGACCACCGCACGGTGGATGCCAAGCACGCGATCATCACCGATACGCATGTGACGCCGGCCTCGGTGCATGACAGCCAGCCGTATCTGGATCGGCTGGATCGCCAGCGCGAGCGCTTTGAGTTCAAGGTCGAGGCGGTGGGGCTGGATGCGTGACCTGCCCCCTACAAACAGGGCCAGCCGGAGTCTAGTAAAGTTCGTTTTCGGAGAAGAAGACGAACATGAAGAAGCGCTTTACGGAACAGCAAATCATCGGGTTTCTGAAGGAAGCCGAGGCCGGTATGCCGGTCAAGGAACTGTGCAGGAAGCATGGGTTCAGTGACGCGTCGTTCTACACCTGGCGCGCGAAGTTCGGCGGCATGGAAGTCTCGGAAGCCCGCCGGCTCAAGGGCCTCGAGGTGGAGAATGCCCGACTGAAGAAACTGCTGGCCGAAGCAATGCTCGATATGGAAGCGTTGAAGGTTGTCGTCAAGGGAAAGCCCTGAGCCCGCAAGCCAAACGCGAAGCAGTGTTGGCGATTCGGGAGAAGGTCAACATCTCCGAGCGCCGCGCCTGCCGGCTTGTCGGGCTTTCTCGCAGCGTGCTGCATTACGACGCGAAGCCGGACCACGAGAATGAGGTGCTCGCGGCGCGTCTGGTGAAGTTGGCGCACGAACGTCGTCGATTCGGCTACCGCCGACTGCACGCCCTGGTGGAACGCGAAGGCACGCACGCCAATCACAAGCGCATCTATCGCCTGTACCGTGAGGCAGGGCTGGCTGTGCGGCGCCGTCGCAAGCGCCACGGCGTCATGATTGAGCGCGAGCAACTGGCATTGCCGGGCGCACCCAACGAGGTATGGTCAATCGATTTCGTGATGGATGCGCTTTCCAACGGCCGGCGCGTGAAGTGCCTGACCGTCGTCGACGATTTCACGAAAGAGGCTGTCGACATCGTCGTCGACCATGGCATCTCAGGTTTGTATGTCGCTCGGGCATTGGACCGTGCAGCTCGCTTCCGTGGCTATCCCAAGGCGGTGCGAACAGACCAGGGACCCGAATTTACGAGCCGCGCGCTTGACCAGTGGGCGTATGCGAACGGCGTCACGCTGAAGTTGATTCAGGCGGGCAAGCCCACGCAGAATGCGTACATCGAATCGTTCAACGGCAAGTTCCGCGACGAATGCCTTAACGAGCACTGGTTCACGACGCTCGCGCACGCTCGGGCAGTCATCGCGGCATGGCGTCAGGGCTACAACGAGCAAAGGCCGCACAGCGCACTGAACTACCTTGCGCCGTCAGAGTTTGCGGCGAAACATCGGGCAACCGCGGACGCTCCTGCCGCTTTCCAGGAGTTGGTTTAAAGGGACTTTGCTAGAAGCCCATTGGCCCTATCGAAGGGGGCAGGTCACCCAAACCCCAAACCCCAAACCCCATCAAACCGCGAACCCGTTAAACCGAAAAGACGACCCACCCCGCGACGCCCGCGACGATCACCACGCCCCACGGCGGCACGCGCCAGAACGTCAGCGCGACGAACGCGACGAGCGCCGCGACGAAGTCGCGCGGCGCGAGGATCGCGCCCGTCCACACCGGCTGATAGAGCGCGGCGAGCAAGAGGCCGACGACGGCCGCGTTGACGCCCGCGAGCGCCGCCTGCATCCGCGCGTTCGTTCGCCAGCGTTCCCAGAACGGGATCGCGCCCGCGACGAGCAGGAACGACGGCGCGAAGATCGCGGCGAGCGCGAGCGCGCCGCCGAGCCAGCCCGACGGCGCGTCCTTCATCGATGCGCCGAGAAAAGCCGCGAACGTGAAGAGCGGGCCGGGCACGGCCTGCGCGGCGCCGTAGCCCGCGAGAAACGTCTGGCCGCCGACCCAGCCGGGCGCGACGACCGACGCCTGCAGCAGCGGCAGCACGACGTGCCCGCCGCCGAACACGAGCGCGCCCGCGCGATAGAACGCGTCGGCGATCCCGAGCGCATGGCTGCCCGACGCGCGCGCGGCGAGCGGCAGGCCGACGAGCAGCGCGACGAACAGCGCGAGGCAGCACGCGCCGGCGCGGCGGCCGAGCGAGATCGGCAGCGGCTCGTGCGCGCCGTCGCGCGCGTGATCGACGTGCAGCAGCCCGATGCAGCCCGCGCCCGCGATGACGGCGAGCTGTGTCCATGTCGATGGCACGACGAGCGCGACGCCCGTCGCGGCCGTCATGATCGTCACGCGCCGCGCGTCGGGGCACAGGTTGCGCGCCATGCCCCAGACGGCCTGCGCGACGACGGCCGCCGACACGATCTTCAGCCCGTGCAGCGCGCCCGGCGCGAGCGCCCGGCCCGCCGCGCCGGCGACGCCGTACGCGAACGCGATCATCGCGATCGCGGACGGCAGCGTGAAGCCCGCCCACGCGGCGAGCGCGCCCGCGTAGCCCGCGCGCGACAGGCCGATCGCGATGCCGACCTGGCTGCTCGCCGGGCCGGGCAGGAACTGGCAGAGGCCGACGAGATCGGCGTAGCTGCGCTCGCTGAGCCAGCGTCGGCGGACGACGAATTCTTCGCGGAAATAGCCCAGGTGGGCGATCGGGCCGCCGAACGACGTGACGCCCAGACGCAGGAACGCGACGAAGACGGGCCAGGCGCGGCCGATGGCGAAGCGGGATGCGTGCATACGATGGCGGCTGCTTCCGAGGGCGGGGGGATGCGATGCGCGATGATAGCGGGCCCGCGTGTGTATTGCGGGAAATTCGCCGATCGGATGGGGGCTGCGGACGGCGCGGGCGCGCTCGCCGCGTGGGCGGGCTTCACGCTGCCGTTCGCGATCGCGATGATCGCGGACGGCGTCGCCGGCGTGGCGAGCCTGGCGCTCGCGCCGGGCCCGCGCCGTCTCCGGTCTCCCGCGCGCTATGCTTCATTCGTCCCGCCGGCACCGCCCGCGCCGCCCGCCCCGTCGCTCCGCGCGCGGTTCGCCGCGCCGCTCGCCGCGCGCAGCGCATCCAGATCGACGACCTCGATTTCGCCGACATGCAGCCTCACGACGCCGCGCGCCGCCAGATCCTTCAGCAACTGGTTCGCCGTTTGCCGCGTCAGCGAAAGCATCGCGCCGAGCCGTTCCTGCGATAGCCGGATCCGCCGATGCCGGGTGCCGATCCCGCCGTAGCCTTCCGCGATCATCAGCAGCCGCGCCGCGAGCCGCTGCGCGGCCGGCATCAGCGTCAGCGCCTCGACGTTCATGAACGACATGCGCAGCTTCTGCGCCATCAAAAGCGCAAAATATCGCCAGTAACGCGGCGTTTCGTCGAGCAGTTGCTGCAGCGCGGCTTGCGGAACGTGCATCAGCAGCGCGTCTTCGAGCGCGATCGCATCGTGCGTGCGCGGCAGTTCGTCGAAGAGCGCGATTTCGCCGAACCACGTCGTCGGCTCGGCGACCGTGAGAAGCGCTTCCTTGCCGCTCGCGTCGACGGCGCCCACCGACAGCGCGCCGCTCAGCACCGCATAGAGCCCGCATGGCGCGTCGCCGCGGCGGAACAGCACCTGGCCCGTCACGAGACGGCGCGGCAGCGCGGCCGCCGTGAGCGCGTCGCGCAGCTCGGCGGGCAGCGCGCCGAACCACGGGTGCGCGTCGAGCTGGGGGCGGTAGGGTTCGAAGAGCGGATGCATCGGCCGTGGCGGTGTCGGGTAGCTGACAGAGAAAACGTCGCGTGAAGGGCATGATAGCGCTCACTCGCATCGGGAGGAGACACGATGAGGACCTTGGTCGACCAACTCGCGCAGTACGCGGCCTATCACCGCGACGCACGCAACATCGCGACGCATCTCGTCGGCATTCCGATGATCGTCGTCGCGGTGACGGTGTTGCTGTCGCGGCCGACGTTCGGCGCATGGGGCGCGTTCGCGCTCACGCCCGCGGCGCTCGTCGCGCTCGCGGCGGCGCTTTTCTATCTGCGGCTCGACCTGCGCTTCGGCGTCGCGATGGCCGCGCTGCTCGCGCTGAGCCTCTGGGCCGGCCGCGCGCTTGCCGCGCAGACGACCGCGCTCTGGCTCGGCACGGGGCTCGGGCTCTTTTTCGTCGGCTGGGTGATCCAGTTCGTCGGCCATTACTTCGAAGGCCGCAAGCCCGCGTTCGTCGACGACCTGATCGGGCTCATCGTCGGCCCGCTGTTCGTCGTCGCCGAGGTTGCGTTCTTCGCCGGCTTGCGCGGCGACGTGCGCGACGCGGTCGAGCGGCGCGTCGGGCCGGTGCGTGTCGGCGCGCGCAACGCGCGCGTCTGAGCCGCGCCGCGCGCGATGGCGACGATCTGCGTCTATGGCGCGGGCGCGGTCGGCTGCTATCTCGGCGGCCGGCTGCTCGCGGGCGGCGCGGATGTCGCGCTGATCGGCCGCGCGCGGATCGGCGACGAGTTGCGCGCGCACGGGCTCGCGCTGTCCGATTATCGCGGCCGCGACGTGCGCGTGCCGCCATCCGCGATTGCGTTCTCGACGGCGGATGCGGCGCTCGCCACCGCCGAACTCGTGCTCGTCACGGTGAAATCGGCGGCGACGCCCGCCGTCGGCGCGGCGCTCGCACGCATCGCGCGGCCCGGCGCGGTCGTCATCAGTTTTCAGAACGGCGTGCGCAACGCGGACGTGCTGCGCGCCGCGCTGCCCGGCGCGACGGTGCTTGCCGGCATGGTGCCGTTCAACGTCATCGCGCGCGGCGAGGGCCGATTCCATCAAGGCACGGCGGGCGCGCTGCAGGCCGAGGCCGCGCCCGCGCTGCGCCGCTTCGCGGCCGCGTTCGAGCGCGCGGGGCTGCCGCTCGTGCCGTGCGAGGACATGCGCGCGGTTCAGTGGGCGAAGTTGCTGCTCAATCTCAACAACGCGATCAACGCGCTCGCGAACCGGCCGCTGAAGGAGGAACTCGCGGCGCGCAGCTATCGGCGCTGTCTCGCGCTCGCGCAGACCGAGGCGCTGCGCGTGCTGTCGGCGGCGCAGATTCGTCCCGCCCGGCTCACGCCGTTGCCGGCCGCGTGGGTGCCGCGGGTGCTGAGCGTGCCGGACCCGCTGTTCGCGCGGCTCGGCCGGAAGATGCTCGAGATCGATCCGCTCGCGCGTTCGTCGATGTCCGATGATCTGGCTGCGAAACGCGCGACCGAGATCGACTGGATCAACGGCGAGATCGTGCGCCTTGCCGGGCAGCTCGGGTGCGCGGCGCCCGTCAACGCACGCCTTTGCGCGCTCGTCCACGAGGCGGAGCGCGCTGCGGCGCGGCCGGCGTGGGGCGGCGACGCGCTGCTCGCCGAATTGCGCGAGGCGGCGCGGGCGGGATAGCCGAGGCGCGCGCTCGCAGGCATGGCATGCATCGGCCGCCCGGCCGTCGCGATGCGCGCGGCCGGATAGCCTGGGTGCGTGCCGATATCGGCGCGGCGGCCCGCTCGACGGCAGACGGCCGTTCGGCGGGTGCCGCTCGACCGGGCGCGGCGTCATGGCCGACCGTCGATGCTCACGCATCCGGTGACGCCGCGCGTCGTGCGCCGGCCGCGATTGGCGCGATCGATGCGAGCAATATGAGCAACAGGAGCAACAGGAGCGTTGAGCCGCCGGTATCGACACAACCGATCGGTACGAGATGGGCCGGCCGTCGCCGATGTCCCGCTCGCGCGGCCACTGTATTGCCTCGGGCGCTGCCGAGCCACCGAGCCACCGAGCCACCGAGCTGCCGAGTTGCCGAGTTGCCGAACCGCCGAACCGCCGAACCGCTCGCGAAGCGTGAAATCCCCGTCGCGGTTAACATGACGGCGGCCCACGCCCGCTTCCGCGAGCCGGCGCGTGGCCGCCAACCGAGGAGACGACGATGGATCGCACGACGCTCGACGCATACGATCGCCACGCGGCCGATTACGCACGCGAATGGGACGAACAACCGCCGCCCGACGACATGTACGTACTGCTCGAACGCTACTTCGAGCCCGGACCCACGGCGGACGTCGGTTGCGGCGCGGGGCGCGACGTCGCCTGGCTCGCGCGTCGCGGCTTCGACGCGTGCGGCTACGACGGCAGCGCATCGCTGATCGCCGAAGCGCGGCGCAGCCATCCGGCGCTGCGCTTCGAGCAGGCGCTGCTGCCGGCGCTCGCGGGCGCGCCGTCCGGCGCGTTTCGCAACGTGTTGTGCGAGACGGTGATCATGCATTTGCCGGAGTCGGAGGTCGGCGCGGCCGTCGCGCGGCTCGTCGAGCTGCTCGCACCGGGCGGCACGCTGTATCTGAGTTGGCGGGTGACGGCGGGCGACGCGCAGCGCGACGGGCGCGGACGGCTTTACGCGGCCGTCGACGCCGAGCGGGTGCACGCAGCGCTCGGCGATGCGTGCGACGTGCTGTTCGAGCACGCGCAGACGAGCGAATCGTCCGGCAAGCGCGTGCACCGGCTCGTCGTCAGGCGGCGCGCGGCCGAGGCCGGTTGACGCGGCCCACGGCCCGCGGCGCGAACGGCCGGCCGCGCCGACGACCGACGACCGACGACCAACGACCAACGGGCCGCGGATGCCCGTGCGTTGCGTATGGCGGCCTGGGCCGCCGCGGCGGCGAACGGGATTCAGTCGCGGTGCGCGGCGGCTTCCCAGTTGATGTCGACGCAGAGCACCTGCATGCCTTGCACCGCGGGCGTCGCGATCGACGCCGTCACGCACAGGTGCGCTTCATTGATCGACAGATAGGGCGGCGTGAAATGCGCGCGCCCCGGCACGCGCATCGCCTCGATGAAGTACGGCCGGCGTTCCCAGCTCGCGCCTTCCGAGTGCAGCAGCGGGCTGAAGCGCTTCGCGCGCTGCGATGCATGCACGCGCGGCAGCACGTTGTCGCCGATCTGACGGCCCGACGCGTCGAGCAGGAAGCAGCGCGCCGCCTCGGGCAGCTCGAGCAGCTCCTTCGACGCTTCGGTGAGGTCACGGCCTTCGCGCAGCAGCGCGCTCGCCTGCAGCAGCGCGGCGACGTACGGCGCGAGGCGCGCTTGCTGCGCGCGCGTGCGCTCGGCGACGCGCAGCCGAAGCGCGGCCGACAGCGTATCCATGACGCCCGCCGCGGCCTGCGGCTGCACCGGCTCGACGCTCGGCCCGGCGAAGTATTGCCCTTGTACGAAATCGACGTCGCATTCGAGCGCGATCAGCGCTTCGCGCTCGGTCGTGATGCCGCCCATCAGCACGAGCTGCCCCGACTCGTGCAGCAGCGACACGAGGCCGGGCAGCACGCGCTCGAGATGCGAATGCTCGCTTGCCTGCGCGAGGATGCCGCGATCGAGCGTGACGATGTCCGGGTGCAGGTGCCAGACGCGATCGATGTTCGAGTGCTTCGCGCCGAAGCCGCCGAGCGCGATCAGGAAACCCGCCTTGCGCAGGCCGTCGACGATCGCCGCGAAGCGCGGCGTCTCGCCGCCCGCCTGCTCGGGCACTTCGAGCACGACGCGCTGCGGCGGCAGCCCGAGCGCTTTCAGGTTCGCGAGGAGCGCGTCGCCGTAGACGGTGTCCATCAGCGCGGCGGGATGCAGGCTCAGGAAGAGCCATTCGTCGTGACTGTCGAACGTGTGGAAGTTGCCCAGGTGCAGCGATTCGGCAAGGCGGCCGAGTTCGAGCAGATCGCCGCGGCGCGCGGCCTGCGTGAACACCTCGTGCGAGGGCACCTGGTTGCTCTGCGAATCGTGCGCGCGCAGCGACGCGTGATAGCCGATCGCACGGCGATGCGACACCGAGAAGACCGGCTGGAACACGCTGAACACGGTGTAGTCGCCATACAGCACGGTGCGCCGGTTGCCGTCGTCGCCCGCGATCGGGCGCGGCGACTGGAAGCTGGGAGGATCGATGTCGATCATGCTCATGATTCGGCTGCTTGGGAACCGTCAGTTTACCTACAGAATAGGCGAGCAAGAAACGTGCGCAAAAAGCTGCGGCAGCACGCCGCGGCTGCGCGCGCGGCGCGCGAATCGTGCACTTGGATGGTGCGTCGCGCGTCGCGGCGGTGCCGGCACGGGGCGCGCGGCGTTCCGCCGGTTCGCGCGGGGCCGTGAGACGCGCGCGGTGGTGGGCCGCAGTGCCGGAAGGCGCCGTGCGCTGCGACAATCGGACGCCCGTGGGTTGAAGGTCCGCTGACCGAGGCTTGCCGGACCGAGCGCTGCCCGCCTGCGTCTGCCCTCTTGCCCGAACACCCGAACACCCGAACACCCGAACACCCGAACACCCGAACACCCGAACGCCCGAACGCCCGAACGCCCGAACGCCCGAACGCCCGAACGCTGACCGCATGAGCGTCTGAACGTTCGAGCGCGGACGAGCGGCGGCTCGAACGCCTTCGCCGGCCACGTCCAGCGTGGCGCGGGCATTCCGGCGACGAAGCGGCCGCACCCCCGCATTCCCGCTGCCTGGCCGCTCGCACGGGCCGCCCGCGCCTCGCGCCGCGACCGCCGCCGCCTGCGCGATTACGCCGCCCCATGTCGCCGCGCACGCCGGCGGTCATGCCCACGTCACGCGCGCTCGGACGGATCGGTCTTGCGTCGCACGGCGCCGCGCACGTCGGGCGACAGTTGCGCGAAGATCCAGGCCGACGCGGCGGTGATGAGGCCGACGCACACGAACGTCGCATGAAACGCGGGCAGCGTGTGCGTCGGCGTGACGCTGCGCATCATGCCGGTGAAGGTCGCGAGCAGCGCGCCCGCCACCGTCACGCCGAGGCTCATCGACAGCATCTGCACGAGCGAGAACAGGCTGTTGCCGCTACTCGCGCCGCCCGTGCCGAGGTCCTTCAGCGTGAGGGTGTTCATCGCGGTGAACTGCATCGAGTTGAAGCCGCCGAACAGCGCGAGCTGCGCGATCTTCAGCCAGGTCGGCATCGCGTCGCTCACGAGCGCGAAGCTCGCCATCATCAGCCCGACCATGATCGTGTTCGCGAGCAGCACCTTGCGGTAGCCGTGGCGCGTGATGAGCACCGTGATGATCCGTTTCGAGAACATTCCGGCAGCCGCGACGGGCAGCATCATCAGGCCCGCCTCGAACGCGCCGTAGCCGAGGCTCACCTGCAGCAGCAGCGGAATCAGATACGGCATCGCGCCGCTGCCGATCCGCGCGAACAGGTTGCCGAGCAGGCCCACGCTGAACGTGTGGATCCCAAAGAGCTCGAGCGAGAAGATCGGCTGCGGCGCGCGCACCGCGTACAGGCCATACGCGACGAAGCACGCGAGACTCAGGATCAGCAGCACGAGCACCATCGCGTGCTGCATGCCGAGATCGGCGAGGCCGTCGAGCGACAGCGAGATCGCGATCATCCCGATCGTCAGCAGCAGATAGCCCTTCAGATCGAAGCGCCCCGCTGCCGGATTGCGCGAGTCGGGCATCGAGTAGAACGTCGCGATGCAGCCGGCGATGCCGACCGGCACGTTGATGAGGAAAATCCAGTGCCACGATGCGATCTTCACGAGCCAGCCGCCGAGCGTCGGCCCGATCAGCGGGCCGATCAGGCCCGGGATCGCGACGAACGACAGCGCGGGCAGATAGCGCTCGGCGGGGAACGTGCGCAGCACCGCGAGCCGCCCGACGGGCAGCAGCATCGCGCCGCCCACGCCCTGGATCACGCGGAACGCGACGAGAAGCGGCAGCGTGTGCGCGTTCGCGCACAGGAGCGAGCCGAGCGTGAAGATCAGGATCGCGCTGAAGAACACGCGGCGCGTGCCGAGCGTATCGGCGAGCCAGCCGGATACGGGGATCATCACGGCCATCGTCAGCGAGTACGCGATCACGACCGACTGCATCCTGAGCGGCGATTCACCGAGGCTCGCGGCCATCGAGGGCAGCGCGGTGTTGACGATCGTCGCGTCGAGCGTTTGCATGAAGAAGCCGGTGGCGACGAGCCACAGCATCACGGTCAACGATTTCTCGCTCGGGGCGGCGGCGGGCGGGGCTGGAGGCATGAGAACGGGGCGCTGCGTGCGCGTTCGGGCGGGCAGCCGACATTGTAGGGAAAGCCGGCGGGGCGTGCAGTGACCGGCATGCGGGCGCGTTGCGCGGCGGACGTGACGGGCCGCGGGCGGGATGCGCCGTCGTCCGGCATCGGCTGCGGAGGCGCGCGACGATCCTGCGGTTCGACCGTGCCTGAGCGCTCGCCGGTACAGTGCGGGAGACGGCGCGCGAAAGTGTGCATGGGGCGCGGCGCGCCCATCGCGATAATGATCGGGATATCGAACGATTTTCACGAGTGGAGCGGGCCATGCGCGAAATCCACACCTACGTACTCGACTATCCGGAGCCGGCTGCCGTCTGGTGCGCGTCGCACGATGCGACGCTGCGCGTGAGCGCGGGCGAAGCGTGGCTGACCGTCGACGGCCGCCGCGACGATTACTGGCTCGGCGCCGGCGAGGCGTTCGAGCTGCCGCGCGGCGCGTGCGTGCGGATCGGCGCGGGGCGCGGCGGCGCGCGTTCGCGCCCGATGGTCGGCGCGCCGGCGGCGCGCTCAGGCCGTGTGGTCGACGCCGACGTAACGCGCGCGCGGCCGGATCAGCTTGCCGTCGGCGCGCTGCTCGAGCGCGTGCGCGATCCAGCCGGCGACGCGCCCCGCGGCGAACAGCGCGAACGCGGCGCGCGGCGGCAGCGCGAGCGTGCGCTCGAGCGCGACGAGCGCGAAATCGATCGTCGGCTTGTCGCCGAGCGCGGCCTGCGCCGCTTCGACGAGCGACAGCGCGCCGTCGAGCGCGGCGTTCGGGCTCGCGCGGGCGACGAGCGCGTCGAGGAGCAGCGTCGCGCGCGGATCCCCGTCCGGATACAGCGGATGGCCGAAGCCCGGCAGCCGCGTGCGCGCGTCCGGCTCGCATTCGTACGCGGCGATTCGCGCGGCGACGTAGCGCTCGAGATCGCGCGCCGCGGCTGCGCCGTCGAGGAGCGCCGCGACGCGCAGCGTCTCGCCGCCGTGGCGCGGGCCGGACAGCGCGGCGAGGCCGCCCGCGATCGCGCCGAACAGCGGCGCGCCCGTCGACGCGATGCAGCGCACGGCGAAGGTCGACGGATTGAGTTCGTGATCGGCGCAGAGCACGAGCGCCATGCGCAGCAGCTCGGCATCGCGCGGGTCCGTCAGTCGCCATGCGGCGGCGAACTGCCGATGCACGGGTTCGGCGCTCGGCGCGCGTGCCGCGAGCGCGGCCGCCGCGACGCGCAGCAGCATGGCGGCTTCGTCGAGCTGCGCGTCGCGGCGTCGGGCGTCGAGTTCGGCGGCGGGAGCCGGCGGATCGGGCGGATCGGGTGGTGCGCGATGCCGCGCCGGCGCGGCATCGGCGGGCGGTGCCGCGCGGCCGCCATCGGGCGGCGCGTCGGGCAAGTCGGATACGTCGGATACGTCGGATACGTCCGGCGCGGCGGCCGGCAGCAGCGCGAGCGCGCGCTCGAGCGGGGGGCGATCGCGCCACCGATCGAGCCGGCCGAGCCAGCGCGCCGTATCGAACCACCGCTCGGCGCCGGGCGCCGCGTGCACGCGCGCGGGCGGGCATTCCCACAGCAGCGCGGCGGCTTCTTCGAGCGTTGCCGTCATTGCGAGCGAGATCGCGTCGCGGCCGCGATACCGCAGCGTGCCGTTAGCGATCTGCGTGATGCGCGATTCGAGGACGGGCACGCCCCAATCGAGCGTGCGCTCGGCGACCTTGCCCGCGCGCTTCGCGTCCGCACGACGGCGCGCGAGCAGGCGAACCTCGTCGGCGTCGTAATGGCGGCGCTTGCTCGTGCCGTCGGCGAGCGAGCGCAGCAGGCCGCGGCTCACATACGCATAGAGGGTCGGCACGCTGACGCCGAGCAGTTGCGCAGCTTCGTTCGCGCTCAAGCGGGGCATGGCGGCGGTTCCTCGGTCGAAGGGCGGACGGACGATCGGGGCCGCGCGTGTCGCGTACGCGCGGCGGCCGCTCGCCGAGCACGGAGGCTCGCAATCGGGAGCGAATGCGTCTGCGCGCCATTCTAGACGCGTTTCGATCCTCACCACGGCGCGGCCGGCGCGATATCGCGCCGGCGTGCGTCGACGTATCCGCGGCCGCTCGCGGGGGCGATCCGGCCGCGCGCGAACGCGTCGAGTTCGACCGGCGGCGATCCGTGCCGGCCGTCGATTCGGCGAGTCGGCACGCTTGCCGTGGCGTCGAACGCGGCGGCGGGGCTCGCTGGCGCCGAACGCGGCCGTGCGCGCAGCGATGCGGCGCGCGTTCGCGACGTTTCGCCGCGAACGGTATCGACATCGACGCTCGCGCGCCGGCGAGCCGAGGCCTCATCCCGTCACCGGGCTTTACGAGACGCGCGACACAACGATGGATTCAATGAGACGCGAATTTTCCGCCACCCTTGCGGCGTGCGCTTTACGCGCTCGGTCGTGACGAAGCGCGGGTGGGCGGCCGTGCGCGGCTCGGACGGCGAAGCGCCCGCATCGCCGTTCGGCGCGGCGGGCTGTGCGTGACATGCGGCTACGCAGACGCCGTCGGCGGCGCCGCCGCGCTTTTTCGTACGGCCTCGCGCCGCTCGGCCGCGATGCGCCGCGCGGGTCGCCGCGATGCGCGCGCCGCCTATTTGCGCAGTTCGACGACGAAATCGTAGTAATCGTTTCGACAGTATGTGTCGGTGAGTTCGATCGCGCGCTGATCGTGCGTGAAGCCGATCCGGGTGATCAAAAGGAGCGCGTCGTGCGGCGCGATGCCCATCTGCCGCGCGATCTCGTCGGTCGCGTTGACCGCGCGAAAGTGCTGCAGCGCGCGCACGATCGGCGTGCCGCGCTGCTCGAGATAGCTGTAAAGCGAATCGCCGATTGCCTGCGGATCGGGAACGATCGTTGCGGGGAACGTCGAATTCTCGACGGCCATCACGATGCCGTCCGCGAGCCGCAGCCGCTTCAGGCGCGTGACCGATGCGGCGGGCGAAAGCCCGAGCTGGATCACCTCGTCGCGATTCGCGGGCTGGATGTCGCGCGACAGCCATGTCGAGCTCGGCGTGAAGCCGCGCCGCTTGAGCATTTCGCTGAAGCTCGACAGCCGCGACAGCGGATCCTCGTAGCGCGGCTGGATGAAGTTGCCCGCGCCTTGCGTGCGCCGGATGAGCCCTTGCTCGACGAGCAGCGCGATCGCCTTGCGCGCGGTGATCCGCGACACGCCGAGCGATTCCGCGAGCAGCCGCTCGGAAGGCAGCGCTTCGCCCGCGGCCCAACGGTTGTCGTGGATCGCGTCGCCCAGCTTGCGGGCGAGTTGCAGATAAAGCGGCGTGTCGTTGTCGGGGTCGGGGCGCAGATCGGACCAGCGGTCTTCCGTCGATGGCTTCATGGAGTGGACGTAGAAAACAGTGCGGCCATTCTAAGACATCGCGTGCCGCGGTTATAGCCGGGTTTTGCGCGCGATTCGGCCCGGCGCGCGCCGAATCGCTACACTGACGCTTCAACCGCGGGCCTCGCGCAACCGCGTGCCGCGCCCGCCTATGTGACGAGGAACGAAATGACCAGCAGGCTCGAAACCGTCGCGCTGCCCGGCGGCGAACGCGTACCGAAGCTCGGGCAGGGCACCTGGGAAATGGGCGAGCGGCCCGCGAAGCGCGCAGCCGAGATCGCCGCGCTGCGCGAGGGCGTCGATCTCGGCATGACGCTCATCGATACCGCGGAGATGTACGGCGACGGCGCGACCGAGACGCTTGTCGGCGACGCGCTCGCCGACGTGCGCGAGCGCTTGTTCATCGTCAGCAAGGTGCTGCCGCATCATGCGAGCCGCGGCGGTGTCGTCGCCGCATGCGAGGCGACGCTCAAGCGCTTGCGCACCGATCGCGTGGATCTGTATTTGCTGCACTGGCGCGGCTCGATTCCGCTCGCGGAGACGATCGCGGGCTTCGAGGCGCTGCGCGACGCGGGCAAGATCCGCTACTGGGGCGTCAGCAATTTCGATGTCGACGACATGGAGGCGCTCGTCGCCGAAGCGGGCGGCGCCGTCTGCGCGACCGACCAGATCCTCTACAACCTCGCGCGCCGCGGCCCGGAGTTCGATTTGCTGCCGTGGCTCGCGCGGCGCGAGATGCCGGCGATAGCGTACAGCCCGATCGATCACATGCGATTGCCCAAGCGCACCGCGCTCGACGAGATCGCGCGCGAGCGCGGCGTATCGCCGACGCGCGTCGCGCTTGCGTGGGTGCTCGGGCAGCCGAACGTGCTGGCGATTCCGAAGGCGGGCAGCGTCGAGCACGTGCGCGACAATCGCGCGGCGCTCGATCTCGTGCTCGGCGAAGAAGAGCTCGCACGGCTCGACGCGCAGTTCAAATCGCCGCGGGGGAAGCGGCCGCTTGAAATGCTGTAGCGCGTGCGGCGCGGCGAGGTGAGACGGGCTCGGGCGAGCGGCGGCTCACGAAACGCGCGGGCGGAGTCTCGCGGATCGCCGATCGGTTCGTGCGAAGGCGTGCGCAATAACCGGCCCGTCCATTTGCGGATCGGCTGTTCTCTGTCGAGGGCGCGGCATGGCACGGCATTGCGCCGCATGAGTCGTGAAGCGGTCCGTCGCGGCAGCTCGCCGCGCGCCGCAGGCGGCGATGTGCGATAGCCCCGTCTATCGCGCGCTTGCCGAAGCGGCCGCCGCTCGGCTGGATCGGGCGGTTGCGCGGTGCGTCGAGGATGCGCGGCGCATGCGCCCGACGCCTGTTCAACCGGCGCGGCGCTCGGCTTCAGGATGCAGATCGTGTTCGCGGCGATCGCGTGCATTGCACGCATTGCACGACAGCCGTGCCGCGTTCGATCGCGTGTCGAGGGATGGCGAACGCGCGCGGTGCGATGCGCGCTTTCGTGCGTTGCGTAGCCGGGGCGCGGCCGAGATGCTCCGGGCGTGGCTAGGCCGCGCACGGGAAGGATCAACGGCCGTTTCCGTGCCCGCCGCCATTGCCGTGGCCGCCGTTGCCGCTGCCCACGCCGTTGGCTCCACCATTGCCGGCGCCGCCGCTACCGTTGCCGTTTCCGTGTCCGCCGCCGTTGCCATGGCCGCCGTTGCCGTGGCCGCTACCGTTGCCGTTGCCGCCTCCATTGCCGCTACCGCTGCTGGTGCCGCCGCCGTTACCGTGACCGTTGCCGCCGCTGGTCCCGCCACCGCTGCTGCCGTTACCGTGACCACCGCCGTTGTTGCCGCCATTGCCGGTGCCGTTGCCGCTACCACCGCCGTTGCCACCGCCACCGCCGTTGCCGTTGCCGCCACCATTGCCGCTGCCGTGACCGTTGCCGCTGCCGCTGCCGCCACTGGCGCCGCCGCCATTGCCGTTACCGTGACCACCGCTATTGCCGCCGCCACCGGTTCCACCGCCATGTCCACCATGGCCCGCACCACTCGAAGTACCGCCCCCCGAAGTACCGCCCCCCGAAGTACCGCCCCCCGAAGTACCGCCCCCCGAAGTACCGCCCCCCGAAGTACCGCCCCCCGAAGTACCGCCCCCCGAAGTACCGCCACCGGAAGCGCCGCCGCCCGAAGTACCGCCGCCCGAAGTGCCGCCGCCTGAAGCACCGCCACCGGAAGCGCCGCCGCCGGAAGCACCGCCGCCGGAAGCACCGCCGCCCGAAGTACCGCCACCGGAAGCACCGCCACCGGAAGCACCGCCACCGGAAGCACCGCCACCGGAAGCCCCGCCACCGGAAGCCCCGCCACCGGAAGCACCGCCACCGGAAGCACCGCCACCGGAAGCACCGCCGCCGGAAGCACCGCCACCGGAAGCGCCGCCGCCGGAAGCACCGCCACCGGAAGCACCGCCACTCGAAGCACCGCCGCCGGAAGTACCGCCACCCGAAGCCCCGCCACTGGAAGCGCCGCCTCCCGCAGCACCGCGCCCCGAAGTGCCATGGCCTGACGCACCACCCCCCGACGTTCCGCCGCCCGATGCGTTGCCTACCGAGTTGCCGCGTCCGGTGGCCGCCGTGCCGCCCGCGGTCGAGCCTGTTGTCCCACCGACGCCGATCCCCGCAGCGCCGATGGCACCATTCCCGTCGTTTGCGCCGCCGCTGCTTCCGCGGCCGCTGCCCGCGTTGTCGCCGCCGCTTCCGATTCCGCCCGCGCCTGCGCCCTCGCCATTCCCCCCCATGCCGCCGGCGAGGCGCAGCTCGGCGCCGCACGCGCCCGGGGCGGAGCAGGGCGGCGCGACTTCCGCGAGCGGCATCGCGACGTCCGCATCGGCCGATGCATTGGCCGATACGTCGGCCGTGCCGGCCGATATCGCGTCCTGCACGACTTGCAACGGCGCGGATAACGGCGCTTCGTCGCGCGGTTGCGTCGTCGTGCTCGGCGCGGCAGACGCGGCTTCCTGCGCGGCGGCATACGAGCCGCAGCAGCACGCGAATGCGGCGGCGGCCAGCAAGGTCGCGCGACAGCATCTCTTCGCCGCGCGAGGCGGTTGTTTCGTCTTGTCCATCATCGGCCTCCCAAAGCGCGAAGTCCGCATCGCCGTGCGGCCTTTTGCGCGTGTTGCGGGGGCCCGAAAAATGCGTTGCCCTGCCAATTGCCGATCGTCTGCGAACCGGCGCATGACCAGCCGGCAACGTCGATCGGCACGCGAGCCCGCCGTGCGAGCCTGCTCTGCGATAACCGTGCCATCGGCCGCTCATGTCCGCCGCGCAAGGCGTGAGCGCGTCGCGTACGCAGCGCTGAAACATCGGGGCGGCGGTTTCGTTTCCGAAATGAAACGTCAGGAGGAGGGGCGGCTCGCCGGCGCGCCTGCCGCGCGTTGCCGGCGGAGCAGGATCGAGGCGATCGCGCATTCGACGAACCGCGCGGCGATACCGTATCCGCTCGCCGGGCGGCTTGCCGACCGAATCGGGCTCGTTGTCCGGGCGCTTCGGCAGCGAGACGACGCCGGGAGCCGGCCGGCCTTCCCGGTGCCGCGCGATTGCGCCTGCGGATGCCGCGGACACGCATGCGGTCGTTGCGTGGTCGACGTAACGGTGTTGCGGCCTGCCCGTCGGTTGGCCGCATGCGCAATCGGCGGCATGTCGACCGTCGAACCGATCGGCGTGCCGCCGGTGACGACTGCGCGGGAACGTGTCGGAGCGTTGAAGGCGGCAGCCCCTGGCCTGCCTGCGTGTCGAAGATCGCGAGATCAGGCGATCGCCCCGAGCCGATTTGGGTTGCAGCCTTGAAACGCGGCCGAACGGTTCCGCGGCTGGATACATGCGGCGCATTCATCGAAACGAACCGGAGCGGCGGGCGTGACGACGTGTGTAACGAAGCGGCGAGGCGTGCATGCGCGGCGTTCGTTTTCGCATCGTCCGTCGCGCGAGCGCGCGGGATGCGCGCGCGCCGGCATGAGCGGCGACCTTGCGGTCTTCGTAGCGCCGGGCGCGCCGCCGATACCGCAACGCATGCAGACACGGCCGCGCAGCCCGCCCGCGCTCGGCACGCCGGCGGGTGCGCCGGCGTGCGTGACGCCGGTGCGTCGGCGGCGGACCTCACGACGCGGCGGCCATGAACGCCGTCTCGCGGCCTGGCCCCGCATCGAGCGCCGGCACAGCAAAAAAGCCCGTCCGCTACCGGACGGGCTGGACGGGCTTTCTTTCATCGATCGCGTGGCGTCGGATGCCGCGCCGCTCAGCCGCGCCCGACCTGCTTCGCGTTGATGACCGCTTCCGACACGTTCGACGGCGTTTCCGCGTAGTGCTTGAACTCCATCGTGTAGGTCGCGCGGCCTTGCGTCGCCGAGCGCAGCGACGTCGAGTAGCCGAACATCTCGGCAAGCGGCACCTCGGCGCGCACGAGCTTGCCGCCGCCGCCCGCGATGTCCTCCATCCCCTGCACGATGCCGCGCCGGCTCGACAGGTCGCCCATCACGTTGCCCATGAAATCCTCGGGCGTCTCGACCTCGACCGCCATCATCGGCTCGAGCAGCACCGGCTTCGCGCGGCGCATCGCTTCCTTGAACGCCATCGAGCCGGCCATGCGGAATGCGTTTTCGTTCGAGTCGACGTCGTGGTACGAGCCGAACGTCAGGTGCACCTTCACGTCGACGACCGGGTAGCCCGCGAGCACGCCGCTCTTCAGCGTCTCCTCGATGCCCTTGTTGACCGCCGGGATGAACTCGCGCGGAATCACGCCGCCCTTGATCTCGTCGAGGAATTCATAGCCCTTGCCGGGGTTCGGCTCGAGCTTGATCACCGCGTGGCCGTACTGGCCGCGGCCGCCGGACTGCTTGACGAACTTGCCCTCGACGTCCTCGGCCACCGTGCGCACCGTCTCGCGGTACGCGACCTGCGGCTTGCCGACCGTCGCCTCGACGCCGAACTCGCGCTTCATCCGGTCGACGATGATCTCGAGGTGCAGCTCGCCCATCCCGGAGATGATCGTCTGGCCGGACTCCTCGTCGGTCTGCACGCGGAACGACGGGTCTTCCTGCGCGAGACGGTTCAGCGCGAGCCCCATCTTTTCCTGATCGGCCTTCGTCTTCGGCTCGACCGCCTGCGAGATCACGGGCTCGGGAAACTCCATCTTCTCGAGGATGATCGGCTTGCCCGGGTCGCACAGCGTGTCGCCCGTCGTCGCTTCCTTCAGGCCGACCGCGGCCGCGATGTCGCCCGCGCGCACTTCCTTGATTTCCTTGCGCTCGTTCGCGTGCATCTGCAGGATCCGGCCGAGCCGCTCCTTCTTGTCCTTCGTCGCGTTGAGCAGCGTGTCGCCCGATTCGACGACGCCCGAGTACACGCGAAAGAAGATCAACTGGCCGACGAACGGGTCGGTCATGATCTTGAACGCGAGCGCGGAGAACGGCTCGTCGTCGCTCGGATGGCGTTCCGCTTCCTTGTCGTCGAGATCGTGGCCGAGGATCGCGGGCACGTCCGCGGGCGACGGCAGATAGTCGATCACCGCATCGAGCATCGCCTGCACGCCCTTGTTCTTGAACGCGCTGCCGCAGAGCATCGGCACGATTTCGTTGGCGATCGTGCGCTTGCGCAGCGCGGCCTTGATCTCGTCCTCGGTGAGCGAGTTGTGATCGGTCAGGTACTTCTCGAGCAACTCCTCGCTGGCTTCCGCGGCCGCCTCGACCATCTTCTCGCGCCATTCGTGCGCGAGCTCGACGAGGTTCGCCGGGATGTCCTCGTACGTGAATTTCACGCCCTGGCTCTCGTCGTCCCAGACGATCGCCTTCATTTTCACGAGGTCGACGACGCCCTGGAAGTGTTCTTCCGCGCCGACCGGAATCTGGATCGGCACGGCGACGCCCTTCAGGCGCTCGCCGATCTGCCGCTGCACGCGGAAGAAATCGGCGCCCACGCGGTCCATCTTGTTGACGAACGCGATGCGCGGCACCTTGTACTTGTTCGCCTGGCGCCAGACGGTTTCGGATTGAGGCTGCACGCCGCCCACCGAATCGTAGACCATGCACGCGCCGTCGAGCACGCGCATCGAGCGTTCGACCTCGATCGTGAAATCGACGTGGCCCGGGGTGTCGATGATGTTGATCCGGTGCTCCGGATAATTGCCGGCCATGCCTTTCCAGAACGCCGTCGTCGCCGCGGACGTGATCGTGATGCCGCGCTCCTGCTCCTGTTCCATCCAGTCCATCGTGGCCGCGCCGTCGTGAACCTCGCCGATCTTGTGGCTCACGCCGGTATAAAAGAGGATGCGCTCGGTCGTCGTGGTCTTGCCGGCGTCGATGTGAGCGCTGATCCCGATATTGCGATAGCGCTCGATGGGGGTTTTGCGGGGCACGTGAACCTCCTGGTGGCTCTGGACGAAGACGGCCCGGCCGGTGCGGCCGGCGCCGTTGCTCTTGCGAGACTTAAAGCATAGCGCTTGCTGGTGGCTTTTGCAGATGCGGGCGATGCATCGGCAATCAAGTCCCGAGCCGTGGCGGCCGGCGTGTTCCGCCCGCGCGTTCGGCTCGTTTCGCCGCGCGCGCCGCGCATGTCGCGCACGGCAGCGGCGCGCAAAAAAGCCGGCGCGCGGCCGGCGCTCGGGCGGCAAGGGCGCGGGGCACGCGCGGCATGCGCCGGCCGCGCGCACCGGGCCTCACTGCGGCTTCGGCAGCCCGTCGATCTTCATGCCGGGCTTCACGCCCTTCGCGGCGAACCAGCCGCTGCTCATCTCGAGCGCATAGACGCCGTTGTTGCGCGGGCAGTGATTGTCGGTCGTCTCGGCCTTCATTTCGTCGATGTCGGTGATCGTGCCGTCCGCGCGGATGAACGCGATCGACAGCGGGATCAGCGTGTTTTTCATCCAGAAGCAATGCACGGCGTTCTCGTTGAACACGAACAGCATCCCTTCGTTCGGCGCGAGCCGCGAGCGGTACATGAGGCCCTGTTCGCGGTCGGCGTCGTTCGCCGCGACGGCCGCGTCGATCACGTACATGCCGGCGCGCAGCTTCACGCGCGGGAATTCGCTCGGTTGCTTCGCGCCGGGCGGCAGCGGCGTGGTTTGCGCGAACGCGGCGTGCATGCCGCCCGCGGCGAGCGCGAGCGCGACCGGAAAGACGGCGGCTCGCGCGAGTCGGGCGAGCGAAGAGCGCGGGGAAGATCGCACGGCTGGGGCTCCTATCGGGAATGCGAGACCCGCATGGTACGCGAAGCGCGGCGTCGCGCGCAGGCAGGGCGCGGGCGCGGGCTCGGGCGGGCGAGGGCGGCAAAAACAAAAAGGCAGATCGCCTCGCGGTGATCTGCCTTGCAACGCCGTAAGAACGGCAACAGCTTGTTCTTGACTGCGTCTTACAAATAGCTTGCTTAGTTCGAAGCAGCAGCCGGGGCTTCAGCAGCGCTGGCTTCCTTGGCCTTCTTCGCATGCTTCTTGGCGTGGTGCTTCTTGGCGTGGGCCTTCTTAGCCGGTGCCGAAGCAGCTTCAGCCTTCTCAGCCGGAGCCGAAGCAGCGGCCGGAGCCGAAGCTTGCGCGAAAGCAGCCGTTGCGAAGAGACCAGCGACCAGAGCGGCGATCAGTTTGTTCATGTTGTGTTCCTCAGCTTTAGTTAATTAACCAAATGACCCGGCATAGGAGTCATGTCGTCTAACGTGCCATCCACCTTTCGGTTGACAGACGCATCGAGAAAAATCTCTTCGCGCTGCGGTGACCTGCCCCCTACAAACAGGGCCAGCCGGAGTCTAGTAAAGTTCGTTTTCGGAGAAGAAGACGAACATGAAGAAGCGCTTTACGGAACAGCAAATCATCGGGTTTCTGAAGGAAGCCGAGGCCGGTATGCCGGTCAAGGAACTGTGCAGGAAGCATGGGTTCAGTGACGCGTCGTTCTACACCTGGCGCGCGAAGTTCGGCGGCATGGAAGTCTCGGAAGCCCGCCGGCTCAAGGGCCTCGAGGTGGAGAATGCCCGACTGAAGAAACTGCTGGCCGAAGCAATGCTCGATATGGAAGCGTTGAAGGTTGTCGTCAAGGGAAAGCCCTGAGCCCGCAAGCCAAACGCGAAGCAGTGTTGGCGATTCGGGAGAAGGTCAACATCTCCGAGCGCCGCGCCTGCCGGCTTGTCGGGCTTTCTCGCAGCGTGCTGCATTACGACGCGAAGCCGGACCACGAGAATGAGGTGCTCGCGGCGCGTCTGGTGAAGTTGGCGCACGAACGTCGTCGATTCGGCTACCGCCGACTGCACGCCCTGGTGGAACGCGAAGGCACGCACGCCAATCACAAGCGCATCTATCGCCTGTACCGTGAGGCAGGGCTGGCTGTGCGGCGCCGTCGCAAGCGCCACGGCGTCATGATTGAGCGCGAGCAACTGGCATTGCCGGGCGCACCCAACGAGGTATGGTCAATCGATTTCGTGATGGATGCGCTTTCCAACGGCCGGCGCGTGAAGTGCCTGACCGTCGTCGACGATTTCACGAAAGAGGCTGTCGACATCGTCGTCGACCATGGCATCTCAGGTTTGTATGTCGCTCGGGCATTGGACCGTGCAGCTCGCTTCCGTGGCTATCCCAAGGCGGTGCGAACAGACCAGGGACCCGAATTTACGAGCCGCGCGCTTGACCAGTGGGCGTATGCGAACGGCGTCACGCTGAAGTTGATTCAGGCGGGCAAGCCCACGCAGAATGCGTACATCGAATCGTTCAACGGCAAGTTCCGCGACGAATGCCTTAACGAGCACTGGTTCACGACGCTCGCGCACGCTCGGGCAGTCATCGCGGCATGGCGTCAGGACTACAACGAGCAAAGGCCGCACAGCGCACTGAACTACCTTGCGCCGTCAGAGTTTGCGGCGAAACATCGGGCAACCGCGGACGCTCCTGCCGCTTTCCAGGAGTTGGTTTAAAGGGACTTTGCTAGAAGCCCATTGGCCCTATCGAAGGGGGCAGGTCAGCGGTGCTCGTGACGACCGCGTTTACGCGCGAGTTCAGAATGACGATGATGGTCGGCGTGGCGTTCATCGTGCTGCTGACGCTCGCCTATCGATGGCATTACCGCGCGCGGCACGCGTGAGCGGCACGGTCCGGCGCGGCGCGAACCGGCGATGGCGCGGCGAGCAGGGCGGCACATCCGACGAGGAGCGGCATGACGACGATCAAGGCAGGCGACGCATCCGGCGCCGGCTGCGCGGCAGCCGCGCGGGCGCGCGTGACTCCGCGCATCATGCGGCGCGCGCTGGCCGTGCTGGGCGGCGCGGCGTTCGCGGGGTGGTTCGGCGCCGCGTTCGCCGCTTCGAGCGGCACGGCTGTCCCGCCGCTCGACACGACGCCGTGGCTCGCGAGCGTGCAGGCGCCGAAGACGCCGTTCTTCACGCGCGCGTCGGACGCGCAAGGCGTGTCGTTCCACTTCGCCAACAGCGGCCATGACGTCGAGAGGGGCCGCGAGGTCGTCGTCAGCGAAACGGCGGACGGCGACATGTGGCAGGGCGGCATGGTGCATGCGACGTACATCGACGCCGCGGGCGTCGAGACGTCCGGCTGGCTCGTGCGCTCGCACCTGCGCCGGGTGAAGAAACCGGTGCCGCCGCCGCCTACCTGGGACGGCCGCTGGCGCAGCAGCGCGGGCGCGCGTCGGCTGATCGTGCATGGCGAGCGCATCAGTTATTCGTTTGCGGGCGGCGGCGGGACCGGCGGCGCGCAGCCGCGCGTCGAGATGCTGCTGCGGATGCGGCCGGTGTCGGATGACGAGGCGGTGCTGTCGCGGATGCAGGTGCCGGATGGCGGCATGTGCGATCTCGCCGTGCGGCGTCTGGGCGACTATCTGATCGTGTCGGCGCGCGATTGCTTCATTCCCGGCGTGAGTCCGGAGGGAATCCTGCGCAAGCAGCGATAAAGCGCGGGCCGAAAGCGCCTGCCCGTCAGGGCGCGCGTGCGCAACGGCCGAAACCCGCGCGCCTGCATACGGGTTAACGCTCTCTTAAGCGCCCCTTCTCTAGCATTCGAATCTCGTGCCGCGACGCGGCGATTCAACGGTTCCGAATTCCTTCGAGGGCTCGCATGAACAAACTCCCTGCGATCACGCTCGCGTTCTGGGTCATGAAGATCTGCGCGACGACGCTCGGCGAAACCGGCGGCGATCTGCTGTCGATGACGCTCGACGTCGGCTACGCGTACAGCTCGCTGATCCTGTTCTCGTTTTTCATCGTCACGCTCGCCGCGCAGCTCGCGGCGACGCGCTACCGCCCGGCGATCTACTGGGCGGTCATCGTCGCGACCAGCACGGCCGGCACGACGATGTCCGATTTCATGGACCGCACGCTCGGCCTCGGCTATGCGGCGGGCTCCGGCATTCTCGTCGCGATCCTGCTGTCGATCTTCGCGGTGTGGCGCCTGCAGGGCGAATCGCTCGCGGTGACGGAAATCCGCACGCGCAAGGTCGAGGTGCTCTACTGGATCGCGATTCTTTTCTCGAACACGCTCGGCACCGCGCTCGGCGATTTCCTTGCCGACAGCTCGGGCCTCGGCTTCGCGGGCGGCGCGTTCCTGATCGGCGGTTTGCTCGCGGCGATCGTGCTCGCTGCGTACTTCACGAAGGTATCGAAGGTGTTCCTGTTCTGGGCGGCGTTCGTGCTCACGCGTCCGTTCGGCGCGACGGTGGGCGACTTGCTGACGAAGCCCGTCGCGAAGGGCGGGTTGGGGTTCGGTACGGTCGGTTCGTCGGCGATTCTCGCGGGCGTGCTGGTCGCGCTCGTGATCTATGCGATGTTTGCCGAGGCGAAACGGGTGAAGCAGGCGCGTGCGCCGAGAATGGGCTGGAAGCAGCCGGCGCTCGAGGAGTGAGCGCCGCCGAGCCGCGAAAGGGCCGGGGACGGGGCGGGGCCGCGCGCGCGGGAGCGGCGGGGCCCCTCGCGCGCGTCGCCGTTTCGAATCAGCCGCGGCCGGTGCTGCCGAAGCCGCCCGCGCCGCGCTCGCTTTGCGCGAAATCGTCGACGAGGTTGAACCTCGCCTGCACGACCGGCACGATCACGAGCTGCGCGAGGCGCTCGAACGGGTTCAGCGCGAACTCGGTCTGGCCGCGGTTCCACGTCGAGATCATCAGCTCGCCCTGGTAGTCCGAATCGATGAGGCCGACCAGGTTGCCGAGCACGATGCCGTGCTTGTGGCCGAGGCCCGAGCGCGGCAGGATCAGCGCCGCATAGCCGGGATCGGCGAGATGGATCGCGAGGCCCGTCGGCACGAGCGCCGTGTCGCCCGGCTTCAGCGTGACGGGCGCGTCGAGGCACGCGCGCAGGTCGAGCCCCGCGCTGCCCGTCGTCGCGTATTTCGGCAGGTAGTCGCGCATGCGCGCGTCGAGAATCTTCAGATCGAGTTTCATGCGGCGAAAATCGGTGACGGAGGTTGAGAAGGGGCGGCCGCGCTGCGCGGCCGCGGCGATGCGTCAAATGAGGCGCGTATCGGGCAGCCGTTTCGCGATTTCGGCGACGAGCGCGTGCGCGAGCGTCATCTTGTCGGCGCGCGGCAGCCGCGTCGTGCCGCTCGCCTCGAACAGCACGACTTCGTTGTCGTCGAGGCCGAACGTGAGCGGCCCGAGATTGCCGATCAGCAGCGGCACCCTCTTGCGCACGCGCTTTTCCTCGCCGTGCACGTCGAGATCGCCGCTTTCCGCCGCGAAGCCGACGCAGTAGGGCGCATCGGGCAGCGCGGCGACGCTCGCGAGGATGTCGGGATTCTCGACGAACGTGAGCGCCGGCATCTTGTGATCGGCGGTCTTCTTGATCTTGTGCTCGGCCGGTTGCGCGGCGCGCCAGTCGGCGACCGCGGCGACCGCGATGAACACGTCCGCGTCCGGCACCGCGTTCATCACCGCGTCGTACATCTGCTGCGCGGTCTGCACGTCCTCGCGGTACACGCCCCACGGCGTCGGCAGATGGACGGGGCCCGCGACGAGATGCACGTCGGCGCCCGCCTGCTGCGCGGCGCGCGCGAGCGCGAAGCCCATCTTGCCGCTCGAGCGGTTCGTCAGGCCGCGCACCGGATCGAGCGGCTCGAACGTCGGGCCGGCCGTGATCAGCACGCGGCGATGCGCGAGCGCCTTCGGCTGGAAATGCGTGACGATCGCTTCGTAGATCGCCTCCGGCTCGAGCATCCGGCCGTCGCCGACCTCGCCGCACGCCTGGGCGCCCGAATCGGGGCCGAGCACCGCGACGCCGTCGTGGCGCAGTTGCGCGACGTTGCGTTGCGTCGCCGGGTTCTGCCACATCTGGCGGTTCATCGCGGGCACGACGAGGAGCGGGCAGTCGCGCGCGATGCACAGCGTCGACAGCAGATCGTCGGCGAAGCCGTGCGCGAGCTTGGCGAGGAAATCGGTCGACGCGGGCGCGATCACGATCGCGTCGGCTTCGCGCGACAGATCGATGTGCGCCATGTTGTTCGGCATCCGCGCGTCCCACTGGCTCGTGTAGACGGGGCGGCCCGACAGCGCCTGCATCGTGACGGGCGTGATGAACTGCGTCGCGGCTTCCGTCATCGCGACCTGCACGGTCGCGCCCGCCTTCGTCAGCAGGCGCGTGAGTTCGGCGATCTTGTAGCAGGCGATGCCGCCCGTGAGGCCGAGGACGAGGTGTTTTCCAGCGAGTTCTGCGTGTGCCAACTGAGGCCTCCGAAAGCACGTGGGGCCGGCGCGCGCCGGCCCCTGCGCGAAGTGTATGCGCTTAGCGCGCGCCGCGCACGCGACGCAGCTCGTCGTAGATGAGGAGCACCGCGCCCACCGTGATCGCGGAGTCGGCGAGATTGAACGCGGGCCAGTGCCACGCGCCGACGTGGAAGTCGAGGAAATCGATCACGTGACCGTAGATCAGGCGATCGATCACGTTGCCGAGCGCGCCGCCGAGAATCAGCGCGAGCGACAGGCTGAAGAGCCGCTGGTGGCCGTGGCGCTTGAGCAGATAGCAGATCACGAGCGTCGCGCCGATGCCGAGCGCGGTGAACGCCCAGCGCTGCCAGCCGCCCGCCGTCGCGAGAAAGCCGAACGCGGCGCCGCGGTTGTAGATCAGCGTCAGGTTGAAGAACGGCGTGAGCGCGTGCATCGCGCCGTACGCGAACGTCTTGAGCACGGCGATCTTCGTCAACTGATCGAACAGGATCACGATCAGCGAGATGCCGAGCCACGGCGCGAGCGCGCCACCCGAGGATTTCGACAGGGTCTTCGCCATTACGCAGCGCTCCGGGTTTCGCCGTTTTCGAACAGGTTGGAGAAGCAGCGGCCGCAAAGCGTCGGATGATCGGCGTGCGCGCCGACGTCCTCGCGGTAGTGCCAGCAGCGCTCACACTTCGGGTATGTCGAGGCCGCGACGTCGACGCTTTCGTCGCCCTGCGCGTCGACCTTCACGACCGTCGCCGCCGACGTGATCAGCACGAACTTCAGATCGTCGCCGAGGCTCGCGAGCGCGTCGTAGCGCGCGCCCGACGCGCGCACTTCGACTTGCGCCTGCAACGACGAGCCGATCCGGTTCGCGGTGCGCGCTTCCTCGAGCGCCTTCGTCACGTCGCCGCGCACGTCGCGCAGCAGCGTCCATTTCGCGATGAGCGCCTCGGCGCCCGCGATTTCCGGATACGCGTAGTAGGTCTCGGTGAAGATCGTGTCGCTTTGCGGCTGGAACACGCGCCAGGCTTCCTCGGCCGTAAACGACAGGAACGGCGCGAGCACGCGCAGCAGGCCCTGCGTCACGTGGTAGAGCGCCGTCTGCGCGGAGCGGCGTGCCGGCGACGCGGGCGCGCTCGTGTACAGGCGGTCCTTCAGCACGTCGAGATAGAAGCCGCCCAGGTCCTCCGAGCAGAACGTCTGCAGCTTCGCGACGACCGGGTGGAACTCGTACTTCTCGTAATGCGCGAGCAACTCCGCCTGCAACTGCGCGGCGAACGCGACCGCGTAGCGGTCGATCTCGAGCCATTGCCCGGCGGGCAGCGCATCCTTCGCGTAATCGAAGTCCGACAGGTTCGCGAGCAGGAAGCGCAGCGTGTTGCGGATCCGGCGATAGCCTTCCGTCACGCGCTTGAGAATTTCTTCCGAGATCGCGAGCTCGCCCGAATAATCGGTCGACGCGATCCAGAGGCGGATGATTTCCGCGCCGAGGCGGTTCGCGACTTCATGCGGATCGATCCCGTTGCCGAGCGACTTGCTCATCTTGCGGCCTTCGCCGTCCACCGTGAAGCCGTGCGTGAGCAGACCCTTGTAAGGCGCGCGGCCGTCGAGCATCGACGCGGTCAGCAGCGACGAGTGGAACCAGCCGCGATGCTGGTCCGAGCCCTCGAGGTACAGGTCGGCCGGGAACTGCAACTGATCCTTGTGCGAGCCGCGCAGCACGTGCCAGTGCGTCGTGCCCGAGTCGAACCACACGTCGAGCGTGTCGCGGTTCTTCTCGTACAGGTTCGCGTCGTCGCCGATCAGCTCGCGCGCGTCGAGCGTCTGCCACGCCTCGATGCCTTGCCGCTCGACGCGCTTGGCGACTTCCTCGAGCAGCTCGAGCGTGCGCGGATGCAGCTCGCCCGTTTCCTTGTGGACGAAGAACGCCATCGGCACGCCCCATTGGCGCTGGCGCGACAGCGTCCAGTCGGGACGGTTCGCGATCATCGCATGCAGGCGCTGCTTGCCCCACGACGGGTAGAACGCGGTCGCGTCGACCGCGTCGAGCGCGGTCTCGCGCAGCGTCTTGCCGCCGCCGGCCGGCTGCGTGTCCATGCCGGCGAACCATTGCGACGTCGCGCGGTAGATGATCGGCGTCTTGTGGCGCCAGCAATGCATGTAGCTGTGCGCGTAGCGCTCGTTGCGCAGCAGCGAGCCCGCGGCCTTCAGGGCGTCGACGATCTTCGGGTTCGCGTCCCAGATCGTGAGCCCGCCGAACAGCGGCAGCGATTCGATGTAGCGGCCGTCGCCCATCACCGGGTTGATGATGTCCGAATCGGTCATTCCGTGCGCCTTGCACGACGTGAAATCCTCGACGCCGTACGCGGGCGACGAGTGGACGACGCCCGTGCCGGTGTCGGTCGTCACGTAGTCGCCGAGATAGACGGGCGACGTGCGCTTGTAGCCCGGATGCGCGGCGGCGAGCGGGTGGTGAAAGCGCAGGTTCGCGAGCTTCTCGCCGGGCGTCCTCGCGATCACGCGGCCCGTGAGGCCGAAGTCCTTCATGCACGCCTCGACGCGCTCCTCGGCCATGACGAGCAGGCCGCGCTCCGTGTCGACGAGCGCGTAGACGATCTCCGGATGCAGGTTGAGCGCCTGGTTCGCGGGGATGGTCCACGGCGTCGTGGTCCAGATCACGATCCCGCCTTCGGCGCGCGGCAGCTCGGCGAGGCCGAACGCGTGCGCGGTCTTCTCGGGCTCGGCGAACGCGAACAGCACGTCGATCGTCGGATCGGTGCGGTCCTTGTATTCGACTTCCGCCTCGGCGAGCGCCGAGCCGCAATCGAAGCACCAGTTCACGGGCTTCAGGCCGCGATACACGTAGCCCTTCTCGATGATCTTGCCGAGCGCGCGGATTTCCTCCGCCTCGTTCTGGAAGTTCATCGTCTTGTACGGGTTGCCCCACTCGCCGAGCACGCCCAGGCGCTTGAAGCCCACCTTCTGCTTCTCGATCTGCTCGGTCGCGTACGCGCGCGCCTTCGCCATCACTTCGGCGGCGGGCAGCGACTTGCCGAACCGCTTTTCGATCTGGATCTCGATCGGCATGCCGTGGCAGTCCCAGCCGGGCACGTACGGCGCGTCGAAGCCCGCCATGTTGCGCGACTTCACGACCATGTCCTTCAGGATCTTGTTGACCGCGTGGCCGAGGTGGATGTCGCCGTTCGCGTACGGCGGGCCGTCGTGCAGGATGAACTTCGGCCGGCCCTGGCTCGCCGCGCGGATCTTCTCGTAGACGCCGCGCGCCTCCCAGTCCTCCACCCATTGCGGCTCGCGCTTCGGGAGGTCGCCGCGCATCGGGAACGGCGTGTCGAGCAGGTTGACCGGATACTTGGCCTGCGGTTTCGAGTCGGCTTTCTTGTTGCTCATGTCGGGATCGCTGTGAAATCGGGGGGACGCTCGCGCGTCGTGAAAACGGTGAGGCGCGGCGCCGTTCGCGCGGCGCGACGCTGGCGGCGCCCGGCGCGGGCGCGGCGTCGATCAGCTAATTCGGTCGGTGGCCGACGTCGCGAAGCCGGTCGCGCGGCTGCCCGGCGCGCGACCGTGCTCGGCGAAGTACGCGCGCGTGTCGACGACGTCCTGCGCGATCGCGCGCGAGAGCGTTTCGAGATCGACGAATTTCGCCTCGTCGCGCAGCTTCTTCAGGAATTCGACGCGAACGAGCTTGCCGTATGCATCGCCGTGCCAGTCGAGCAGGTGCACTTCGAGCAGCACGCGGCCGGAATCGTCGACGGTCGGCCGCACGCCGAGGCTCGCGACGCCCGGCAGCGGCTCGGGCGCGAGGCCGTGCACGCGCACGACGAAGATGCCCGACAGGGCCGGGCGCTTGTGCGCGATCGGCAGGTTCAGCGTCGGGAAGCCGAGGTCGCGGCCGAGCTTCAGCCCGTGCGCGACGTGGCCGCTGATCGCATAGCCGTGGCCGAGCGCGCGCGCGGCGGCGTCGAGATCTCCCGCCGCGAGCGCGGCGCGCACGCCGGAGCTCGAAATGCGCGCGCCATCGGCGTCGGCGAGCGTTTCCATCTGCTCGACCTCGAAGCCGAAGCGCTCGCCCGCCGCCTTCAGCGACGCGAAATCGCCCGCGCGCCTCGCGCCGTAGCAGAAGTCGTCGCCGACCATGATCCAGCGGGTGTGCAGCCCATGGACGAGCGTGCGTTCGACGAACGCCTCGGGCGACTGGCTCGCGAACGTATGGTTGAAGTGCTCGACGACCACGCGGTCGACGCCGTGCTCGCGCAGCGCCTCGAGCTTGTCGCGCAGCATCGCGATGCGCGGCGGCGCGCTCGCCGGATTGAAGAATTCGCGCGGATGCGGCTCGAACGTCATCACGCACACGGGCAGCCCGCGCGCGTCCGCCGCCGCGCGCACGCGCGCGAGCAGGGCCTGGTGGCCGCGATGGACACCGTCGAAGTTGCCGATCGTCAACGCGCACGGGGCGCGGCTCTCGGCGTTGGGCAGGCCGCGGAAGACTTTCACGATAGCGGGTGACAGCGTGGGGGAAAGCGCGGCCGGATGCCGCAAAGCAAGAGATTATAAACGTTCGGGCGGCCGGGCGGCTCAGGATGCCGGAAACGGCGGGGCCGAATGGTAAAATCCGCGGATGAAAAAACTTGTCATCCTGATTTCCGGCCGCGGCAGCAACATGGAGGCCATCGTACGCGCCTGCGCGCGCGAAGGCTGGCCCGCCGAGGTCGCCGCCGTGATTTCCAACCGGCCGGGCGCGGCCGGCCTCGAATTCGCGGCGTCGCACGGCATCGCGACGGCCGTCGTCGACCACCGCGCGTTCGACGGCCGCGACAGCTTCGATGCGGCGCTCGCCGCCGAAATCGACCGCTTCGCCCCCGATCTCGTCGTGCTCGCCGGCTTCATGCGCATTCTCACGCCGGCGTTCGTCGCCAAATATGAGGGGCGGATGCTCAACATCCATCCGTCGCTGCTGCCGAGCTTCAAGGGCATTCATACGCATCAGCAGGCGCTCGACGCGGGCGTCGCGCTGCACGGCGCATCCGTCCACTTCGTGATTCCGGAGCTCGACAGCGGCGCGATCGTCGCGCAGGCGGCCGTGCCCGTCGTCGCGGGCGACGATGCCGATGCGCTCGCCGCGCGCGTGCTCGCCGCCGAGCACACGCTGTATCCGCGCGCGGTGCGCTGGTTCGTCGACGGCAAGCTGCGCCTCGACGCGGGGCGCGCCATCGTTGCGCCCGACGAGGCGCGCTGGCTATTCGCGGATGCGATCGACACGTCGACGAGCGAGGGCGTATGAAGCTGCACGGTTTCCTGATTGGCCAGACCGAGGCGCTCCTCGCCGAAGTCCTGAAATTCGCCGGCCCGGCCGACGTGACGACGAGCCGCTTCTTCCGCGCGCACCCGAAGCTCGGTCACGCCGAGCGCGGCGTGATCGCCGAGGCGGTGTTCGCGGTGCTGCGGCGGAGGATGGAGTACGCGCACCTCGCCGAGAGCGGCACCGGCGCGCCGGCGCGGCGCCTGGCGCTGCTCGGGCTGATGCAGACGGTCGGCCGCTCGGCGCTCAAGCCGTTCGTGTCGGACGCCGAATGGGCGTGGCTCGACCACGTCGCGAAGATCGATCCGGCGAGCCTGCCGCTGCGCGTGCGCACGAACCTGCCCGACTGGATTCACCAGGCGCTCGCCGAGCGCCTGGGCGCCGACGAGCTCGCGCAGTTCGCGGCGGCCGTCAACTATCCGGCGCCGCTCGATCTGCGTGCGAACGCGCTGAAGGCGACGCGCGACCAGGTGATCGACAGCCTGCGTGCCGCGGGCATCGACGCCGGCGCGACGCCGTTCGCGCCGTTCGGCGTGCGCGTGGTCGGCAAGCCGGCGCTCGCGAAGCTCAAGCTGTTCGAGGAGGGGCTGATCGAGGTGCAGGACGAGGGCAGCCAGTTGCTGTGCTCGCTCGTCGCGCCGCGCCGCGGCGAGATGATCGTCGATTTCTGCGCGGGCGCGGGCGGCAAGACGCTCGCGCTCGGCGCGATGATGCGCTCGACGGGGCGCCTCTATGCATTCGACGTGTCCGAGAAGCGTCTCGCGAAGCTGAAGCCGCGCTTGGCGAGAAGCGGCCTGTCGAACGTGAACCCGGTGCTGATCGACAGCGAGCACGACGCGAAGATCAAGCGGCTCGCGGGCAAGATCGACCGCGTGCTCGTCGATGCGCCGTGCAGCGGCCTCGGCACGCTGCGCCGCAATCCCGATCTGAAGTGGCGCCAGTCGCGCGAGACGGTCGATGAGCTCGCGCCGAAGCAGGCGTCGATTCTCGCGAGCGCCGCGCGCCTCGTGAAGAAGGGCGGCCGGCTCGTGTACGCGACCTGCAGCGTGCTCGAGGCGGAGAACGAAGCGATCGTGTCGGCGTTCCTCGCCGCGCATCCGGCGTTCGAGCTCGTGCCGGCGAGCCGCGTGCTCGCCGAGCAGCGGATCGCGCTCGACACGGGCGATTACCTGTCGCTCTGGCCGCATCGCCACGCGACCGACGGCTTCTTCGCCGCCGTGCTCGAGCGGCGCGCGCAGTAACGGGCGGCGGCATGATGACGAACCACCTCACACGGCGGCTCGCGGCCGTCGCGCACGACTTCGGCCAGCCGGCGATGATCTGGCAGGCGGTCGCGTTCTTCGGCTCGCTCGCGCTCGCGTGGCTGCTCGCGCGCCATCTGCGCGGGCGCATCGACGCGCGCCGTCGCGCGGCCGGGCGCACGCCCGGCCCGGGCGCGCTGAGCCTGAACCGCGCGCTGTTCCCGCTCATCGGCGGCGTGTTCATGTGGCTCGCGGAGACGACGTTCGACGAGCTGATGCCGACGTCGCTCCTGCAGCTCGCGCTCGTGCCGCTCTTCGGCATCGGGCTCATCTACATCCTGTTCTTCGTCGCGCGCCGCGTGTTCGCGCGCGACGGCCACACGCACGCGTGGCTGTCGATCGTCGAGAAGCTCGTGTCGATCGTCGTGTGGATCGCGATGGCGCTCACGGTACTCGGCATCCAGCGCGACGTGCTCGGCTGGCTCGACAGCGTCCAGTTCCGCGTCGCGAACGCGCGCCTCACGCTGCTGTCGATCGTGTCGGGCGCGCTGTGGGTCTGCGTGACGCTCGTCGTCGCGATGTGGCTCGGCTCGGTGCTCGAGGAGCGGCTGATGCGCGCGCGCTCGCTCGACGCGAACCTGCGGGTCGTGCTCGCGCGCGTCGGCCGTGCGCTCCTCATCTTCGCGGCGGTGCTGATCGGGCTGTCGCTCGTCGGCATCGACGTGACCGTGCTCGGCGTGTTCGGCGGCGCGCTCGGCGTCGGGCTCGGCTTCGGCCTGCAGAAAATTGCGAGCAACTATGTGTCGGGCTTCATCATCCTGCTCGACCGCTCGCTGCGGCTCGGCGACGCGATCAACGTGGGCGGCCTGCAGGGCGTCGTCACGCAGATCCGCACGCGCTACACGGTCGTGCGCGGCCTCGACGGCAACGAGACGCTGATTCCGAACGAGAAGCTCATCACCGACGTCGTGCAGAACCAGTCGTCGTACCTGACGCGCGGCTACGCGAAGGTCGCGGTTCAGGTCGCGTACACGTCGGACGTCGAGCACGCGATGGCGCTGCTCGCCGACGCGGCGAAGGGCGTCGAGCGCGTGCTCGAGGATCCGGCGCCCACGCCTTATCTCGTCGGCTTCGGCGCGGACGGCATCGATCTCGAGCTCGGCTTCTGGATCGCCGACGCGGCGAAGGGGACGGCCGGCGTGCGCTCGACGGTCAACCGCAACATCTGGCGGCTTTTTGTCGCACACGGGATCTCGATTCCGTTCCCGCAGCGGGAGGTGCGCGTGATCGGGCTGCCCGACGGCATCGCGCCCGCGGCCGGCGCAGCCGGCCCGGCGGCGGGGCGCCAGCCGCAGGACGCCTAGCGCGGCGGGCGGGCCGCCCGCCGCGCGCCAGCCCGAAAATCTCCGCGCGCGTATTGCGTCGCCGCAAAAAATATTCATTTTTTACAAAGACTTGGAACGGATGAAGTAAAATTCCGTCCTACTGTGCGGTATGCTTTCATTTTCTTGACGCAGGTCATTTGAGCCGGCGTCCTTAACACTTCCACAGGTAACTGCCTTGTTGAATTCCCTGCTCGATTTCCTTTCCAACGGGCTTCTGCGTTTCTCGTGGTGGCAGATCGTGCTGTTCACGCTCGCCGTCACGCACGTGACGATCGTCGGCGTGACGGTCTATCTGCATCGCTGCCAGGCACACCGCGCGCTCGATCTGCATCCGATCATGAGCCACTTCTTCCGCGCCTGGCTGTGGATGACGACGGGCATGCTGACGGGCCAGTGGGCGGCGATCCATCGCAAGCACCATGCGAAGTGCGAGACCGAGGAGGATCCGCACAGCCCGCAGACGCGCGGCATCTGGAAGGTGCTGCTCGAAGGCGCCGAGCTGTATCGTGCGGAGGCGAAGAACGAGGAGACGATGCGCAAGTACGGCCACGGCACGCCGAACGACTGGCTCGAGCGCAACGTCTACTCGAAATACCCGATTCTCGGCGTGAGCCTGATGATGGTGATCGACGTCGCGCTGTTCGGCCTCGTCGGCCTCACCGTCTGGGCAGTCCAGATGGTGTGGATCCCATTCTGGGCGGCGGGCGTCGTCAACGGTCTCGGCCACTTCTGGGGCTACCGCAACTTCAACGCGGCCGACGCGAGCACGAACCTGTTTCCGTGGGGCATCGTGATCGGCGGCGAGGAGCTGCACAACAATCATCATACGTTTGCGACGTCGGCGAAGCTGTCGAACAAGTGGTACGAGTTCGACATCGGCTGGATGTACATCCGCATCATGTCGGCGTTCGGGCTCGCGAAGGTAAAGAAGATCGCGCCGACGCCGCGGCTCGCCGCGCGCAAGACGGTGCTCGACCAGGAAACGCTGCAGGCCGTGCTGTCGAACCGTTACGAGGTGATGGCGCGCTATGCGAAGACGCTCAAGCGCGCGTACAGGCAGGAGCTCGCGCACCTGAAGGAGCTGGGCGCGCGCGAGAAGTATCAGCTGATGCGCGGCGCGCGCAAATGGTTCCACAAGGACGAGGCGGGCCTCGACGAGCCGCAGAAGCGGATGCTGCCGGAGATCTTCGCGAACAGCCAGAAGCTGCACACGTTCTTCCAACTGCGCGCCGAGCTCACGGCGATCTGGGAGCGCTCGAACGCCTCGCGCGAACAGCTGCTCACGCAGTTGCAGGACTGGTGCCATCGCGCCGAGCAAAGCGGCATCAAGGCGTTGCAGGAGTTCGCGACGCGCCTGCGCCGCTACGCGTGAGTCGTGCGCGCCGAAATCGATTAGAATTTCAGGACGTCACAAACCCCGCGCTGGCGGGGTTTTTTCTTTTGGGCCGGCCGTTCTTGCGATGCCGGCCGATCGGCAGGGCTGGACTTTGCATGGAATCGGATTCGGCGCTACGGCGCCGCCGGGCGATAGGAGATGAGGATGCAATCGGCGATCAAATCCGTCGAGTACGACCGCCCGCTCGCAGCAGGGGCGGCCTGCGGCGTCGGCGAGGCATGGGCCAAGGTGCCCGACGCGCTCGCCCCCGACGAGCGCGACGCGCTGAAGGCGCGAATCAAGGCGTTGCTCGTGCGTGAAAAGGCGGTGCTGGTCGCGCATTATTACGTCGACGCGGATCTGCAGGCGCTCGCGGACGAGACGGGCGGGTGCGTCGCCGATTCGCTGGAGATGGCCCGCTTCGGCCGCGATCACGACGCGCACACGCTCGTGGTCGCCGGCGTGCGCTTCATGGGCGAGACGGCGAAGATCCTGAGCCCGGGCAAGCGCGTGCTGATGCCCGATCTCGACGCGACGTGCTCGCTCGATCTCGGCTGCCCGGTCGACGAGTTCTCGCAATTCTGCGACGCGCATCCGGAGCGCACGGTCGTCGTCTATGCGAACACGAGCGCCGCGGTGAAGGCACGCGCCGACTGGATGGTCACGTCGTCGATCGGCCTCGAGATCGTCGCCGATCTGCACGCGCGCGGCGAGAAGATCATCTGGGCGCCGGACCGGCACCTCGGCGGCTACATCCAGAAGAAGACCGGCGCGGACATGCTGATGTGGCAGGGCTCGTGCCTCGTGCACGACGAATTCAAGGGCATCGAGCTGGACCTGCTGCGCCACGAATATCCGGACGCGAAGATCCTCGTGCATCCCGAATCGCCCGAGGGCGTCGTCGCGCTCGCGGACGTCGTCGGCTCGACGACGCAACTGATCGATGCGGCCGTGAAGCTCGACGCGCAACGCTTCATCGTCGCGACCGATCTCGGCATCCTGCACAAGATGCGGCTCGCGGCGCCCGGCAAGACCTTCATCGAGGCGCCGACGGCCGGCAACAGCGCGACTTGCAAGAGCTGCGCGCACTGCCCATGGATGGCGATGAACGCGCTGTCGAACCTGGCCGACGTGCTCGAGCGCGGCCATAACGAGATCTTCGTCGAGGCGGCGATCGCGCAGCGCGCACGCATGCCGATCGACCGAATGCTCGATTTCGCCGCGCGTCACAAGCAGCGTGTGCAGGCGAGCGGCGATCTGCAGCGCGACCAGGCGCTGTTCGCAAACGTGGGGGCGGCATGACGATCGACGCGGTATCGCCGCTCTTTGCCGACATCTCGCGCGAATACGGCGCCGCGTTCGACGCGGCGATCGCGCGCAACGTCGCCGATGCGCTCGCGGAGGACGTCGGCAGCGGCGACCAGACCGGGCGCCTCGTGCCGGACGGCGCGCCGCGCCGCGCGCGCGTGATCGTGCGCGAGGATGCGGTGCTGTGCGGCGTGCCGTGGTTCGACGCGGTAGTGCGCGCGGTCGATCCGTCGATCGAGGTCGACTGGCGCCATCGCGAAGGCGACCGGATGAGCGCGGATTCGACCGTCTGCGAACTGCGCGGCCCCGCGCGCGCGCTGCTGACGGCCGAACGCAACGCGCTGAACTTCCTGCAACTGCTGTCGGGCGTCGCGAGCGCGACGCGGCAGTATGTCGACCGGATCGCCGATACGCGGGCGCGGATCCTCGATACGCGCAAGACGCTGCCGGGCCTGCGGCTCGCCCAGAAGTACGCGGTGCGCGTCGGCGGCGGCGCGAACCAGCGGCTGGCGCTCTACGCGGGCATCCTGATCAAGGAAAATCACATCGCGGCGGCGGGCGGGGTGGGCGAGGCGCTCGACGCGGCGTTCGCGCTGAACGCCGACGTGCCGGTGCAGATCGAGGTCGAAACGCTCGACCAGTTGCGCACGGCGCTCGCGCACGGCGCGCGATCGGTGCTGCTCGATAACTTCACGCTCGACATGATGCGCGATGCGGTGCGTGTCACCGAGGGCCGTGCGGTGCTCGAGGTGTCGGGCGGCGTGAATTTCGATACGGTGCGCGCGATCGCGGAGACGGGCGTCGATCGGATCTCGATCGGTGCGCTGACGAAGGACGTGCGCGCGACCGATTATTCGATGCGTATCGTCGAATGACGTGCGGGCGGCGTGCGCTGGCATCGCGATGCGCGCCGCCCGTAGCCTGCCGGCCGAATCCGCGCCGAAAAGGCATCCGGACGGAACGGGCCGAGGCAAGGCCGCCGGCGCGTGGCGCGCGGGCGGCCTTTTTTGCCTCGTGAGCCGCTTGCCGGCGCGCGTGGCGCGTGGCCGGCGATCGTCGCTTCGCGTTACTTCGATGCGCGCCGCGGCGGCGTGAGCACGGTCGGCAGCGCCTTCGGCAACGCGTGCGGCCAGTCGCGGCTGTAGTGCAGCCCGCGGCTTTCGTGGCGAGCCCGCGCGCTGTCGACGATCAGCGACGCGACATCGACGAGATTGCGCAGCTCGAGTAGGTCGCGACTCACGCGGAAGTTCGCGTAGTACTCGTGAATCTCGTCGCGCAGCAGCTTGAGCCGATGTTGCGCGCGCTCGAGGCGCTTGTCGGTGCGCACGATGCCGACGTAGTTCCACATCAGGCGGCGCAGTTCGTCCCAGTTGTGCGCGACGACCACTTCCTCGTCGGCGTCCGCCACGCGGCTCTCGTCCCACGCGGGCAACGGGCCGTGCGTCGCCGAATCATAGCCGGCGGCTTCGATGGCCTCGGCCGTCGCGCGGCCGATCACGAGGCATTCGAGCAGCGAATTGCTCGCGAGGCGGTTCGCGCCGTGCAGGCCCGTGTACGACGTTTCGCCGACCGCGTACAGGCCCGTGATGTCGGTGCGCCCGGCCAGATCGGTGACGACGCCGCCGCACGTGTAATGCGCGGCCGGCACGACCGGGATCGGCTGTTTCGAGATGTCGATGCCGAACTCGGCGCAGCGTGCGTAGATCGTCGGGAAATGCTCGCGCAGGAACGCTTCGGGCTGGTGGCTGATGTCGAGATACACGCAGTCGATCCCGCGCTTCTTGATCTCGAAATCGATCGCGCGCGCGACGATGTCGCGCGGCGCGAGCTCCGCGCGCGGATCGTGCGCGGGCATGAAGCGGGTGCCGTCCGGCAGCTTGAGGAGGCCGCCTTCGCCGCGCACCGCCTCGGAAATCAGGAACGATTTCGCATACGGATGGAAGAGGCAGGTCGGATGGAACTGGATGAACTCCATGTTCGCGACGCGGGCGCCCGCGCGCCACGCCATCGCGATGCCGTCGCCCGTCGCGGTGTCCGGGTTCGTCGTGTACAGATAGACCTTGCCCGCGCCGCCCGTCGCGAGCACCGTGTGCGGCGCCTCGATCGTCATCGTCCGGCCCGTCTGCACGTCGAGCGCATAGAGGCCGACGCAGTGCCGGCCCGGCAGGCCAGGCAGCCCGAGGCGATCGGAGGTGATCAGGTCGATCGCGTGGTGATCTTCGAAGAACGTGATGTTCGGGTGCGCGCGGGCGCGCTCGGACAGCGTCGCGAGCACCGCATGGCCTGTCGCGTCGGCCGCGTGGATGATGCGGCGATGGCTGTGGCCGCCTTCGCGCGTCAGATGAAAGCCGAGTTCGGCGGCATCGTCCTTCGTGAACGGCACGCCCTGCGAGATCAGCCACTCGATTGCCTCGCGGCCGTGCTCGACGATGTAGCGCGTCGCCGCTTCGTCACACAGGCCGCCGCCCGCGATCAGCGTGTCGTTCACGTGATTCTCGACGCTGTCCGCCGAATCGAGCACCGCGGCGATGCCGCCCTGAGCGTAGTCGCTCGCGCCTTCCATCATCGAGCGCTTCGCGATCAGCGCGACGCGCCGTGTTTGCGCGAGATTGAGCGCGACCGACAGGCCGGCGAGGCCGCTGCCCACGATCGCCACATCGAAATTCATCTGCATCTCCGTTTCTTGCGCGTTTTGTCTTATCTTTCCCGCCATGCGCAATGCGGCGGAAAGGGCAGAGCATACCGCGTCGCAGAAGCGCTTGCGCGCGCGCCAACGCAAAAAGCCCCGCGTTTGCGGGGCTTTTCGTCATCGTCAGGCTCGTCGAAACCGGAGAATTACTTGATCTTGGTTTCCTTGTACGCCACGTGCTTGCGGGCGACGGGATCGAACTTCATGATCTCCATCTTTTCCGGCATGTTGCGCTTGTTCTTCGTGGTCGTATAGAAGTGCCCCGTGCCAGCGGTGGACTCGAGCTTGATTTTGTCGCGTGCGCCTTTCGCCATGTTCGTGCTCCTTGGACTTAGGCTTCGCCGCGTGCGCGCAGGTCAGCGAGCACGGAATCGATGCCGTTCTTGTCGATCAGGCGCAGGCCGGCGTTCGAAACGCGCAGGCGCACCCAACGGTTTTCGCTTTCCACCCAGAACCGGCGGTTTTGCAGATTCGGCAGGAAGCGACGCTTCGTCTTGTTGTTGGCGTGGGAAACGTTGTTGCCGCTCATCGGCGCTTTCCCAGTTACTTGGCATACGCGTGCCATGAGAGCACTCCTAATACGCTGAATTCGGGTTCGATCGCCGGTGACGGTTCTTTTCCTCGCATGGCCGCGTGAGCTTCGGCCCTGCCGGGAAAAGCGCCTCCGATCCGTGGTTGGCCTGACGACCCGCCACGAGACCGCTTCAGCGGCTTCAGAACTGGTTGGAAAAAAGACAGACGGCGATTCTAACAGAAAAACTTCAGGAAAATCAAACCCAATTTCGCATGCGGATGCGGCGGGGCGCCGGGCCCGGCCGCGCAAACGCCCCGGGCGCGGCGCGGGGCGTTTGCGCCGCGCTAGATCCAGCCCGCTTGCGCGAACGAAAACGTATCGCTCGCGCCGACCACGAAATGATCGATCAGCTTGATGTCGACGAGCGCGAGCGCGTCGCGCAGCACGCGCGTGAGGCGCCGGTCCGCGGCGCTCGGTCGCACCGCGCCCGACGGATGATTGTGCGCGACGATGAGCGCCGCCGCGTTCAGCGCGAGCGCGCGCCGCACGATCTCGCGCGGATAGACGGCCATCCGCGTGAGCGAGCCGTGCGCGGTTTCTTCCGTCTGCACGAGCCGGTGCCGAGCGTCGAGAAAGAGGCAGACGAACACTTCGCGCGGCCGCGTGCCGATCAGCAGCCGCAGATAGTCGTCGACCGCGCCCGGCGAATCGACGAGCGGCCGCTCGCGGGCCTTCTCGGCGAGCGCGCGCCGCGCGAGCTCGACGACCGCGACGAGGATCGCGGTGCGCGCGGGGCCGATGCCGCGCAGGCCCTTGAAATCGTCGGGCGCCGCATCGAGCAGCGCGCGCAACGAGCCGAAGCGCGCGAGCAGCGTGTGCGCGAGCGCGAACACGTCGTGGCCGGGCAGGCCCGAGCCGAGCAGGAGCGCGACGAGTTCCGCGTCGGACAGCGCGGCGGGGCCGCGCGCGAGCAGGCGCTCGCGCGGCAGATCGCGGCCGCGACGCGCGGCGGCCGTAGCCGGCGGCGCGCCCGTCGGCTGCGCGGCGGATGACAAGGCTGCGGATGATAGGGCCGCGGATGACGGGACGGCGGACGATGGGGCGGCCGGCGCGGCGGCGCGGCGCCCGCGCGCGCGCTCGTCGTCGACGTCTTCGCCGGCCGAGACAATCTCGTATTGCATGCTGCTGACCTCCAATATCCTGCGTGCTCGCAAGGCGAATCGCGCCGGCATTCCGCTTCGATCGCCGAGGTGACTTACAATATGGGCTTTGCGCTGCGCTGCCCGCCGTTTTTCGGGCGCCGATTGAACGAGTACCCCATGAGCCTCATCGACCTTGCAGAAGTGAAGCCCGGTTCGCACGTCACGCTTCATTACCGGCTCGCCCTTGCCGACGGCGCCGACATCGTCAACACGTTCTCCGACAAGCCCGCCACGCTCCTGCTCGGCGCGGGGCAGCTCGCGCCGTCGCTGGAGGAGATTCTGATCGGCCTGAAGGCGGGCGACCATTCGACCTTCCGGCTAGCGCCCGAGCACGCGTTCGGGCCGCGCAATCCGGACATGATCCAGCGCGTGTCGCTCGCGACGCTGCGCGAGAACGGCATGATCGGCGACGATTTCGCGCCGGGCGACCTGATCGAGTTCAATGCGCCGGACGGCGGCCGCTACGCGGGCGTGCTCAAGGAGATCGGCGAGACCTCCGCGCTCTTCGATTTCAATCATCCGCTCGCGGGCCAGGCGCTCACGTTCGAAGTGAATATCATCGGGATTCTGTAATCATGAGCTCCACCGATACGTTGTCCGGCCAGGTTGCCGCGGCCGACGCCGAGATCCTGCTCGCCCAGCCGCGCGGCTTCTGCGCGGGTGTCGACCGCGCGATCGAGATTGTCGAGCGTGCGATTGCGATGCACGGCGCGCCGATCTACGTGCGCCACGAGATCGTGCACAACAAGTACGTCGTCGAGGATCTGAAGAAGAAGGGCGCGATTTTTGTCGAGGAACTCGAGGAAGTGCCGTCCGGCAACACGGTGATCTTCAGCGCGCACGGCGTGTCGAAGGCGGTGCGCGACGAGGCGGCCGTGCGTGGGCTGCGCATCTACGATGCGACGTGCCCGCTCGTCACGAAAGTGCACGTCGAGGTCGCGAAGATGCGCCAGGAAGGCGTCGACATCGTGATGATCGGCCACAAGGGGCATCCGGAGGTCGAGGGCACGATGGGGCAGGTCGAGCGCGGCATGCACCTCGTCGAGAGCGTCGAGGACGTGCGCCGGCTCGAGCTGCCCGATCCCGAGCGCGTCGCGCTCGTCACGCAGACGACGCTGTCCGTCGACGACGCGGCCGAGATCATCGGCGCGTTGAAGGCGAAGTTTCCCGCGATCCGCGAGCCGAAGAAGCAGGACATCTGCTACGCGACGCAGAACCGCCAGGACGCGGTGAAGTTCATGGCGCCGCAGTGCGACGTCGTGATCGTCGTCGGCAGCCCGAACAGCTCGAATTCGAGCCGCCTGCGCGAGGTCGCCGAGAAGCGCGGCGTCGCCGCCTACATGGTCGACGCGCCCGAGCAGATCGATCCGGCCTGGGTCGCCGGCAAGCGCCGGATCGGCGTGACCGCCGGCGCGTCCGCGCCCGAGGTGCTCGCGCAGGCCGTGATCGCGCGCTTGCGCGAGCTCGGCGTGACCAACGTGCGGGCGCTCGAGGGCATCGAGGAGAACGTGTCGTTCCCATTGCCGCGTGGCCTGAATCTGTCTTCCGCCGCCTGATTTTCGCTGCTCGATCGCCGGTTTCGTCTCCGTTGGAATGCAAAAGCGCGCCCTAGGGCGCGCTTTTCAGACTGCTGACGAACCCCACGTTTTTGTGAGCGTGGGGTTTTGTCTTTCTGGGATCAGGATTGCGGGTTCGCCGCGAGCGGGTAGTCGAAGCTGCAGCGCAAACCGCTCACCAGACGCAGCAGCATGCGCACGAAGCGCCAATCGGGACCCGCTGGCCCCTTTTTCCGCTTCCGCGCCAGCAGCATCGCAATCTTCTTGATGTTCTGTGCCGCCGCGGCCAGCAAGCACTGCTCGGCCACCTTGCGTAGCCCACGCATACGGGCATAACGGTGCCCATGCAGCTGCTTGGCATCGGCGAAGCTGCGCTCCACCGTCTGCTTGCGCCGCGCGTAAATGCGTTGGCCCCATTCGGTCAAGCGCCGCGCGTCCACCCGCTCCTTGGCGCGCTCCCACACGTGGCGCGTTACCACCTTCACCGCGATCGCACTGTTCGTGCACTGCGATCGTACCGGGCAGCGCCCGCAGATCTGCGCATTGGATTTGTATTCCCGATAGCCGAGCCGATTGGTCGTGCTGTACGGCAGGGCCTGCCCCTGCGGGCACACGTATTCGTTGCGATACGCGTCGTACTTGAACTGCCGTTTGTAGAACATGCCCGGCTTGTGGTTCGGCGTGCGATAGCCCATCACCCCGGCAATCCCTCGCTCCTCCAGCCCCTGGCACACCGCCGGCGTGAAGTAGCCCGCATCCAGCCCCACCGCCTCGACCTTGAACTCAAAGCGCTCGCGCTGGCGATCCAGCCGATCCAGATACGGCTGGCTGTCATGCACCGAGGCCGGCGTCACATGCGTATCGGTGATGATCGCGTGCTTGGCATCCACCGTGCGGTGGTCCAGATAGAAGAACCCCTTCGGCTTGTCGTCCCGCACCATGTAGCCGCTGTCCGGATCGGTCCGGCTGAGCTTGGTGTCCTTGCTAGACGGCGGCTCATCGTCGTCGCGATCCAGCGGCTTCCTGCCATGCGCGGCCCGGTCCGCATCCACTGCCGCGTTCAATGCCTCCGTGTAGGCGGCCGGCGTCTGCTCCAGCTTTACCACATCGAACTTGCCTTTGTTCGCGTTCGCCTTCAGGTGCGTGCTGTCCGTGTACAGCACCCGACCGTCGACCAGCCCGCGCTTGATCGCCTGCCGCACGATCTCGTCGAAGATCTCCTGATACACCGTCGTGTCCGTGAAGCGTCGGCGGCGATTCTGCGAGAACGTTGACGCATCCGGCACCTTGTCGGTCAGCCGGAACCGGGCGAACCAGCGATAGGCGACGTTGACCTGGACCTCACGCATCAGTTGCCGCTCGCTGCGCACCCCGAACAGGTAGCCGATGAACAACAGCTTGAACATCACCACGGGATCGAGCGCCGGCCGCCCGTTGTCCGCGCAATACAGATGCGCCACCTTCGCGCGGATGAACTCGAAATCCACCGCCGCATCGATCTGGCGCAGCAGGTGGTCCTTCGGCACGAGTTCCTCGAGCGTCACCATCTCGAGTTCGTGCTGCGTGGGCATGGGCGTCTTCAGCATCACGCCATTAAAAAACAAAAATCCCCCACTTGGCGAGGGTTTGTCAGCAATCTGAAAAGCGCGCCCTAGGGCGCGCTTTTGTTTTGGGTGTATTTCCTCCTGGAGCAACCGGACTGCGCCGGGACAGTGCAACCTGGTTGCGATATTCATCGAATTCATGCTCTCAAAAAAGGTTGCAATGCAGGAAAACCCTGTCGAATCAGGAATATTGGTCGTCCTATAAATAGAGTTACAATGCGCCCGTTTTCAGGCCTGATGGCCTTGAAACATGGTTTTGGCAAGGCGCTGGAGACCTTATTCGATGCATCTGGAGTTGGTTTACGCCGGGCCCGTCGATGCGGCGGTTGCGCTCTTCGCAGCCGCCGCCGACGGATGCGACGGCGGGGCGGCGGCGCAGGCCGCGGCAGCCCCGGCCGCTACCCCGGGCGACGTGATCGTCGCCGGGGCCGGGCGTCCTGCGGCGAATTTCGTCGCGAAGCCGGCTCGGATCAAGCGCGCGCGCATCGACGTCGTCGCAGCCGTCGACATCGGCACGCTCGCGCGGCGGACAGCCGTTCCCCGCGCGGCGTCGCCGTCACGACGTGCGCCGAGCACAAGCGACGCAGTGCGTGCGATCGCCGACACCACGAGGCGCGCCATCCCGAGCGAAGCATTCGACGTGCCGCAGCCGATGCCGGCGTCCGCCCGCGAGGCGGGCGACGGCATGCGCGGCGGCGTCGGCGGCGCAAAGGCTGGTGCATGGACGCTCTACGACTTCAAGGAGGCCAAGCACACCGTCCTCAAGTCGTGAATTACAGACGGGACTCGCGGCGGCACCGAAGCTTCAGTGCGGTGCCGTTTTCGTATCCGCCCCGGCAAGACGCGCGGTCGCACAGTCCGCGTGGTCCGCGCCGGGCCGGCATCACCTTACCGGTATTGACTAAGTACCCGCAGTGTCGTTGAGATCGCGCGATTCCATCGCTTATCCGCATGGCGGAGCGCGCATCCAGCCGCACGGGCCAAGGTGACCTGCCCCCTTCGATAGGGCCAATGGGCTTCTAGCAAAGTCCCTTTAAACCAACTCCTGGAAAGCGGCAGGAGCGTCCGCGGTTGCCCGATGTTTCGCCGCAAACTCTGACGGCGCAAGGTAGTTCAGTGCGCTGTGCGGCCTTTGCTCGTTGTAGTCCTGACGCCATGCCGCGATGACTGCCCGAGCGTGCGCGAGCGTCGTGAACCAGTGCTCGTTAAGGCATTCGTCGCGGAACTTGCCGTTGAACGATTCGATGTACGCATTCTGCGTGGGCTTGCCCGCCTGAATCAACTTCAGCGTGACGCCGTTCGCATACGCCCACTGGTCAAGCGCGCGGCTCGTAAATTCGGGTCCCTGGTCTGTTCGCACCGCCTTGGGATAGCCACGGAAGCGAGCTGCACGGTCCAATGCCCGAGCGACATACAAACCTGAGATGCCATGGTCGACGACGATGTCGACAGCCTCTTTCGTGAAATCGTCGACGACGGTCAGGCACTTCACGCGCCGGCCGTTGGAAAGCGCATCCATCACGAAATCGATTGACCATACCTCGTTGGGTGCGCCCGGCAATGCCAGTTGCTCGCGCTCAATCATGACGCCGTGGCGCTTGCGACGGCGCCGCACAGCCAGTCCTGCCTCACGGTACAGGCGATAGATGCGCTTGTGATTGGCGTGCGTGCCTTCGCGTTCCACCAGGGCGTGCAGTCGGCGGTAGCCGAATCGACGACGTTCGTGCGCCAACTTCACCAGACGCGCCGCGAGCACCTCATTCTCGTGGTCCGGCTTCGCGTCGTAATGCAGCACGCTGCGAGAAAGCCCGACAAGCCGGCAGGCGCGGCGCTCGGAGATGTTGACCTTCTCCCGAATCGCCAACACTGCTTCGCGTTTGGCTTGCGGGCTCAGGGCTTTCCCTTGACGACAACCTTCAACGCTTCCATATCGAGCATTGCTTCGGCCAGCAGTTTCTTCAGTCGGGCATTCTCCACCTCGAGGTCCTTGAGCCGGCGGGCTTCCGAGACTTCCATGCCGCCGAACTTCGCGCGCCAGGTGTAGAACGACGCGTCACTGAACCCATGCTTCCTGCACAGTTCCTTGACCGGCATACCGGCCTCGGCTTCCTTCAGAAACCCGATGATTTGCTGTTCCGTAAAGCGCTTCTTCATGTTCGTCTTCTTCTCCGAAAACGAACTTTACTAGACTCCGGCTGGCCCTGTTTGTAGGGGGCAGGTCACGTTCGCTCACGCATTCACGATTGACTCACTCACGAACTCACGAGGATATGAATCAGATGGCAAACGTCTACGACAAACTGAAGGAACTCGGCATCGAGCTGCCCGTCGCGGGTGCGCCCGCCGCCGCCTACGTGATGAGCGCGCAAAGCGGCAACACCGTCTATCTGTCGGGCCATATCGCGAAGAAGGACGGCAAGGTGTGGGCCGGCAAGCTCGGCCTCGACGTGACGACCGAGCAAGGCAAGCTGGCCGCGCGCGCGGTCGCGATCGACCTGCTCGCGACGCTGCACGCGCACACGGGCGACTTGAACAAGGTCAAGCGCATCGTCAAGGTGATGAGCCTCGTGAACTCGACGCTCGAGTTCACCGAGCAGCACATCGTGACGAACGGCGCATCGGAGCTGATCGCGGAAGTCTTCGGCGACGCGGGCAAGCACGCGCGCTCGGCGTTCGGCGTCGCGCAGATTCCGCTCGGCGCGTGCGTCGAGATCGAGCTGATCGCCGAACTCGCGTAACGCGATGGCCGCCGCCCGCCGCGCCGCGGACACGGTGCGCTTCAAGCAGGTCGACGTGTTCACGTCGGTGCCGTTCAAGGGCAATCCGCTCGCCGTCGTATTCGACGCGGATGCGCTCAGCGACGCCGACATGCTCGCGATCGCCCGCTGGACCAACCTGTCCGAGACCGCGTTCCTCGTCGCCCCGAGCGATCCCGCCGCCGACTATCGCGTGCGGATCTTCACGACGGGCGGCGAGCTGCCATTCGCCGGCCATCCGACGCTCGGCGCCGCGCATGCGTTTCTCGACGCGGGCGCGCAGCCGAAAGCACCCGGGCGGCTCGTCCAGCAATGCGGCGCGGGGCTCGTCGAGCTCGCGAAGCGCGACGGCGGCTGGGCGTTCGCCGCGCCGAGCGCGCGCGTGACGCCGCTTGCCGAGCGCGAGTGGCCCGCGCTCGCGGCCGCGCTGCGCACCGGCGCGATCGATTTCGGCGTGCCGCCGCGGGCGGTCGACAACGGCGCGCCGTGGCTCGTCGTGCGGCTCGCGTCGGCGGCGGACTGTCTCGCGCTCGCGCCGGACCACGCGGCGCTCGCGCCGATCGTCGCCGCGCTCGGCGCGGCCGGCCTCGCCGCGTACGGCCCGCATCCGGCCGACGGCCCGGCGACGTTCGAGGTGCGCTGCCTGATGACGGGCGACGCGTTCGGCGCCGCCGGCGAAGACCCTGTGACGGGCAGCGCGAACGCGGCGATCGCGGGCGTGCTCGCGCAAGCGGGCCGCCGCCCGGGCCGCCGCTATACCGCGCGCCAGGGCACGGTGCTCGGCCGAGACGGCCGAATCTCGGTCGATTACGACGACGACGCGGGCAAGATCTGGATCGGCGGCGCGGCCGTCACGCTCGTCGACGGCACCATCCGGCTGCGCTGAACGACGTTTTCGCCCGGCCGCGCCCGGCCGCGCCCGCCGCGCGGCCGAGGCCTCGTGCGGGCCGCGCACGAGGCCTCCCCTCCTCGCCCGGTTAGCGATATCCTGCCCGCGCTAAATTAAAGACTGACCATTCAGTAATATCGGGCCTCGTCTATTGTCTTCTTTAATGGCCCGTTTACTCGGTTATCCTGTCGGATCGCCCATGCGCGCAAGGACACCTTTCGTCCGATGAGTTCGTCTCGGTCACACGCCGCCCGCGCCGCGCGGCCGGTGCGCGCGACACGCAAGTCGCGCCGCCGCCGCGCGCTGTTCGCGATTCCGCTCCTCGGCACGCTGGCGCTCGCGCTGCTGTGGGTGGCCATCATCGCGCGCCTGTCCGTCGAGAAGGACAGCGCGTTCCGCGATGCGGGCGCGTCGGCCGCGATCCTGTCGACGGCGCTCGAGCAGCACACGGTCAAGGCGATCCATCAGGTCGACCAGATCACCCGCTTCGTCAAATACGAATTCGAGAAGTCGCCCACCCGCTTCAACCTTGCGAGCACGGTGGAGAAAGGCGTGGTGCCGAGCGACACGCTGATCCAGGTGTCCATCCTCGATGCGCGCGGCCGGCTCGTCGCGAACACGGCCGAGGCGCATCCGAAGCCGATCGATCTGTCCGACCGCGAGCACTTCAAGGTGCACATGCAGCGCAACGACGACGATCTCTACATCAGCAAGCCGGTGTTCGGCCGCGTGTCGCGCCACTGGACGCTGCAGATGACGCGGCGCCTGAACCATCCGGACGGCTCGTTCGCCGGCGTGGTCGTCGTGTCCGAGGATCCGGCCTACTTCACGAACGACTTCTACAACAACGCGACGCTCGGCAAGGACGGCGTGATCGCGGTGATCTCGGATACGGGCGCCGTGCTCGCGCGCAGCACGGGCTCCACGCAGAAGACGCCCGGCACGTTCTCGGCATCGGGCGTCTACCCGGTGTCGGAGCGCGCCTCGGGCACCTATGTCGATCCGATCGACGGCATCGTGCGCATCGTGTCGTATCGCCATCTCGACGGCTATCCGCTCGGCGTGATGGTGGGCCTGTCGCAGGCTGAAGAATTCGCCGACTACCACCACACGCGCAATGTCTATCTGCTGATGACGGGCTTCATCACGCTCGCGATGCTCGCGTTCTTCGGCGTCGCGACGGGCCTGATCGGCAAGCTGCTCGGCCGCGAGCGCGAAATGACGCAGCTCGCCGAGTTCGATCTGCTGACGGGGCTTGCGAACCGCTATGCGACGCTGCGCAGCCTGCGCAACGACGTCGCGCTGCCGTCGAATCTGTCGCGCCTCGCGATCCTGTTCATCGATCTCGACAATTTCAAGACCGTCAACGACACGCTCGGCCACAACGCGGGCGACATCGTGCTGCAGATGACGGCCGCGCGCCTGTCCGATGCGGTGGCGAACGAAGGCGCGCTCGCGCGCATCGGCGGCGACGAGTTCGTCGTCGTCGTGAAGGGCGAGAACGTCGAGCGGCGCGCCGAGCGGCTCGCGGAGGCGATCGTGCGAATGTTCGCCGAGCCGTTCGACGTGCGCGGCAGCTCGTTCGTGCTGCACGCGAGCATCGGCATCGCGCTGCATTCGGTGGAGAACGAAAGCGAGATCGACTTGCTGAAGAAGGCCGATCTCGCGATGTACAGCGCCAAGGACGCCGGCAAGAACTGCTACCAGTTCTATGCGCCGCACTTGTCGCACCGCGCCGATCACCTGATGCGCTGGGAGCAGCAGTTGCGCGTCGCGCTGTCGGACGGGCAACTGTTCCTCGCCTACCAGCCGAAGATCGATCTCACGTACCGCTGCATCACCGGCTTCGAGGCGCTCGTGCGCTGGGACCATCCGGAGCACGGCGTGATCTCCGCGAACGAATTCATTTCGATCGCCGAATCGACCGGGCTCATCGTGCCGATCGGCGACTTCGTGATCCGCACCGCGTGCGAGCAGCTCGCGCGCTGGCGCAACGAGGGCCACGACAAGCTCACGCTCGCCGTCAATATCTCGCCCGTGCAGTTCTGGCGCGGCGACCTGATCGACACGATCTCGCGCGCGCTCGCCGAGACCGGAATCGAGGCGCGCCGCCTCGAGCTCGAGATCACCGAGACCGCGATGATGGAATACCCTGAGCTCGTATCGGAGAAGATCGTCGCGCTGAAAAGGCTCGGGATCCGCGTCGCGCTCGACGATTTCGGCACCGGCTATTCGTCGCTGTCCTACCTGCACCGCTTCGCGGTCGACACCCTGAAGGTCGACCGCTCGTTCATCCAGGCGATTCCGGCCGACCGCAGCGTGTGTGTGATGGTGTCGTCGATCGTGCACCTCGCGCGCTCGCTCGGGCTCACGGTCGTCGTCGAGGGGACGGAGACGGAGGAGCAGATCGCGTGGCTCGCCGCGCTCGGGCGCATCGAGGCGCAAGGCTTCCTGTTCTCGCGGCCGGTGCCCTCCGACGGCATTGCGGCCCTGCTCGCGCGCTTCGGCGTCTGCGGCGGCGACAGCGCGCGCGCGGCGGGCCGCGACATCGCGAACGCCGCTAAACAGTCGTTCGGCAGCGACTAAACGGCGCACCCCGCTGCGCCGCGCCGCGTACTCGTTTTTGCTCATACAACGAACGGTTTTCAGCGTGCACAATGAAACGTGCGACGCACGCGTGGCCGCGCGTGCGGCCGCAAGCGCACTGGATACCAACCATGACAATCGCAAGCGTGGAGGCCGCCTGTTGCGGCGAACGGGAATCGCTCTGGGCGTTGTTCAAGACCGTGACGGGCGTATCCGCCGTGTCGTGGGGCGGGCTTGCGATGATGGCCCAGCTCGAGCGGCATTACGTCGAGCATGAGCGGCGCATCGATCCGCTTTCGTTCGCCGATCTCGTCGCGCTGGCGTGGATGATGCCGGGGCCGGTCGGCTGCAACGTCGCGGTTCAGGTCGGCCACGCGCTGCGCGGCCGCGCGGGCGCATGGATCGCCGGCGTCGCGAGCGTGCTGCCGTTCTCCGCCGCGATGACGGTCTTCGCGATCTTCTACCAGACGCCGCTCGTGCGCTCGCTCGCATCGCCCATGCTCCTGCATCACTTCGCGATGGTGCTCGCCGCGCTGATCGGGCTCACCTGGTTCAGGCAGGTCCGCGCGCTCGTTCATGCGCCGCTCGAGCGCGTGATCGCCGCGCTCGCGACGGCGCTGCTCGCGCTCGCGCACAACCCCGCCGCGTTCGTCGCGATCCTCGCCGCCGCGTTCGCGGTCGGCTGGCTCGCGAGCGGCCGGAAACAAGGCGAAGCGCTGCGGCTCGCGCTACCCGCGCGGGAATGGCGGCTGCTCGCCTCGCTCGCGCTGCTGATCGCGCTGTTCGCCCTGCCGCTGCCGAACGAATACGAATCGTCGCTGCTCTGGCCGCGGCTCGCGGGCGCGGGCATGACGCTGTTCGGCGGCGGCTTCTCCGCGCTGCCCGTGCTGAAATCGCTGTTCGTCACGCGCTCGACGGGCATCACCGAGCAGGACTTCATGCTCGCGTTCACGCTGTCGCCGGTGTCGCCCGGACCGCTGCTGAACGTCGTGCCGTTTCTCGGCTATCTCGAGGACGGCTGGCGCGGCGCGCTGCTGTCGACCGTCGCGCTGTTCGTGCCGTCCGGCTGCCTCGTCATCTTCGCGCGGCGGCACGTCGAACGGCTGAAGCTGCATCCGCGCTTCGCGAGCGGCATGCGCGTGCTGCGCGCGGCCACCACCGCCTTCCTCGCGATCGCGGCCGTGCGCCTCGTCGCGAAGACGCCCGCCGAGCCCATGTATTGGGCGACCGGCGTGATCGCGTGGCTGTGTCTCGCGCGATTCAAGGTGCCCGTCTACGCGCTGTACGGCGCGGTCGCGGCGGCGTGCGGCGGCTGGCTGATCCTCGCGGCGCACGGGTGAGCGCGCTTCGCGCGGGCGGCGGCGTTTCGGAGCGGCGCGCGGCCGTCCCGCGGCGGCGCTTTCGCGCTTGGCGCGCGGGGCGAGGTCGCCGGACTCGGCTGTCGAGTGCCGTTGCCGAGCGTCATTCATTGCCGGGCCCGGCCGGTGCGCTCGATCGTCGCTTTGTCATCGCATGGCATGCTGCGTTACCGCTTTGCCGCTTTGCCGCTTTGCCGCTTTGCCGCGCCGCTTCGCGTGCGCGGCCGAACGCTTGACGCCGGCGCGTGCCGCGCGCGAACGCGCGTCGCCGGGTGCTCGCCCGTGAGCGCGCAGGCGCCGCCGCCTCAACCGCGCAGCGCGCCGAATCCGCCGAAGAACGACCGCGCATTCGCCTCGAGGCTCTCGATGTGATAGCCGCCTTCCTGCACGATGACGGTCGGCAGCCGCAGCGCGCCGATCAGGTGTCCCAATCGACCGAAACCGTCCGTCGTCACCGCCACCTGCGATTGCGGATCGTCGCGATAGATGTCGAACCCAAGCGACAGCACGAGCGCATCGGGCGCGAAGCGCCGCAACTCGCGCAGCGCATCGTCGACGCGCTCGAAGAACGCCGCTTCGCTCGAGCCGTGCGGCATCGGCAGATTCACGTTGTAGCCGAGGCCTTCGCCCGCGCCGCGCTCGTCGTCGAAGCCCGCGACGGCCGGGTAGAAGTTCGTCGGATCGCCGTGAATCGATACGTACAGCACGTCGCGCCGCGCGTAGAAGATTTCCTGTATGCCTTGCCCGTGATGCATGTCGGTGTCGAGGACGGCGACGCGCGCATGGCGCGCGCGCAGCGCCTGCGCGGCGATCGCCGCGTTGTTCAGATAACAGAAGCCGCCCGCGGCGTCGACGCGCGCATGATGGCCCGGCGGCCGGCACAGCGCATACGCTGCGGGCGCGCCGTCGCGCACCGCCGCCGCCGCGAGCGCGCTCTGCGCGGACCAGTACGCCGCGCGCCACGTGTGCTCGCCGACCGGGCAACTGCCGTCCGCGAGGTGACGGGCGGCCTGTGCGAGCACGCCGCGCAACGCGTTCGGCTCGCGCACGAAAATATTCGACATCGCTTCGTCGCCCCAGTCCTCCGGCATCGCCTTCCATTCGCGATGCACGGTCTCGAGAAAGCGCAGGTAGTGCGTGTCGTGCACGGCCGCGATCGGCGCGATGCCGAAATCGTCCGGCTCGCGCACCGGAAAACCCATCGCGAACGCCGCCGCGACGAGCCGCGCCGCGCGCTCGGGCACCTCCTGCGGCATGCGCATCCGGCCGCGCGAGAAGTACGTGCGCGGATGATGCAGTGATTGATCGGGGTGGAAGTACGTCAGCATCTCGATGTCCTCGGGTCGAATGGGTGGGCGGCGGGGCGCCCGTTATCGGTTGTAGGGGGCGGGCCGCGTTTGACGTTTGGCGTTTGGCGTTTGGCGTTTGGCGTTCGGCGTTCGGCATTCGGCGTTGAAAGTTGAACATCGGATGTCGAACACCGCGCCCATCCGACATCCGATGCACGAACCCGCACACCGCCAGACCCCTCGCCGAATCGACGTCACCGGGATTCGGCGCTCGCCGCCGCGGCGAAAGCCGATCGATCCGGCGCGCCGCCGCTCGCACGCCCACGCCGCCGCCATCCGCGCGGCCCGCTCATCGAGCGGCACGGCCCGCTCGATCGAGCACCGCGCCGAGCAGCACGTTCGCGCCGCGCGTCGCGTCGGCGGGCAGCACGGCCTCGGCTTCGTTGTGCGACAGTCCGCCGACACACGGAATGAACACCATCGCGCCCGGGCCGTGCTTGGCCAGATGGATCGCGTCGTGTCCGGCGCCGCTCACGATCCGCTCATGCCGATAGCCGAAGCGTGCCGCGGCCGCCTCGACGCTCGCGATGCAAGCCGCGTCGAACCGCGTCGACGGGCTCGCCCAATGCGTCGAGACGTCGGCGCGCAAGCCGCGCCGCGCGGCGATGCGCGCGCAGGCGTCGGTCGCCGCGCGCGCCATCGCATCGAGCGTCGCGTCGTCCGGATGGCGCAGATCGAGCGTGAACGCAACCGCGCCCGCGATCGTGTTGCGCGACGCGTTCGGAATCTCGACGCAGCCGATCGTCGCCAGGCCGTGCGGCGCGAACTCGGCCAGCATCCGTTCGATCGCGTCCGCGATCTGCGCGAAGCCGAACAGCGCGTCGCGGCGATGCGCGACCGGCGTCGTGCCCGCATGCGCGGGCTGCCCGGCGATCGTCACGTCGAGCCAGCGAATCGCCTGCCCGCCCGTGACGACGCCGATCTCCACGCCGTTCGCCTCCAGCACCGGCCCCTGTTCGATATGCGCTTCGAAGTACGCATCGATCGCCGGACGCACCGCGCGCCGCGCGCCGCGATAGCCGATCCGCTCGAGCGCGTCGCCGAGCGTCACGCCTGCGGCGTCGCGCACCGCGAGCGCCTGCGCGAGCGGCATCACGCCCGCCGCGACCGCCGAGCCGAGCATCGCCGGCGCGAAGCGCGCGCCCTCCTCGTTCGTCCACGATACGATCTCGATCGGCTTGCGCGTGACGATCCCCGCATCGTTCAGGCTGCGCACGACTTCGAGCGCCGCGAGCACGCCGTAAGTGCCGTCGAAGCGGCCGCCTTCCGGCTGCGTGTCGAGATGGCTGCCGATCAGCACGGGCGGCGCGCCGGCCTCCGCGCCCGCGCGGCGCGCGAACAGATTGCCGATCTCGTCGACGCTGAGCGCGAGGCCCGCTTCGCGACACCACTGCGCGAACCGGTCGCGCCCGCGCCGGTCGTCGTCGGTCGCGGCAAGCCGCCGCACGCCGCCGTGCGCGGTGCCGCCGATGCGCGCCATCTCCATGAGCGAGCGCCACAGCCGCTCGCCGTCGATCGCGAGCGTCCGCCCGCCCAGTGCCGAAGCCATCATGTCAGCGCGCCTCCAGCGCTTCGCGGGCCGAAGCGCCTCGCGCGGCGCGGCGCGCGTCGAGCGCGACGACGCTCACGAGCGAGAGCCCCGCGAGACACGTATAGAACAGCGCGAGCGGCAGCCATGCGCCCGCGTAGCGATGCGCGAGCCACGTGCCGACGAGCGGCGTGAGGCCGCCCGCGAGCGCGCCGCACACCTGGTAGGACAGCGAGATCGCCGAATAGCGGATGCGCGCCGCGAACACGCCGGAGACGAAACCCGCGATCACCGAATAGAAGCCCGCCATGCAGACCACCGCGAGCGCGATGCCGGCGACGATCGCGCCGGGCCGCCCGCTCGTCACGAGCATGAACATCGGATACGGCGAAGCCATCGCGGCGACGGCCGCGAGCTTCAGGAAACGCGCGCCGCCGAGCTTTTCGGCCAGCCACGCGGCGGCGGGCTGCGCGACGAACTGGATGATCGCGACCGCGAACAGGCAATCGAGGATCGTCGCGCGCGGGATGCCGAGCTGCTGCGTCGTGTACGCGATCATGAACGTGTTCGTGAAATACACGCCGGCGATGCCGATCGTGTTCGCGCCGATGCACAGCAGCACGAGCCCCGACGCGGAGCGCAACACGTCGGCGATCGGCAGCTTCGCGGTGGCGCGCGTGCGCTTCACCGCCTCGAATTCCGGCGATTCGTTCACGCCCAGCCGGATCGCGAGACCGACGATCAGCAGCACCGCGCTCGCGAGAAACGGCAGGCGCCAGCCCCATGCGAGAAAGTCCGCCTTCTCGAGCGACGTGGCCGCGCGAAACGCGACGAGCGACAGGACCAGCCCGGCCGGGCTGCCCAACTGCGCGAACGAAGCGAAGAACGTGCGCCGCCCGTCGGGCGCGTGCTCGCCCGCCATCAGCACCGCGCCGCCCCACTCGCCGCCCACCGCGACGCCCTGCACGATCCGCAGCAGCACGAGCAGCACCGGCGCGAGCGCACCGATCGACGCATGGCTCGGCAACAGGCCGATGCACACGGTCGCCGCGCCCATCATCGCGAGCGTCGTCATCAGCGCCTTCTTGCGGCCGATCCGGTCGCCGAGATGGCCGAACACGACGCCGCCGAGCGGCCGCGCGAAAAAGCCGACCGCGAACGTGCCGAACGAAGCCATCGTGCTGACGAACGGGTCGCCCGACGGAAAGTACAACTCGCCGAACACGAGCGCGGCGGCGGTCGCGTAAATGTAGAAGTCGTACCACTCGATCATCGTGCCGACGAACGCGGCGGCAGCGGCGCGCGCCGGCTGGCGCGCGCACGGTTGGGGGGCAGTCATCGCGGGATCTCCTCTCTGCTCTCATGCGCGTGGCCCGCCGATTCGGCGGGCGCGCGCCCGATGTCGCGGGGCCCGTCGCCCGGCCCGCGCCGCACGCGGGCCATCGCGCGCTGCACGTTTTATCGCCGTCCATTAACTATTAGTCAAATTTCGACTTATTATTCACGGCATAACTTATATTAATGTCGATGTCGATTCGCCGGAGACCCCTCGCCATGCGCGCCGCCGCCGTCCGCTTCCTGAACGACCGTCTCGACTGGAACCTGTTGCGCACCTTCCTCGTCATCATGCAGGAGCGCAGCGTGAGCCGCGCGGCCGCGCGGCTGCACGTCACGCAGCCGGCCGTGAGCCAGGCGCTCAAGCGGCTCGAGGAAACGCTCGGGCACACGCTGATCCGCCGCCGCGGCCCGCACTTCGAGCCGACGCAGGCGGGCGCCGAGGTGTACCGGATCGCGAGCGACATCTACGGCACGATCTCGCGCCTGGACACCGAGCTCGACGACGCGGCGGCCGACCTGACGGGCACGATCCGGCTGCTGTCGGTGAGCCGCATCGAATCGGGCGTCTACGATCTCTTTCTCGCCGACTTTCATCGGCAATATCCGCACGTCGATCTGCAGATCGAGGTGATGCGCTCGTCCGACATCATTTCGTCGCTGCTGCAGAAGACCGCGACGGCGGGCCTGAGCCTCTGCCGCAATCCGGTCGACAAGCTCGCCCGCGCACCGTTCCTGCGGCAGCGCTATGCGATCTACTGCGGCCGGCACCATCGGCTGTTCGGCCAGACGCAACTGACGATGAACGATCTGCTCGCGGAGAACTTCGTATCGTTCACGAGCGACCAGATCGGCGACAGCCTGTCGCCGCTCACCGTGTTCCGCGACCAGAAGGGCTTCACGGGGCGCATCGTCGCGGCATCGCCGAGCCTCGACGAAGTGCGTCGGCTCATCTTCGCGGGCTACGGGATCGGCTGCCTGCCCGAGCACATCGTGCGCGACGATCTCGCCCGTCAGCGGCTCTGGCGGCTGCCGCCGGACGAGGGGCTCATCGACGTCGACATCCACCTGCTGTGGCACCGCGAACGGAAAATGAACGCGGCCGAACTCGCGTTCCTCGAAGGCTTCGAACGCGCGATGCAGCGCTACTCGTTCGACGAACGGCTGGCGATCAATCCTTGACGCCTTGACGCGCCCGGGCGTGCAGGCGCGTCGCGGCCGTCGCGCCGGGCGCGAACCGGTCGCGCCGACCGGCCAGGCCCACCGGCCGTGCCTCGAGCGGGCCGCGCCTTGAGCGGACGTGCCTTGAGCGGCCGTACCTTGACCGGCCGTACCCAAAACAAAAGCCGGCATCGCGCCGGCTTTCGAAAGGGACCATCGAAGAAGATTCGGATTCCGATCATCGTCAGGCCATCGCCCTTTGCGCGATCCAGCGCGCACGCAACCGGTCGTAGCCGAGGTTGAACAGGAACGTGTACGGCAGGAAGAACAGCAGGATGCCGAAGTCGAGCAGCAGCGCCTCGAGCAGGCTGATCTCCAGCCACCACGCGGCGAGCGGCAGCGCCATCGCGACGAGGCCGAGCTCGAACGCGATCGCATGCGCCGCGCGCACCGCGAGCGTGCGCGTCAGCCGGTAACGGCGCTCGATCCGCTCGAACAGCGCATTGAACGTGACGTTCCACACCATCGCGATCACCGACACCGCCGCCGTCAGCGCCCCCACGTGCACGAGCGACAGGCCGAGCACCCAACTGACGATCGGCGCGCAGATCGCGATCGCGGTCACCTCGAACGTGAGCGCGTGCACGAGGCGCTCGGTCAGCGTCTTCGCCGGCACGCGTTCGGTCATTTGCATGTGCATCTCAAGCTCCATCAATTAACGAGACGGAGCCATTTTCATCGGATTAACCGTATCTATCCAGTTTGTTATGATCGGTTTTTCCGATATATCAAAGGAGCATTCGCGATGCGCCACTCTCCGGAAGCGCTGCTCGCGTTCGCCGAGGCCGCGAACCTCGGCTCGTTCTCGGCGGCCGCGCGCAAGCTCGGCAAGCGGCAATCGACGGTCAGCGAGGCGATCGCGAACCTCGAGATCGATCTCGGCGTCACGCTGTTCGACCGCTCGACCCGCCAGCCGACGCTGACCGACGCCGCCCGTGCGCTGCTGCCCGAAGTCCAGCGCGTCCTGGAGGCGAGCGAGGCGATCGATCAGGTCGCCGCGCGTCTGGCGGGCGGCGAGGAAGCGCGCCTCACGCTCGTCGTGTCGGATACCTATCAGTCGAGCCGATACGAGGAAACGCTCGCGGCGCTGGACCGCCGTTTTCCGACGCTCGAATTCGAATGCCAGATCGCCGAGCACGACGACGTACTCGACCTGATCCAGCAAGGCCGCGCGCAGCTCGGGCTGATGACGGCGCGCAGTACCTACCCGCCCGACATCGGCGCGGCGATGATCGCCGAGCGCTCGGAGATCGGGCTGTACGTCGGCCCGCAGCATGCGCTCGCCGCGTACGGCGATGCCGAGGTGCCGCTCGCCGCGCTGCACGACACACGCGAGCTGCGCCTGAACACCTACGTCGCGCCGCGCGGCGAGCGGGTCGAAACGGGGCTCGTCGCGGGCCGGCGCTGCTGGCTGGCGCCGAGCTATCTGCAGTTGCTGGAAATGGCGGTGGCAGGCTTCGGCTGGGCGGAGCTGCCGCGCTGGATGGTCGAGCACTTCGCCCGCGAACGGCTCGTCGAGCTCAATGCGCGCGGCTGGCCGCGGCGCGTGCCGGTGGATGCTGTGTGGTCGCGCGGGCAGCCGCTCGGGCCGGCCGGCTCATGGCTGCTGGAGACGATGCTCGCCGCGTGAGGGGCTTGAGGGGCTTGAGGGGCTCGCGGCGCTCGAGGCGAGGCGCGGCGCGCGGCGCTTGCAGCGGCGGCAATTAGCGCCTCGCCGGGGCACGCGGCGCGCCTCGCGCCCCGGCGCGAAGGTCAGAAGCCGCGCGACAGCACGGCCGCCCCGATCGTCACGACGCCCAGCACGAGATTGACCATCACGAGCAGGCGCACCGCGTTGACCGCACGCGCGCCGTCCGGCCAGTTCTGCGCCTGCACCGCGCGGCGGATGCGCGGAAACAGCGCGAAGCGGATATGCCCGTAGATCAGCATCATCACGACGCCGAGCCCGGCCATCGCATGCAGCGGCCAGGTCGCCTGCGCGCCGCCGAATTTCATGAGGAGGAAACCGCCCGTGAGCAGGATCACGATCACCGCGCCCGCGACCCAGTTGAAGAAGCGACCGAACACGGCCTCGACGAGCGGCAGGCGCAATTGCGGCGACAGGTCCGACAGCGCGGGGCGCAGGCAGAAGTTCGCGAACACCATGCCGCCCACCCAGACGGCGACCGCCAGCAGATGGAGAAACAAGGCAACGGCGATAGCGTGGGACATGATGGGAATCCTTTTTTAGTTTTCGAATGACCGATGCGTTGCTCAGACGCACGGCGCGCGAGACGTTGAGCGCGTTCGACAGCCGCGACGCGCGGCGGTTCAGCGCAATGTACGCGGGTTGCGCGCTTTCGGGTGTGCGGCGCCGGTGCGTCGTGTATCGGCGCGCCGTTCGCCGAACGTGCGTGAAGCGCGCATGTCGGGCGATGGGTGTGTAAATTTGTATCGGCGCGCCGCGCATCGCCCGCGCGCCGATCGAAAAGGACGGCGACCGAAGACGGGGGCGGCGCGGGCGACAACCGGTGCACGGCCGCGCACCGGCCGCATGCCCCGGCCTCGGTTGACAATGGCGGTCGGCCGGACAACGATCGAATCGCGCATCGCAAATCGCACATCACGGATCGCTCCGGAATCGACGCATGACCGCATCGCTCGCGATCGGAACATTCCGCCCGCCGGCGCCGATGCGCTTCCCGACGCGAGCGGCAGCGCACCGAGAAAAGCCCTGCCGCCGCCGCATGCGCGGCTGCGTCATCCGCAGAGCCGTGTCGATACCCCGCAACGAACGCGCACGCGAGGAGCCCGTCCAACGCGCGCGAAGCAAAGGCCGAAGACCGCGCGCGCCGGCGCCGGTCCGGCCGAGCCGCCCCGTCGGGCCGCCCGGCTCGAGCCCCGTCAGCCGTGCCCGGTGCGGCTCAGCCGAGCACCGGCCTCAGCCCGTTGACCTTCAGCCGGGTATCCGGCGCACGCCCCTTGCGCGCCCGCTTGCCGACGTGCGGCTCGAGCGCGCGCCCCGCGAGCGCCTCCTCCTGCGCCTTGCCGCCGCGGCCCGTGCCCGTGAGCACGACGCCCGCCGCGTCGATCGCGAGCGCCTGCACGAGCGTCTCCTTCGCGTCGAGCGCCATCAGGATCACGCCGCGCCCGCCGCCCGAGAGCGTCTTCATCTCGTCCATGCCGAACACGAGCAGGCGCCCGCCGCTCGACAGGCACGCGACCTGCGACGCATCCGGCAGCACCGGCATCGGCGCGAGCGGCGCCGCCCCGTCGTCGATCGTCATGAACGATTTGCCCGCCTTCACGCGGCTCACCATGTCGCCGACCTTCGCGACGAAGCCGAAGCCGTTGCTCGACGCGAGCAACAGCGGCTGCTCGGCCGGGGCCGCGTAGTAGTGCAACAGGTGCGAGCCCGATTCGAGCTCGATCAGCGACGTGACGGGCACGCCGTCGCCGCGCCCGCCGGGCAGCACCTGGACGGCCACCGAATACACGCGGCCCGTGCTGCCCCACGCGATCAGCGTGTCCGGCGTGCGGCACTGGAACGCCGCGTACAGGCCGTCGCCCGCCTTGAACGAGAAGCTCGCCGGATCGAGCCCGTGGCCCTTCAGCGCGCGCACCCAGCCCTTCTGCGATACGACCACCGTCACCGGCTCGTCGACGACCTTCGCCTCGAACGTCGCGCGCTTCTCCTGCTGGATCAGCGTGCGGCGCTCGTCACCGTACTGCTTCGCATCGGCCTCGATCTCCTTGATCATCAGCCGCTTCATCGCGCTCTCGTTCGCGAGCAGTTCCTCGAGCTTCGCCTTCTCCGCGCGCAGCTCTTCGAGCTCCTTCTCGATCTTGATCTTCTCGAGCCGCGCCAACTGGCGCAGCCGGATTTCGAGAATGTCGTCGGCCTGCCGCTCGGTGAGGCCGAACGCGCTGATGAGCGCGGCCTTCGGCTCGTCCGCTTCGCGGATGATGCGGATCACCTCGTCGATGTTCAGGAAGACGATCATCCGCCCTTCGAGGATGTGGATCCGATCGTTCACCTTGCCGAGCCGGTGGCGGCAGCGCCGCGTGACGGTGGCCTGGCGGAACCGCACCCACTCGCCGAGGATCGACGCGAGCCCCCTCTGCGCGGGCCGCCCGTCCTCGCCGATCATCACGAGATTGAGCGCCGCGTTCGATTCGAGGCTCGTGTGCGCGAGCAGCGAATTGACGAATTCGGTCTGGTCGATCGCACGCGTCTTCGGCTCGAACACGAGCCGCACCGGCGCGTCCTTGCCCGATTCGTCGCGCACCGCGTCGAGCAGATCGAGCAACGTCTTCTTCGTGTTGATCTGCTCCTGCGTGAGCGTCTTCTTGCCCGCCTTGAGCTTCGGGTTCGTCAGCTCCTCGATTTCCTCGAGCACCTTCTGGCACGACGTGTTCGGCGGCAATTCGGTGACGACGAGCTGCCACTGGCCGCGCGCGAGATCCTCGATCTTCCAGCGCGCGCGCACCTTCAGGCTGCCGCGGCCGGTTTCGTACGCGGCGGAGATCTCCGCGTCGCTCGAAATGATCTGGCCGCCGCCCGGGAAATCCGGCCCCGGCACGAGCCGCATCAGCTCCGCGTGCGGCAGCGCGGGATGGCGGATCAACGCGACCGCGGCGGCCGCGACCTCGCGCAGGTTGTGCGACGGGATCTCGGTGGCGAGACCGACCGCGATCCCCGACGCGCCGTTCAGCAGCACGAACGGCAGCCGGGCCGGCAACAGCTTCGGCTCGTCGAACGAGCCGTCGTAGTTCGGCATGAACTCGACCGTGCCCTCGTCGATCTCGTCGAGGAGCAGCTTCGCGATCGGCGTGAGGCGCGCCTCGGTGTAGCGCATCGCCGCCGCGCCGTCGCCGTCGCGCGAGCCGAAGTTGCCCTGGCCGTCGATCAGCGGATAGCGCATCGAGAAATCCTGCGCGAGCCGCACGAGCGCGTCGTACGCGGACTGGTCGCCGTGCGGGTGGTACTTGCCGAGCACGTCGCCGACGACGCGCGCGGACTTCACGGGCTTCGCGTTGTCGCCGAGGCCCATCTCGTTCATCGCGTAGAGAATCCGGCGCTGCACGGGCTTCTGCCCGTCGCTCACGTCGGGCAGCGCGCGCCCCTTCACCACGCTCACCGCGTAGTCGAGATACTGGCGCTCCGCGTAGCGGCCGAGCGTCAGGAAATCGCCCTCGGGCGCGGCCGGCTCGGCGAAAAGATCGGGAGTGTTGTCGTCCATCTAGATTTCGTGTCCGTATATGCGATGCATGCGAAGCCGGGCGCGCGCCCGGCCGCGCTCAGATATCCGCTTCGACTTCGTTGCCCTTTTCCTCGAGCCAGTTGCGGCGCGCGGCGGCCTCGCCCTTGCCCATCAGCATAGTCATCCGCGCGACCGTCGCCTCGAAGTCGAGCTCGCCGAGCGCGACGGGCATCAGGCGGCGGGTGTCGGGGTTCATCGTCGTGTCCCACAACTGCTCGGCGCTCATTTCGCCCAAGCCCTTGAAGCGGCTGATCGTCCATTGCGATTCGCGCACGCCGTCCTTGCGCAGCTTGTCGAGGATCGCCTCGAGCTCGCCTTCGTCGAGCGCGTAGAGCTTCTGCGCCGGCTTCTTGCCGCGCGCGGGCGCGTCGACCCGGAAAAGCGGCGGCCGCGCGACGAACACGTGGCCGCGCTCGATCAGTTGCGGGAAATGCTTGAAGAACAGCGTGAGCAGCAACACCTGAATGTGCGCGCCGTCGACATCCGCATCCGACAGGATGCAGATCTTGCCGTAACGCAGGTTCGACACGTCGACGCTGTCGTCCGGGCCGTGCGGATCGACGCCGATCGCCACCGAGATGTCGTGCACCTCGTTGTTCGCGAACAGGCGATCGCGCTCGGTCTCCCAGGTGTTGAGCACCTTGCCGCGCAGCGGCAGGATCGCCTGGTATTCCTTGTCGCGGCCCATCTTCGCGGAGCCGCCCGCCGAATCGCCCTCGACGAGGAACAGCTCGTTGCGCGCGATGTCCTCGGTCTCGCAGTCGGTCAGCTTGCCGGGCAGCACCGCGACGCCGGAACTCTTCTTCTTCTCGACCTTCTGGCCCGCGCGCGTGCGCGCCTGCGCCTGCTTGATCACGAGCTCGGCGAGCTTCTTGCCGTGCTCGACGTGCTGGTTGAGCCACAGCTCGAGCGCCGGGCGCGTGAACGACGACACGAGCTTCACCGCGTCGCGGCTGTTCAGGCGCTCCTTGATCTGCCCCTGGAACTGCGGATCGAGCACCTTCGCCGAGAGCACGAACGACACGCGCGCGAACACGTCCTCCGCGAGCAGCTTCACGCCCTTCGGCTGCAGGTTGTGCAGCTCGACGAAGCTCTTCACCGCCTGATAGAGGCCGTCGCGCAGGCCGGATTCGTGCGTGCCGCCCGCGGGCGTCGGAATCAGGTTCACGTACGACTCGCGCACGAGCGAGCCTTCCTCGCTCCACGCGACGACCCACGACGCGCCCTCGCCCTCGGCGAACGTGTCGTCGCCCGAGCGGGAATCGGCGAAGCGCTCGCCCTCGAAAAGCGGAATCAGCAGCTCGCTGCCGTTCATCTCGTCGAGCAGGTAACCGCGCAGGCCGTCGTCGTATTTCCAGCTCTGCCGCTCGCCCGTCTTCTCGTTGACGAGCACGACCTCGACGCCCGGCAGCAGCACCGCCTTCGAGCGCAGGAGCCGCTGCAGCTCGCCGAGCGGCAGATTCGGCGAATCGAAGTATTTCGGATTCGGCCACACGGTCACCCGCGTGCCGGACTTCTTCTCGCCACGGCCCGCGCCTTGCGTCGCGAGCGGCTTGACGACGTCGCCGTCGGCGAAGCCGAGCTGCGCGATCCTGCCGTCGCGCCAGACGGTCACGTCGAGGCGCGTCGCGAGCGCATTCGTCACCGACACGCCCACGCCGTGCAGACCGCCCGAGAACGTGTACGCGCCGCCCTTCGCCTTGTCGAACTTGCCGCCGGCGTGCAGCCGCGTGAACACGATCTCGACGACGGGCACCTTCTCCTCCGGATGCAGCCCGAACGGAATGCCGCGCCCGTCGTCCTCGACGGACACCGATTGATCGGGATGCAGCGTGACCGTGATCTGCTTGCCGAAGCCGCCCAACGCCTCGTCGGACGCGTTGTCGATCACTTCCTGGATGATGTGCAGCGGATTCTCGGTGCGCGTGTACATGCCGGGCCGCTGCTTGACGGGCTCGAGGCCCTTGAGCACCTTGATCGATGCTTCGCTATAGGCCGCTGCAGGCTTTTTCGTGGACATAGAAGCTCAGGTTCGTCATTCACCTTGACGTTATCCCCAGCGCGTGTGGATAACATCGTGGACAAAACGTTGAATTCGATAAAAATCCGAGTCGAAACAATGGCGTGCTCGCATTGCTCCGAAAGCGGGCGGCGCGCCGCGCCAGACGGCCGCGCGATGCGTCGCCCGGAGCGCGGCGTATTTTACTGGTTCCGCAACGGCGGGCTCATGAAGGCTTACGTTTCGCCTCGAGCGCCTCCCAGCGCTCCAGCGCCGCGAGCAGCTCGTCGTCGAGCGCCGCGAAGCGCTCGGTCAGGCGCGTGCCCTCCTGCGGATCCTTCGAGAAGATCGAGCCGTCCTCGAGCTGCGCGGCAATCGCCTTCTGCTCGGCCTCGAGCGCCGCGATCCTCGCAGGCAGCGCGTCGAGCTCGCGCTGCTCGTTGAACGACAGCTTGACCGTGCGCTGCGCATTGCGGCCCGCCGCGCCCTTGGGCGCGTCATCCTTCGCGCTCGCGGGCTCCTTCGCCGCGCGCTTGGCCGCCTCCTCGTGCGCGATCCGCTGCGCGCGCTCGCGCTGGATCTGCCAATCGGTGAAGCCGCCGACGTATTCGCGCCACAGGCCGTTGCCCTCCGAGGCGATCACCGACGTGACGACGTTGTCGAGAAACGCACGATCGTGGCTGACGAGCAGCACCGTGCCGTCGTAATCGGTCAGCAGCTCTTCGAGCAGTTCGAGCGTCGGGATGTCGAGGTCGTTGGTCGGCTCGTCGAGCACGAGCACGTTGGCCGGGCGCGCGAACAGGCGCGCGAGCAGCAGCCGGTTGCGCTCGCCGCCCGACAGCGACTTGACGGGCGAGCGCGCGCGCTCGGGCGCGAACAGGAAGTCGCCCAGATAGCTCATCACGTGCTTGCGCACGCCGCCGATCTCGACCCACTCGCTGCCGGGGCTGATCGTGTCCGCGAGGCTCTTCTCCTGATCGAGTTGCGCGCGCATCTGGTCGAAATACGCGACCTGCAGGTTCGTGCCCGTGCGCACCGTGCCCGCGTCGGGCTTCAGTTCGCCGAGGATCAGCTTGAGCAGCGTGGTCTTGCCCGCGCCGTTCGGGCCGACGAAGCCGATCTTGTCGCCGCGCATCACCGTGGCCGAGAAGCGCTCGACGACCGTGCGCTCGCCGTAGCGCTTCGTCACGTCGGTCAGCTCCGCGACGATCTTGCCCGATTTCTCGCCCTGCGCGACGTCGAGCCTCACGTTGCCTTGCGCGTTGCGGCGCTCCGCGCGCTCGCGGCGCATCTGCTCGAGCCGCGCAACGCGGCCGACGCTGCGCGTGCGCCGCGCCTCGACGCCCTTGCGGATCCACACCTCCTCCTGCGCGAGCAGCTTGTCGAACTTTTCGTTCTCGACGCGCTCGACCTCGAGCTGCTGCGCCTTGCGCGTCTGATACGCGGAGAAGTTGCCCGGATACGACAGCAGGCGGCCGCGGTCGAGCTCGACGATGCGCGTCGCGACGCGATCGAGAAACGCGCGATCGTGCGTGATGAAGAACAGGCCCGCGCGCTGCGCGACGAGCAGTTCCTCGAGCCAGCGAATGCCGTCGAAATCGAGATGGTTGGTCGGCTCGTCGAGGAGCAGCACGTCCGGCTGCACGACGAGCGCGCGCGCGAGCGCGGCGCGCTTCTGCATCCCGCCCGACAGCGCGTCGATCTTCGTATCGCCGTCGAGCCCGATCTGCGCGAGCGTCGTCGCCACCCGCGTGCGCCAGTTCCACGCGTCCGTCGCGTCGAGCGACGATTGCAGCGCGTTCATCCGCGCAAGCAGCGCGTCGTGCTCGGCGCCTTCGGGCGTATCGGCGAGCCGGTGCGCGATCTCGTCGTATTCGGCGAGCAGCGCGCGCGTATCGGTCAGCCCGGAGGCCACCGCGTCGAACACCGTCTGCCCGGCGGCGAATTCCGGCTCCTGCGGCACATAGACCGTCACGAGGTGCTGCTGCCGCGTGACGAGGCCGTCGTCGGGTTTCGCCAGATCCGCGACGATCTTCAGCAGCGACGACTTGCCGGCGCCGTTACGGCCGATGAGCCCGACGCGCTCGCCGGCTTCGAGCGAGAAGTCCGCGTGATCGAGCAGCGCGACGTGGCCGAACGCGAGTTGCGCGCCGGTAATGGAATAAAGCGACATGGGGAAGACGGCGGAGAAAAAATCGGAAGCGCCCATTGTACCGGGGGCGGCGCACGGCGCCGATACGGCACAATGGCCGGGCGCGAAACGCGCAACGCCGGCGCGCGCGCGGCGACCGGCGGCGCGGGCTGGCGGGAACCTTGCTCGGCCCTCGCCAGCCCGATGGCCTACTTGACGTTGACCGTGATGGTCTGGCTCATCTCCGGGCCGTACGAGCGGTGCGCGCCATCGCCGAACTGCAGCGTCAGCGTGTGCCGACCGGGCGACAGCCTCACCTCCGTCTCGGTCTGAGGCTTGCCGAAATGCAGCGAGTGATCGTTGGCGGGAATCACGTCGCCTCTGGCCACCGGCTTGCCGTCGATCAGCAGGTGGTGGTGACCGGTGTGGGGCGTCATGTCGCCCGCGGGCCGAAGCACGATGTCGCCTTCGAGACCGAATTTCACGTGAACGGGGCTCGAGACGGACGCGCCGTCGGCCGGCTCGACGAAATACACCCTCGCTTCCGCGTGCGCCGAGGCGGACGCGAAGAGCGCGGCCGCGGTGAATGCGCCGGCCAGCCACTTGTTGTAGAGCATTGCTCTCTCCTTTTGGGTTGAAAGGCCATCGAAGGATACACCGCGCACGCTCCGCGCGTGGCGGGTTTGGCGCGCGCGCCGAGCGCGCGGGCAAGCGCCGGGCCGTACGATGCGCCGCCTGGGCGCGCCCAGGCGGCGGGCGCCCCACGCGCGGAACGCTCGCGGCATGCGGGGCGGTTGAGGCATCCGTCGCATCGGCGGTGGACGGTGGACGGTGGTTGGCGATTAGCGGTTGGCGGTTGGCGGTTGGCAGTAGGCAGTAGGCAGTAGGCACTCGGCACTCGGCACTCGGCGATGAGGCTGCGGCGCGCTCGGACAGGCGGGCGCGGCAAATCCGGTACCATTGCGTGTTGCGTCGCCCGATATGCCGCGTTCGCGCGATCGGGCGACGTCGAATGCAATGGTTCTTCAAGAGTGCAACATGAGCGAAGTCGTCGAATACAAGAGCTGGGTCTGCCTGATTTGTGGCTGGATCTATAACGAAGCGGAAGGGCTGCCGGACGAAGGCATCGCGGCCGGCACCCGCTTCGCCGACATTCCGCACGGCTGGCGCTGCCCGCTGTGCGATGTCGGCAAGGAAGATTTCGTCGTCGTGGAATTCTGAGGCTCGCGTCGCGCGGCGGGCGACGGCCGCGCGAGAAGTCCTCCTCATTTCCGCGCGCCGGCGCGCCCCGCCCCGCGACACGCCGGCCCCGAGCACACCGGCTCGAACGAATTCGACGCAAACGGCGTGGCGGGCTTCCCGATGCCGATGCGATTTCAGCGCACGCCGCCGCTGCGGCATGGCCGCCGAGCTGAACGGCCGCACGCGGGCTGATCCCCCCTCTCTCTTATCTGCGTTGCGCGCACTCGAACGAGGCTGCGCCGCCCGCGGGCGACGCGCCGTTCGAAACAGGCGCGCTCACTGAGCCACACCCCGCCGCGAGCCGGTCCGGCGGGCGCCATCGACCGGCCCGACGACGTTTGAAGGTATTCCTCACCCCATAAAGTTCCTTTTTGGAACGTACAATTTCGCCGGGCACGCGCGCGGCGAACGCATCGCGGCCAACATGGGAGGAGAAAACGTGGCACAGGTGGAATCACCCAGACAGGCAACGGCAGGTTCGGCGGAGCAAGCCGCCGGCAAGCTCGGCGGATTGCTCTCGCTCGCATTCCTGCTGGGCCTGATGACGGTCATGGCCGCGTTCGGCTGGATCGCGCTGCGCGAAGGCACGCATCGCTTCCTGCTCCCGTTCGTGAACGGCAACGCCACCCGGCAGATCGCCGACGCGATCGCATCCGTCCGTGCGCATCCGTCGCTCGAAGGCATACGCCAGGTCAGCGAGGAAATATGGATGATGTCGCTGCCGACGTCAGTCACGCGTTTCAGCCATTCCAGACTGATGGAGCAAGGCATCTATTACACGACGATGCCCAGGGTCAATCAGGTGCTCATCGCGATTCACGTCCTGTTCAGCGCGTTCTGCGTGACGTTCGGGAGCCTGCAGTTCTGGCCGTCGTTCCGCAAGCGCTTCATGCGGGCGCACCGGCTGATCGGCGCCGTATACGTCGCCACCGTGCCGATCTCGACGGTGAGCGCACTCGCCTATCTCGCCCTGACGCCGCCGCATCACCTCTACGCACACCTGATCGGCTGGATCGCGCTGTGGATATTCGGCGTCCTGACGCTCATCGCGATCGCCATGGCGGTGCGCGCCCTCAAGGCACGCAGGATTTTCGAACACCAGGCGTGGATGGCGCTGTCGTTCGGCTGCCTGCTGGTTGCGCCACTGCTGCGCATCGACTGGGTGCTGCTCGCGCCGCTCTTTCCCCACATCGATCAGGAAACCCTGAACCTCGTCACCATGGGCGTCATGCTTCCGCAGGCGCAGCTGATCACGTATGCGCTGATCGCCGTCAATCGGCAGTACGCGCGGCCCATGAAGCAACGCACGCCGGCGCCGCTGGCGAGCCGCGCGGGCGCGTGGTTTCTTCGATCGCAACCCGGGTTGCTCGCCTCGACCGCGGTGTGGGGCGCCGTCAACGTGTGGGCCTACGGGCTCGGACACGGCACCGCCGGCCTCGACGCCGCCGCCCGCATGCTTCCCGCCGATCTGTTGACGCGGGAGCAGGAGGCGCTGCATGCGTATCCGGGCATCGCGTGGCTGATGGCGCTGTCGCTTACCGCGGCATTTCCCGCCGCCGTCCTGAGCCTCGGTGCGCGGCTTCGCGCCGCGTCGGCAAGCGTCGCCGCGCGTCTCGATGCCACCGCCGCGTGCCTGGGACTGGCCGCGGGCGCGGCGAGCGTGTTCCTCGGTTGGCACATCGGGATCGCCCCCGACAATCACCTGTTCTCCGGCGGCACGATGTATACGGTCAACGGGCTCGTCATCGCCGGCTTCAGCCTGATGCTCGCCGCGACCGCACGGCGCCGGCAACACGCGATCGCGAAGGAAAGCCTCGTCTTCCTTCTTTGCATGCTGCCCTTCCCCGCGTTGTATTTCGCGACGCTGGAGGCCGTCGGCCGAATTCGGCTGCCGGCTGCGTACCTGGCGGCCGGCCAAGGCTTCGTGATTCCGGTCGGCTTCAGCAGCAGCCTGCTTTTTCTGGCCGCCTTCCATGTGATCTTCGGCCAGGCAACCCGAGAGCACAACTAACCACTTCGGAGCGACCCGACATGCACACGCCCGACCTCTTCGTTCAATCGAGCAACGTCCGCCTGGCGGTCTATACGTGGGGCGACAAGCCCAGTGCGGACAAGCCTCGCGACATCGTCGTGCTGGCGCATGGCTTTCCCGATCGCGCACTGTTCTGGGAGCAGGTCGCCGCCGCGTTGCAACGCGATTTCTACGTCGTCGCCTACGACATGCGAGGCTGCGCCAATTCCACGCATATCAAGGGGGCCCGGCATTATCGGTTCGCCTTGCTTCTCGCCGATCTCTACGCCGTCATCGACGCGGTTTCGGCAGGCCGGCCCGTGCACCTCGTCGGGCATGATTGGGGAGGCGTCTACGGCTGGGACGCGATCGCCGATCCGGAAGGCGCGCGCCGCATCGCGTCGCTCACCACGCTTTCGCCGAGCCTGGATCAGATCGGCTTCTATCTGCGCCGCCGGTTGCTGCGCCCGACGCCGCGCCACCTCGCGCAGTTGGTCGGCCAACTGATGCGCAACAGCCTGATGACCTTCTTCACGGCGCCATTGCTGCCGGAGCTGCTGTTCGCCAGCGGACTCGCCATGGCGATGTTCCGTCGAATCATCGCGCACTACGAGCCGCGCATCACGTTCCGGAAAAACGACGGCATGGAAGGCGACGCGATACGCTACCTCGGCATTTATCGGGCGAACCTGCTGCAACGCGTACTGCGCCCGAGGAAGCGCGTCAGTACGACGCCGGTACATGCGCTGATGGCGATTCACGATCCTTTCCTGCCTCCGGCGCTCTTCGAAGGCTGCCGCGAATTCACGACGCGATACAGCGAATCGACCGTCGACGCCGCGCACTGGGCGCCCTTGAGCCGGCCGCAGGAAATCGCGGAAACGGTCGGCGCGTTCGTGCGGCAAGCCAGCCGGCGCCCCGACGTCGCGCTGCAATCGGCAAGCTGAGAAGGAAGCGCCCGCGCGGCGACGCGTGGCGTGCTGCGCGAGCAGACGCAGGCACGCGACGCGACGCGCGTCGCTCGTTCGATTCGCCTCGCGTAGCCGTTCAAGCGACGAAACAAGAGCCGGCCAACTCGCGCCCTTCACGTCTCGTGCCGAAGACAATCGGCGGCACGCGCCAAACCGTCATGTTAGCGGGTTTGGCACATCCGGCCTCGGTGGGATGGCATCTCCGTTCGCCCGTCGATTGCAAGGCCGCTTTCGGCGTCCGACGATGCGGCAAGGCCGCGATCGAAAAATGCCCCCGCCGAGCGCCCATGCCCGGTCGCTCGGCGAACGGCCGCGCCCCATTGCGGCCGATCCGCCGCGACGCCTCGATGAGCGCATCGCATCGTGACTGGACCGCCAAACCGCATGGCACGTCGACCGCCCGCCGGCAAAGCAAGGTCATGCGCCGCCGCCGAAACGCGTCAACGACGACGAGCCGATGCCCTCGGCGCCGCATCGCTTCTTCGCTCGTCCTTGTGGCGGAAATTGATCCGCCCTTTCGTGAGGTCATAGACCGACAATTCCAGCGTGACGCGATCTCCCGCGAGAATGCGTATGCGATGCCTGCGCATCTGACCCGACGCATAAGCGCCCACCACCACACCGTTGTCGAGCGTGACGCGGTAACGGCTATCCGGCAAGACTTCATCGACGATCCCGTCGAGTTCGATCAATTCTTCTTTGGCCATGCAAGGTTCCTGTGTAGACCGAAACACCGCTTCGCGATGTCCGGGTGGATGGAGGGAAAACAGCGGTCGCCGTGCCGGCGAGCGCCCGCGTTATCTGGAAGACCGGAAACCCCGGATGCCGCCTCGTTCGCCATGGAAGCGACGAGGGCGACAATTCACGCGCGCGTCACGTTCGTCCCCGGCACTACGGCGGTTATGCGGCGCGCTCTTTCCGCGCATTCGTTTGCCGACGGGCGCCTTTCGCTCGATCCGTGCGAACGACGCCCGGCATCGGCGGAACACGACAGGCGCCACTTGCCCGGCCGCGTTCCGACGCGGGACGAAACCATCCGGCATTCGACGCGCCGGATTCGCCACCGCGATCGACGCGCGCGCTCGAATACGGGCGGCGCGACGCACGCGAGCGCCGCAGCGGCCACACTGGCCACGCCATCCGCACACGGAAAACAACCGCGAGCCGGCGTGCGAAGAGACTTCCGATTGACCCGAGCGGCGACGTCGTCGGCAGCGGCGTCAGCCGAAGTGATCTTCGAGCCAGGTTTCGGCCCATCTTCTCGCGTGCGCGATCGCGTCCGCACGCAGGTCGAATCCGGCCAGATCACCGCTGCGGCACACGTCGTATTCGCGGCCGTCCGAGCGGTTCGCGCTGATGCGCGCGTGCGCCATGTATTCGCCGTCTGCGCGACGCGGCGTGGGGTCGATCAGAAACACCGTCGAATTGAAACGCATCATGTCCTCGTTGCCGTCTCAGACGGCGTATCTTGCAAATGTGGCGCTTGCGCGAACGGCAACCGCCAAGCCGGCGCGCCGCCGACGTTGCCGGCCATCAAGCCGAATCGGACGCGAGCGCGGGCGCCGATGAACAGCGCCCGCACGACGCGAAACGTGAGGAATACGCAATAGCGACAGTTCGACGCGTTCTCTGACGGCGGCCAATACAGCACCGGCAGGCACGACGTCCACGTGACCTGCCCCCTTCGATAGGGCCAATGGGCTTCTAGCAAAGTCCCTTTAAACCAACTCCTGGAAAGCGGCAGGAGCGTCCGCGGTTGCCCGATGTTTCGCCGCAAACTCTGACGGCGCAAGGTAGTTCAGTGCGCTGTGCGGCCTTTGCTCGTTGTAGTCCTGACGCCATGCCGCGATGACTGCCCGAGCGTGCGCGAGCGTCGTGAACCAGTGCTCGTTAAGGCATTCGTCGCGGAACTTGCCGTTGAACGATTCGATGTACGCATTCTGCGTGGGCTTGCCCGCCTGAATCAACTTCAGCGTGACGCCGTTCGCATACGCCCACTGGTCAAGCGCGCGGCTCGTAAATTCGGGTCCCTGGTCTGTTCGCACCGCCTTGGGATAGCCACGGAAGCGAGCTGCACGGTCCAATGCCCGAGCGACATACAAACCTGAGATGCCATGGTCGACGACGATGTCGACAGCCTCTTTCGTGAAATCGTCGACGACGGTCAGGCACTTCACGCGCCGGCCGTTGGAAAGCGCATCCATCACGAAATCGATTGACCATACCTCGTTGGGTGCGCCCGGCAATGCCAGTTGCTCGCGCTCAATCATGACGCCGTGGCGCTTGCGACGGCGCCGCACAGCCAGCCCTGCCTCACGGTACAGGCGATAGATGCGCTTGTGATTGGCGTGCGTGCCTTCGCGTTCCACCAGGGCGTGCAGTCGGCGGTAGCCGAATCGACGACGTTCGTGCGCCAACTTCACCAGACGCGCCGCGAGCACCTCATTCTCGTGGTCCGGCTTCGCGTCGTAATGCAGCACGCTGCGAGAAAGCCCGACAAGCCGGCAGGCGCGGCGCTCGGAGATGTTGACCTTCTCCCGAATCGCCAACACTGCTTCGCGTTTGGCTTGCGGGCTCAGGGCTTTCCCTTGACGACAACCTTCAACGCTTCCATATCGAGCATTGCTTCGGCCAGCAGTTTCTTCAGTCGGGCATTCTCCACCTCGAGGCCCTTGAGCCGGCGGGCTTCCGAGACTTCCATGCCGCCGAACTTCGCGCGCCAGGTGTAGAACGACGCGTCACTGAACCCATGCTTCCTGCACAGTTCCTTGACCGGCATACCGGCCTCGGCTTCCTTCAGAAACCCGATGATTTGCTGTTCCGTAAAGCGCTTCTTCATGTTCGTCTTCTTCTCCGAAAACGAACTTTACTAGACTCCGGCTGGCCCTGTTTGTAGGGGGCAGGTCAGTCCGAAGCCGCCGAATCGAATGCGCGGGACGTGCGGCGTTCCGCGTTCCGTACGCCCGTCGGCGCCGCGCGCTCGTCTCGATCGGCCCGCCTGAAAACGGAGCGTGACGGAACGCCCGCTTGCGGCGCCGTCGCGCACGCCCGTCGCGTTCGCCGGCTCCGGCGGGCGGCTCACCGGCGCATTGCCGCTTCGTCCATTCGTCGCAAAGCGTCGCCCGCGTCCGAAACGGGCCGCTCGATGAAAAAAGCGCGAGTCGAAACCGATTCGCGCTTTTTTACCGTCCGCCGCTTCGTTCCCGCCGCGTCACCGTTTCGGCAGCCGCTTGCGGATCACCATCCATCTCGGCGACTTGAACCGGACGATGCTTACGTAGAGCCACACGTAAGTGAGCGCGAACACGATCACGAACGCGAACAGGTGGATCGTGTGCTGCCAGAACAGGGTGGCGGGGATCACCGCGACGAGGCAGAGCAGCCATAGATAGGGCGAGGTCAGCGAGTTCCGGCGCGTGAGCTCGTGCGCGGCGCGCGTGCCCACCGCCCAGCGCATCAGCCGCTTGTAGACGAGCATGTGCAGATGCACGCCGTCCGGGATGCCCGGCGACATGCCGCGAACGAATTTCTTCCGGTAGATCGAGAAGCAGGTCTCGAAGATCGGGTACATGAACAGCAGCACCGGATACCACGCGGACACTTCGCGGTGCCGCATCACGAGCGAGATCGCGAGCTCGGCGAGCATGAAGCCGATGAAGTACGCGCCGCCGTCGCCGAGGAAGATGAGGCCCGCCGGGAAGTTCCAGATGAAAAAGCCCATGATCGCGCCCATCATCACGATCGAGCCGGACATCACGACCGGGTCGCCGACCTGGAACGCGACGTACGCGAGCGACGCGAACATCATGAACGCGACCATCGACGCGAGGCCGTTGAAGCCGTCGATGATGTTGACCGCGTTCGCGAGCGCGGCGACGGCGAGCACCGTGACCGCGGCCGAGATCGCCGTATAGCCGAGCAGGAAGTCGAGGGGCGGCACGCTGATGCGCGTGATCGCGATGCCCATCAGCGCGAACGCGAGCGCCGCGGCCGCCATCGTGCAGACGAGCCGCACCGCGGGCGTCACCTTCTTCGTCAGGTCTTCGATCAGCCCGGAGGCGAAGGCGGGCAGCCCGCACGCGGCGAGCCCGAGGATGCCGCCCGCGATCGCCGGGTATCGCCGCGACAGCAGCGCCGTCGCGACGACGAGCCCGATCAGGATGCCGGTGCCGCCCACGCGCGGCACCGGCCGCGCATGGAATTTCTGCACGCCGGCAAGATCGTTGTCGATCGAGAATCGTTCGTGCAGGTGCGCATAGCGGACGATGAGCAGCGTGACGAGAAGCGAGACGATGAAGCCGACGGCGAAGCTGAGCATGGGCGTGCCCGAAAATTGGACAGCGGATTATACAAAACCGCGCGGGTTGTTCTCCTGCCAGCGCCAGTGGTCCGCGCACATCCGCTCGAGGTCGCGCTCGGCCTTCCATCCGATCGTCTCGGCCGTCGCGGCGGGGTTCGCGTAGCACTCGGCGACGTCGCCCGGGCGGCGCGCGACGAGTTCGTACGGCACGGCGCGCCCCGACGCCTTCTCGAACGCGCGCACGACTTCGAGCACGCTGTAGCCGCGGCCCGTGCCGAGGTTGACGGTGAGGCTCGCGTCGCGGCGCTCGAGCGCGTCGAGCGCCGCGATGTGGCCGCGCGCGAGATCGACGACGTGGATGTAATCGCGCACGCCGGTGCCGTCGGGCGTCGGGTAGTCGCTGCCGAACACGCGCAGCTTCTCGAGCTTGCCCACCGCGACCTGCGCGACGTACGGCATCAGGTTGTTCGGAATGCCGGCCGGGTCCTCGCCGATGAGGCCGCTTTCGTGCGCGCCGACCGGATTGAAGTAGCGCAGCGTCGCGACGCGCCAGGACGGATCGGCGGCTTCGACATCGCGCAGGATCTGCTCGGCCATCAGCTTCGTTTGGCCGTACGGGTTGGTCGCCGAAAGCGGGAACGTCTCGTCGATCGGCGAGCGCTCGGGTACGCCGTATACGGTCGCCGACGAGCTGAACACGATCCGCTTCACGGCGCGCTCGCGCATCACGCGCAGCAGCGACAGCAGGCTGTCGAGGTTGTTGCGGTAGTACTCGATGGGCTTCGCGACCGATTCGCCGACCGCCTTCAGCGCCGCGAAATGGATCGCGGCCGTGATCGGATGCGCGTCGAAGATCCGCGCGAGCGCGCGCTCGTCGCTCACGTCGGTTTCGTGAAACGCCGGCGTCTTGCCGGTGATCTTCTCGATCCGCGCGATCGCCTCGCGCTTGCTGTTGACGAGGTTGTCGGCGATCACGACGTCGTAGCCGTGCGCGAGCAGCTCGACGGCGGTGTGCGAACCGATATAGCCCGCGCCGCCGGTGACGAGGATCGTGCCCTTCGTGCTCATTGCTGATTGCTCCGTCAAAGTGTGATGCCCGTCAGGGCCGAAATGGTCTGATGATAACGCTCGACGACCTTCGCCTCGTCGAATTCCGCGACGATCTTTCTCCGGCCGCGCTCGCCCATCGCGCGCCGCTCGGCCGCGCTCATGTCGAGCATCCGCGCGAGCTGCGCGGCGAGGCTCGCGCTGTCGCGCGCGGCGCACAGCAGCCCCGTGCTGCCGTCGGCGACGACGTCGCGGCAGCCCGGCACGTCGGTCGCGACGATCGGCCGGCCCATCGCGGAGGCCTCCATCAGCGTGCGCGGCACGCCCTCGCGATAGGACGGCAGCACGACGCAATCGGCGCGGGCGATGTGCGGCCGTACGTCGTGCGCCTCGCCGAGGTAATCGATCACGCCTTCGCGCACCCACGCGTCGACGTCGGCCTGCGAGATCGCGCTCGGATTGTCGACGCCGACGGGGCCGAGCAGCGCGAAGCGCGCGTGCGGATAGCGCGCGCGCAGCATGCGCGCCGCATCGACGTATTCGCGCACGCCCTTGTCCCACAGCAGCCGGCCGATCAGCACGAAGGTGAACGTGTCGCGCGCGGGCAGCGGCGCGAGCGCGAACTGCTCGAGGTCGACGCCCTCGCCGTGCAGCAGGCGCGCGCGCGCCGGATGCGCGAGGAGCTGCTCGTGCGTGAACGTGTGCAGATCGTCGCGGTTCAGGAACCAGACCTCGCGCGGAAAGCGCAACGCGAAGCGGTACAGCTGCTTCGCGACGCGTGCGGCGTGGCTCTGCTGGATGAACACGTAGCCGAGGCCCGTCGTCACCGCGATCGACGGCACGCGCGCGAGCCACGCGGCGATCGAGCCGTAGATGTTCGGCTTGATCGTGTAATGGAACACGAGGTCGGGCCGGATCGCGCGGTAGTGCCGATACAGCGCGATGAGCGTGCGCAGGTCCTCGCGCGGGCTCGTGCCTTTCGAGGCGACGGGCAGCTCCGCGTAGCGGCAGCCCATGCGCACGAGCGGCTCGACGGTGCGGTCGCGCGGCGCGAGCACGGTCACCTGCGCGCCGCGCGCGATCAGCATGCGAAGCAGGCCTTGCCGGTACGTATAGATCGCCCAGGCGGTATTGCAGACGAGAACGATGCGCGGGGCGGAAGCGGAACTCATGTCGGACTGGAAAAAAATCATCGGATGCGCGCGAACGTGACGGGGCGCGTCATGCCGCGCCGCGCCGCGCGAACAGCAGGCGCTTCGCGCGCTGCAGCGTCGAGTACGGCGTGACGAAATGCAGCAGGTTTTTCGCGACGCCGAGCCAATCGCACGGATTGAGCGGATCGAAGTAGTGCAGCGCGAGCGCGAGCGTCGACGCGATCTGCCGCCGCCGCTTCGTCGCGCTGATGCCGCCCTCGTTCAATTCGTAATACAAGCCGAGCTCCGGCAGGTTCGCGCAATCGTAGCGTTCCATTAACCGTAAAAAAAGATCGAGGTCTTCCGCCGCGCGATATTTGATCCGATAGTTGCCGACTTCCTTCACCGCCGCGATGTCGAGCATCATCGAAGGATGAACGAACGGCGAGCGCAGGAAGCGCGTGCGGCGCAGCGTCGCCGGATCGGCGCTCGGCGTCAGCATGAAGAGCGGCCGGCCGTCGCGCGAGACGACCTGCGTCCACGTGCCGAGGCCCGCGACGCTCGGGTGCGTGTCGAAGTACGCACGCTGCTTCGCGAGCCGGCCGGGCGCGGCGAGGTCGCCCGCGTCGATGCGCGCCGCGTAGCGCACGCCGCGCGCGGCGAGCGCGTCGATGCCGGCCGCGAGCGCGCGCTCGATCCCGCCGTTTTGCGGCATTCGCAGCACCTCGACCGACAGCCCGGGCAATTCGGGCGCGGCGATGGGCGGCGTGCTGCCGTCGTCGACGACGAGCACGCGCACCGGCGTGTCCTCGCGCAGCGACATCAGCGTGCGCAGCAGATCGTCGTGCGCGTTGTAGGCGGGGATCAGCACGGCGACGTCGTCGAGCGCGCGGGCGGCGCCGGGCGGGGCGAAAGTGGGCGTCATGGGCGCAGCTTCAGGCGAATGTAGTGGAAATTGACCGCCGCGGCGGCGAGATAGCCGGCGGCGAGGCCCGCGAGCGCGCCGTAGAGGCCGAGCGCGGGAATCGCGATCAGGTTGACGAGCGCGGCGAGCGCGAGCGCTGCCGACCACTTCGCGAGCAGCACGAACTTCGCCTGATACTTGAGCACGACGAGATTGCCGATCGCCTCGATGCCGGCCGGCACCGAGAGCCACACCGCCCAGCGGAACACGTCGACCGACGTCTCGAAGCCGGGCCCGAACACCTTGCGGATGATGAAGCCCGCGAGCAGATCGAGCACGAGCGCGCCCGCGATCATCAGCGCGGCCGTCATGCCGATGAGGCGCCACACGTTGCGGCGCAGTTGCGGCGCGTTTTGCACGCGGTAGACGAACGCGGGCGCGATTGTTTGCGCGAGCATCAGCGCGAGCGTGATCCAGTTTTCGTTCAACTGCTGCGCGGCCGCGTAGCGGCCGAGCTCGGCGAACGACACGTAGCGCTCGAGCATCAGCCGGTCGAGCTTCAGGAACAGGTACATGCATACGAGGCCGAGCCAGAACACGGTGCCCGTCGTCGCGAACTCGCGCACGAGCGGCCGCTCGACACGCCAGCCGAGCGTGCCGCCGTTGCGGGCGCGGTAATACCAGATCAGCGCGGCCGCGATCGCCGCGGCTTCGAGCGCCCACAGCCAGCCGAAGCGCGCGGGCGCGGCGGCCGCGCGCACGAGGAGCCAGACGAGCGCCATCTTCGCGAGCGCGGCCGCGATGCTCGCGAGCAGTTGCGGCTTGCTGTACGTCATGCTCTGCAGCCACGCGTTGACGATGCCGACGAACGGCTCGCGCAGCGCGAGCGTCACCGCGAGCCCGGCCAGCATCGCGCCGACGAGCGGATCGAACGCGCCCAGCGCGATTGCCGCCCAGGTGAGCGCGAGCGCCGCGACCGATACCGTGAAGCGCAGCGCGAACGCGCTGCCGAGCACGGCGCCCAGTTGCGCGCCCGTGCGCTGGACGATGGTCGGCACGAGAATCTCGGCGCCGCATACCCATGTGAGCGGCGCGAGCACGAGGAGCAGCGTGTTCGCGTATTGCCATTTGCCGAACGTGTCGGGGCCGAAGTAGCGGGCGAGCAGGCCGCTCACGACGATCGCGACGCCGATCTGCGTGAGCCGCTCGAGCCCGAGCCACGCGAGATTCGCGACGGCCTTCGCGACGTCGGGGTTCGAAAGCCTGGATTTCAGCATGGCGCGCGGCGCGGCAACGTGCGCGAGATGACCGGGCCGGCCGACCGCGGGAGCGGTTTTGCTGCGATGAAGCATTCAGGCATTAAAATGGGCGCGATCGGCGTAGCTGAAACCAGCGATTATAAGTTGGATCGGATTCGCTTCCGGCATCGGCGGTGCGTTGCGTTGCCCCCCTCGCCGGTCGGTTCGGGCGAGGATTTTTTACGCATTCGCGTTGAGGCGGCCAAATTTTTTATGGACGATACAGAGAGTGAATCGATGATCTCCCAATCCATCTTCAAGGCATACGATATTCGGGGCGTGATCGGCAAGACGCTCGACGCCGACGTCGCACGCTCGATCGGCCGCGCATTCGGCAGCGAAGTGCGCGCGCAGGGCGGCGACGCGGTCGTCGTCGCGCGCGACGGCCGGCTCTCGGGCCCCGAGCTCGTCGGCGCGCTCGCGGACGGGCTGCGCGCGGCGGGCGTCGATGTCGTCGACGTCGGCATGGTGCCGACGCCCGTCGGCTACTTCGCGGCGAGCGTGCCGCTCGCGCTGTCGGGCGGCGAGCGCCGCGTCGATTCGTGCATCGTCGTCACGGGCAGCCACAATCCGCCCGACTACAACGGTTTCAAGATGGTCCTGCGCGGCGCCGCGATTTACGGCGACCAGATCCAGGGCCTGTACAAGCGCATCGTCGACGCGCGTTTCGAGACCGGCAACGGTTCGTATGAGCGATACGATGTCGCCGATCAATACGTCGAGCGCATCGTCGGCGACATCAGGCTCGCGCGGCCGCTGAAGCTCGTCGTCGATGCGGGCAACGGCGTCGCGGGCCCGCTCGCGACGCGCCTGTTCAAGGCGCTCGGCTGCGAACTCGTCGAGCTCTTCACCGACATCGACGGCAACTTCCCGAACCACCACCCGGACCCGGCGCACCCGGAGAACCTGCAGGACGTGATCGCGAAGCTGAAGACGACCGATGCCGAGATCGGCTTCGCGTTCGACGGCGACGGCGACCGCCTCGGCGTCGTCACGAAGGACGGCCAGATCATCTATCCGGACCGCCAGCTGATGCTGTTCGCCGAGGAAGTGCTGTCGCGCAACCCGGGCGCGCAGATCATCTACGACGTGAAGTGCACGCGCAATCTCGCGCAGTGGGTGCGCGAGAAGGGCGGCGAGCCGCTGATGTGGAAGACGGGCCACTCGCTCGTGAAGGCGAAGCTGCGCGAGACGGGCGCGCCGCTCGCGGGCGAGATGAGCGGCCACGTGTTCTTCAAGGATCGCTGGTACGGCTTCGACGACGGCCTCTACACGGGCGCGCGCCTGCTCGAGATCCTCGCGCGCGCAGCCGATCCGAGCGCGCTGCTCAACGGCTTGCCGAACGCGGTGTCGACGCCCGAGCTGCAACTGAAGCTCGACGAAGGCGAGAACGTGAAGCTGATCGACAAGCTGCGCGCCGACGCGAAGTTCGACGGCGCGGACGAGGTCGTGACGATCGACGGTCTGCGCGTCGAGTATCCGGACGGCTTCGGTCTCGCGCGTTCGTCGAACACGACGCCCGTGGTCGTGCTGCGCTTCGAGGCGAGCTCCGACGCGGCGCTCGTGCGGATCCAGGACGATTTCCGGCGCGCGCTGAAGGCGGCGAAGCCGGACGCGAACCTGCCGTTCTGAGCTTGACGGCGGCGCGGCGCGCGCCGGGCGCGGCGTGCCCGAGCTTGCGCTGACGCAAGCCTTGTCCAAAAAGCGGCGACGCATGCGTGCGTTCGCCGCTTTTTGTCTGTGTCGGCCGCCCGGCGCGATAAAATCCGTCCTTTCGGTCTGTGCCGGCCACCGCCGGCCCTTTTTTTCAGCGTGCAAAAAATTCTGATCGTGCGCGTGTCGTCGCTCGGCGATGTCGTGCATAACATGCCGGTGATCGCCGATATCCGCCGGCGTCACCCCGATGCGCAGATCGACTGGCTCGTCGAGGAAGGCTTCGCCGATCTCGTGCGGCTCGTCGACGGTGTGCGCGACGTGCTGCCGTTCTCGCTGCGGCGCTGGCGCAAGCGCTTGAGCGCGTCGCAAACGTGGCGCGAGATCCGCGCGTTCCGGCGGCGCCTCGCCGAGGAGCGCTACGACCTCGTGATCGACTGCCAGGGGCTCATCAAGACCGCGTGGGTCGCGAGCTGGGCGCGCGGGCCGCTTGTCGGCCTCGGCAACCGCACCGACGGCGCCGGCTACGAGTGGCCGGTGCGTTTCTTCTACGACAGGCGGGTGCCGATCGCGCCGCGCACGCACGTCGTCGAGCGCTCGCGGCAGCTCGTCGCGGCGGCGCTGGGAGACCCCGCGCCGGCGCCCGGCGATCCGATCGATTTCGGCCTCGACACGCATGGCGCGGCGCGCGCGCTCGCGGCGCTCGATTTGAATCTGCCGGTGCCCTACGTGGTATTCGTGCACGCGACCTCGCGCGCCGACAAGCAGTGGCCCGACGAAGCGTGGACCGGCCTCGGCGAGGCGCTCGTGCGGCGCGGCGCGTCGCTCGTGCTGCCGTGGGGCAGCGACGCCGAGCGCGCGACGAGCGAGCGCCTCGCGAAGGCGTTCGGCGCGGCGGCGATCGTGCCGCCGAAGCTGTCGCTGCCCGTGGTCGTCGGCCTCGTCGACGGCGCGGCGGCGACGGTCGGCGTCGATACCGGCCTCGTCCACATCGCGGCGGCGCTTAAGCGTCCGACCGTCGAACTGTACAATTTCGCGACAGCCTGGCGCACGGGCGGCTACTGGTCGCCCAACGTCGTCAATCTCGGCACCGCCGGCGCGCCGCCGTCCCTTTCGCAGGCGAAGGACGCACTCGCGTCGTTCGGCCTCTTGTAATCCCGACAGGCGATCATGAGCGAATCCCAGATCATCGAAATTGCGTCCGCCGACTGGAGCGGACAACAGCTGTCCGTGCCGCGCGAGCAACTGCTCGCGGGCCTCGAGGACGGCAAGGTGTTGTTCTTTGCGCATTTGCGCTTCGCGATCGAAGGCGGCGAGGAAGCGCTGCTCGACCCGGCGCTCGCCGATCCGAAGCGCAAGAACATCAGCCTCGCGCCGAACGGCGGCGCGCTCGCCGGCGTGGCGGGCGACGCGGTCACGCAGTCGGCCGTGCGCGCGCTGATCGCGCGCTTCCAGCAACAGGCGGGCGCGCTCGTCGACGGGCTCTTCCCCGAGTACCGCGGCAAGCTGCGCGTCGCGCCGACGAGCCTGCGCCTGATGCAGGTCGAGACGCGCGAGACGTCGTGGCGCAAGGACGACAGCCGGCTGCACGTCGACGCGTTCCCGTCGCGGCCGAACTACGGCGAGCGGATCCTGCGCGTGTTCACGAACGTGAACCCGGCGGGCGTGCCGCGGGTATGGCGCGTCGGCGAGCCGTTCGAGGACGTCGCGAAGCGCTTCCTGCCGCACATCAAGCCGCAGGTGCCGGGCGTCGCGTGGCTGCTCGAGCTGCTGCACGTGACGAAGTCGCGCCGCAGCGCGTACGACCACCTGATGCTGAAGCTGCACGACAGCATGAAGGCCGATCTCGACTATCAGAAGAACAGCCCGCAGCAGACGATGCCGTTCCCGTCCGGCAGCGTGTGGGTGTGCTTCTCCGATCAGGCGTCGCACGCGGTGATGTCCGGGCAGTTCATGCTCGAGCAGACCTTCTTCCTGCCGGTCGGCGCGATGGCCCGCCCGCAGCGCGCGCCGCTCGGCATCCTCGAGCGCCTGCAGGGCAGGGCCCTCGTTTGAGCGCGCGCGACGCAGTCGCGGCCGGAGCCGCCGCGCGATGCTGAGGGCGATCTATCGCGGACTGTGGTGGCTCGTCGCGCCGCTCGCGGTGCTGCGCCTCGTGTGGCGCTCGCGCAAGGAGCGCGGCTATCGCGAGCATATCGGCGAGCGCTTCGGCTTCGGGCCGGGGCGCGCGCTCGCGCGCGACGTCGACGAAGCGACGCCGATCGTGTGGGTGCATGCGGTGTCGGTCGGCGAGACGCGCGCCGCGCAGCCGCTCATCGATGCGCTGTTGCGCGCGCGCCCCGACGCGCACGTGCTGCTCACGCACATGACGCCGAGCGGCCGCGCGACGGGCGAGCAGATCTTCGGCGAGCGCGTGTCGCGCTGCTACCTGCCGTACGATCTGCCGCGCGCCGTGCGGCGCTTCCTGCGCGCATGGCGGCCGTCGCTCGGGCTCGTGATGGAAACCGAGGTCTGGCCGACGCTCATTGACGAATGCCGCCGCGCCGACGTGCCGCTCGTGCTGACGAATGCGCGGATGTCGGCGCGCTCGTTCGGGCGCGCGGCGAAATTCGGCGCCGCCGCGCGCGACGTGTTCGGCGGCTTCTCGCGCGTGCTCGCGCAAAGCCCCGCCGACGCGCAGCGCCTGACTTCGCTCGGCGCGCGCAACGTCGCGGTGCTCGGCAATCTGAAGTTCGACATGACGACACCGCCCGAGCTCGCCGCGCGCGGGCGCGCATGGCGCGCGGCGATCGGCGAGCGGCCCGTGTGGGTGGCCGCGAGCACGCGCGACGGCGAAGAGGCGCTCGTGCTCGACGCATTCGTCTCGCTGAAGACGCCGGGCGCGTTGCTGATCCTCGTGCCGCGTCATCCGCAGCGCTTCGCCGAAGTCGCGGCGCTCGTCGAGCGGCGCGGGCTGCGCCACGTGCGCCGCACCGAATGGGCGCACGACGCGGCGGCCGCCGCCGCGGGCCGGCCGGCCGCCTCCGCGCTGCCGGCCGACGTCTCGGTGCTGCTCGGCGATTCGATGGGCGAGCTGGGCGCGTACTATGCGGCCGCCGACGTCGCGTTCATCGGCGGCAGCCTGTTGCCGCTCGGCGGCCAGAACCTGATCGAGGCGTGCGCGGTCGGCGTGCCGGTGCTGATCGGGCCGCACGTGTTCAACTTCACGCAGGCGACGGCCGATGCGGTCACGGCGGGCGCGTGCGCGCAAGTGCGGGATCCGGCCGATCTCGCATGCACGCTCGACGCGCTGTTCGCCGATCACGCGCGCCGCACGGCGATGGGCGCGGCGGGCGCGGCGTTCGCCGCGCGGCATCGCGGCGCGACGGCGCGCACGGTCGACGTGCTGAACGCGCTGCTGCCGGCGCCGCGCGTCGCGCCGGCGGCGAACGACGAAGGCGATGCGGGCGGGCTCGATGCGGGCGCGGCGCTCGACTGAGCGGTGCGGGCGGCGTTGCGTGCGCGTGGCTGGGCGAGCATGGGCGGGGGGCGTTGCCGCATCGGCTGCCGCATTGCGCGGCGTGCCGTTTCGGGAGCCGCGCCGCAGCCGTTTGCGGGGTATTTTCGAGGCCTTTTGCGAGGCCGTGCGCGAAGCCACGCGCGAGGCCGGCGGCGCGGCGCCGCGAGCGCTCGAGGCAGGATCGCCGGCGTTCGATGCCGGCGCTCAGACCGTCAGCAATCCTTTGTTCTCGATGAACGCGATCACGTCGGCCACGCCGTCGAGCGCCTTCAGGTTGCACATCACGTACGGGCGCTCGCCGCGCATCTTCCTCGTATCGGAGGCCATCACCTCGAGGTTCGCGCCGACGAGCGGCGCGAGGTCCGTCTTGTTGATCACGAGCAGATCCGATTTCGTGATGCCCGGGCCGCCCTTGCGCGGAATCTTCTCGCCGCCCGCGACGTCGATCACGTAGATCGTCAGGTCCGACAGTTCGGGGCTGAACGTTGCCGCGAGATTGTCGCCGCCCGATTCGATGAACACGATGTCCGCGTCCGGGAAGCGCGCGAGCATCCGCTCGACCGCCTCCAGATTGATCGATGCGTCCTCGCGGATCGCCGTGTGCGGGCAGCCGCCCGTCTCGACGCCCATGATCCGCGCTTCGGGCAGCGCGCCCGCGATCGTCAGAAGGCGCTGGTCTTCCTTCGTGTAGATGTCGTTCGTGATCGCGACGAGGTCGTAGCGCTCGCGCATGCCCTTGCAAAGCATTTCGAGGAGCGTCGTCTTGCCGGAGCCGACCGGGCCGCCGATGCCGACGCGCAGGGGCGGGAGTTTCTTCGTGCGGCGGGCGGGCGCCGCAAAGCGAGGTGCGTTCATGATTCGGTGCGTGAGAATGCTCTGGGATGCTTATGAACGGAACAGACGCGAATACTGCGATTCGTGCCGCGCGGACAGGATGCCGAGCTGAGGCGCGAACGTGTTGATCGCCTCCGGCGGCGTCGCGAGCGCGCGGCGCACCGCGTCGCGGATCGGCTCGCGCAGCGCGACGATGATCTTCTGGCCGGCGAGCTGGCCGAGCGGCACCGCCTTGATCGCGGCGGCCGTCTGGTTCTCGACCCAGCCGAACGCATAGGCGGCGAGCGCCGCGTCGGGCGTCGCGCCGTGCGCGGCGGCCGCGAACGCGAACGCGCTCGGCAGCGCGACCGACGGGATCGACGCGAGCGTTGCTCGGCGCGCGGCATCGCCCCATTCGAGCGACGCGCACAGCTGCGCGAGCGACCAGCCCATCTGTTCGGTTTCGCGGCGCAGCTCGAACGATTCGCGGCTCGCGACGAATTCGTCGTTCGCGTCGGCGAGCGCGGCGGCGTCGTGCGCGTGCCAGCGCGCGAGCTGATGCGCGAGGAACGGCAGCTCGCCTTGCGCGAGCACGTCGGCGAGGCCGCTCGCGATCCAGTCGCGCGCGCCGTCGGCGTCGCGAATCAGCGGCGCGTCGAGCGCGGCTTCGAGACCCTGCGAATAGCTGAACGCGCCGATCGGCAACGCCGGCGACGCGAGGTGCAGCAGCGCGACGAGCTCAGCGGTGTCCATGGTGATGACCGTGCGAGCAAGACGGGCCATGCTGATGATCGTGATCGTGATCGTGATCGTGATCGTGCGAGTGCGAGTGCGAGTGCGAGTGGCCGTGATGCTCGTCGAACACCTGCTGCGCGAGCGCGTAATCCTCGGCGAACGTCGCATCGTGCCCGTGACGATGTCCGCCGCCGTACGCGCCGGCTTCGGGCTGGAACGGCGCGCTCGCGCGCTCGACCGTCGCGCCGAGCCGCGTGAGCATGTCGGCGAGCGCGGGATCGTATTCGAGCTTCAGGCAGCCGGCGCCGACTTCAACCGGCGTATGGCGGTTGCCGAGGTGATACGCGGCGCGCGTGAGCGTGAGCGCGTCGGGCGCGCGCACGAGCAGCACGGCTTCGTGCGCGGCGGCCACGCGCACGAGCGCGCCGTCGTCGGCGACGAGCACGTCGCCGTCGCGCAACACGGTGCCGCGCGGCAGCACGAGCGCGACGTCCTCGCCCGTGTCGAGCGTGGCGGCGAGCCTCACGTTCGGGGCGATGCGTTTGTCGATCGTGCGCATGATGATTCGTCAGGGCTTCAGAACAGGAAGTAGCGTTGCGCCATCGGCAGCACGGCGGCGGGCTCGCAGGTGAGCAGCGCGCCGTCGGCGACGACGTCGTAGGTTTCGGGGTCGACGCGGATGGCCGGTTGCCATGCGTTGTGGATCATGTCGCGCTTGGTCACCGTGCGGCAGCCGCGCACCGGCACGAGCCGCTTCGCGAGCCCGTAGCGCGCGCCGATGCCCGCATCGAGCGCGAGCTGCGACACGAACGTGAGCGACGTGCGCGCGAGCGCGCCGCCGCGGGTGGCGAACATCTCGCGATAATGCACGGGCTGCGGCGTCGGGATCGACGCATTCGGATCGCCCATCTGCGCGACGGCGATCATGCCGCCCTTGACGATCATCGCCGGCTTGACCCCGAAGAACGCGGGCTCCCACAGCACGAGGTCCGCCCATTTGCCCGGCTCGATCGAGCCGACCTCGTGCGCGATGCCGTGCGTGAGCGCCGGATTGATCGTGTATTTCGCGACGTAGCGCTTCGCGCGGAAGTTGTCGTTGCGCGCGCCGTCGCCGGCGAGCGCGCCGCGCTGCACCTTCATCTTGTGCGCGGTCTGCCACGTGCGGATGATCACTTCGCCGACGCGGCCCATCGCCTGCGAATCGGACGACAGCATCGACAGCGCGCCGAGGTCGTGCAGGATGTCCTCGGCCGCGATCGTCTCGCGGCGAATCCGCGATTCGGCGAACGCGAGATCCTCGGCGATCGACGGATCGAGGTGATGGCAGACCATCAGCATGTCGAGGTGTTCGTCGAGCGTGTTGATCGTGTACGGGCGCGTCGGGTTCGTCGACGAAGGCAGCACGTTCGCCTCGCCGCACACCTTCAGGATGTCGGGCGCATGGCCGCCGCCCGCGCCCTCGGTGTGGTACGTGTGGATCGTGCGGCCCTTGAACGCGGCGACCGTCGCCTCGACGAAGCCGGCCTCGTTCAGCGTATCGGTGTGGATCGCGACCTGCGTGTCGGTGTCGTCGGCCACCGTCAGGCAGTTGTCGATCGCGGCGGGCGTCGTGCCCCAATCCTCGTGCAGCTTCAGGCCGATCGCGCCCGCCTCGATCTGCTCGACGAGCGGCTGCGGCCGGCTCGCGTTGCCCTTGCCGAGAAAGCCGAGATTGATCGGCCAGCCGTCGGCCGCCTGCAGCATCCGCTCCATGTGCCACGGCCCCGGCGTGCAGGTCGTCGCGTTGGTGCCGGTCGCGGGGCCCGTGCCGCCGCCGATCATCGTCGTCACGCCCGATGCGAGTGCTTCGTCGATCTGCTGCGGGCTGATGAAGTGGATGTGCGTATCGATGCCGCCCGCCGTCACGATCAGGCCTTCGCCCGCGATGATCTCGGTCGCCGCGCCGATCGCGATCGTCACGCCCGGCTGGATGTCCGGATTGCCCGCCTTGCCGATCGCCGCGATGCGGCCGTGCTTGATCGCGATGTCCGCCTTCACGATGCCCCAGTGATCGAGAATCACCGCGTTCGTGATCACGGTGTCCGCCACGTCGGCCGCGGGGAGCTGCGATTGGCCCATGCCGTCGCGGATCACCTTGCCGCCGCCGAACTTCACTTCCTCGCCGTAGAGCGTGTGGTCGCGCTCGACTTCGATCAGCAGCTCGGTGTCCGCGAGGCGGATGCGGTCGCCCGTCGTCGGCCCGTACATTTCCGCGTACGCGCGGCGGCTCAAACGTAATGTCATGTCGTCGAATCCTTCGGATGCCCGTGCGGGCGTGTCACAGCGCAGCGCGGCGAAGCGCCGGCGCTCAGAGCGGCCCCATCACCTTGCCCTGGAAGCCGTAGACGGCGCGGGCGCCGCCGAGCTCGACGAGCTCGACCGTGCGTGTCTGGCCCGGCTCGAAGCGCACCGCGGTGCCCGCCGCGATGTTCAGCCGAAAGCCGCGCGCGGCCGCGCGATCGAACGACAGCGCATCGTTGACTTCGTGGAAGTGATAGTGCGAGCCGACCTGCACCGGGCGATCGCCCGTGTTCGCGACGACGAGCGCGATCGTGTGGCGGCCGGCGTTCAGCGTGTGCTCGCCGTCGTCGATGACGAGTTCGCCGGGAATCATGCGGCCCTCCGGCGTGGCGTGCGAAGGGTGCGGAGCCTGCTGCCGGACGGCGGGAGGAAATGAACCATGCGGTGAATCATGACGCGCCTTCACGGAATCGGGTGGTGGACGGTCACGAGCTTCGTGCCGTCGGGAAACGTCGCTTCGACCTGGATGTCGGGAATCATCTCGGGCACGCCTTCCATCACGTCGTCGCGCGTGAGCAGCGTCGTGCCGTAATGCATCACTTCGGCGACGGTCCTGCCGTCGCGCGCCGCTTCCATCAGCGCGGCGGTGATGAACGCGACCGTCTCCGGATAGTTGAGCTTGAGCCCGCGTGCACGGCGGCGCTCGGCGAGGAGCGCCGCCGTGAAGATCAGCAGCTTGTCTTTTTCTCGGGGAGTCAGTTTCATGAAAGAAACATTTTGGAAAACGTAATATTCATGCGGCGCGCGTCGCGACAGTCGCGAAGCTATCGTAGCACCGCGAACGTGCGCGTGCGGCGACGCCCGCGGGCATAGGCGAGCAAGGCACGTGCCATGCGTTGTTTGCGCGCGTTCGTGCCGCGCGACGGTGCGGCACGCACCGCGATGGCGCGTTTTTCGGACAGGCGTGCGTCAGGAATGTGCGGCGATCAGGTTTGCCAGAGGCGCAGCGGTTTTGGGTCGACGCCGTGGACGATCGGGCGAAGCGCGAGCCATTGCTCGGCCAACAGCCGCTGCAGCGCCTCCATCGAATGCGCGAGCGCGCGGATCAGCAGCGTGCCGGGCGCGACGCAGGTGACGCCCGCGCGCAGCGCATCGTCGAATGGCAGCGCGGGCGCGATCGATTCGGCGAGCGCTTCCGTGCAGGCCGCGCCGAGCGCCCACAGCGTGCCGTATACGGCAAAGCCGCCGAGTCCCTGCGGGGCGGCGCGCAACGGATCGCCCGCGTCGAGGCGCGCGCGTTCGACCCACAGCGGCCGGCCCGACGGCCCGACGATTTTCGAGAACGACGCGATGCTGCCCGCCGACCACGCTTCGCCCGCCGCCTGGCGGCCGAGCTGCGTCGCGTCCCAGCCGAGCACGCTCGCGCCGTCGCCGAGCGCGAGCACGAACTCGAGCGACGCATGCGCGGCGTCGAAGAACAGATTGTTCTGCGGCAGCCAGTCGAGCTTCGCGTGCGCGCCGACGTCGATGTCGATCCGCTGCCGCGCGTCGAGTCCGTTCGACTTGTACCACTTCGTCGCGCCGGGCGTCGTCAGCACCGCGTGCGTGCCGGCGTCGAGCCTCACGTCGATCTCGAGCCGGTCGCCGCCCGCGACGCCGCCCGGCGGATGCACGATCACCGCGTGGCAGATCGCGTCGCCTTCCGGGTAGAGCGCGCGCTGCACCCGCAGCGGGCCGACGTGGCGCCGATGCGCGAGCGCCGTGCGTCCGCCCGGCTGCCGCTCGAAGCCGAGTTCGAGGCGGGCGTGCCATGCCTTGGCGGCGGGGCGGACGAGCGAGGTGTGAGGTTCGTGGGCGGACATCGGTCGAATCGGGGCAGCGGGCGCGGTAATGCCACAGGATAGCGCTTGCCGCCGCGCGCGGCGCGGAAGGTGCGCAAGGCACGCAAGGCACGCAAGGTGCGTATGCGCGCGGATGCGGCGCGCGTGTGGCGTGCGCGTGGTATGCGTATGGCGTGCGTATGGCGTGCGTGTTGCGGCAGCTGTTCGCGATCCGCATCGCGCGATGCCGGCAGGGCGACGCGCGTCGCCTGCCCTGCGCGCGGATCGACGCTCAGACCGCGATCAGCTCGCGCACGCCGTGCGCGTCCATCTCGCCGCCCGCGCCGCCCGCGACGATCTCGCCGCGGCTCATCACCCAGTAGCGATCGGCGATCGAGAGCGCGAAATCGTAGTACTGCTCGACGAGCAGCACCGTCATCTTCGTTTCGTCGACGAGCTGCCGCAGTGTGCGGCCGATGTCCTGGATGATCGACGGCTGAATGCCTTCTGTCGGTTCGTCGAGGATCAGGAGCTGCGGCTCGCTCATCAGTGCGCGGCCGATTGCGAGCTGCTGCTGCTGGCCGCCCGACAGATCGCCGCCGCGGCGCGCGCGCATGTCCTTGAGCACCGGAAAGAGCGCGTAGATCCGGTCGGGCACTTTCGCGCTCGCCTTGCGGCTCGCCGCGCCGACGAGAAGATTCTCCTCGACGGTGAGCCGCGCGAAGATGTCGCGGCCCTGCGGCACATAGGCGAGCCCCGACGCGACGCGCGCGTGCGGCGGCAGTGCGCCGAGCGGCTTGCCGCACCACGCGATGCCGCCGCTTTTCGTCGGCACGACACCCATCAGGCAGCGCAGGAGCGTCGTCTTGCCGACGCCGTTGCGCCCGAGCAGCACGGTGAGCCGGCCGGTTTCGGCGGTGAGGCTCACGTCGCGCAGGATATGGCTGCCGCCGTAGTACTGGTTCAGCGATTCGATTGTCAGCATCGCATCATCGTCCGAGATAAGACTCGATCACCGCTTCGTCGCGCTTCACCTGATCGAGCGTGCCTTGCGCGAGCACCGCGCCTTCCGCCATCACGGTCACGCGTCCCGCGTCGCCCGCGAGCGCCGCGACGAATTCCATGTCGTGCTCGACGACCATCATCGAGCACGTGCCGCGCAGCGTGTTCAGCAGCTCGGCGAGCTCCATCGTCTCGTGGTCGGTCATGCCGGCCGCGGGCTCGTCGAGCAGCAAGAGCGCGGGGCGCTGCATCAGCAGCATGCCGATCTCGAGCCGCTGCTTCTGCCCGTGCGACAGCTCGCCCGCGAGCCGGTACGCGCTGTCCTCGAGCCGGATCAGCGCGAGCGTCTGCTCGATCCGCGCCTGCGCCGCTCGGTCGAGCCGCGCGCGCAGCGACGCGAACCAGCGCTTGTCGGCGGCCATCGCGAGCTCGAGGTTCTCCCATACCGGATGCTGCTCGAACACGGTCGGCTTCTGAAACTTGCGGCCGATGCCCGCGCGTGCGATCTGCGGCTCGTTCATGCGCGTGAGGTCGAGTGTCTGGCCGAGGAACGCGTGGCCCGAATCGGGCCGTGTCTTGCCGGTGATCACGTCCATCATCGTCGTCTTGCCGGCGCCGTTCGGGCCGATCACGCAGCGCAGCTCGCCGACGTCGATCGACAGCGACAGCTTCTTCAGCGCGCGAAAGCCGTCGAAGCTCACTTCGATGTCGTCGAGATAGAGGATCGTGCCGTGCGACGTGTCGATCGCGCCGGGCGTGACGACGTGCGACATCCCGGCCGCGCCGCTGACGGCGAGCCGGTCGGCGCCGTCCGGCTGCGCGGGCTCGCGAATCATCGTGTTCTCGTTCATCGTGACGTGGCCTTGCGCATGACGGTTTCGACGAGGCCCATGATGCCGCGCGGCAGCACGAGCGGCACGAGCACGAAGATGAGGCCGAGGAAGAACAGCCAGTATTCGGCGAAGTACGCGGTGAACACGCTCTTCGCGCCGTTGACGGCGAACGCGCCGACGATCGGGCCGATCAACGTGCCGCGGCCGCCCACCGCGACCCAGATCGCCATCTCGATCGAGTTGCCGGGCGACATCTCGCTCGGGTTGATGATGCCGACCTGCGGCACGTACAGCGCGCCCGCGATCGCGCACAGCACGGCCGATACCACCCATACGAAGAGCTTGTACGCGAGCGGGCTGTAGCCGAGGAACATGACGCGCGTCTCGCCGTCGCGGATCGCGGTGACGACGCGGCCGAGCTTGCTCGTGACGATCGCGCGCGCGGCGACGAACGACGCGACGAGCGCCGCGAACGTCGTCAGCAACAGCACCGTGCGCGTGCCGGGCGACGTGATCGCGAAGCCGGCGATACGCTTGAAATCGGTGAAGCCGTTGTTGCCGCCGAAGCCCGTCTCGTTGCGATAGAAGAGCAGCATCGCGGCGAACGTCGTCGCCTGCGTGATGATCGACAGATACACGCCTTTCACGCGCGAGCGGAACGTGAAGAAGCCGAACACCCACGCGAGCGCGGCGGGCACGAGCACGACGAGCGCGAGCGCATACGCGAGATGCTCGGTGCCGCTCCAGTACCACGGCAACCGGTGCCAGTCGAGAAACACCATGAAGTCGGGCAGATCGCTGCCGTACTTGCCGTCGCGGCCGATCGCGCGCATCAGGTACATGCCGATCGCATAGCCGCCGAGCGCGAAGAACAGGCCGTGCCCGAGGCTCAGGATGCCGCAGTAGCCCCAGACGAGATCGAGCGCGAGCGCGGCGATCGCGTAGCACATCAGCTTGCCCGCGAGCGTCATTGCGTAGGATGACAGATGAAACGCGCTCGCTTCGGGCGCGACGAGCGCGGCGAGCGGCACCCCCACGCCGACCGCGATGCACAGCGCGACGAGCGCGAGCCACGCGCGGCGCGGCCGGTGAAGCGGACGCGGCGGATGCCGTGGACGAAGCGGGCGACGCGCCGCGCGCGACGGTAAGGGAATGGATCGTCGAAGTCATGTCATGCCTCCGCGCTGCGGCCCTTCAGGGCGAACATCCCTTGCGGGCGTTTCTGGATGAACAGCACGATCATCACGAGCACGGCGATCTTCGCGAGCACCGCGCCCCAGAACGGCTCGATCGCCTTGCTGACGAGCCCGAGGCCGAAGCCCCCGAGCACCGTGCCCGCGATCTGGCCGACGCCGCCCAGCACGACCGCCATGAACGAATCGACGATGTAGCTCTGGCCGAGATTCGGGCCGACGTTGCCGATCTGCGACAGCGCGCAGCCGCCGAGGCCCGCGATGCCCGCGCCGAACGCGAACGCATACGAATCGACGCGCGCCGTCTTCACGCCGACGCACGCGGCCATCCGGCGGTTCTGCGTGACCGCGCGCACGAACAGGCCGAGGCGCGTTTTCGTCAGCACGGCCCACGCGATGCCGACGACGACGAGCGCGAACGCGAGGATCGCGAGGCGGTTGTACGGCAGGATCAGGTTCTGCATCACGGTCACGCCGCCGCTCATCCACGACGGATTGACGACCTGCACGTTCTGTGCGCCGAAGATCATCCGCATCGCCTGGATCAGGATGAGGCTCACGCCGAACGTCGCGAGCAGCGTCTCGAGCGGGCGGCCATACAGGTGCCTGAGCACCGTGCGCTCGAGCACGATGCCGAGCGCGGCGGCCGCGGCGAACGACACGGGAATCGCGGCGAGCGGATACCAGTCGAACGCGCCGGGCAGATAGCGCTGCACGAGCGTCTGCACGACGTAGGTCGCATACGCGCCGATCATCAGGAACTCGCCGTGCGCCATGTTGATGACGCCGATGAGGCCGTACGTGATCGCGAGGCCGAGCGCGGCGAGCAGCAGCACGCTGCCGAGCGAGAGCCCCGCGAACAGCGTGCCCGCGATTTCGCCGCGGCGCTGGATCGCATAGAGCGCGCCGAGCCCCTGCTGCGCGGCCTCGCGCACGCGCGCATCGGGTTCCGCGTCGCCGCCGTCGGGCCGCTTCGCGACGAGCGGGCGCAGTTGCTCGATCATGTCGAGATCGCTTCGCGCGGCGACGAGCCGCACCGCTTCGAGGCGCTTCGCGGGATCGGCGTCGCGCAGCGCGGCGATCGCCCATAGCGCGTCGAGGCGGCGCTTGAGCACGGGATCGGTTTCCTTCGCACGCGCGGCGTCGATCATCGGCTTGAGCGCGGCATCGGGGCGCTTGAGCAGCGCATCGATCGCGCGGCGGCGCGTGTCGATGTCGGGCGACGCGAGATCGAGCCCCGACAGTGCGTTCGCGATCTTCGCGCGCAGCAGGTTGTTGAGCATCACCGGCTGCGCATCGCCCGCCTGCGCGGGCGCGTTCGTCAGTGCGTCGCGCGCGGCGTCGCCATGCTGAATCAGGATGCGCCCGGCGTCGGTCGCGAGCGCGTCGCCGTTCGCGAGCGCGTTCAGCAGCGCGGCCGCGGCGGCGTCGTGCCCGGCGGCGAGACGGTCGATCGCGGCGCGCTTCGCATCGAAGTCGTCGCCGGCGAGCGCGGCGACGTCGGCCGCCGTGACGGCGAGCGCCGCACGCGGCGCGGCGAACGAAAACGCCGCGCAGGCGGCGAGCGCCGCGAGCGCACGAGCGGCGCGGCTCAAAGGCATGGGCATCGGTCAGTCCTCGCGAAAGGGGAGAAAGCGCGCGGCGCGGACGCGCGCGACGGCGACGCCGTGCGCTGGCGCGGCGCCCGCACGCGCGTCAGGCGAGCGCGGCGCGACGGCGGCGCAGGAACTCCGGAATCGAGCCGACCACGTCCGGCTTGCCCTGGTTGCCCGCGATGAACGGGCTCCACGGCTGCGCGCGAATCGCCGTCTTCGTTTTCCAGACGACGTTGAACTGGCCGTCGCCGCGAATCTCTCCGATCATCACCGGCTTGTGCAGATGATGGTTGCCGTCCATCGTCAGTGTGAAGCCCGACGGCGCGGCGACGCTCTGGCCGATCATCGCCGTGCGCACGCGGTCGACATCGGTGCTCTTCGCCTTCTCGACCGCCTGCTTCCACATGTGGATGCCGACGAACGTCGCCTCCATCGGATCGTTGGTCACGCGCTTCGCGCCGCCCGGCAGATTCTGCGACTTCACCCACGCGGCGAACTGCTCCTTGAACTTCGCGTTCGCCGGCCCCTTCACCGACATGAAGTAATTCCACGCGGCCAGATGCCCGACGAGCGGCTTCGTGTCGATGCCGCGCAGTTCCTCCTCGCCGACCGAGAACGCGACGATGGGCACGTCGGTCGCCTTGAGCCCCTGATTGCCGAGCTCCTTGTAGAACGGCACGTTCGAATCGCCGTTGATCGTCGAGATCACGGTGGTCTTGCCGCCTTGCGCGAAGGTCTTGATGTTCGCGACGATCGTCTGGTAATCGCTGTGCCCGAACGGTGTGTAGACTTCCTGAATATCGGAATCTTTCACGCCCTTCGATTTCAGGAACGCGCGCAGGATCTTGTTGGTCGTGCGCGGGTAGACGTAATCGGTGCCGAGCAGGAAGAAGCGCTTCGCGCCGCCGCCTTCGGCGCTCATCATGTACTCGACGGCCGGAATCGCCTGCTGGTTCGGCGCGGCGCCCGTGTAGAACACGTTGCGCGACATCTCCTCGCCCTCGTACTGCACCGGGTAGTAGAGCAGGCCGTTCAGCTCCTCGAACACGGGCAGCACCGACTTGCGCGACACCGACGTCCAGCAGCCGAACACGCATGCGACCTTCTCCTGCGTGAGCAACTGGCGCGCCTTCTCGGCGAACAGCGGCCAGTTCGACGCGGGATCGACGACGACGGGCTGCAGCGGCCGCCCGAGCACGCCGCCGTTCTTGTTGATGTCGGCGATCGTCATCAGCGCGGTGTCCTTGAGCGAAGTCTCGGAGATCGCCATCGTGCCCGACAGCGAATGCAGGATGCCGACCTTGATCGGGCCTTTGCCCGAATCCGCCGCGCGCGCGACGGGGCTTTGCCCCGCGAGCGCCATGACGCCTGCCATCGATCCGAACTTCAAAAGACTGCGACGTTTCATCGAGTTCCCTTTGCCTGTTGGAGTGTGGGCGCGCACCGGAGCGGACACGCGGCGAACCGGTTACGCAAGGCATGTGCCAGATGCGGGCCGGCGCGCGTGCGCGCGCCCGGCGGCGGGGCTTCGGACGAGGCGGCGCGGCGTTCTCGGCACACGCGACGCACGCGTGCGCGCATCGCGTGGTCCGTCGCGGTGCAGCGCCGCGTGCGCGCATGCTGCATGGTTGTGCATCGCGAGCCGCGTGCTTACACTCTCGAGGCGAATTCCCATCGATGCGGCGCGTTGCGCACCGCACCCCGTCAGCGCGCATCGCGCCGCGTTCCAGACATCGTTCGATCGATCTCCGAGGAGACTTCCATGACCGAGCACGTTTCGCAGACCCCCGATCTCTCCGCGTTCTGGATGCCGTTCACCGCGAACCGGCAGTTCAAGGAAGCGCCGCGCCTGCTCGTCGCGGCGAAGGGGATGTACTACACGTCGCACGACGGCCGGCGCATTCTCGACGGCACCGCGGGCCTCTGGTGCGTGAACGCGGGGCACGGGCGCGACGAGATCGTCGCCGCGGTGCAGGCGCAGGCCGAGGAGATGGATTTTGCGCCGACGTTCCAGATGGGGCACCCGAAGGCGTTCGAGGCCGCGACGAAGATCGCGCGCCACACGCCGGGCGACCTGAAACACATCTTCTTCACGAATTCCGGCTCGGAGGCGGTCGACACCGCGCTGAAGATCGCGCTCGCGTATCACCGCGCGCGCGGCGAAGGGCAGCGCACGCGCTTCATCGGCCGCGAGCGCGGCTATCACGGCGTCGGCTTCGGCGGCATCTCGGTGGGCGGCATCGCGCCGAACCGCAACGCGTATTCGGGCGCGCTGCTGCCGTCGGTCGACCATCTGCCGCATACGCTGAACCTGAAGGAGGCCGCGTTCTCGAAGGGGCAGCCCGCGTGGGGCGCGCAGCTGGCGGACGAACTGGAGCGGCTCGTCGCGCTGCACGACGCATCGACGATCGCCGCGGTGATCGTCGAGCCTGTCGCCGGCTCGACGGGCGTGCTGATCCCGCCGCGAGGCTATCTCGAACGCTTGCGCGAACTGTGCGACAAGCACGGCATCCTGCTGATCTTCGACGAAGTGATCACCGGCTGGGGGCGGCTCGGCGCGCCGTTCGCGGCGCAGTTCTTCGGCGTGACGCCCGATCTGCTGACGATGGCCAAAGGCACGAACAACGCGGCGGTGCCGATGGGCGCGGTGGCGGCGAGCGGCGCGATTCACGACGCGATCGTCGGCGGCGCGCCGGCCGGCATCGAGCTGTTTCACGGCTACACGTATTCGGGGCACCCGCTCGCGGCGGCGGCCGCCGTCGCGACGATCGATCTGTACGAACGCGAAGGGCTCCTCACGCGCGCCGCGCGGATCGCGCCGATCTTCGAGCGCGAGATCCACAAGCTGAAGGACGCGCGCCACGTGATCGACGTGCGCAATCTCGGCCTCGTCGGCGGCGTCGAGTTGACGCCGCGTGACGGCAAGCCGGGCGCGCGCGCCTACGAAGTCTTCGTCAAGTGCTTCGAGAAGGGCGCGATGATCCGCTACACGGGCGACATCCTCGCGTTCTCGCCGCCCCTCATCGTCGAGGAGGCGCAGATCGTCGAGCTGTTCTCGATCGTCGCGCAGGCGCTGAAGGAAACGGAGTAGGCGGAGCGCGGCAAACGGGCGCCGCGCTCAGGGAAACGGGCGGCGCGCCCGGGCGAAGCGGCGCGCGCCGCCGCGATGCGCGCTCAGTAGCGCGGCACCGCGGGATCGACGTCGCGCGACCACGCGTCGATCCCGCCTTGCAGGTTGTAGAGCTTCGTGAAGCCGCGCGATTCGAGGAACATCGCGACCTGCGCGCTGCGCATCCCGTGATGGCGCACGCAGACGATTGCCGCTTCGTCGTCGAGCTCCTCGCTGCGCGCGGGAATCTGCTGCATCGGGATCGATACGCTGCCGTCGATCTTCGCGGTCGCGATCTCCCACGGCTCGCGCACGTCGAGCACGATGGGCGCCGGGCGCGCCGGGTCGCGCAGCCATTCGGCGAGGGCGGAAGCGCTCAGGATCTGCATCGGCACGCGCGGCCTCAGAACTTGAAGCGCGACGGCTCGATCGCGTTGACGAGGTGATCGACGTAGGTCTCGAATACGTCGGCGACGCGATATTGCGTGTCGTCGATGCGTGTGATGATCTGCGCCTTCATCACCGGCCGGCCGCCGACGAACGCCGCGAGGCGGCCGCCCACCTTCAGTTGCTCGAGCAGTTCCTGCGGGACGACGGGCAGGCCGCCCGACACGCAGATCACGTCGTACGGCGCCTTCGCGGGCCAGCCGCGCGAGCCGTCGCCGAGCACGACCTCGGCGTTCGTCATGCCGTTCTTCTTCAGGTTCTCTTCGGCGAACTTCGCGAGATCCGGATCGATCTCGACCGTCGTCACGCGCTGGCCGCGCGCGGCCAGCAAGGCCGCCATGTAGCCGCCGCCCGCGCCGATCTCGAGCACGTTCTCGTGCTTCTTCACCGCGAGCTCCTGCAGGATGCGGGCCTCGACGCGCGGGAACAGCATCTTCTGGCCGCTCGGCAGCGGCAGCTCGACGTCGGCGAACGCCAGGTCGCGATACGCGGCCGGCACGAAATTCTCACGCTTGACGACCGACAGCAGGCTCAAGACGTCCTGATCCAGTACATCCCAAGGCCGGATCTGCTGTTCGATCATGTTGAAACGTGCTTTTTCGATATTCATGGTGTCATGCGGGCCTGGACGGCCGTCAGCGAGGGGACGAAAAACTCTCGGATTGTACCAAACGGGGTCGACGTCTTGCCTTCAGAACGCCTGCGATCCGAAGCGCCTAGCGCTTGCTGTTCTTGATCTGCTGCTCGAACGCGACGTCGAGCTTGCTGACCTTGCGCGGCTTTTTCGGGCCGAGGCCGTCGACGAACGCGACGAAATCCTCGAGCGGCATCGGCGCGCACAGCTTCTCGGCGGCGCCGCTCGAGCGGTCGACGAGGTAGAAGAGGCCGCCCGGCATGCCGACCGCCGAATACTGCGGGTTGCCGGCGCGGGCTCTGAGGCGTTCGACCGCGCGGGTCGCTTGCGTGGTGCGCATCGTGGCGTCAAAAGCGAAAGTGCGAGGAAACCGACACTTTATCAACAACCCGGGCCGCGCGCGCCGCGGCGGCCGGCGCGCTCAGACCGTCTTCGAATAGCGGTGTTCGGACGCGCCCGACAGGTACGCGTCGAACACCATCGCGATGTTGCGCACGTAGAGGCGCCCGGCCGGATGAATCGTCAGACGATCGGCGCCGATCGACAGCAGGCCGTCGCGCTCGAAGCCGCGCAGCGTGTCGAGCTCGCGCGCAAACTTGTTCGCGAAGCGGATGCCGTACGCGGCCTCGACGTGCGAGAACGGCAGCACGAGGTTGCACATCAGGTGCGTGATCACGTCGCGCCGCAGCCGGTCGTCGGCCGAGAGCTTCACGCCGCGCGCGATCGGCAGACGCTGGTCGGCGAGCGCCGCGCCGTAACGCGGCAGATCCTTCGCGTTCTGCGCGTAGACGTCGCCGACCTTGCCGATCGAGGACGCGCCGATGCCGATCAGATCGGCGTCCGCCCGCGTGCTGTAGCCCTGGAAGTTGCGCTGCAGCGTGCCGTTGCGCTGCGCGCGGACGAGCTCGTCGCCCGGCCGCGCGAAATGGTCCATGCCGATGTACACATAGCCCGCGCGCGTGAGCCGCTCGATCGCAAGGCCGAGCAGCGCGATGCGCGTCGCGGGCGGCGGCAGCGCGGCGGTGTCGATCTGCCGCTGCATCTTGAACAGGTGCGGCAGGTGCGCGTAGCCGAACACGGAGAGCCGGTCGGGCTCGAGCTCGACGATCGTGTCGAGCGTGCGCGCGAAGCTCGATACCGTCTGGTGCGGCAGCCCGTAGATGAGATCGATGCCGATCGAGTGATAGCCGGTCGCGCGCGCGGCGCGCACGAGGTCGGACGTCATCTTGAGCGGCTGCACGCGATTGATCGCGCGTTGCACGTTGGGGTCGAAGTCCTGCACGCCGAGGCTTACGCGATTGAAGCCGATCGTGCGCAGATGGACGAGCGTCGCGGGCGACGCCGTGCGCGGATCGATTTCGATCGAGAATTCTCCGGTGCGATCCGACGCGAGCGTGAAGTACTCGCGCGTGGCCGCCATCAGCTCGGTCGTCTCGACGTTCGACAGGAAAGTCGGCGTGCCGCCGCCCCAGTGGAGCTGCGTGACGGTCCGCTCCGGATCGAAGAGCGCGGCCTGCAGCGCGATCTCGTGCTTCAACTGGTCGAGATACGGGCGCGCGCGCTTGCGGTTGCGCGTCGCGATTTTGTTGCAGCCGCAATAGAAGCAGGCGGTCGCGCAGAACGGAATGTGGAAATAGAGCGACAGTTCGCTCGCCGACGCGCCGGGATCGGCCGCCGCGCGGATGTAATCGGCGGGATCGAAGTCGTCGCGGAACTGAGGGGCGGTGGGGTAGGACGTATAGCGAGGGCCGTTCGCCGTGTACTTGGCGAGCAGGTCGGGGCGAAACAGCGCCTCGGACGGAATCGGCTGCGTCATGCTGGAAGCTCGAAGTCGTGCTCTGTGACGTCGACCAGTATAGGAACCGTCGGTTTCATTGAATTGTGTAATAACGTCGCAGCGGCGGATGGCACAATACGGATTCCGTGCGCGGCCGCCTGTGCCGTGCCGCTTGGCGTTTGAAGCCGCTTTCAGGATATTTGATGTGATGATTGGCGAAGTTGCCGTGAGTTCGGGGCGGGCGCTTGCGCATGCGTGCCGCGAGGGCTGCGGCGCGTGCTGCATCGCGCCGTCGATTTCGAGCCCGATTCCCGGCATGCCGGACGGCAAGCCGGCCGGCGTGCGCTGCGCGCAGTTGCTCGACGGCGAGCGCTGCGCGATCTTCGGCCGGCCCGAGCGCCCCGCGTGCTGCTCGGGGCTGCGGCCGAGCGACGAGATGTGCGGCGCGTCGCGCGCCGACGCGCTCGCATGGCTCGCCCGACTCGAAGCCGATACGCGGCCCGCCGCGCCGCTTGCCTCAGCAGGAGATTTAGCATGACCGATACGAGCGCGCCCGACCGGCGCCGCTTCCTGATCGCCGCGTGCGCGGCCGCGGGCATGACCGTGTCGCTCGCCGCGTGCGCGTCGACGTTTCCGTTCATCCCCGATCACTACACGTTCTCGCAAGGCGACGTGCAGCGCGCGGTCGCCCGCAAGTTTCCGTACCAGAAGACGGTCGCGCAGGTGATCGACGTCGCGCTCGCGAATCCGGTCGTCGGGCTGCTGCCGGACCAGAACCGCGTCGCGGTGCGGCTCGACGCGCGCTTCGAGAGCCCGTTCCTGCGCGCGCCCGTCAACGGCAAGTTCACCGTGTCGGGCCAGCTCGCGTACGATGCGCCGAGCCGCTCCGTCGTGCTGAAGGCGCCTGCCGTCGACAGCGTGAACGTCGACGGCGACGCGCAGTTGTATACGCAGCAGATCAGCGCGGCCGCGGGCCTGCTCGCGACCCAGTTGCTGACCAACTACCCGATCTACACGTTCAAGCCGGAACAGTTGCAATTTGCCGGCGTGAATTACGAACCCGGTACAATCACAATTCTTACAAACGGCATACGCGTGGCGATCGTCGAGAAATGACATCGCGCCGCGCGCGGCCGGAGCGGCCGCGGCGGTTCCGTGGCCTCGGTTGATTCATTTCGGAAGCGGGCCACGGATGGACTGGATACTGATTTGCAAAGCGCTGGCGCTCGGCATCGTCGAGGGGCTGACTGAATTCCTGCCGGTGTCGAGCACTGGTCACCTGATCGTCGCGGGCAGCTTCCTGCGCTTTCATCCCGAGCAGGCGAAGACGTTCGATGTCGTGATCCAGTTCGGCGCGATTCTCGCGGTGTGCTGGGAATACCGCCGCAGGATCATCGACGTCGTGACCGGCCTGCCCGCGCAGCGCGAAGCCAGACGGTTCACGATGAACGTCGTGATCGCGACGGTCCCGGCGGTCGCGCTTGCGCTGCTGTTCGAGAAAACGATCAAATCGGTGCTGTTCGCGCCGGTGCCGGTGGCCGTCGCGCTCGTCGTCGGCGGCGCGGCGATCCTGTGGGTGGAAGGGCGGCAGCGCGAGCGGAGCGAGCCGGCGCGCGTGCAGTCGATCGACGCGCTGACGCCGTTCGATGCGCTGAAGGTGGGCCTCGCGCAGTGCTGCGCGCTGATTCCGGGCATGTCGCGCTCCGGCTCGACGATCATCGGCGGGATGCTGTTCGGCCTCGAGCGGCGGGTTGCGACCGAATTCTCGTTCTTTCTCGCGATTCCGGTGATCTTCGGCGCGACGCTGTACGAAACCGCGAAGGACTGGCGCGCGTTCAATGTCGACTCGGTCGGGCTGTTCGCGATCGGGCTCGTCGCCGCGTTCGTCAGCGCGTTCGCGTGCGTGCGCTGGCTGCTGCGCTATGTGGCGTCGCACGATTTCACCGCGTTCGCGTGGTACCGGATCGCGTTCGGGCTGTTCGTGCTGCTCGTCGGGTATAGCGGCTGGATCGAGTGGACCTGAGCGTCGGCACCCGCCGGCCGTTCTGCAGAGACGCATTGCCCGGATACCTATCGATCGCGGCGGCGGTGAGCGCGCTGCCGCCGCCGCCGTTGCGGGCTTTCGGGTTCGACCGGTGGGCATGCCGGCCGACGCCGCGCGTAATGCGCGCGGCGTCGCGCGTCAGCCGGCGTGCTTCTTTCTGAACACGAGATCCCATACGCCGTGCCCGAGCCGCAGGCCGCGGCGCTCGAACTTCGTCACCGGACGATAGCCGGGGCGGGGCGCATAGTTTTGCGCGGTGTTTTCGAGCGACGGGTCGGCGCTCAGCACCTCGAGCATCTGTTCCGCGTAGTTCTGCCAGTCGGTTGCGCAATGCAGGTATGCGCCGGGTTTGAGATGCGCCGCGAGCTGCGCGACGAACGGCGGCTGGATCAGCCGGCGCTTGTGATGGCGCGCCTTGTGCCACGGGTCCGGGAAGAAGATGTGCACGCCGTCGAGGCTGTCGGGCGCGATCATCTGCGCGAGCACCTCGACCGCGTCGTGCTGAATGATCCGGATGTTCGACAGTTGCTGCTCGCCGATCAGCTTCAGCAGCGCGCCGACGCCCGGCTCGTGCACCTCGACGCCGATGAAGTCGTCGCCGGGGCGCAGCGCGGCGATTTCCGCCGTCGACGCGCCCATCCCGAAGCCGATTTCCAGCACGCGCGGCGCGCGGCGGCCGAAGATGGCGTCCCAGTCCGGCTGCGCGCTGCCGTACGGAATGACGAAGCGCGGGCCGAGCTCGTCGATCGCGCGGCGCTGGCCGGTGGATACGCGGCCGGCGCGCGTGACGAAGCTGCGGATGCGGCGCAGATGGAGCGGGTTCGCGTCGTCGTCGTCACCGGCGGCCGGCGCGGCGCGGGTTGCCGAGGCGGGGGCGGCGGTGGCGTCGTCGTGCGGCGCGCCGGGGGCGTTCGGGTCGTCGTCGTGGATCATCGTGACAATGAAGGCGAGGGGCGGGCCGCAGGCGCGGTGCGCGACGGCGTCGCATTCGCCGCATTCGAGACGGGCCGCCCTTACTGCGTATGAAATACGAAAAAGCCGCCTTCGACGAGGCGGCTTCGCGTGCTTCGGCTGCGGATGGCGTCCATAGCCGGGGAAATGGAGCGGGCGATGGGAATCGAACCCACGTCATCAGCTTGGGAAGCTGAGGTAATGGCCATTATACGACGCCCGCAGAACGCGTGATTCTACAGGGTTTCGTGTGGGGCCGGCAAGCGGAGGAGATTTGAGCCGGCCTCACGACACGGCGCCGGCCATTTCCGCAGGAGCCGGCGCGCCGGGAATTCATCGATTATGGCGATGGGATCAACGACATGCCGCGGCAGCGGTGGCTGAAGAATGTCGAGCTCGACGTGTCGATGCCGAATCGTTCGCGCGTGACATCTGGCTCGGCGTGCACCGGCAATTGAAGGCGTCGCCGCCGATTCGCGCGGGGATGGATTTCATCGTCGAACGGGTGCAGAGCGCGCCCGCGTTGCAACGGGCGGGGCGGCGGCGCGTTGATCGCGCGCCGGGCGCGCCGGTGGATGCGCGCAGACCGTTGGGACGTGCGTCGCCCGTCGCCCGTCGCCCGCCGCTCGCCGCTCGCGATTCGTCGTTCGTCGTTTCACGTTCGAAGCGCTTCCGGCCGTGCGCCGCGCGAGCGTATGATCGTTCCCACTTCGAACGCAATCCGGAACGAAAAAGCCGCGCCATGTCCGACTCACGCCGCCCGCCTTCGAACCCGTCGCCCGCGATGCGCGATGGCGCGTCGCCCGTCGACGCCGAGCGCATCGACGCCGCCGTTCGCGCGCTGTCGCGCGCCGATGCGCTGCTCGTCACGGCGGGCGCGGGCATCGGCATCGATTCCGGATTGCCGGATTTTCGCGGCGCCGAAGGGTTGTGGCGCGCGTACCCGGGGCTCGGCCATGTCGGCTATGCATTCCACGAGATCGCTTCGCCGCGCGCGTTTCGCGAGCGTCCGCGCCTCGCGTGGGGCTTTTACGGTCATCGGCTCGCGATGTACCGTGCAACCGTGCCGCACGAAGGGTTCGGCATCCTGCGGCGCTGGATCGGCGCGATGCGCCACGGCGGCTTCGTGTTCACGAGCAATGTCGACGGTCAGTTTCAGAAGGCGGGCTTCGATCCCGAGCGAATCGTCGAGGTTCACGGCTCGATTCACGCGATGCAGTGCATGAGTCCTTGCTCGGCGCACACGTGGGATGCGGAATCGTTCGCGCCCGTCGTCGACGAGCCGGCGTGCAGCCTCGTCGGCGCGCTCCCCCGCTGTCCGCGGTGCGGCGGCCTCGCACGGCCGAACATCCTGATGTTCGACGATGCGGACTGGCTCGGCGCGCGTTACGACGCACAGCACGAAGCGCTGCGCGCTTGGCTCGCGCGCGCGGGGCGCGTGGCGGTGGTCGAAGTGGGCGCCGGCACCGCAGTGCCGACGGTGCGTGCCTTCAGCGAACGCACCGGTGACGACGTGATTCGAATCAACGTCCGCGAAGCGCATGCGCGGCGCGCCGTTGTGATCGGCCTGCCCGGCGGCGCGCTCGAGACATTGCGCGCGCTCGATGCCGCGTGGCGGCGGGATTGACGCCCGTCTGCGCATGACGGCCGCCGCCGTGAGGGCGGGCCGCATGGTTGCGGGCGATTTCGGCAGCGCGCGGCGATACCCGGAATTCCGGGGCGGCCGCGCGCTGTCATGATTCTTCAATACCGAATCCGCGCCCCCGCCCGCGCCCGCATCCAAGCGTACACGTACGCCGAACGCCCGCCGTGCCGGCGCCGATCACTCATGCCAACATTTCACCGAACACGAATCACGATGACCCAAAACATTTACGACGATCCCGACTTCTTCGAAGGTTACGGCCAGTTGCCGCGCTCGCGCGACGGTCTCGACGGCGCGCCCGAATGGCCGTCGCTGCGTGCGATGCTGCCGAACGTCGCGGGCCGCCGCGTCGTCGATCTCGGCTGCGGCTACGGCTGGTTCTGCCGCTGGGCGGCGGAGCAGGGCGCGGCGCGCGTGCTCGGTATCGACGTGTCGGCACGCATGCTCGACAGGGCGCGCGAGATGACGACATCGCCGGCCGTCCGATACGAGCGCGCGGACCTCGAGCGCCTGTCGCTGCCTAGCGCGAGCTTCGAGCTCGCGTACAGCTCGCTCGCGTTTCACTATGTCGAGCACCTGCCCGCGCTGTTCGGCGCGATCGGCCGTGCGCTCGTGCCGGACGGCCGCCTGGTGTTCTCGATCGAGCATCCGATCTACATGGCGTCGCGCCGGCCGCAATGGCGCATCGACGAGAACGGACACAGGTTCTGGCCCGTCGACGGCTACCGGATCGAAGGCCGCCGCACGACCGACTGGTTTGCCGCGGGTGTCGTCAAGTATCACCGCACGCTCGGCACGCTGTTGAATCAGTTGATCGCTGCGGGTTTCCGGATCGACCATCTCGACGAGTGGGGGCCGTCGGACGAGCAGGTCGCCGCGCGGCCGGCGCTCGCGCAGGAGCGGGAGCGCCCGATGTTCGCGCTCGTCGGTGCGCGGCGTTGAGCGGGGTGATCGGCGCGATGGCCGGCACGATCGGGATGGCGGAGATTGACCGAGCCGGCCGAGGAACACGTGGCGGCGTGTGCGGTTCCCGACGAGCCGAATGAACGACCGATCTGACATCGGCGCAGATCGACGCGGCATCGGCGCAAACGAAAGAGGCGATGCTGCGCGCATCGCCTCCGTTGATCGCCTGGACGGGCTTGTCCGCTCGCGGTCGGCTCGCGTCTCGGGCGCTGTCGCGGCGCCGCTCGTCAGTCGAGCCGCCCCTCAGGGTTGCGCGACGAGCGCCTGAACCAGGTTGAGCGCCTGCGGCGAGCCCAGGCCCGTCACGTAATCGTAGCCGCCGCTCGCGGTGCAGATCATCCCGCAACTGCCGTTGGTGCCCGACGTGACGTCGTGATAGTCGCTGCCGTACGCGGTCTTGCCGACCGTATAGAGCTGGTTGTACGCGCCGGCGAGCTTCGCCTTGCCGGCCGCGGTGCGCATCGAGTTCGCGATCGCGAAGAGCGCCGCCCATTGCGGCGCGCCCGCGCTCGTGCCGCCGACGACGAACCAGCCCGATTGCCCTTGATAGGTGACGGAATCGTACACCGCGAAGCCGGAATTCGGATTCGCGTCGTACGCGACGTCGGGCACGCCGCGTTGGCCGGCGTACGGAATCGGCCAGAGCGTCTGGCCCACCGGCTCCAGTTCGTACGCGCTGACGCCGCCGCCGCTGCCGCTCCATGCGGTTTCGCCGACGTAGTTGCCGGACGCGTCGGCCGACAGCGTCGTGCCGCCGACGGCGACGACGTACGGCGACGCCGCCGGATACTCGGTGCCGTTGCCGCTGTCGCCGGACGATGCGACGAACGTGACGTTCGACGGTGCGCCGAAGTGGCTGTCGAAACTCGTCTCGGAACTGAATTCGCTGCCGCCGAAGCTCATCGACACGACGGACGCGCCGGCCCCGACGGCGACATCGACCGCGGTCATCAGATCGTTGAAGCTGTTCGACGCCGCCTCGACGAGCACGATCTTCGCCTTCGGCGCGATCGCATGCACCCATTCGACATCGAGCGACATCTCGAGCGCCCAGCCGGCGTTGGGGCTCGGCTTGCTGCCGCTCGCGTAGAGCTTCTTGAAGCAGCCGTTCGACGTCGTGCAGGGCGGCAGCGAGAAATTCTTGCTGAACACGCCGAGATCGGATTCGATCTTCGGGTCGTCGTATGCGTCGACGATCGCGACGACCATGCCGTCGCCCTGGTTCGCGATCGAGTCGAAGCCGTACGCGTGCCGCACGGTGGCGGGCGCGAGGCCCGAGACGGTGGTGGCCGAGAAGCGTGCGGGATTCGTGTGGAACGGCGGGCGCGCGAAGCCTTTCGGCACGCGGGTGCCTTCGACGTACGACGGCGGATGCGCGGGGCCCTGCGCGAGCGAGGCCGTCGCCGCGAATGCCTGAATGCAGGCGGCCACTATCAGGATGGACAGCGAGGAGTTGTTTTTCATGTTGCATTCTCCATATCAATAAATGGAGCGTTGTGTTTGAATTCTACGGAGCGAAAGAGATTTTTTGAATAAAAATCGGCAAGCCGAGGGAATTCCCCGAGCTTTTTTCCGGACGCCGGGCAATGAGCCGCGCCGCCGTCGCCGAATCGCCGGAGCGGCTGGCCGGATGGGGAAGACGGCGAACCGGCGCGAGCGGGTGCCGATTCGTTGCGACGCGCCCGTTCGACATCCGGCGTAACCCGGGTTGCTCGTTCTCAATAATCCGAATAATTGAATGCGTTTTTCATTGTTTGTGTTTTATCGGGTTTCCTGGAAATAGAACGAACGGAAGTTTTATTTGGGGATTTACATCATGATTACGGCGGCGGGAATGGCGAACGGCGAAACGGCCGGCGGTGCGAAACGGCGTGCGCGCATGCCGGCCGCCGCGCCGCGCATCGGCCGGTCGGCCGATTGCCGGGGGCGCGCAAATCCGCATACAGTTGAGCATGCGCGCAGCCGGGCGGGCGTGTCCGACGCCGCGCAGCCATGCGGGGGCGGCGGCGCGATGCCGGATGGATGCCCGGCCCCGCGTCGCGCCAGTCTTTCCGCCAATCGTGAGGTGCCGCCTTGTTCTATTCGATCGTCGCGATTTTCGTCGGCGCCGGGTTCGGCGCGTTGCTGCGCTGGTTCCTGAGCATCGGCCTCAATGCGCTCCTGCCCGAAGTGCCGCTCGGCACGCTCGCGTCGAACCTGATCGGCGGCTATCTGATCGGCATCGCGGTCGTCGCGTTCGCCACGCGCGCGGGGCTGCCGCCCGAATGGCGGCTTTTCGTGATCACGGGCTTCATGGGCGGGCTCACGACGTTCTCGACGTACTCGGTCGAAGTGATGACGCACGCGGTGCAGGGCGAGTTCGGCTGGGCGCTCGCCGTGGCTGCCCTACACTTGATAGGTTCGTTCACGTTGACGGGGCTCGGCATGTGGACCGCGCGGGCGTGGCTCGCGCCGGCCTGAGCCGGCACCCGGGGGAGGCGGCTATGGACGGGATCTTCCTGCGTTTTTACGTACACGAGAGTCACCGGCTGCACTGGAAGCCGCTTTGGGAGTGGCTGCTTGAGGAGGCGAACCGGATGGGCATCGCGGGCGGTTCCGCGTTTCGCGCGATGGCGGGGTTCGGCCAGCACCGGGTGCTGCACGAGGACCGTTTCTTCGAACTGCAAGGATCGCTCGCGATCGGGGTCGAATTCGTCGCCACGGAAGATGAGGCGAAGCGGCTCATCGAGCGCGTGTCGCGCGAGAAGGTGCGCGCGTGCTATGCGACGATCCCCGCGCGCCTCGGCGTGATCGACAATCTCGGCGACGGCGCGCCGGGCGCCGCGCCGCCCGCGGCATAGCGCGGGTGCCGCCGCCGGCCGGATCAGATGCCGAACAGCGTGAGCGACACCGCCGCGCGCGTGACGATCATGATCAGCACCTGAACGATCACGAACAGCAGGATCGGCGACAGATCGATGCCGCCCAGATTCGGGATCAGCCGGCGCAGCGGGTTCAGCAACGGCGCCGTCAGCTGATACAGGATCGCCATCGCGGGCGAGCGCGGGTTCAGCCACGACAGCAGCGCCATCAAGATCGTGAGCCACAGCACCAGATTGAGCGCCCACTTGACGACGGTCAGCAGCGCGACGACGAGGATCGTCGGGATGATCGACAGCGCGTCGACGCCCGCCATCGTCACCATCAGCGCGACGTAGACGAGCGACGTGACGACGGCCGCGACGACGCTTGCCCAATCGATGCCGCGCACGCCCGGGACGATGTGCCGCAGCGGCAGCACGAGCCAGTTGGTCGCCTGCAGCACGGCCTGCGTGACGGGGTTGTACGGCGGCACGCGCACGGCCTGCAGCCAGACGCGCAGAAGCAATGCGGCGCCGAACAGCGTGAACACGGTATTGAGCAGAAAACGGGCGATCTCGCCGAACATCTTTGAATCCTTTTCGTTATCCAGTCCAGTCGGGTAGCGTGCCTGCGCCGCCTTCGGGCGGCGTGCATCGGGCGTCACCTTATCACGGCTCGTCGCAGGCGGGGCGTGCGAGGTCGAGCGAACGGGCGAGCGATGCGTCGAGCGCGCGCTCGAGCGCGTCGAGCGACGGCGGCGGCGACGCGCGCCGGCGCGCGAGCGCGATCGCGCGGCGGGTGTGGAACGCGTAGAACGCCGCGTGGTCGCCGCCGCGCGATTCGAGCAGCGCGAGCTGCCGCTCGACGATGCCGACGTCGCCGCGCGATACGGGCCCCGCGAGCGCGTTCGCGAGCCCCTTGTCGCGCGCGGTCCCGATCGTGCCGGCGAGCATCGGCAGCAGCGCGCGCAGCGCGTCGTCCTCGGCGAAGCCGAGCGAGCGCCACAGTTCGACGCACTCGGCGAGATTGCAAAGCGCGAAGCTCGCCGCGTAGTTCGCGGCCGCGTGATAGAGCATCCTGCCGCCCGCCGGGATCGACAGCGGATGGCAGCCGAGCGCCGCGGCGAGCGCCATCAGCGCGTCCTTCAGCGCGCCGTCGGCCTCGATCGTCACCGAGCAGCCGTCGATGCGCGCGAGATCGGCGTCGTCGCCGCCGAACAGGTAGAGCGGATGGAAGCCGCCTGTCGCCGCACCTTGCGCGCGCGCGGGATCGAGCAAATCGACGCCCGACGCGCCGCTGCAATGCACGAGCGCCTGTTCACCGGCGCGTGCCGGCGCGAAGCGCAGCTCGGCGGCGATTCGGCCGAGCGCGTCGTCGGGCGTGGTGACGAAGATCAGATCGGCGGCGTCGACGACCGCCTGCGGCGAATCGAGCGCGGCGCAGCGCGCGCGGCCGCGGCCCGCGTCGGGTGCGGACGCCGGGGCGACGTTCGAGGCCGCCTGCGAGGCGGCACTCGAGGGCGCCTTCGAAGCCGTCTTCGAGCTCGCGTTCGGCGCGCCGTTCGCTGCGACATCGGGGGTGATATTCGGTACGGAATTCAGTGCGGAATGCGGTGCCGGATTCGAACCGGCCTGGCGCGCGGCCCGCTCGGCGTCGATTTGCGCGGCGAGCGCGGCGGCCGACGCACTCGAGCGGCTCGCGACGGCGACGACGTCATATCCGGCGCGCGCGAAGCGGCGGGCGACGCAGCGCGCCAAGCGGCCGGCGCCGATGAAGCCGATGCGGGGCGTAGCGGAAAGGGACATGGAAGCGATCCGTCATCTGCGGTAAACCGCCAGTATCGCGTATTCGGCCGCGGCGGCGTTCGGTCGGGCCCCGAAAATCGCGTCGATGATGGGGGCGGAGCGTACGGCGGCGTGCTTCCGTGTTGCCCCGTCCACATGCTGTCTCGAATTTGTAATCGTTCATTACCATGCGCCGGGCGGGCGGCGCGGCGGCGCGTGTGCCGCCGCCCGCCGTTTTCCGCCATCCGCCTGACGGCCGCCGAACCGCGTCCGCACCGCCGCATCCGGTCGCGCGCGCCGCCGCGCCGCGGGGCGGGGTGCAATTGCAATTTGCAACAAATGGGCGTGGCTCGCGATTCCGGATTTCGCTACATTCGTCTCATACGGCGAGGATGCCGTCGCTGTCGATACGGTGAGCGCCGTCGCCCGCCGTCAGGAGAACCCAAGTGAAAAAGCTCATTCCGTTGATCGCCGTCGCAGCACTGGGCCTCGGCGCTGCGAGCGCCGCCCGGGCGCACGTGTCGATCGGTGTCGGCATCGGGGTGCCGATCGCGCCGGCGTACCCGGTCTATGCCGCGCCGCCGCCCGTCTATTACGCGCCGCCTCCGCCGCCCGTCGTCTATGCGCCGGCGCCCGTGTATTACGGGCCGCCCGCCGTCGTGGTCGGCGGCGGCTATTACGGCCGCCCGTACTGGCGTCACTACCACGGCTACTATGGCCGCCCATACTGGCGCTACTGATTGACAAGCCGACGCGCCGCCCGGCCGGCGGCGCGTCCGGCGCCCCGGCGCGTCACGGCGATGTCCGTGCCGCGCCGTTTTCTTTTCAGGTGGCTGCGCGCGGCGCGCGAAGCTGGGACAATGGCCGCTTCCTTGTCCAACGCGTTTTCGCACTCGCCGCCATGTCCGTTCAATCCGCCTCCGACCTTATTTTGCCGACCTTCGACGACGTGACCGACGCAGCCGCCCGGCTCGCCGGCGTCGCGCATCGCACGCCCGTCCTCACGTCGAGCACCGCCGACGCGCGCGCGGGCGCGACGATCTTCTTCAAATGCGAGAACTTCCAGCGGATGGGCGCGTTCAAGTTTCGCGGCGCATACAACGCGATTTCGCACTTCGACGCCGAGCAGCGCCGCGCGGGCGTGCTCACGTATTCGTCGGGCAACCATGCGCAGGCGATCGCGCTCGCCGCGCGTCTCGCGGGCATCCGCGCGACGATCGTGATGCCGCACGACGCGCCGGCCGCGAAGGTCGCGGCGACGAAGGGCTACGGCGGCGAAGTCATCACCTACGATCGCTACACGGAAAGCCGGGAGGAGATCGGCGCGCGGCTCGCGCAGGAGCGCGGCATGACGCTCGTGCCGCCGTACGATCACCCGCACGTGATCGCCGGCCAGGGGACGGCCGCGAAAGAGCTGATCGACGAAGTCGGCGAGCTCGACATGCTCGTCGCGCCGCTCGGCGGCGGCGGGCTGATCGCGGGCACCGCGCTGTCGGCCGCCGCGCTGTCGGCGGGCTGCGCGGTGATCGGCGTCGAGCCGGAGGCGGGCAACGACGCGCAGCAGTCGCTCGAGCGCGGCGAGGTCGTGCGCATTCCGGTGCCGCGGACGATCGCGGACGGCGCGGCGTCGACGCACGTCGGCGCGTACAACTTTCCGGTCATCCAGCGGCTCGTCAAGCGGATCGTCACGGCGAGCGACGCGCAGCTCGTCGATACGATGCGTTTTTTCGCGGAGCGGATGAAACTCGTCGTCGAGCCGACCGGCTGCCTCGGCGCGGCCGCGGTGCTTGACGGCGTGCTGCCCGTCGCGGGCAGGCGCATCGGCGTGATCCTGAGCGGCGGCAACGTCGATCTCGCGCGCTACGGCGAGTTCCTGCGCGGGTGAGCATGGCGGCTGGCCGCTTGCGCGGCCGTCGCAGCCCGCCTGCGCGTGCGGCACGGAGCCGGCCGGCACCGGCGAGCGCCGCCGACGTGTGCGGCCGTCGATGCGGCGGGTGCGTGTCACGTGCGCGCGTTCGAACGGAGCGCGATAGCGGGGGAACACGCAGCGGGACAGGCGGCTTTGCGCGGCGCGGGCGAGCCGGCGCGCGTATCCGGCTGTGTGACGCGCTGTACTGTATGACGGGCTGTGCTTCGGACGCGCAGATCGGACCGCATATCAGGCCGGCTGGAATACCGCGGCCGGATCCGGAATCGAGGCGCACGGCCGGCGCAATCGGTGCAATCGGGGCGAGGCGCGCTCGATGCCGCGATCGATGCGTGAGGGCGGGCGGCGCAAGGCCCGTATGGCCCGTCCGCATGCGCCGCCCGCGAGGGCGTCAAGCCGCGCCGCGTTGCATCAGGCCGCCGCGTTCAGGATCAGGTCGCGATAACCGCCGACGATCACGCTGTACGCGAAGTACGCGAAAAGCAGCGCCGACACGACGTGGCACGCGCGCATCAGCCCCGCGCCCGCGCGCTTGCGGCCCTGGCTCGCGAGCGTGCAGAGAAAGAGCGTCCACGCGAGCCCGCCGAGGAAGAAGCCCGACAGGAACACCGATGCGCTCGCGGGCGTCGTCGCGCCGGCCTTCGCGATCAACGCGCCGCCGACCGCCGCGAACCACAGGATCGCCGATGGCGACGACATCGCGAGCAGCATCCCGCGCACGAAGTTGCGCGAGGTGCTCGCCCGCGCGAGGGCGGCGGGCGTGCCGTCGTCGATATTGCGCGCCGGATCGGGAAAGAGCGCCTCGCGCGCCATCTTCCACGCGAGAAACAGCAGCACCGCGCCGCCGCCGAGCCACACGACCCAGCGCACGGCTTCGAACCTGAGCAGCACGGCCATGCCGGCGAGCGCGAGCGCCGCATAGACGAGGTCGCCGACGCACGAGCCGACGCCGAGCCAGAAGCCCGGCCTGAACCCGTGCGACAGCGTGAGCGAGAGCATCGCGACGTTTACGAGGCCGATGTCGAGGCACAGCGAAAGCGACAGGAAAAAGCCGTCGGACAGCATCGACGTAGGGGCGAAGCTCATCACGTGTGGCGGTTGTCGGGGCGGCTCGATGGGCAGGCGTTCACGATAGGCCGATCTCCGTCCACAGACGATCGACGCGCGCCTTCACGGCGGCGTCCATCTCGATCGGCCGGCCCCATTCGCGCTGGGTTTCGCCCGGCCACTTGTTGGTCGCATCGAGCCCCATCTTCGAGCCGAGGCCGGCGACGGGCGACGCGAAGTCGAGATAGTCGATCGGCGTGTTCTCGACGAGCACCGTGTCGCGCGCCGGATCGACGCGCGTCGTGATCGCCCAGATCACTTCCTTCCAGTCGCGCACGTTCACGTCCTCGTCGACGACCACGATGAACTTCGTATACATGAACTGCCGCAGGAAGCTCCAGACGCCGAACATCACCCGCTTCGCGTGTCCCGCGTAACTCTTCTTCATCTGGACGATCGCCATCCGGTAGCTGCAACCCTCGGGCGGCAGATAGAAATCGGTGATCTCGGCGAACTGCTTCTGCAGCAGCGGCACGAACACTTCGTTCAGCGCGACGCCGAGCACGGCCGGCTCGTCGGGCGGCTTGCCGGTGTACGTCGAGTGGTAGATCGCATCGCGGCGCATCGTGATCCGCTCGACCGTGAAGACCGGAAACCATTCCTGCTCGTTGTAGTAGCCGGTGTGATCGCCGTACGGGCCCTCGAGCGCATGCTCGTAGCCGGCCGCCGCGCCCGCGGCCGGCCGCGGCGGCGCGCCTTCGGGCGCCGGCGCGGGCGCGCCTTGCTGCGGGTGGATGAAGCCTTCGAGCACGATTTCCGCGCGCGCCGGCACCTGCAGCGCGTCGACGCCGGGCGTCACGCATTTCGCGAGCTCGGTGCGCGCGCCGCGCAGCAGGCCCGCGAACTGGTATTCGGACAGCGAATCGGGCACGGGCGTGACGGCCCCGAGCATCGTCGCCGGATCGGCGCCGAGCACGACGGCGACGGGATAGGGCTGGCCCGGATGCTTCAGCGCGAATTCGCGGAAATCGAGCGCGCCGCCGCGATGCGCGAGCCAGCGCATGATCAGTTTGTTGCGTCCGATCAGTTGCTGCCGGTAGATGCCCAGATTCTGGCGCGTCTTGTTCGGCCCGCGCGTGACGGTCAGGCCCCACGTGAGCAGCGGCCCGGCGTCGCCCGGCCAGCAGGTCTGGATCGGCAGCTTGTGCAGATCGACGTCGTCGCCTTCCCAGACGATCTCCTGGCACGGCGGCGCGGAGACCGTCTTCGGGCCCATGTCCCACACGGCCTTCGCGAGCGACAGCAACTTGCCCGCGTCTTTCAGGCGCTTCGGCGGGTCCGGCTCCTTGAGCGCGGACAGCAGGCGGCCGATGTCGCGCAGCGACGCGAGCGCCGCTTCGTCGTCGGCGTCGACGCCCATGCCGAGCGCGACGCGCCGCGGCGTGCCGAACAGATTGCCGAGCACCGGAAACCGGTGGCCGGCCGGCGCGTCGAACAGGAGTGCGGGGCCGCCCGCGCGCAGCACGCGGTCGCAGAGTTCGGTCATTTCGAGGACGGGCGATACGGGCTGGGTGACGCGCCGCAACTCGCCGCGCTGCTCGAGGCCATGGATGAAATCGCGTAAATCTCTGTATTTCATGAAGAATGTCCGGGCCGCGCGCGACAGGCGGCGGCGATGAGGGCGGGCACGAGCCCGCCCGAAAACGAGCGCCGATTTTACCCGGCCGCACGGCCAGGCGACGAAAAGGTAAAAAATAGCGGCGGATCCGGACGCCAGACGGCACGCGGCTTCCGATTCTGACTCGTAACAAATCATTACTTTTTGTTATAGAAATGAATTTCTATAGTGTTGACGATCTATAAAACCCTGCTAGAATCCGCTCACATTGGTTGCAGGCCCCAGTAGTTGAACCATTAATCCCCGGCCCTATAGACGCATCGCGTCGCCGTCCGCCGATACCTGCACGGCCTTCTGACGGTTTGTATGTCGTCCTCGCCAGCGCCCAGTCGACGCTGGTTTTTTGCGTGGGAGCCTCGCGCGTCCGCCTGCCGCAAGTGCAGGCCCTGTTTCGACGTGGCTCCGAACGGTACATATACCGTTTCTCCGATACCGATGCGGTCCGACCAAGACGCTCGGTGTCTTGATTCCGCGGCAGCGCGCCATGTCTCGCTTCGAGCACCGAGCGAGCCGCACGAATCATGTCCATGGAGGATCTGAATGAACGCTTGGTTATCGTGGCGTCCCAGTGAGCGGCATGCGCAGATGTTGCGCGCAGTGCTGCGTCGCGGGACGCGTGTCAGTCACCATCTATTCAGCGTGGTCGGTTGTTGCGCGGTCGCGGTTGCGCTTGCGCTGTGGCTGCTGCCCAATGTGCGCGGCACGCTCGCGGCCAAGGTGATGCCGTTCGTGTCGGCCGCGGTTCAGGCTGGTCCGGCGCGTCTGCTGAGCGGCCATCCGCTGCCGACTTTCGGCCCGGCGAACGCTGACGAAAGCGAATCGGTCAATGCGGACGCGGCGCCTTCGACGACAGCCGCGCCGGCCGATGCCGGCGCGATGCTCGATGCGGCGCGCAACAGCCCGTCGCCCGTGTCGCTCGCGAAGCTCATCCCGACGCAGCGCGTCGCCGCCGATGCGCGCGATGACCGCGTGCTTGCGTCGAACCGCGAACAGGCGCTCGTCGCCACCTATCTCGCGCGCCGCTACCGCGTCGCGCAGGAGCCCGTCGGCCAGCTCGTGAAGGCGGCGTTCCAGACGGGGCGCGACGTCGGGCTCGATCCGCTGCTGATCCTCGCCGTGATGGCGATCGAATCCGGCTTCAATCCGTATGCGGAAAGCGGTGTCGGTGCCCAGGGGCTGATGCAGGTGATGTCGAAGGTCCATTCGGACAAGTTCGAGTATTTCGGCGGCACCGACGCGGCGTTGCAGCCTGTCGTCAACATCCAGGTGGGTGCGCTCGTGCTGAAGGACTGCATCGCGCGCGGCGGCTCGCTCGCGGGCGGGCTGCGCCTGTACGTCGGCGCGACCACGCCCGACGACGGCGGTTATGGCGCGAAGGTGATCGGCGAACGCGACCGGTTGCGCGATGTCGCGCGCGGCCGCAAGGTGTCGATCTACGCGTCGCAGCAGCCGGCGCAGGGCGCGGTGACGGTGGCGACGGTGTCGACGTCGTCGGGCGCGACGCAAAAGCGCGTGCGCACGACGCTCGACGGCGCGCATCCGCTGACGATCAAGGCCGCCGCTGCGCCGAAGGCGCCGCAGCAGGACGACGTGAGTGCCGATACGGCGGCGTCGTCCAAGCACGAGACGGCCAGCCCGGAGCTCGGTACCTGACGAAATCGGCGGCAAGCAGTAGCGGCCGGACGCGCTTGAACCGCGCGGGCCGCGAGCCGGGTATCGAAGGTTGAAATCATCGAAAAAAGGTCGGGCCTCGCGTCGAGTGGGGCCCGGCCTTTTCGTTTGGGGCAAGCAAGCGTGTTTCCGACGCGGATATTGATGCAACTAACGGAAAATTTGGGGCGCTTGCGATCGTGACGGACGAATGCGGGGCCCGAGGTTGACGATAGGGGCGATCCGCGGATTACGCTGAAATCCGAGTCCGAGTCCGAGTCCGAGTCCGAGTCCGAGTCCGAGTCCGAGTCCGAGTCCGAGTCCGAGTCCGAGTCCGAGTCCGAGTCCGAGTCCGAGTCCGAGTCCGAGTCCGAGTCCGAGTCCGAGTCCGAGTCCGAGTCCGAGTCTCAAACGGCATTCGCCGAACGCCGCACGTGAACGCCGACGCAAGGCAGCGAGTAGCCGGACGAACGCCGCGCCGACCGATGCAAAACAGCAAGCGCGAAACAGAACAGGACGAAGCGCAGACGCGAACGTAGCGGAAGAGGGGGGATATGAACAGGCGGAGGGGGGCCGCGCGGCGAGCGAGCCGGCGGCACCGGCCGTCGGCCCCCAGCGCCTTGCCGAACGCCGCGCTGGCGGCCGTCCGCATGCGGCGGTTAGCGCCCGAACAGCTTGCCGAGACGCTCGACCGCCTCTTCGAGCCGCGAGTACGCGGTTGCATAGGACAGGCGGATATAGTCGCGCGGCGCATGAACTCCGAAATCCATCCCCGGCACGAGCACGACGCCCGCGTCGTGCAGCATCGCGTTCACGAGCGCGGCGCTGTCTCCTGCGGCCGGATGCGCGACGCCGCCGCATTGCGCGTACACATAGAACGCGCCGTCGGGCATCACGGGCACCTTGAAGCCGAGCGATTCGATCGCCGGCACGATGAAATCGCGGCGACGCCGGAATTCGGCGCGGCGCGCCTCGTAGATCGCGAGGGTGTCCGGCTCGAAGCACGCGAGCGCCGCATGCTGCGCGAGGGCGGACGGGCAGATGAACAGGTTCTGCGCGAGCTTCTCGAACGTGCCGACGAGCGCCGGCGGCACGACGAGCCAGCCGAGCCGCCAGCCGGTCATGTTGAAGTATTTCGAGAAGCTGTTGACGGTGACGACGTCGTCGCCGAACGACAGCGCCGACACGGGCGCGCCGTCGTAGCTCAGCCCCTGGTAAATCTCGTCGACGATCGAAAAGCCGCCGCGTGCGCGAACGGCGTCGATGATCCGACCGAGCTCGGCGGGCTCGAGCGACGTGCCCGTCGGGTTCGACGGCGACGCGAGCAGCACGCCGCGCGTGCGCTCGCCCCAGCGCGTTTTCACGTCGTCCGCGGTCAGCTGGAAGCGGGTTTCGGGGCCGCTCGGCACGAGCACCGCGCGGCCTTCGGCCGTCGCGACGAAGTGGCGGTTGCACGGATACGACGGGTCGGGCATCAGCACTTCGTCGTCGCGGCCGACGAGCGCGAGGCACGCGAGCAGCAGCGCGGCCGATGCGCCCGCCGTCACGACGATCCGCTCGGGTGCGATCGAGAGCCCGTGCGCGCGCGCATAGTGCGCGGCGATCGCCTCGCGCAGCGGCGCGATGCCGAGCGCGCTCGTGTATTGCGTGACGCCTCGGCGCAGCGCGGCGGCGGCCGCGTCGACGACGGGCTCGGGCGCCGTGAAATCCGGCTCGCCGATGCTCATATGGATGATGTCGCGGCCGGCGCGCTCGAGCACGGCGGCTTCCTTGACGATTTCCATCACGTAGAACGGCTCGATCGCGTCGACGCGCGACGCGAGCCTCAGGAGCGAATCGGCAGCGGTATTCATCGTCGAATCAAAACGGGGGAGGAAGGCGAAAAGCGGGCGCGCGCCGCGCGCCCGCAAAGGAAGGTTACGCGCCGCGTCGCGCTTGCGTCTCGGCCGGGCGCAGCTTGACGGCCAGCTTGTCGAGCACGCCGTTGACGTACTTGTAGCCGTCCGAGCCGCCGAACGTCTTCGCGAGCTCGACGGCTTCATTGATGATCACGCGGTACGGCGTTTCGATCTGATGCGTGAGCTCGTACGTCGCGATCAGCAGCACCGCCCGTTCGACGGGCGAGAGCTGATCGATCGGACGGTCGAGGCTCGGCGAGATCGCCTCGGCAAGCGTCGCATGCTCGCGGATCACGCCGTGCAGAATCGTGTCGAGCAGCGTCTTGTCGGCCTTGTCGTAACCCAGCGCGCCGCGCAATTGCGCGTCGATCTCGCCCGGCGCCGCGTTCGACAGCAGCCACTGATACAGGCCCTGCGTCGCCAGCTCGCGCGATTGTCGGCGGGCGCTCTTCTTCATGCGCGCTCCTCTTCGTCTTCGTCGTCCTCGTCTTCCTCGTCCTCTTCGTCGTCGCTCAACTGATCGAGCGTCATCGTGAGGTTCGCCATCTCGACGGCCACGCGCGCGGCGTCGCGGCCCTTTTCGGTCATCCGTGCGATCGCCTGTTCGTCGGTCTCGGTGGTGAGCACGGCGTTCGCGATCGGCGTGTTGAAATCGAGCGCGATGCGCGTGATGCCCGCACCGCTCTCGTTCGACACGAGTTCGAAGTGATACGTCTCGCCGCGGATCACCGCGCCGAGCGCGATCAGCGCGTCGAACTGGTTGCTCTCCGCGAGCTTTTGCAGCGCGAGCGGGATTTCGAGCGCGCCCGGCACGGTCACGAGCAGCACGTCCTCGCCGGAGACGCCGAGACGCTCCAGCTCTTCGACGCATGCATCCGCGAGGCCGTTGCACACGGGCTCGTTGAAGCGCGATTGAACGATGCCGATACGCAGGCCGTCGCCTTCGAGGTTCGGTTGATATTGTCCGATTTCCATATTCTTTCCGTAGAGTGAATGGGCGGTGATAGGGGCTGCAGCACAGGCTGACAACAGTGTAGCGATGACGCGAAACCCGTTATGCGGCGCCGGACGCGGGCGCCGCGCTTCCCGGCATCGGCGCGAAGCCGGTGACTTCGAGGCCGTAGCCCGACATGCTGCCGAGCTTGCGCGGATTCGACAGCACCTGCATCCTGCCGACGCCGACGTCGCGCAGGATCTGCGCGCCGATGCCGAACGTCTTGAAATCGACCGGCCGGCGCTTGAGCTCGGCCGCCTTCTCCTTCTCGTCGAACGCGAGGAACACGTCGACGAGATGCTCCTTCGTGTCGCCGCAATTCAGGAGCACGATCACGCCGAGTTCGCGCGCCGCGATTTCCTTCATCGCGGCGTCGAGCGTCCACGAGTGCGTCGACACGCCGGTTTCGAGCAGATCGAGCACGGACAGCGGCTCGTGCACGCGCACGGGCGTCTCGTCGTTCGGCGTGGGTGTGCCGCGCACGAGCGCGATGTGCGGCGAGCCCGTGGGGTGATCGCGGTACAGCACCGTCTTGAACGGGCCGTGCGCGGTTTGCATCGTGCGCTCGGCGACGCGCTCGACGATCGACTCGGTGCGGCTGCGGTAGTGGATCAGATCGGCGATCGTGCCGATCTTCAGGCCGTGCTCCTTGCCGAATTCGAGCAGATCCGGCAGGCGCGCCATCGTGCCGTCGTCCTTGATGATCTCGCAGATCACGGCGGCGGGCGTGAGGCCCGCGAGCGCCGTCAGATCGCAGCCCGCCTCGGTGTGACCGGCGCGCACGAGCACGCCGCCCGGCTGCGCCATGATCGGGAACACGTGGCCCGGCTGCACGATGTGCTCGGGGCGCACGTCGTGCGCGACCGCCGTTGCGATCGTGCGCGCGCGGTCCGCGGCCGAGATGCCTGTCGTCACGCCCTCGGCCGCCTCGATGCTGACCGTGAACGCGGTGCCGTACTGGGTGCCGTTGCGATACGTCATCAGCGGCAGGTTGAGCTGCTTGCAGCGCTCCTGCGTGAGCGTGAGGCAGATCAGGCCGCGGCCGTAGCGGGCCATGAAGTTGATCGCTTCCGGCGTGACGAATTCGGCGGCGAGCACGAGATCGCCCTCGTTTTCGCGGTCTTCTTCGTCGACCAGGATCACCATCCGGCCGGCTTTGAGCTCGGCAATGATGTCGGGCGTGGAGGCGAGCGTCATAAAAGGATCAGGGGGAAGGGAAAGCGCGTATTTTACGCCACGCGCGGCGGGTTTTCGCCGGACGCGGCGCGGCGGGCCGCCGCGTTGGCCGGACGGCCGACGGCGGGCGGCGCGCGGCGGCGTGGCCGGACCGACGGGCGTCGGCTTTCCGGCGGGTTTCGACGGTCGTTCGCGCGGCATGCCGGTGCGTTTTCCGGCGCGCGGCGGCAATCCGGCAGCCGCGCGTCGGTGGGGCGCAAAGCGCAGGGAGAGAAGAGGAACGCGTGCGGGCAGGCCGCGAGAATGCCGAACCGGCCTAACGCGGCGCAAACATGTGCGTCGCGCCCGCGGCGGCTCCGCGGCTCGAGACTCGCCTGATGGCCCGCTCGCCCGGCGGCCGGGCCGATCGAACGAACGCGCGTCGCACGGCGGCCATTCCGGCCGCACGAGCCCAAGCACGACGCGCGCGGCGCCGATGCGCGCTTATTTTGGTGCGTTCGTCATCCGCTCCACATACCGCGCGATCATGTCGATCTCGAGATTGACCTTCGCGCCGGCCGTCAGGTGCCGCAGCGTCGTCACTTCGACCGTATGAGGAATCAGGTTGATCGAGAATTCGCAGCCGTCGTCGCGGTCGTCGACCGAATTGACGGTGAGGCTCACGCCGTTGACGGTGATCGAGCCCTTGTACGCGAGATAGCGGCCGAGCTCGCGCGGCGCGAGCACGCGCAGTTCGTGCGATTCGCCCACGGGCGCGAAGCGCGTGACGGTGCCGAGCCCGTCGACGTGCCCGGACACGATGTGGCCGCCCAGCCGGTCGTGCGCGCGCAGCGCCTTTTCAAGATTCACGTCGCCCGGCTCGGCGAGGCCGACCGTCCTGTTCAGGCTTTCGCGCGACACCTCGACGTCGAACGTGTCGGCCGTCTTCGCGACGACCGTCATGCACGCGCCCTGGATCGCGATGCTGTCGCCGAGCGCGACATCGGCGAGGTCGAGCCCGCCTGCGCGCAGCGTGAGGCGCACGCCCGCATCGGGCGAGGCGGCGATCGGCGTGATCGCTTCGATGCGGCCGACCGCCGCGACGATTCCGGTAAACATCGTGTCGGATTCCGTTATGAACGAGTAGGGGAGGCGCTCGCGCTCGCGTGAGCGTTCGCGAAGCGCGCGAGAATGCGCAGGTCGTCGCCGACGCGCTCGACGCTGTGGAACGCGAGCCGCGTGCGGTCGACGAGCGACGCCGGCGCGGCGAGGTCGAACATCGCCGCGGCGTCCGCGCCGAGCAGGCTCGGCGCGAGATAGACGAGCAACTCGTCGACGCAGCGCTCGCGCAGCAGCGAGCCGTTCAGCTTGTGGCCCGCCTCGACGTGCAGTTCGTTGATGCCGCGCTCGCCGAGCGCGGCGAGCATCGCGGGCAGATCGACCTTGCCGCGCGCGTTCGCGAGCGGCACGATCTCCGCGCCGCGCGCGCGCAGCGCGTCCGCGCGCGGCTCGCTCTGCGCGTCGAGCGCGCCGCAGAAAACGAGCAGCGAGCCGCCTTCGAGCAGGCGCGCGGCGAGCGGAATGTCCAGGCGGCTGTCGATCAGCACGCGGCGCGGCTGGCGCGGGGTGTCGACGCCGCGCACGTTGAGCTGCGGATCGTCCTCGCGCACGGTGCCGATGCCCGTCAGGATCGCGCAGGCGCGTGCGCGCCACTTGTGGCCGTCGTCGCGCGCGGCGTCGCCCGTGATCCATTTGCTTTCGCCCGACGCGAGCGCGGTGCGGCCGTCGAGCGACGCGGCCGTCTTCATCCGCACCCACGGGCGGCCGCGCGTCATCCGCGACACGAAGCCGATGTTCATTTCGTGCGCCTCGTGCGCGAGCAGGCCGCAGCGCACGTCGATGCCCGCATCGCGCAGCATCGCGAGGCCGCGCCCGGATACCTGCGGATTCGGGTCCTCCATCGCCGCGACGACCTTGCCGACGCGCGCGTCGATCAGCGTGTGCGCGCACGGCGGCGTGCGGCCGAAGTGGCTGCACGGCTCGAGCGTCACGTAGACGGTTGCGTCGCGCAGATCGTTGCCGCGCGCGCGCGCGTCCTTCAGCGCCTGCACTTCCGCGTGATCCTGGCCGGCCGGCTGCGTGAAGCCCTCGCCGATCACGACGTCGTCCTTGACGATCACGCAGCCGACGCGCGGGTTCGGCGCCGTCGTGTACATCCCGCGCGCGGCGAGCGCGAGCGCGCGCTGCATGTGGGTGAAGTCGCTTTCCGAGAACATCGGTTCGTCCTGTCAGTCGTGCGGCCGGTCAGGCACGCAGCGCGGCGAACGCGCGGCGGGCGGCGTCGAGCGTCGCGTCGAGCGTCGCGTCGTCGTGCGCGCTCGACACGAAGCCCGCTTCGTACGCGGAGGGCGCGAAGTACACGCCGGCGTCGAGCATCAGATGGAAGAAGCGGTTGAAGCGCTCGATGTCGCTCTTCGTCACGTCGGCGAAGCTCGCGGGCACCTGCTCGGTGAAGTAGAGGCCGAACATCCCGCCGATCGCGTCGGCCGAGAACGGCACGCCCGCCGCGCGCGCCTCGGCCGCGAGGCCGTCGGCGAGCCGCCGGGTCTTGTCGGCGAGCGCATCGTGAAAGCCCGGCGCCTGGATCAGCCGCAGCGTCGCGAGGCCCGCCGCGACCGCGACCGGGTTGCCCGACAGGGTGCCCGCCTGATAGACGCCGCCGAGCGGCGCGAGGTGCGACATGATGTCGCCGCGGCCGCCGAACGCGGCGGCCGGCATGCCGCCGCCGATCACCTTGCCGAGGCAGGTCAGATCCGGCGTGATCCCGTAGTGCTGCTGCGCGCCGCCGAGCGCGACGCGAAAGCCGCACATCACTTCGTCGAAGATCAGCACGGCGCCGTGCTTCGCGGTGAGCGCGCGCAGCGCGTTCAGGAACTCCGGCGTGCCGCGCACGAGGTTCATGTTGCCCGCGACGGGCTCGACGATCACCGCGGCGATCTCGCCGCCGAACGCGGCGAATGCTTCCTCGAGCGCCGCGACGTTGTTGTACTCGAGCACGGTCGTGTGCTTCGCGACGTCGGCCGGCACGCCCGCCGAGGTCGGATTGCCGAACGTGAGCAGGCCCGAGCCCGCCTTCACGAGCAGGCTGTCCGCATGGCCGTGATAGCAGCCCTCGAACTTGACGATCCGGCTGCGGCCGGTGAAGCCGCGCGCGAGGCGCAGCGCGCTCATCGTCGCTTCGGTGCCGCTCGACACCATCCGCACCTGCTCGATCGACGGCACGAGCTTGCAGATCTCCTCGGCGATCTCGATTTCGGCTTCGGTGGGCGCGCCGAACGAGAAGCCGTCGGCGAGCACGCGCTGCACGGCCGCGAGCACGTCCGGGTGCACGTGGCCGACGATCATCGGCCCCCACGAGCCGATGTAGTCGATGTAGCGCTTGCCGTCCGCGTCCCAGAAGTACGCGCCCTGCGCACGCGCGACGAAGCGCGGCGTGCCGCCGACCGAACGGAACGCCCGCACCGGCGAATTGACGCCGCCCGGGATGGTTCGCTGGGCGCGTTCGAAGAGAGTTTGATTGTTCGACATGAATTGGACCTGCGAGAGAGTGCGCGCGAGCGGCGAAGCGCCGCGGCTCGCGTCGCGCGTATCGATCCGGCTGATTGTACCGGAGACGCGCGCGACGGGTTTCGGGGCGGCTGCGGCGGTTCGGCGCGCGGGGGCGGGATGTCGGCATTGTCGGCAGGCGAGGAAGGCGAGGAAGGCGAGGAAGGCGAGGAAGGCGAGGAAGGCGAGGAAGGCGAGGAAGGTTGCGCGATGCGCAACGTCCATGCTCGCGGCAAATGGCGCGGGGCGCGGGCGATTCGTCCGATCGCTTCCACGCCGGCGGTGCCTGCCGATTCGTCGGCTCGCTGTGCCGGCGGCGGGAGTCGGTGCGTCGTGGCGGCGTTCGCCGCGGCTCGCCGCGCAATGCGCGGGACGGGACGCCACGGCGCGCGCGCACCCGCGCGACACGCGCGCACTACGCGCGCTTGGGCGGCTTGCGCTTGCCGGTGAGCTCCGCCCAGCGTTTCTCGAGCGCGCCCTCCGCGACCGGCTTGATCGAGGTGCCGGATGTCTGCGCGTCCCATGTCTGGACCGAGAACGGATGCACGCGCAGCGCGTCGCGCGGGATCACCACTTCGCTATGCCCGTCGACGAGCCAGTCGTAGACGAAGTCGATGCAAAGCCGGTAGCCGCGCTTCGTCTGCGGATCGGGCACCTCGTACGGCCCGCGCGTCACGTAGCCGGAGCCGAACACGCCCTTCGGCTCTTGCGCGACGCGATGCAGGAACACGCGGTCGCCCGGCAGGATGCTGCGCGAGAAGCCGCAACCCCAGACGTCGGCGACCGCTTCGCCCGCCTTCACGCGCGCGGCCATCTCGGGCAGCTCGGGCCACGGCCATTTCTTGGGGCTCCAGATCAGCAGGAAGGCGGTCATGTCGGCAACTCGAACGGATGAATTGAACGGAAAGCGCGAGCTTAACCGAAGCGCGGGCCAGCCCGCGCGCGGGTGCGGGGCGCCGGCCCGCCGGTTTCGTCAACCCGTCAGTTGGAACCCGAGCGGCATGCCGATCAGGAGGGCCTTCGCGACGCCGTTCAGGCGCGACTGCCCGGGCGCGATGAGCGGGTTGAGCACGGCTTCCCCGATGGACAGCAGATAGGCGCAGAAAAAAGCGAACTTGACTGCATGGACAGGGCTGCCCGACAGCGCGGCCACTGCCGCCACGCCGGCGACGACCGAGGCGGCGGTCACCGCGAACGACGCCGCGCGTCGCGCGACGTGGGCGATCAGCTTGTCGAGCATCGGAAATTCCCGTTTGCGCTCGATGCGCAGCCATTCGGTCGGGATCCGGGCGAGCCAGACGACGATCAGCGCGACGATGAGCGTGTCGAACACGATGTGCTCGAACAGGAGCTTCGTGCCCCAGTCGGCCTTGTGGAAGCAGCGGAAGCCGACGAGCTGCGCGACGCCTATCAGCACGCCGAGCGTTCCGAAAAAGGGCGCGTCCTTGCGGATATCGCCGCTCGTCAGCAACCAGCGTGTGTGCCTGTCGCGTTGCATCGCGATGCCCCCGTCGCTTCGTGTGGAACCCGCAATATACCCGTGCGTGCGACGGCGCGTGCGGCGGCCGGACGAAGGCTCGCGTACAATCGACACCTCGCGGCGGGCCGACCGGCCGCCGTCTCCTTGCATGGCCGTCTCGTCCGCCACCCGCGCGAGGCCGCCGCTTCCGTGGAATTCCAATGCCTCACGTCGCACGACGCCGGCCCGACGGCCGGCTGATCCTGTTGCTCGGCGCGCTCGCCGCGTGCGGGCCGATCGCCACCGACATGTATCTGCCGAGCCTGCCCGCGATCGCCGGCGGCTTCGGCGTGACCGCGGCCGCCGCGCAGCGCACGCTCACGAGTTTCATGGCCGGCTTCTCGATCGGCATGCTGCTCTACGGCCCGCTATCCGATACCTACGGCCGCCGTCCCGTGCTGCTCGGCGGCATCGCGCTCTTCACGCTCGCGAGCGTGGGCTGTTTCGTCGCCGGCTCGATCGACATGCTGATCGCCGTGCGCTTCCTGCAGGCGTTCGGCGCGGGCGCCGCTTCGGTGCTCGCGCGCGCGATCGCGCGCGACGCGCACGAGCCGGCCGACGCGGCGAAGGTGCTGTCGATGGTCGCGATCGTCACCGCGATCGGGCCGCTCCTCGCGCCGCTCATCGGCGGGCAGGTGCTGCGCTTCTCCGGCTGGCGCGGCGTGTTCGTCGTGCTCGCGCTGTTCGGCGCGGTCTGCGCGACGGCCGCGTACCTGCGCGTGCCCGAGACCTGGCCGCGCGAGAAGCGCGCGAGCTCGGCCGTGCTCAACTCGTTCGCCGCGTATGGGCGCATCCTCGTCGATCCCGTCGCGTGGGGCCATATGCTGTGCGGCGGAATGGCGTTCGCGTCGATGTTCGCGTACATCACCGCGACGCCGTTCGTCTACATCGACTACTTCCATGTGTCGCCGCAGCACTACGGGCTGCTGTTCGGGCTGAACGTCATCGGCATCATGCTCGGCAACTTCCTGAACGCGCGCCTCGTCGGCCGGGTCGGCTCGCTGAAGATCATCGCGGGCGCGTCGTTGCTGAGTGGCGCGGCGTCGTTCGCGGTCGCGTTCTTCGCGCTGACGGGGCTGGGCGGATTGTGGTCGATCGTCGCGAGCCTCTTTTTCGTGGTCGGCATCCTGTCCGCGAACTGCACGACCGACCTGATGCTGCGCTATCCGCACAACGCGGGCGCCGCGGCCGCCGTGTTCGGCGCGATGCAGCTCGCGCTCGGCGCGCTCGCGAACGGCGCGCCGTTCGCGATGGGCGTGACGATCGGCGCGACCGGCTTGCTGTGCCTCGGCGGGCGCATGCTCGTGCTGCGCTGGCACGGCCGGCCGGTGAAGGGCGCGCTGGGCCGCGTCGACGCCGCCTGAGCGCCACGGGCGGCGCGGCGCCCACGCATGGCCCGCGCCGTGCCCGCGCGCCGCGTCGAGCGTGCGCTCCGCATGCGTTCCGGCTCGGCGTGCGCGGGACCCCGCGCGATCAGGACGCGTGCGCGACGCCGCACTGCGACGACAGATAGCGGCGGATGTCGGCGGGCGAATCGATGAAGCGCGTGCCGTCGTGCTCGCGTACGGCGATCGACGGGGCCTTCGGCGTGTGGCCTGCGCCGAGCACGATCACCGGCGCGGACTGGTGCGCTTCGCCGATCAGCGCGACGAGCGCATGGCGGGGGCGCGGCGCGTCGATGTACTCGACGTCCACCGCGTCGCGCAACGGCGCAAAGCAGCTCAGCAGCCCCTCGACCGCCACCGAATCGCCGCGGTAGAACGGGCCTTGCGCGCCGTCGTAGAAGCCCGGACGAAGAATGAACAGTTTGTCTTTCACGGTTGTCTCGCCGGACGGATCGGTTTGCGTCACCGGCGGCATGCGCACGGTGCGCCGCCGGCCACGCGCTCGGATGCGGCGCGCGCGAACGCCTGGCCGCGCGGGCCGTTCGCCGCGCGTCATCGGCTCGCGCGGCACGTGTCCTGATACGCGAACAGCGCGGGCGCGCCGCCCGTATGCACGAACAGCACCGGGCCGTTTCCGTCGAAGCGGCCGCGCGCGACGCCGTCGATGAGACCCGCCATCGCCTTGCCCGTGTACACCGGATCGAGCAGCAGCCCCTCGGTTCGCGCGAGCAGCCGCAGCGCGTCGATGCCCGCGCGATTGGGCTCGCCGTAGCGCGGCGCGAAGTAGTCGTCCCACAGATCGATGCGCGCGCCCGCCGGCAACGCGACGTCGAGCAGCCCGCTCATGCCGTCGAGCAGATGCCGCACCTTCGGGCGCTGCTGCGCGTCGGTGCGCGATACCGTCACGCCGATCACCGGCAGCCCGGGCAACGCGTGCGCGAGCGCGAACGCGAGGCCCGCGTGCGTGCCGGCGCTGCCGGACGCGAGCACGACAGCCGCGAAATCGCGCTCGGCCGCGCGGATCTGCTGCGCGAGCTCGAGGCCCGCGCGCACGTAGCCGAGCGCGCCGAGCGGATTCGATCCGCCGATCGGGATCACGTACGGGCGCCGCCCTTCGTCGCGCAGCCGCCGCGCGGCGGCTTCGAGTTGCCGGTCGACGTCGTCGAGCCCGTCGACGACGTGCGCGCGCACGTCGAACAGATCGAGCAGCAGCCGGTTGCCGCTTTGCAGATAATCGTCGCGCGCGGCTGCGATCGGGTTTTCGAGCAGCGCGACACAGCCGAGGCCGAGCTGCGCGACGAGCGCGGCCGTCTGCCGGACGTGATTCGACTGGATCGCGCCCGCGGTCACCAGCACGTCCGCGTTTTGGCCGAGCGCGTCCGCGGCGAGGAATTCGAGCTTGCGCAGCTTGTTGCCGCCCATCGCGAGCGGCGTGCAGTCGTCGCGCTTCACGTGGATGTCGCGGCCGACGTGCGCGGACAGGCGCGGCAAGTACTGCAGCGGCGTCGGCGCGTCGATCAGGTTCAGGCGGGCGAAGGCGTTCAGTTTCGTCGAGAGCGTCGTCGTGTTCATGTCGAGGAGGGAATCGGGGCGGGGCGGCTGCCGGGTGGCGGCGCGCGGCGAACGGCGCGCGCGGCGTGGCTCAGTGCAGGATCTTGTCGAGAAATTCGCGCGCGCGCCCGGAGCGCGGCGCGGCGAAGAACGCGTCGCTCGGCGCGTCCTCGACGATCGCGCCGCGATCCATGAACAGCACGCGATGCGCGACCTTGCGCGCGAAGCCCATCTCGTGCGTGACGCAGACCATCGTCATGCCTTCGCGCGCAAGCTCGACCATCACGTCGAGCACTTCGTTGATCATCTCGGGATCGAGCGCGGAGGTCGGCTCGTCGAACAGCATCGCGACGGGGTTCATCGACAGCGCGCGCGCGATCGCGACGCGCTGCTGCTGGCCGCCCGAGAGCTGCCCCGGAAACTTGCACGCATGCGCTTTCAGGCCGACGCGATCGAGCAGGCGCAGCCCGACGTCGCACGCTTCGTCGCGCTCGCGGCGCAGCACCTTCGTTTGCGCGAGCGTCAGGTTCTCGAGCACGGACAGGTGCGGGAACAACTCGAAATGCTGGAACACCATGCCCACGCGCGCGCGCAGCTGCGCGAGCTTGACCGACGGATCGCCGAGCCGCGCGCCGTCGACGGTGATGCTGCCTTTCTGGAACGGCTCGAGGCCGTTGATCGTCTTGACGAGCGTCGACTTGCCGGAGCCGGACGGCCCGCAGACGACGACCACCTCGCCTTTCGAGACCGCCGCGCTGCAATCGGCGAGGACCTGATGCGAGCCATACCACTTCGATACGTTGTCGAGCGTGATCATGTCGGGAGCTTTCGTGAGGGTTGTCGGGGGCGGTCGCCGGGCGCGCTCAGTGCGCGGACGGCAGCGCGCAGCGCGTTTCGATGCGGCCCTGCAGCCGCGCGAGCAGCGTGCTCAGCACCCAGTAGATCGCGGCGGCGGCCAGATACAGCGGCAGCGGCTGGAACGTCGACGCGATCACTTCCTGCGTCGAGCGCAGCAGCTCCGTGACGGTGATGACGGACACGAGCGACGTGTCCTTGATGAGGCTGATCAGCGTGTTGCCGAGGCTCGGCACCGCGAGACGCAGCGCCTGCGGGCAGATCACGTGGCGCAGCGTCTGCACGTGCGTGAGGCCGAGGCTGTGCGACGCGGCCCACTGGCCGCGGCCGATGCCGAGGATCGCGCCGCGCATGTTCTCGGACAGGTACGCGCCCGCGTTGAGCGTGAGCGTGAAGATGCCGGCCGCCGTCGGGTCGAGCGAGATGCCGATGTCGGGCAACCCGTAGTAGACGACGAACATCTGCACGAGCAGCGGCGTGCCGCGCATCAGGCTCACGTAGCCCTGCGCGATCGCGGACAGCAGCCGGTTGCTGCCGATCCGCACGAGCGCGACGAGCAGGCCGACGATCAATCCGAGCACCATCGACGCGACCGCGAACTTCATCGTGAGGGCCGCGCCTTTCGCGAGGACGGGGAGGGTATGCACGACCAGATCGAACGCTTGCATGAACTTGTCTCCAGATCGTTGGGGCGCGCGCCGGCGGCGGCATGCGCGCCGCCGCGCGCGGGAGCGGGCGGCGGGGTTCGCCCGGTTACTGTGCGCTCGGGACCGACGTGTCGACGCCGAACCAGTGCACCGAGATCTTCTTGAGCGTGCCGTCCGCGCGCATCGACGCGAGCGCGTCGTCGAGCGCCTTCGCGAACTTCGGGTTGCCCTTGCGGAACGGGATGCCCATCTGCGTCTCGCCGCCGTTGATCGTCGCGCCGGGCCGCAGCGGCATGTGCGCGTTTTTGATCAGGTACGGCAGCATCAGCCGGTCGTCCATGCTGACGTCGATGCGGCCCGCGGCGACGTCGCGCAGTTTCTCCGGCGCGCCCGGATAGGTCTTCACGTCGACGCCCTGCAGCGTCTTCGCGAGATCGGCGAAGTTGGTGCCGAGCGTGACGCCGATGCGCTTGCCCTGCAGCGCGCCCGGCGCGCCGTAGTCGTGCTTGTCGTCGGCGCGCTGGATCAACTGCGCGGCCGAGTACACGTACGGCTGGCTGAAGTCGAGCGCCTGCCGGCGCGCGGGCGTGATGCCGACCTGGTTGACGATCACGTCGAACTTGCCCGCCTGCAGGCCGGCGAGAATTCCGCTCCACTCGGTCGTGACGAATTGCGGCTTCACGCCGAGCCGGGCGGCGACTTCCTTCGCGACGTCGAAGCCTTCGAGCTGGCCGTCGCCGTTGCGGTAGTCGAACGGAGGGTAGGTGCCTTCGAGCGCGATCTTCAGCACGCCGGCCTGCTTGACGCTGTCGAGCAGGTCGGCCGCGTGCGCGGACGCGGCCGCGACGCCGAGCAGCGCGGCGACGAGTGCTGACGTGAACATCGGTTTGAATGCCTTCATCTTTGATCTCCGTGGGGGAAAACCGAGCGGGCGATTTCGAGGCCGCTTCGTCATGTCCGCCGCGCTCGCCGCGTCTGCCGCATGATCGGCAGGCGCGCGGCGAGCGCGCCGTTCGACACGCTGCAAATGCGTATCGCGTGACGGCAAGCTTAATTTCGCCAAAATGGAAAATGTTTCCAAAGAAGTACGGATTTACAGCGCCGCGTGGAAAGTTTTTCTATCGTTCGCGCGGGTTGCGCACGTGCGCTGCTATGAGCGCAACCGGGTGCGACCGGGGGCAATTGGGTGAGAGCGGCTGCAATCGAGTGAAAGCCGGTGAAAGCGGGTGAACGCGCGGACGAACGCGCGGGCGTCGCGCTGCGCCGCATCCCGATGATCCGAAGAAAGATGCCGGAGCGCGAAGGCTCCGGCATCATGGCTGCGCGTCGCGTCGCGCGCCGGTGCGCGACGGTGCGCGTGCGCCGCGTGCGTCAGTCCTTCGCCGCGGGCGCCGCGCCGTGGCTCAGCCAGTCGAGCACGTCGGCGGCCTCGTCGCCCGCGCTCGCGCCCGCGCGCGCCTTCGCGCGCGCCATCGCCTCCGCGAGCTCCGCGTTCGGCGCGGCGCGGCGGATCGCGACGCCGACCGCGAGGATGTCGATCATCACGAGATGCAGGATCCGCGAGATCATCGACAACTGCGACTCGCGCATCTCGATGTGATCGGTCTCGAGCGCGACCGTCGCGCGCTTGGCGAGCGGCGTGTTGCTCGACGTGATCGCGATCACCTTCGCGCCCGCCTGCATCGCGACGTCGAGCACGCGCAACAGCTCCGGCGCGCGCCCCGACTTCGACACCGCGACGATCACGTCGCCCTTGCCGAGGAGCGCGGCCGACGCCGCCTGCATGTACAGGTCGCCGTACGCGATCGTCGGAATCCCGAAGCGGAAGAACTTGTAGTGCGCGTCCTGCGCGACGATGTTCGAATTGCCCAGGCCGTAGAACTCGATGCGCCGCGCATTGTTCAGGATGTCGATCGCCTGCTCGACGTGCTCGAAGTTCAGATGCTCGCGCAACTGAAGGATCGCCGATACCGTGTTGTCGAGCACCTTCGCGCCGAAATCGGTCGCGGTGTCGCCCAGATGCACCTGGCTGTGGCTCATCGGGATCGTGCCGGTGAGGCCCGTCGCGAGCTTCAGCTTGAAGTCCGACAGCCCCTGGCAGCCGAGCGAGCGGCAGAAGCGGATCACGGTGGGCTGGCTCACGTCGGCCTTGCGCGCGATGTTGACGATCGGATCGTTGATGATCGAGCGCGGATGGTTGAGCGCGAGATCGGCGACGCGCCGCTCGGCGGGCGTCAACGCGTCGCGCATCTGGCGGATGCGCTCGAACACGGCCGACGACGCGCCGCCCGTGCGGTTCGACAGTTGCTCGGCGAGGATCGCCGATACGCCGAGAAACGCCGGGTATTCCGCGGTGATCAGGTAGGTCGGGATGTTCGCGAGATACGCCTCGAAGCGGCCCTTCGCCTCGAAGCGCGCGCGAAACGGCGAGCGCATGAACAGCTCGCCGAGCTTCGGCACGACGCCGCCGCCGATATAGATGCCGCCCAACGCGCCGAGCGTGACCGCGAGGTTGCCGGCGAACGTGCCGAGAATCGCGCAGAAGCACTCGACCGCCTCGAGCGCGAGCGCATCGCCCGCGTGCGCGCGCTCGACGATGTCGGCCGTGTCGACGTTCGCGGCGATACGCTTCTTGTCGCGCGCGGCGAGCGCGCGATAGATGATCTCCATGCCCGGGCCCGCGCATACGCGCTCGAACGACACGTGAGGATACTTGCGGCGCGCGTATTGCAGCACGAGATCCTCGCGCTCGTCCATCGGCGCGAACGTCGCGTGGCCGCCTTCGCTGCCGAGCGCGATCCAGCGGTCGTCGGCGGGAATGAGCCCCGACACGCCGAGCCCCGTGCCCGGCCCCATCAGGCCGATCACGCTGTTCTGTCGGCGCGTGCCGCCGCCGATCTGTACGCGCTGCGCATCGGTCAGGCCGGGCAGCGCCATCGCGAGCGCGGTGAAATCGTTGACGACGAGCAGCGTATCGAAGCCGAGCGCGCGGCGCGTCGCCTCGATCGAGAAGCTCCAGTTGTGATTCGTCATCCGGACCTGATCGCCGTCGACGGGGTTCGCGATCGCGATCGCCGCGTGATTCACGCGGCCGATCTTCGCGTCCTTCAGATACTTGCGGATCGCGTCGGTGAGCGTCGGATACTCGGCGCCCGGGTACACGCGGATCTGCGTGATTTCTCCCGGGCCCGTCTCGAGCGCGAAGCGCGCGTTCGTGCCGCCGACGTCGGCCAATAGGCGCGGCCCGTCCGCGTGCTGGCTCGCCGCGGCGGCCTTAGTTTGCGCACCAGTAGACATCGAGCTTCGTCCCCTTGTCGTTGGCCAGTTGCGAAATCGCGTTCTTCTGCGGCGCGGCCGCGGCCGCCTCGAGCACCGCGCGCTTGCGGCTTCCCGCGATCAGCAGGAACACGCGCCCGATGCGCTTGAGCGCGCCGAGCGACAGGCTCACCCGCGCATGAGGCGCCGCGCCCGGGTGGACGCCGACGAAGCGCTCGGTCGTCGCGATCGCGTGGTCCCATTCGGGCGCGTCCGCGAAGATCGACGCGGTATGGCCGTCCTCGCCCATGCCGAGCACGGCGACGTCGGGCAGCGGGTGCGCGGGGCTCTGGTTGAGCGCGGCGATTTGCGCGTCGAGCGACTCGCGCAGGTCGACGAGCGGCGCGAAGCGCGCGTGCGCGGCCGCGTTGCGCAGCAGCGTCTCGCGCACGAGCTTCGCGTTGCTCGCGTCGTCGGTGTCGGGCACCCAGCGGTCGTCGACGAGCGTCACGTCGATCCGCGGCCAGTCGAGCGCGGCGCCCGACAGCGTTTGCAGGAACGGCCGCGGGCTCGTGCCGCCCGACACCGCGAGCGTCGCGCGCGCGCGTTGCGCGAGCGTGGCCGCGAGCGCTTCGCCGACCGCTTGCGCGAGCGCTTCGGTTTGCGCGCGCGGGGTTTCGAAAGCGTGAACCTCGATCACTTCTCCTCCAGACTGCCTTTATTGAATGGATTGAATTGCGTGGGGACATCGGGCGGCGCGCGCACGGCAGCCGCGCGCCGCATTGCATCAGTTTTCTTCTTCGAGCCAGCAGGTGCCGTGCTGCGCGAGCATCGCGCTCGCCGCGGCCGGGCCCCAGGTGCCGGCCGCGTACGGCTTCGGCGGCTTCGTCGTGCGCGCCCATTCGTTCAGGATCGGCTCGACCCAGCGCCATGCGGCTTCCTGCTCGTCGCGCCGGACGAAGAGCGCGAGGCGGCCGTTGATCACGTCGAGCAGCAGGCGCTGGTACGCCTCCATCTGGCCTTCCTTGAAGAACTGGTCGAACGCGAGGTCGAGGTGCACGCTCGCCAGGTTCATCCCTTCGCCCGGCTGCTTCGCGAGGCAGTACAGGCGGATCGATTCGTTCGGCTGCAGCCGGATCACGAGACGGTTCGCGCCCGCGCGCAGCGCGGTGGGGCCGAGCGCCGAGTGCGGCACCGGCCGGAAGTTGACGACGATCTCCGCGACGCGGTCGGCGAGGCGCTTGCCGGTGCGCAGGAAGAACGGCACGCCGGCCCAGCGCCAGTTCTCGATCTCGACCTTCAGCGCGACGAACGTCTCGGTCTGGCTGTCCGCCTTCACGCCGGGCTCGGTCGCGTACGCGGGCACCTGCGCGCCCTTGATCACGCCCGCGTGGTACTGGCCGCGCACCGCGACCTTGCCGATGTCGCGCGGATCGACGGGCTTCAACGCGCGCAGCACGCGCAGCTTCTCGTCGCGCACCGAATCGGAATCCATCGAGTGCGGCGGCTCCATCGCGACGATCGACAGCAGCTGCAGCAGGTGGTTCTGCACCATGTCGCGCAGCGCGCCGGTATTGTCGTAGAAATCGCCGCGCGCCTCGACGCCGAGCTCCTCGGCGATCGTGATCTGGATGCTCTCCACCCATTCGCGGCGCCACAGCGGCTCGAAGAGCGCGTTGCCGAAGCGCAGCGCGAGCAGGTTCTGCACCGGCTCCTTGCCGAGGTAGTGATCGATCCGGTAGATCTGGTCTTCGGCGAAGATCTCGCCCACCGCGTCGTTGATCGCGTTCGACGAGCGCAGGTCGTAGCCGAGCGGCTTCTCGAGCACGATGCGCGCGCCTTCGTTCAGGCCCACCGCGGCGAGCGCCTTGCAGATCGGCACGAACAGCGACGGGCCCGTCGCCAGGTAGAACACGCGGATGCCCGAGAGCCCGCCGACCGTGTCGCGCAGCAGCGCGTAATCTTCCGCGCGGCCGAGGTCGAGCTTCACGTAGACGATGCGCTCGAGAAAGCTCCGCCAGACCGCTTCGTCGAACGCGCCGCCCGCCGCCTTCGCCGCGTGCGGCTTCACGTGCTCCTCGACCCACTGCAGGTAGCCTTCGCGGTCCGCCGCGTGGCGGGCCACGGCGACGATCCTGCCGGCTTCCGACAGCATGTTCGCGCGATGCGCTTCGAAGAGCGCGGGGAGGATCTTGCGCATCGACAGATCGCCGGTGCCGCCGAAGAGAACGAAGGTGAAGCTCGAATCGGTATGCATGTGTCTCCGCCGTTTGGGGATGCCCGCGACGCGGGCCGTAGTGCGATAAAAATATTTTTGACACTGAATTGTAGTTTAACTACAATCCGCCGCAAGGGGTAGCACCTGAACGAAGAAAAGAAGCGCACGGCATGAAGAGGCGCGGTCTTCGAACGGGCCGTGCGGCGCATGCGCCGCACGCGGAAATGTTATCGGACATTGATGAAGCGCAGGTTCGCGCGCGTCGCTGCCCCGGGTTCGAGCCGCGCGGCGGCGGAACCGGTTAGCCCAAAGAGGAGACGGTCGTTGAATTTCGAGTCACTCAGTTCCTAAGAGCCCGCGGCCGACATCGGCCCGAACGCATCGACGATGCGTCGTTCGCGGCTCGATTTCCCGTGTCGTTCCGTAGCAAAGCCGGCTTTCGCGCCTCCGCGCAGTCGAAAGCCTGACGAATCGATCCAATCTGGAGGAGATAACTGATGAAAATTCGCGCGATCATGGGCGCGCTCGGCGCCGCAGGCCTGTTGTTCGGCGCTGCCGCGGCGCAAGCGGCAGAGAATGTCACGGTGCTGCACTGGTGGACGTCGGGCGGCGAATCGAAGGCGGTCGGCGTGCTGAAGGACGACCTGCAGAAGCAGGGCTACGTCTGGAAGGATTTCGCGGTGGCGGGCGGCGCGGGCGCCGCGGCGATGACCGCGCTGAAGACGAAGGTCATCAGCGGCGACGCGCCGTCGGCCGCGCAGATCAAGGGGCCGCTGATCCAGGAATGGGCGGACCAGGGCGTGCTCGTGAACATCGACGCGGCCGCGGGCGACTGGAAGCAGAACCTGCCGCCCGAGATCGACAAGATCATCAAGTACAAGGGCAACACCGTCGCGGCGCCGTTCTCGGTGCACCGCGTGAACTGGCTCTACATCAACAAGGCCGCGCTCGACAAGATTGGCGCGAAGCCGCCCGCGACGTGGCCGGAATTCTTCCAGGTGGCCGACAAGCTGAAGGCGGCGGGCATCCAGCCGGTCGCTATGGGCGGCCAGCCGTGGCAGGACCTGACGCTGTGGGAAGACGTCGTGCTCTCGCAAGGCGCCGACTTCTACAGGAAGGCGCTCGTCGAGCTCGACCAGAAGACGCTCACGTCGGACAAGATGCTCGAAGTCTTCAACACCGTCCGCAAGATCCAGGGCTACTTCGATTCGGGCCGCAACGGCCGCGACTGGAATCTGGCCACGGCGATGGTGATCAACGGCCGCGCCGGCATGCAGTTCATGGGCGACTGGGCGAAGGGCGAGTTCGAGGCGGCCGGCAAGAAGCCGGGCAAGGACTATATCTGCGCGGCGGTGCCGGGCACGGCGAATGCGTACACGTTCAACGTCGATTCGTTCGTGTTCTTCCAGCAGAAGGGCCAGAAGGCGGCCACGCCCGGCCAGATCGCGCTCGCCAAGACGATCATGACGCCCGCGTTCCAGGAGCAATTCAGCTTGCTGAAGGGTTCGATCCCGGTGCGCCTCGGCGTGAAGATGGACAAGTTCGACGATTGCGCGAAGAAGTCCTACGCCGACGAGCAGACGGCGATCAAATCGGGCGGCTACGTGCCGTCGCTCGCGCACGGCATGGCGCAGGGCGACGCGACCGCGGGCGCGATTTCCGACGTCGTGACGAAGTTCATGAACTCGCAGCAGGACGCGAAGAGCGCGCTCGCCGCGCTCGCGCGCGCCGCGAAGGTGAAGTAACGCACGGCGCGAGCGCCCGGATGCGCGCATCGTTTCGCGCCGGGCGCTTCGTGCTGCATCCGCAGCAAACGGGCCGCGAGTCGGCCCGCGCCGTACCCGTCGCCCGCGCCGGCTTCGTGCCCGCGCGCGGCGATCTCGTCCCAGGAGTCGAAACACGTGGCTGCCCCTCTTAGCGGAAACGGAACCAGCGCGGCTGCCGCGCACCGCACGTCGCCGCTGTCGGCGTTCGCCGACCGCTGGATTCCGAAACTGGTGCTCGCGCCGAGCGTCGCGATCGCCTTGATCTTCATCTACGGCTTCATCGCCGTCACCGGCTATCTGTCGCTGACGAATTCCCGACTGTTGCCGAACTACGACTTCGACGGCTTCGGCCGCTATTCCGACCTGTTCGGCAACGACGTGTGGTGGACCTCGGCCGCGAACCTCGGCTGGTTCGGCGTCCCGTTCATCGGGATCTGCGTCGTGCTGGGCCTGTTCCTCGCGATCCTGCTCGATCAGAAGATCCGCAACGAAGGCGCGCTGCGCGCGGTGTTCCTGTATCCGATGGCGCTGTCGTTCATCGTCACGGGCACCGCGTGGCAGTGGATCCTGAACCCGGGCCTCGGCCTCGAGAAGGTGATGCACGACTGGGGCTTCACGAACTTCTCGTTCGGCTGGCTCGACGATCCGGACAAGGCGATCTTCTGCGTCGTGATCGCGGCCGTCTGGCAATCGACGGGCTTCGTGATGGCGCTGTTCCTCGCCGGCCTGCGCGGCGTCGACGGCGAGATTTTCAAGGCCGCGCAGGTCGACGGCGCGACGCTGCCGACGATCTACCGCAAGATCGTGATCCCGAGCATGCGCCCGGTGTTCTTCTCGGTGCTGCTGATCCTCTGCCATATCACGATCAAGACCTTCGACCTCGTCGTCGCGCTGACGGCGGGCGGGCCGGGCACGTCCTCGTCGCTGCCCGCGATGTTCATGTACACGTATTCGTTCAACCGCGGGCAGCTCGGCGTCGGCGCGGCGTCGTCGGTGATGATGCTCGCCACCGTCGTGGCGGTGCTCGTGCCGCTCATGTACCTGGAATCGAGGAGCACCCGCAATGCAGCCTAAGATGACCCTGAGTCGGGCAGTCATTTACGCGGCGCTGATCCTGTTCGCGTTGTACTTCCTGTTTCCGATCTACGTGATGCTGTCGACGTCGTTCAAGGATCTCGACCAGTTGCGCACCGGCAACCTGCTGACGCCGCCGTCGAGCTGGACGGTCGCGCCCTGGGCGAAGGCGTGGGGCGAGGCGTGCACCGGCGTGCGTTGCGAGGGGATGAAGCCGTTCTTCTTCAACTCGATCAAGATGGTGATTCCGGCCGTGCTGATCTCGTCGCTGATCGGCGCGTTCAACGGCTACGTGCTCACGCACTGGCGCTTTCGCGGCGCGGACGCGCTCTTCACGATGCTGCTCGTCGGCTGCTTCATCCCGTTCCAGGTGATCCTGCTGCCGATGGCGCGCCTGCAGGGCTACTTCGGGATGGCCAACACGATTCCCGGCCTCGTGCTCGTGCACGTCGTGTACGGGATCGCGTTCACGACGATGTTCTTCCGCAACTTCTACGTGAGCGTGCCGGCCGAGCTCGTGAAGGCCGCGCGCATCGACGGCGCGGGCTTCTTCACGATCTTCACGAAGATCCTGCTGCCGGTGTCGCTGCCGATCTTCATGGTGTGCCTGATCTGGCAGTTCACGCAGATCTGGAACGACTTCCTGTTCGGCATCGTGTTCTCGGGCGTCGATTCGATGCCGATCACGGTCGCGCTGAACAACCTCGTCAACACGTCGACGGGGGTGAAGGAGTACAACGTCGACATGGCGGGCGCGATCATCGCCGCGCTGCCGACGCTGCTCGTCTACGTGATCGCCGGCCGCTACTTCGTGCGCGGGCTGACGGCGGGCGCGGTCAAGGGATGACGTCGGCACGCACGACGCGAACACGAGCGCCGCGCGCGGCGCAACGATACGAGACACGACGCGGCGCACGCGCGCCGCAATGAGACAGAGGATTCACAGCATGGCAAGCCTTTCCATCCGTGACGTGTACAAGACCTACCCGAACGGCGTGCCCGTCCTGAAGGGCGTCGACATCGACATCGAGGACGGTCAGTTCCTGATTCTCGTCGGCGGCTCGGGCTGCGGGAAGTCGACGCTGCTCAACATGATCGCGGGCCTCGAGACCGTGACGAAGGGCGAGATCCGGATCGGCGATAAGGTCGTCAACGATCTGTCGCCGAAGGATCGCGACATCGCGATGGTGTTCCAGTCGTACGCGCTCTATCCGTCGATGACGGTGCGCGAGAACATCTCGTTCGGGCTGAACATCCGCAAGGTGCCGAAGAACGAGCAGAAGCAGATCGTCGATCGCGTCGCCGCGATGCTGCAGATCGAGCACCTGCTCGAGCGCAAGCCGGGCCAGCTCTCGGGCGGCCAGCGGCAGCGCGTCGCGATGGGCCGCGCGCTCGCGCGCGACCCGGCGCTGTTCCTGTTCGACGAGCCGCTGTCGAACCTCGACGCGAAGCTGCGCATCGAGATGCGCGCCGAGATCAAGCTCTTGCATCAGCGCCTCGGCACGACGATCGTCTACGTGACGCACGACCAGATCGAGGCGATGACGCTCGGCGACCGGATCGCGGTGATGAAGGACGGCGTCGTTCAGCAGTTCGGCGCGCCGCAGGACATCTACGATTTGCCGTCGAACCTGTTCGTCGCCGGCTTCATCGGCGCGCCGCCGATGAACTTCATCAACGGCAAGCTCGTCGAGCAGGGCAGCGGCGTGGGCATCGAGCTCGATACGGGCGCGATGCGCGGCGTGCTGAACCTGCCGTTCGACGCGAAGCGGATGAACGGCCACGTCGGCCGCGACGTGATCCTCGGCCTGCGGCCGGAGCGGATCACCGATGCGCGTAGCGCGCACAACGGCGAGGGCGCGCGCCTGCAGCCCGTCGACGTGACGGTCGACGTGACCGAGCCGACGGGCCCCGACACGCACGTGTTCGCCCAGGTCAACGGCAAGCGGATCGTGAGCCGCGTGCATCCGGCCGCGAACCCGCAGCCGCAGCAGAAGCTGTCGCTGTTGTTCGACGTATCGAAGGCGGTGCTGTTCGATCCGTCGACGGAGGCGCGGATCGCGTGAGTCGGCGCGCGGCCGTACGGGCCGGGCATCCGGCGTTCGTGCCGATGCGGCGGCCGTGGGCGAGCGCAGGGACTTGTCGGAGGGTCATCGGCGGCTACCGGCCGTCACCGGCGCCCGGCGGAGGGATCCGGCGGGCCGGACAAGACTGGAAGCGAGACAGGGCAAGGGCGGCCGCGCATGCGCGGGCCGCCCTTTTTCATGCGACGCATGGCGCGCGGCGCACGACGCGCGGCTAGTGCGGCAGCCGGATATCGAGCTGGTAGGTGACGAGCCGCGCGACGAGGATGAAGGCCGTCGCCGCGAGCACGCTGTAGACGGAATCGAACTGCAGCCACACGAGCAGCAGATAGACCCAGCACCCGGCGAACGCGCAGGTCGCGTACGGCCGCGAGTCGCGCAGGATCAGCGGAATGTCGTTGCACAGCACGTCGCGGATCACTCCGCCGAACACGCCCGTCGTCACGCCCATCATCGCGGCGACGAACCGCGGCATCTGCGCGTCGAGCGCGATCGACGTGCCGGAGATGCTGAAGATGCCGAGGCCGATCGCGTCGGCGGCGAGCAGCAGCCGTTCCGCCGACAGCCGCGACGCCATCCGGAGGATGAGCGGCGCGACGAGCGACAGGCCGAAGATCGCGATCACGTACGCCTGATGTTCGACCCAGTAGAACGGCCGGCGCTCGAGCAGGACGTCGCGCATCGTGCCGCCGCCGAACGCGGTCGCGAGCGCGACGACGAACGTGCCGACCGAATCGAGCCGGTTTTTGCGCGCCTCGACGAAGCCGGAGATCGCGAACGCGAGCGTCGCGATCGCCTCGAGCACCGCGATCGCGAGCGTGAGCCTCGGGTGCACGCGGCCTCCCGTCGCCGTTGCGCGTCTACGACGGCTGCAGCAGCACGAGCACGGCGCCCGCGCCGCCGTCGTGGCCGCGCGCCTGGCAGAATGCGATCACCTCGTCCTTCTGCACGAGCCACGCGCGCACCTTGCCCTTGAGCACCGGCTCCTTGCCGATCGAGCCGAGCCCCTTGCCGTGAATCACGCGCAGGCAGCGCAGCCCCTTCTTGCCCGACTCGCGGATGAATTCGGCAAGCGCCTCGCGCGCTTCGTCGCGCCGCATGCCGTGCAGGTCGAGCTGTGCCTGAACGATCCATGCGCCGCTCCTGAGCTTGCGCACGACGTCGCGGCTCACGCCGGGGCGGTGGTAGTACAGCGTTTCGTCGGTATCGAGCAGCGTTTCCGGATCGAATTCGTCGGACAAGGTCTCGGAGAGCACCGCTTCCTCGTCCTGCCGCGTGTGCTTCGGCACGGGCGCGGGCGCGAGGCGGCCGCTCGCGGCGCGCGGCGGCGCGGCGAGCGGCTTGATCGCGCCGATCTCGCGGCGAAACAGGTCGGCGTCGGCCGCGGCCTGGCGGGCCGACTGCTGCGCCTGCGCCGCCTCGCGCGCGCGGCGCTCGGCTGCGCCGGTGAGCGCCGCGCGCAGCGAGCCGAGCCCGGCGAGGCCCTGGCCGCGCAGCGCGGCAGGCGCGGCGGGCGGGCTCGCGGGCGCCGGTTCGGTCGCGCGGGCGGGGGCTTGCCGCTTCGCGGGGTCGCTCGGATGAGGCTGGTTCTTCGCCATGATGATTCGATACGATCGGATACCCTCGGGGGGCGGGCGCGCGGTGCGGCGATTCGGGCCGGCGGGCATGAAAAAGCCGCTGCGCGATGCGCGCAGCGGCTGCGGTGTGTCGAACCCGTCAGGCGGCGCGCGGCGTCGCCATTGTAGCGCCGCGCCGCCGCGCCGCTTTACTTGTGGTCGTGCAGGCTTTCGAGATAGCGCTGCGCGTCGAGCGCCGCCATGCAGCCCGTGCCCGCGCTCGTGATCGCCTGGCGGTAGATGTGGTCCTGCACGTCGCCCGCCGCGAACACGCCCGGCACGCTCGTGCCCGTCGCGTTGCCCGACAGGCCGCTGTTCGTGATGATGTAGCCGTCCTTCATCTCGAGCTGGCCCTTGAAGATGTCGGTGTTCGGCTTGTGGCCGATCGCGATGAACAGGCCCTGCACCGCGACGTCCTCGGTCGCGCCCGTCGTCACGTGCTTGATGCGCACGCCCGAGACGCCCGAATCGTCGCCCGTCACCTCGTCGAGCACATGGTCCCACTTGATCTCGACCGCGCCTTCCTTTTCCTTCTCGAGCAGGCGATCGACGAGGATCGGCTCCGCGCGGAACTTGTCGCGGCGGTGGATCACCGTGACCTTCTTCGCGATGCCCGTCAGATAGAGCGCTTCCTCGACGGCCGTGTTGCCGCCGCCGACGACCGCGACGTTCTGGCCGCGATAGAAGAAGCCGTCGCAGGTCGCGCACGCCGACACGCCGCGGCCCATGAACGCCTCTTCCGACTGCAGGCCGAGGTATTGCGCGGACGCGCCCGTCGCGATGATCAGCGAGTCGCACGTGTATTCGCCCGAGTCGCCGATCAGGCGGATCGGCTTCTCGTGCAGCTTGGCCGTGTGGATGTGGTCGAACACGATCTCGGTGTTGAAGCGCTGCGCGTGCGCGAGAAAGCGCTGCATCAGCTCGGGGCCCTGCACGCCGTCCGCGTCGGCCGGCCAATTCTCGACGTCGGTCGTCGTCATCAGCTGGCCGCCTTGCGCGATGCCCGTGATCAGGAGGGGCGACAGGTTCGCGCGGGCCGCGTAGACGGCCGCCGTGTAGCCGGCGGGGCCGGAACCGAGAATCAGGACTTTCGCGTGTTTGGGCGTGGACATGAGCAGGATCCGTAAAAAGCGGCCGGCCGGGCGGACGTTGCTGCCGGGCGGCCCGTTGCGAGCGGGATACCGTCGCAGATGGGTGCAAAGCCCGCATTATAAAGGGCTGCCCGCCGCGCCGCCGAATGGACTTTTCAATCGGCGCGATAGCGTCGCGGCGCCGCTGTGGCGGCGCGCGCACATTTCGGCCCGAGTCGGCCGGGCGTTACCGTCATTTACACTTGGCGCGGCGGCGCAGCGTTTACAATAGATCGGATCGAACGATCGGCGGGCTGTCGGCGGTTTCTTGCCGCACGCGGCCGCCTCATCGCCCCTTTTGACGGATTCATGGCAAAAGCACCTTATACCGCTCAGGCCCAGGCGCTACCGCACCGGATGTCGCGCCTACTGACCGAGATCCGCTGGATTCTCCAGGTCGCGCTGCTCGCCTTCCTGCTGATGGCGCTCCTGAGCTACAGCCGGCGCGATCCGAGCTGGACCCACGCCGCGCAGGTCGACCACATCGCGAACTGGGCAGGGCGGGTCGGCGCATGGACGGCCGACATCATGCTGCTGCTCTTCGGCCTGTCCGCGTACTGGCTCATCGTGCTGCTCGGCCGGCGCGTGGCCGCGAACTATCGTCGCATCACCCGGCACGACGCGCTGCCCGGCGAGCCGGAGAAGCCGGCCGGCTGGCTCGCCGAAGGCTTCGCGTTCGTGCTCGTGCTGCTCGCGAGCGACGGCATCGAGGCGCTGCGGATGTGGTCGCTGAAAGTGCAGTTGCCGCGCGCGCCGGGCGGCGTCGTCGGCGAGACGGTCGCGCGCGGCGTCGCGCACGCGCTCGGCTTCACGGGCGGCACGCTCGCGCTGCTGATCGCGCTCGCGATCGGGCTGTCGCTGTATTTCCGCTTTTCGTGGCTGTCGGTCGCCGAACGCGTCGGCGACGCGATCATCAACGCGTTCACGCTCGCGAAGCTGCGCCGCGAGGCCGAGCGCGACCGCAAGCTTGGCGAGGCCGCGGCCGTCAAGCGCGAGGGCAAGGTGGAGGAGGAGCGCGTGCGCATCGAGGAGCACGAGCCCGTCACGATCGTGCCGCCCGTCGTCACGCCCGCCAAATCCGAGCGCGCCGAGAAGGAGCGCCAGCAGCCGCTGTTCACCGATCTGCCGGGCGATTCGACGCTGCCCGCGATCGCGCTGCTCGACCCCGCGCCGACGTCGCAGGAGACGATCTCCGCGGACACGCTCGAATTCACCTCGCGCCTGATCGAGAAGAAGCTGAAGGATTTCGGCGTCGAGGTGAGCGTCGTCGCCGCGTATCCGGGCCCCGTCGTCACCCGCTACGAGATCGAGCCGGCGACGGGCGTGAAGGGCAGCCAGATCGTCAATCTGTCGAAGGATCTCGCGCGCTCGCTGTCGCTCGTGTCGATCCGCGTCGTCGAGACGATTCCCGGCAAGAACTTCATGGCGCTCGAATTGCCGAACCAGCGCCGCCAGACGGTGCGGCTGTCCGAGATCCTCGGCTCCGAGGTCTATGCGGACGCGCCGTCGATGCTCACCCTCGGCCTCGGCAAGGACATCGGCGGCAAGCCGGTGTGCGCGGATCTCGCGAAGATGCCGCACTTGCTCGTCGCCGGCACGACGGGCTCGGGCAAGTCGGTGGGGATCAACGCGATGATCCTGTCGCTGCTCTACAAGGCGAGCGCCGAGCAGGTGCGCCTCATCCTGATCGATCCGAAGATGCTCGAAATGAGCGTCTACGAAGGCATTCCGCATCTGCTGTGCCCGGTCGTCACCGACATGCGCCAGGCAGGCCACGCGCTGAACTGGACCGTCGCCGAGATGGAGCGCCGCTACAAGCTGATGAGCAAGCTCGGCGTGCGCAATCTCGCCGGCTACAACAACAAGATCGAGGACGCGAAGAAGCGCGAAGAGAAGATCCCGAATCCGTTCAGCCTGACGCCGGACGATCCGGAGCCGCTCGGCCGGCTGCCGAACATCGTCGTCGTGATCGACGAGCTGGCCGATCTGATGATGGTCGTCGGCAAGAAGGTGGAGGAGCTGATCGCGCGGATCGCGCAGAAGGCGCGCGCCGCGGGCATCCACCTGATTCTCGCGACGCAGCGCCCGTCGGTCGACGTGATCACGGGCCTCATCAAGGCCAACGTGCCGACGCGGATCGCGTTCCAGGTGTCGTCGAAGATCGATTCGCGCACGATTCTCGACCAGATGGGCGCCGAATCGCTGCTCGGCCAGGGCGATATGCTGTACCTGCCGCCCGGCAGCGGGCTGCCCGTGCGCGTGCACGGCGCGTTCGTGTCGGACGACGAAGTGCACCGCGTCGTCGAGAAGCTCAAGGAGCACGGCGAGCCGAACTACATCGAGGGCCTCCTCGAGGGCGGCACGATCGACGGCGACGAAGGCTCGGCCGCGGGAACGGGCGAAGCGAACGGCGAGTCCGACCCGTTGTACGACCAGGCGGTCGAGATCGTCATCAAGAACCGGCGCGCGTCGATCTCGCTCGTGCAGCGCCACCTGCGCATCGGCTACAACCGCGCGGCGCGGCTGCTCGAGCAAATGGAGCAGTCGGGGCTCGTGTCGGCGATGTCGTCGAGCGGGAACCGCGAAATCCTCACCCCCGCGCGCGACGCGGAGTGAATCCGCGCCGGCGCGCCTGCCGAACGCGCGCCGGCCCTCTACGGAGAAAACCACAGCATGCAGCATCAGTCGTTGGCAGTTCATACCGGCTCCGGCTCCGGCTTCGCGCCGAAGCACGGGTTTGCGCGCGCGCTGCGCGCCGCGCTCGCGGGCGCGGCGTGCGCGCTCGTCGCATCGCACGCATTCGCGAGCGGCACCGAGCAACTGAAGGCGTTCGTCGCGAAGGTGCACGCGGCGAAGGGCGAGTTCACCCAGCAGATCGTCAAGGCGCCGCCGAAGGCGGCGAGCGGCGCGGTGCCGACCGTCAAGCCCACCGACAACTCGAGCGGCAGCTTCGTGTTCTCGCGGCCGGGCAAGTTCATCTGGACGTATCAGAAGCCGTACCAGCAGGTACTGCAGGCCGACGGCGACAAGCTCTACGTGTACGACAAGGATCTGAACCAGGTCACCGAGCGCAAGCTCGCGGGCGCGCTCGGCGCGAGCCCCGCCGCGATCCTGTTCGGCAGCAACGATCTCGACAAGAACTACACGCTGCGCGACGCGGGCGAGAAGGGCGGGATCGACTGGCTCGAAATGGTGCCGAAGGCGCAGGACACGCAGTTCCAGCGGATCGGCATCGGCTTTCGGAACGGCATGCTCGCCGCGATGGAGCTGCACGACGTGTTCGGCAACGTGACGCTGCTCACGTTCACGAACATTCAGACGAATCCGCCGCTTAAGGCCGATCAGTTCAAGTTCGTCGTGCCGAAGGGCGCCGACGTCGTCACCGGCTGAGCGGCCGGCTGCCTCGGCCGACGAACGGGCCCGCCAGCGATGGCGGGCCCGTTCGTTTCGGCGCGCCGCTTCGCGGCCCCGCGCCGCCGCCGCGCCGCCGCGCGGGGCGCGGCGTGGCATCGGGCGGCGCGGCTGTCATAATGTCCGGTCCGGCGGCGAATGCGCGCCGCCACCGTTTTTCGTGGGAGCCAAGGTCCATGTCCGACCTGTTTGCAGTCGAACCGCGCCGGCCGCTCGCCGAGGCGCTGCGCCCGAAGACGCTCGCCGACGTGATCGGGCAGACGCATCTTCTCGGCGAAGGCAAGCCGCTCAGGCTCGCGTTCGAATCGGGCAAGCCGCATTCGATGATCCTCTGGGGGCCGCCCGGCGTCGGCAAGACGACGCTCGCGCGCCTGACCGCGCTCGCGTTCGATTGCGAGTTCATCGCGCTCTCGGCGGTGCTGGGCGGCGTGAAGGACATCCGCGAGGCGATGGAGCAGGCGCGCGACACGCTGAACCGCACCGGCCGCCACACGATCCTGTTCGTCGACGAAATCCATCGCTTCAACAAGGCGCAGCAGGACGCGCTGCTGCCGTTCGTCGAATCGGGGCTCGTCACGTTCATCGGCGCGACGACCGAGAACCCGAGCTTCGAGGTGAATTCGGCGCTGCTGTCGCGCGCGCAGGTGTACGTGCTGAAGTCGCTCGCGGAAGACGAGCTGCGCCAGTTGCTCAAGCGCGCGCAGGACGTGGCGCTCGGCGGGCTCGCGTTCGACGACAAGGCGGTCGACACGCTCGTCGGCTACGCGGACGGCGACGCGCGGCGCTTCCTGAACCTGCTCGAGCAGGCGCAGACGGCGGCTTCGTCCGCGGGCGTGACGACGATCGACGCGGCGTTCGTCGAGAGCGCGATGACGATGAACGCGCGCCGCTTCGACAAGGGCGGCGACAACTTCTATGACCAGATCTCCGCGCTGCACAAGTCGGTGCGCGGCTCGAGCCCGGACGGCGCGCTGTACTGGCTGTGCCGGATGCTCGACGGCGGCGCGGACCCGAAATACCTCGCGCGGCGCGTCGTGCGCATGGCGTGGGAAGACATCGGCCTGGCCGATCCGCGCGCGATGCAGATCGCGAACGATGCGGCGCAGACCTACGAACGGCTCGGCTCGCCGGAGGGCGAGCTCGCGCTCGCGCAGGCGGTGCTCTATCTCGCGTGCGCGGCGAAGAGCAACGCCGGCTACAACGCGTACAACGAGGCGATGGCGTTCGTGCGGCAGGACAAGTCGCGCGAGGTGCCGGTGCATTTGCGCAACGCGCCGACGAAGCTGATGAAGGAGCTCGGCTACGGCCACGCGTACCGTTACGCGCACGACGAGCCGAACGCCTATGCGGCGGGCGAGACGTACTTGCCGGACGGCATGCGCGAGCCGCGCTGGTACAGGCCGGTGCCGCGCGGGCTCGAGACGAAGATCGCCGACAAGCTTGCGTGGCTGCGCGAGCTCGACCGCGACGCGGGCAAGAACGACTAGCGGCGCCGACGCGGGTGGCGGCCGTCGCCGTCCGTCGGTTCAGCGCTTGCGCACCGGCGTCTTCTTCCAGTAGCCGAACGGCGCCTGATGGCAGTCGATGTCGAGCTCGGCGACGCGCGCGTGCAGGCTCGACTGCGCGTCGGCGATCGCGAGGTTGTAGATCGCGGGGCCGACCTCCTCGACGAAGAAATGCAGCAGCGCGCCCGCCTGAAGATTGCCGATCGGCTCTTCCAGATTTTCGGTGAAATAGCGTTGCAGTGACGCGATGGCGCGATCGCGCACATCCTTGTCCAATTCGATGGCCATCGATTCTCCCGTGAAGCGCATGTCGAGCGGCGTGCAGGCCGGCAACGCGATACTGCCACGGACGCCCGGTTTGCGGCATCGGCCGGTTGGCCGATGCCGTGGCGCGCGCGCGGTGCGTTAGAATTCTCCCCTTACACAACGATTCTCCTGTCCTCCCATGCTCGACATCCAGTTGCTGCGCAAAGACCTCGACGGCGTCGCGAAACGCCTCGCCGATCGCGGCTACCCCCTCGACGTCGCCGCGTTCTCCGCGCTCGAAGCGGAACGCCGGGCGATCCAGACCCGCACCGAAGAACTGCAGGCGCGCCGCAACAGCCTGTCGAAGCAGATCGGCGCGATGAAGGGGCGGGGCGAGGACACGTCGGCGGTGATGGCCGAGGTGGGCGGCATCGGCGATGAGATGAAGGCCTCGGCGGTGAAGCTCGACGAGATTCAGGCGCGCCTGTCCGAGCTGATGCTGGAAATGCCGAACGTGCCGCACGAGAGCGTGCCCGTCGGCCGCGACGAGACGGAGAACGTCGAAGTGCGCCGCTGGGGCGCGCCGCGCCAGTTCGATTTCGACGTGAAGGACCACGTCGATGTGGGCACGCCGCTCGGCCTCGATTTCGAGACGGGCGCGAAGCTCTCCGGCGCGCGCTTCACGGTGCTGCGCGGGCCGATCGCGCGCCTGCACCGCGCGCTCGCGCAGTTCATGCTGGACACGCACACGCAGCAGCACGGCTACAGCGAGACGTACACGCCTTACATCGTGAATCCGGACGTGCTGTACGGCACGGGCCAGTTGCCGAAGTTCGCGGAGGACATGTTCCGCGTCGAGAAGGGCGGCGCGGAGAACACGGTCACGCAATACCTGATCTCGACCTCGGAGATTTCGCTGACGAACACGGTGCGCGATTCGATCGTCGAAGCGTCCGCGCTGCCGATCAAGCTGACCGCGCATTCGCCGTGCTTCCGCTCGGAGGCGGGCTCGTACGGCCGCGACACGCGCGGGATGATCCGCCAGCACCAGTTCGACAAGGTCGAGATGGTGCAGATCGTCGCGCCGGAAGCATCGTACGCGGCGCTCGACGAGATGGTCGGCCACGCGGAGGCAATCCTGCAGAAGCTCGAACTGCCGTACCGCGTGGTCGCGCTATGCACGGGCGACATGGGTTTCTCGGCGGCGAAGACGTTCGACCTCGAGGTGTGGCTGCCCGCGCAGAACACGTATCGGGAGATCTCGAGCTGCTCGAATACCGAATCGTTCCAGGCGCGCCGCATGCAGGCGCGGTTCCGCAACGCGCAGGGCAAGCCCGAGCTCGTGCATACGCTGAACGGCTCGGGCCTCGCGGTCGGCCGCACGCTCGTCGCGGTGCTGGAGAACTACCAGAACGCCGACGGCTCGGTGACGGTGCCCGTCGCGTTGCGGCCTTACATGGGCGGCGTCGAGCGGATCGACGCGCCTTCGAGCGCGGCCTGAACGGGCGTCCGAGCGGCTTCGAAAAGTTTTTGAAGAAAAAACTTGGAAGTCCGTGAAGAGTTGTTCTATAATCTTCGCTTCGCCGGGACGACCTGCCGGTGAGCGAAAAAGGAAAGGTGGCAGAGAGGTCGAATGCGCCGGACTCGAAATCCGGTATACGGTTATACCGTATCGTGGGTTCGAATCCCACCCTTTCCGCCAGATACACAGGAAACCCCCGCAACGCCAAAAGGCTTGCGGGGGTTTTTCTATTGCGTCATGGGAATCGTGGCTGAGTGGCGCATCAGCAATCCGTTCCGATCGGGCAGTGTGGTTGCAGCGCCGCGAGCCGGTCAACGTCGATGATGCGCTCGGCTTGTTCCGCGCGCCGCGCCAATCGGCGCCCTGGTGCCGCTCAGAGGCCAATGTGCCCGGTTTCTTGTCGCGCGCTCAGCCAAAACGCTTGTTTGCGGGAAGGAGCGTTTGCCCGCTATCCGTCACCTTGTCGTCGTAGATCACGATATTGCTGGTGCTCAGCACATAGTACGGCGTCGCCGACCCGCCCAGCTGCACATACATGACGAAGCCACGTAGGTCGGTGCGATTCCAGGAATCGCTGGCTTCGGGCGCCATCTTGAACGGCTTGGTGTCTCCGTCCGTTCCCCAGTGATTGATCGACACTTCAACCGTGTTCGATGCGCTGTTTTTGACGCTTATCGCCATGATTTCACCTCGGTCTATCAGTCTGTTTTAGCCGGATTCCCATAACGAAATTTCTCTTTCTGAAATTCGTTAAAGGATTGGGTCAATCGAAATGCGCGGGTAATGGCAGATCGACCGCAAACAATAATAAATTAATCGACCCGAGACTAAACACCCAGATTTGGTAGGCATGCCGGCAATTGAAAAAGGGGTTGCGAAATCGGACCGATGCCGTTGCCGTTTATAGTTCGACTCAATGCCGGAATCTGAAAAATCGTCTCGAATCTTTGAAGTTTAAGACACGACGGAACGTTGACGTTCGTCGCCGGCATGCGTGCATGTCGAGCAGACGCGAGAGCCGAGTGGAGATCGTCGTGCGTCGCCGGCGCATCGGGAGGGGGTTTCGGTAATCGTTGTCGGACAGATATGCCTGCGCCAACGAGGCGGCGGCATATTGATCGGGGGGATCGATTATTGGGATGATTTGATCCTCGGATCGGCGTGAGATTTTTTCGGCGGTGCGGAGTGCGCCTCGATGAAGGTATTGGACGATGGGAGATGCGGGAGCGCCGTGACCGAAGCGAATGAATCGAGGTGCGCGGGTGGACACGTTCGACCGCTCGACCGCTCGATCGATGTCGAAAGACGCGGTTCGGGCTGGGGCAAGACGGTGACCGCCGCCGATGCGCGCACAGGTTTTCCCGACCCGCTCCGATCGAACGGACTGCATAAGAACTGAACGGCGCGACCAATCGGAGCCATGCGCGCACGACGTGCGAGGCGAACGAACGCGTCGACTGATCGAACCCATGACGTTGACGCCCGTTTTCGCGCGGCACGTCCCGTCGACCGACCGCCGTATATTGCTGCGCTGCCGCATAAGCGCGAAATTGCGCTCGATATCGTGTTTATCGACGACATTTCGCAGCCGTTCGAAAATTACGATTTGACTCATGCCCCGCTTTCGGTTGAAGCTAACGGCTTGCTGTCCGAAGGGGGCTGTGCCTGCATGAGTTCGACCTTGACTGTTCGTCGTATTGCCGCGGATCAAGGCGGCGTGTATCGCGAACTGCGCGCCGCCTCGCTGCGCGAGCCCTATGCGAGCGGCGAGACGCCGGAAGCTGAGCTGGCCGTCGACGCCGCGCGAGCGGCCGCGATCGCGCAGCAGCGCGCGGCGTCCGACGAATCGACCACGTTCGTGCTGTATACCGAAGGCCATCCGGCCGGCATGATCGGCGCGTATTTCGACGGTACGCCCGCGCGCCGCGCGTTCGTGAGCGAGCTGTGGGTCGCGCATGCGGTCCGTCATCTGCGCGGCGCCGGCGAGATCTATGCGTGGATCGCCGATCAGAATCGCAGCGCGATCCGTTTCTACGAGCACGTGGGCTTTGCCGACACCGGCGAGCGCGCGCCGATCACCCGCGTGCCGGGTGCGATGAAGTCGCTCTTCGTCTGGCGCGAGCACGCGTAAGCGGCGTGCGAACCGGTCCCGATCCTTCGTTGCCGCGCCGGGACGGGGCGTTGCGGGCGGGCGGGGCACCGCGCGCGCGGCGGGCGCGCCCGAAAATGATGGCCCCGGGCGTGGACGCCTGTAAAATACGCAAAATTTTTTTGCAGAACGTCCATGTCGCTTAAAAAATCGCCATTCTTCGAACTGCGCAGCGGTTCGGTCGACACGTTGCTGTTCATCGTGAAAACCGCCGACCTCGATGCGTTGCGCGCCGAGTTGGTCAAGCGTTTCGAAGCGACCCCCGAATTCTTCGCGGACGACGTCGTCGCAATCGACGTGCGCCGGCTCGCGGATCACGAGCGTGTCCCGCTCGACGACATCCGTGGCATGCTCAACGACGTGCGGATGCGCGTGATCGGCGTCGTCGCGCAACCGGAGCAGCACGCCTGGGCGGCGAGCGCCGGGCTGCCGCTTCTCGAGGCGCGCGACCGGCGCGCGCCTTCGTCGAAGGCGGCGGACGAAGCGCCCGTGCAGCAGGCGGAGCCGGCCGCGCCGGCCGCCGGGCAGGCGGCGCTCTTCGAGCAGGCCGGCCCGACGCTCGCCGACGCGGGCGCGCCGCCCGAGTCGCCCGCGCCCGCTGTCGCGGCTCAGTCGGCGACGCTCGTCGTCGACAGGCCGCTGCATTCCGGACAACAGATTTACGCGAAGGGAGATCTCGTGGTGCTCGGCCCGGTCAGTTACGGCGCCGAGGTCATCGCGGAAGGCAACATCCACATCTACGCGCCGTTGCGCGGCCGCGCGCTCGCGGGCGTGCACGGCAATCACGACGCGCGCATCTTCTGCACGTGTCTCGAGCCGGAGCTGATCTCGATCGCGGGTATCTATCGGACCACCGAGAACCCGCTGCCGGCCGACGTGCTCGGCAAATCGGTGCAGATCCGGCTGGAACAGGAAAAACTGATGATCGAACCGCTGCGCCTCACGTGACACGCGTGGCGCGACAAACGGGTCGGTCGGTCCTCATTGACGAACACAGGGTAGGTAAATGGCAAAAATCATCGTGGTGACCTCGGGCAAGGGCGGCGTGGGCAAGACGACGACGAGCGCGAGCTTCGCGTCCGGTCTCGCGCTGCGCGGTCACAAGACGGCCGTGATCGATTTCGACGTCGGTCTGCGCAACCTCGATCTCATCATGGGCTGCGAGCGCCGCGTCGTGTACGACCTCGTCAACGTGATCCAGGGCGAAGCGAACCTGAATCAGGCGCTCATCAAGGACAAGAAGTGCGAGAACCTGTACATCCTGCCCGCGTCGCAGACGCGCGACAAGGATGCGTTGACGCGTGAAGGCGTCGAAAAGGTCATCAACGATCTGATCGCGATGGACTTCGAGTTCATCGTCTGCGATTCGCCCGCCGGCATCGAATCGGGCGCGCTGCACGCGATGTACTTCGCCGACGAGGCGCTCATCGTGACGAACCCGGAAGTGTCGTCGGTGCGCGATTCGGACCGCATCCTCGGCATCCTGTCGTCGAAGACCAAGCGCGCGACGGAAGGCAAGGAGCCGATCAAGGAGCACCTGCTCATCACCCGCTACAACCCGAAGCGCGTGACCGAGGGCGAGATGCTGTCGCTCGACGACATCAGCGAGATCCTGCGCATCAAGCTGATCGGCGTCGTGCCCGAATCCGAGGCGGTGCTGCACGCGTCGAACCAGGGCCTGCCCGCCGTTCACCTCGACGGCACCGACGTCGCGGAGGCGTACAAGGACATCGTCGCGCGCTTCCTCGGCGAGGACAAGCCGCTGCGTTTCACCGACTATCAGAAGCCGGGCCTGCTGCAGCGCCTCTTCGGCTCCAAGTAACGGAGGCGCGTCATGTCGATTCTGTCGTTTCTGCTCGGTGAGAAAAAGAAGTCCGCCGCCGTCGCGAAAGAGCGCCTGCAGCTCATCATCGCGCACGAGCGCGTGGGCGGCCGCCCGCCCGCCGATTATCTGCCCGCGTTGCAAAAGGAGCTCGTCGCGGTCATTTCGAAGTATGTGAAGATTTCGAACGATGACATCCGCGTGAGCCTCGAGCGCCAGGACGATCTGGAAGTGCTCGAAGTGAAAATCGAGATTCCGCAAGCCTGACGCGTTTTCCGTCTCGTCGCGCGCGGCCGCGCCGCCGCCGCGCGCGCCCTTACTTCTCGTTGCACTTTCCGGCCTCCGGTAACGCAGCGCCTGTCCGCCGTTACGCCTTCCCGAGCATTGAATGGATACGCTCTCGTCGCGTGTTCAATCGTTCATGGAGGCCGTGATGTCTTTTTCTCTTCATCGTGTCGTGTTGCCGCTCGTCGCCGCGGGCGCGGGCGTTTGCGCGCTCGCCGCGCCGCTTGCCGCAAGCGCCGACGAGATCGTCGTCGAGCAGGCGGTGCCCGGCGTCGTCGTCGCGCCGGCGATGCGCGAAGTCGTCGTCGTCGCGCCGAGCGCGCCGCCGCCCGTGCGCTACGAGGTCGTGCCCGAGCCGCGCGTCGGGTACGTGTGGGATCGCGGCCACTGGCGCTGGGATCACGATCGCTATGTGTGGATCGCCGGGCATTGGGAAGTCGAGCGCATCGGCATGCACTGGGCGCCGGGCCACTGGTCGCAGCGCGGCCCGGGCTGGGTCTGGGTCCGCGGCCACTGGGCCTGAGGGGGCAGGGCGATGAAACGGACCTTGTTCGCTCTCGCGCTCGTCGCGCTGACGCTGGCCGGCTGCGTCGTCGTGCCGGCGCGGCCGGTGTACTACCGGCCCGCGCCCGTCGTCATCTATTGAGCGGGGCGCTGCGGCGGCTCACGATTCTCGCCGTCGCCCGACGGCGGTGTCGGGTCGTTCGCGCGCGTGTTCGACGCGCCGGCCGCGCCGGGCGCCGATGCCGGGCTCGCGTCGGGCGGCGCGCCCGCGCGGGCGGCATCGGCCGCGCCGCACGGCGCATCATCGGCGTGCGCCGCCGCGCCCGCGCCGGTATGCCCGCCGGCGTCGCCCGCATCGCGCTCGTTCGTATTCGCTTCGTTCGCGGCTTCGTCGCGCAGCGTATCGAGCGGATCGGCGGGCGCCGATTCGGCGTCCTCGGGCATCTTGACCGCCGCGATGCCGGTATGCGCGGGGGCCGTGGCCGCCTGCTTCGGTTGCGGCGGCTTCAGATAGCGCTCGGCGAGCGTCTCGTAGAGCGGCGGCACGAACAGGCGCGAGACGCGGCTTGCGATCAGCGCGGTGGCCATCAACGAGATCACGAGCGCGTGGCCGTTGATCATCTCCATCACGATGACGAACGACGTGATCGGCGATTGCGTGACGGCCGCGAGATAGCCGACCATCGCGAGCGCGATCAGCATCGGCAGGTGCATGCCGCTGAACACGAAGTGCAGCAGATTGCCGAAACCCGCGCCGATCGATAGCGAAGGCGCGAAGATCCCGCCCGGAATCCCGGGCAGGTACGACGCGACCATCGAGATCATTTTCAGGAACGGATACAGGACGGACAACTGTTCGCGGCCGTCGAGGAGCCCGCGCGCCTCCGCATAGCCGCTGCCGAACGTCGTGCCGCCGGATGCGACGCCGACGGCGGCGATCGCGAGGCCGCAGGCCGCCGCGAACACGATCGGCCGCTCGCGGTAGAGCGCGAGCAGCCTCGCCGGCAGCCAGCGGCCGGTGTTCAGCAGCAGCCAGCCGAACAGACCGCCCGCGACGCCCGTGACGAGCGCGGTCAGCAGCACGGCGGCCGCGAGCATCTTCGGAAAATGCTGGCCGATCTCGATCGTGCCGAAGTAGGTGTAGTTGCCGTTCAGGCCGAGCGCGATCACGCCGGCGATGATGATCGCGGTGATCAGCACGCCGCTCGCGCGTGCCGAAAAACTGCGGCTCAGTTCCTCGATCGCGAACACGACGCCGGCGAGCGGCGTGTTGAACGCGGCGGACAGGCCGGCGGCGGCGCCCGCGAGCACGAGCTGGCGTTCGATCAGCGCGTTCGAGCGCGGGTAGAAGCGGCGCAGGTTGAACATCAGCGACGCGCCGATCTGCACGGTCGGCCCTTCGCGGCCGATCGTGAAGCCGCCGGCGATGCCGAGCAACGAGATCAGGACCTTGCCGAACAGGATGCGCAGCGTGAGCAGCCGCGAGCCGAACGCGCTCGGCTGCGCGTGCAGCGTCGCGATCACCTGAGGAATCCCGCTGCCCTCGGCGCCGCGAAAGAAGCGGCGCGTGAGCCACACGGACAGCGCGGCGATGGCGGGCGTCAGCAGGAAGGGCAGCCACGGACGCCCTTGCCCGAGCGAACGGAACGCCTCGTAGCCCCAGTCGATGAGCCGTGCGTACATCACGGCCGTCAGGCCCACCACGACCGCGCCGAGCCAGAACACGCCATATTGGCGCCAGATGCGCTGCGTGCGGCGCGTGAGAGTCGGGAACAGGCTGGGGCGTTGCATGGGCGTCGGTGCGCAAAAAGGTGACATTATAGTTGCGCGACGAGCGCGGCTAGCACGACATCGACGTTGTGACAAATGTAAATTCTTCGCAATTTGTGGTGTTTGTGACGTTCTGTCTATTTAGAATGCCCAACTAACGAGTTGGGTACATCCACATAAAAATGAAACGTATTCTCATTGTGAAGGTCACGTCGCTGGGCGATGTCGTGCAGACGCTGCCCGTCGTCGCGGACCTCCACCGCGCGTTCCCCGGTGTGCAGGTGGATTGGGCCGTCGACGAGTCGTGCGCCGAAGTGGTGCGCTGGAACACCGCCGTGAGCCGCGTGCTGTGCGCGCCGCTGCGCCGTTTCAAGAAGGCGCGCAGCCCGGCCGACCTGAAGGCGATCGCGGCGTCGATCAGCGAGCTGCGCGCGCATCGCTACGATGCGGTGATCGATCTTCACGGGGTCTACAAGAGTGCGATCATTTCATTTCTTGCGCGTGCGCGCTGGCGTTACGGCTACCGCAATCAGGATCTCGGCGAGCTCGGCGCGATGTTCGCGTATAACGGCCGCTTCGGTCCGCGCCCCGCTTGCGACGCGTGGCACGGCATGCGCGTGAGCGCGGGACAGGCGCTCGGCTACGAGCCTCAGGGCCGCGCCGATTACCTGCTCGACGTGCCGCCGGAGTCGCGCGAGCCGCATACGGCGCCGCTCGTCGCGCTCGCGGAGCCGGGCGTGCCGTACGCGCTGTTCTTCCATGCGACCTCGAACGACGACAAGCGCTGGCCGACCGATCGCTGGAGCGCGGTCGCGCGCGAGATGCGCGCGCGCGGGCTGCGCGTGCTGCTGCCGTGGGGCAGCGAGCGTGAACGGGAAGAGGCGCAGCGGATCGCCGCGCGCGCGCCGGGCGCCGTCGTGCTGCCGAGGCTGACGCTCGCCGATGTCGCGCGCAAGATCGATCGCGCCGCGCTCGTGATCGGTGTCGATACCGGGTTCGTGCACATGGCGCACGCGCTCGAGAAGCCGACCGTCATGATCTTTTGCGCGACGTCGCGCCAGCATCTGGGCGTGAGCGGGGCGCCGCACTCGCTGTCGATCGGCGACGAAGGCGCGACGCCGGGCGTCGACGACGTGCTCGGCGCGATCGAGCGCGTTTATCCGACGGGCGCCGTCGAGCAGCCGCGGCGTGTCGCCGCGATGTGAGCGGGCGATGGCCGCGGCCGCCGCACCGGCACGCTCAGGACATCAATAATTCGAACGCGATCACGGCCGCAATGGCCGCGAGGTTTGCCACGAGCGCTTCGACCGCGATGCCGAGCCAGCTTTTCGGCCCGAAACGCATCGCGAGCAGCAGCGCGCCGCCGAGCGACAGCGCGAGGATCAATACGAGGTCGGCGTTCTGCAAGCGGATCGGGTCCATCGCGGCGGCTCCCTGTCGGCTGATGCCGAAAGCGCGGCGCGCGCGGCATTGTCGGCACGCGCCCGTGCATCGAGTATAGACAGGGCGGTGCGTGTCGAAAACGTTGCCGGCCGCCGCTCGTTCCGCGCGCGCCGGCGAGCCGCCGTCCGCTGGCTCGAGCGGCGGGGGCGCCGGTGCGGCTTATGTCAGCTTCGCATCGCGCGTTTCGCGCATCAGCAGCACGCCGACGAGGCTGATCGCCGCCGCGGCCGACACGTAGGCGCCGACCCACGCAAGTCCGCCGCGCGGGGCAAGCAACTGCGCGATGTAAGGCGCGATCGACGCGCCCAGGATGCCGCCCAGGTTGTACGCGACCCCCGCGCCCGTGTAGCGCACGTTGGCCGGGAACAGTTCCGGCAGCAGCGCGCCCATCGGCGCGAACGTCACGCCCATCAGGAACAGCTCGATCGTCAGGAACAGCGCGACGAGCGGCATCGAGCCGCTGCCGAGCAGCGGCGCCATCGTGAAGCCGGACAGCAGCGCGGCGATCGCGCCCGCGATCAGCACCGGCTTGCGACCGAAGCGATCGGCGGCCGCGGCGGCGAGCGGCGTCGCGAGCGCCATGAACAGCACCGCGAAACACAGCAGGCCGAGGAAGCTCTGGCGCGAGAAATGCAGCGTCGAGACGCCGTACGACAGCGAGAACACCGTCGAGATATAGAACAGCGTATAGCAGACGACCATCGCGAGCGCGCCGAGCAGCGTCGGCCGCCAGTGGTGCGCAACGAGCGCCGCGAGCGGTACGCGCACGCGCTCGTGTCGGTCGAGCGCGGCCTGGAACGCGGGCGTTTCGGCGATCTTCAGGCGTACGTAGAGGCCGACCGCGACGAGCGCCGCGCTCACGAGAAACGGGATGCGCCAGCCCCACGAACGAAACTGCTCGTCGGACAGCGTGAGCGCAAGCGCGAAGAACAGGCCGTTCGACGCGAGAAAGCCGATCGACGGGCCGAGCTGCGGAAACATCCCGAACCAGCCGCGCTTGCCGGCGGGCGCGTGCTCGGTGGCGAGGAGCGCGGCGCCGCCCCATTCGCCGCCGAGGCCGATGCCCTGGCCGAACCGCAGCACGCAGAGCAGCACGGGCGCGAGCGCGCCGATCGCGTCGTAGCCGGGCACGAAGCCGATCGCGGTCGTCGACACGCCCATCACGAGCAGTGACGCGACGAGCGTCGACTTGCGGCCGATCCGGTCGCCGAAGTGGCCGAACAGGAACGAGCCGATCGGCCGCGCGATGAACGCGATGCCGAACGTGACGAACGCGGACAGCGCCTGCGCGGTGGCCGAGCCGTGCGGGAAGAACACGGGGCCGATCACGAGCGCGGCGGCTGTCGCGTACACGTAGAAATCGTAGAACTCGATCGCCGTGCCGATGAAGCTCGCGAACACGATGCGACGGTGGTTCGTCGTGTTCGCGGCGCGCGGCGCGGCGGCGGAAGCGGAAAGACGGGTGTCCGACATGCGGGGCTCCGGTTGTGGCGGCACGGCGTCCGCTCGAGCGCGCGTCGCTTGTCGCGCGCGCTCGACGGCCGTTGCGCCTTTGTTCGAATCGAGAGTCGGGTGGACGCGGCACGTGACGCATGCCGGCGGTTCGCGCGCGGCGGTGCGAAGGCGCACGCGGCGCCCCTGCGGGCCGTCGCTTGCCCGCGAGCCGGCCGCGCATCGCGCGGCCGCGTGATCGATGCGTTGCGCGGCGCGCCGGGTAGGCGCACCGCGCAAGCGGGCCTTGCGGCCGAATGCGGATGCGGGAAATTATAGCGACGCGGCCGCGAGCCGTCGCGAGCCGCGTGCGACGGCGTCACGACGCTACGGCACGGCGGCGCGGCGAAGGGCGTGCAGGCGCGTTCGTGTGCGTTCGTGTGCGTTCGTGTGCGTTCGGGCGCGTTCGGGCGCGAGTGTGGGCTTGCGTTCAGTTGAGCGTCTGCGCTTGCGGCGCCGCTTTCGTGCGCAACTGGAATTGCCCGTTGTCGTTGAAGAGCCAGCTTTCCATCAACTCGAGCTGGCCGCGCCCGTCGAGCATCTTCGCGGGCGGCGGCGGCAACGGCGCGGCGCGGCGCAGCGCCGCGAGCGCGATGCCTTCGGCTTCGTCGTCGCCGTTGCTGCGATAGACGGCCGACTTCACGAGCTGCCCGTTGCGATCGACGGTGAACGCGACGACGACGAGCGAGCGCAGCATCGCTTGCGGCGTGCCGTGCAGGATGCGATCCGAGTTGCTGTCGGCGATGCGTTGCGCGATGGCCGCACGATATTCGGTCGCGCTCATCGACGACACGCCCGGTACGACCACTGCGCCGTGCGGCGGCGGTAGCGTGATCGTGCAGGCCGCGAGCACAGCCGCGCACGCGCAAAGCGCCGCGCCGCGCCACGCGGCCCGGAACCGGAAGAGCTCGGAGCGCGTCGTCATGATCGCCTCCCTGAAGATCGGCGGAACGCCGATTTCATGATAGGTCCGAGCGTATCGCGGTGCATCGGGACAAACGATCTCCCTTTCCCCGAAGAGGGTTGGCGCCAGCCGCGCGGTCGTTTCAGTCGGGACGGCTTATGTGACGACGTGCGCCCGCGAGGGCGGCAGGGACGATGCGAGGCAGTGCCGCATCGCCGCCATGTGGGCCGCCGGTTCGTTCGCCGCCCGGCGGCCCCGCCTTTGCGCGGGGCCGTGTTCGACGCAAGCCGGCGGGCCATTGCGGAGGATGCGGCGTCGGGGTCATACCGTCGCCGGCACGCCGCGACGGGGTGTGTTGCGTCGAGCCGGGCGATGCCCGACCGGAAGGCAAGGGAAGGGCCGCGTGGTTCGCGCGGCCGATGCGCGCGGGAAACCCGGGCGTCGATGGGTGGCGGAATGGCATGACGCGGTTCGACAACGAATCCTTTACGATTCGGCACGAAACATTCGGCGCCCCAGTCCCCGGACTGTCCGGCTGACGCTGCAAGGCATGCGACGCGGTCGAATTCGATCCGCGAAGCGCGCTGCGGCACGCAGAAGCCGGTGACGCGCTGGTGCTTCAGGCACGCGAGCATACGCAGCGCGAAATTCATCGCATGCGCAAGAAACCGCATCCGAGCCAAGTGCAGGCCGCTCGCCTGACGGGCGGCGGACACAACGCGTTTATGAGCGCGGCGATGCCACGCTCGCGGCGGCCGTGGTCAATCTGCTGAAGCGCGCGGATCGTCAGCCGAAGCGCTTGAAGGTGTGGGTGGATGCGCCTGCTGTCGAAGTGCGGTTGAATCGATGAACGCAACGAACTGCATCCGACGACGAGTTAATGGATGCTGTTCCGATGCCACATTGACACAGGAGGCTGGCGGCGCAGCCGCCCGCTTGGCTGCTTGTTTGAGCGCATGGAGCGATCGGCGAATCGTGCTTGCGTCGGATAGAGGATCTACCTACGTTAGGAAGCGGGCGAGACAGACTTCGCGGCGCTGCCCGCGATCAAATCAGCGGCACGACTGACTCGGGCGTTCCACTAAAAAATCTCGGAAAACTTCGACCGCGCAGGCGCGACGCGGTCTCGTTCTTCGTTAGCCAGATCGGCTCAAGCACTTTCCGCACGAGGTCCGTGTCGATGTCGGCCGGGCACAATGCGCCGAGGATGGGATAGGCATAGGTCGCGAGCGTGTTCGTCCACTGCTGCGTGTGCATCGGATTTACTCGTTGCGCCCGGCGTGCGTCGATAAACGCCGTGGCGCACTGCTTGAAGTTCAGCGCGCGGGCTGCGTCGATCTTGCGGTGGGGGCCTTCTCCCGCTTGCGCGGCATCGCAGGATCATTGCCGCTCTGCCCGGCCGTGCGATGCTCGTTCCGTGCCGATCCTGCGGCCTCCAGCGTCGTGATGCGCGGATAAGGGCCGATCGGTATCCAGCCTTCGCGGCTGTCCGGCTTCACGTGCCGGAATTGCCGGTATGCCGGTATGGACTTGTAACGCAAGACCTCCGCCGTCGTTGAGGCGATAGACGTGTTCGCGCGGCTTGGCAGCGCGGCATTGCAGACGACGCGGGAGGCTCTCAGGCATGGGGCGTTACGGACCCCAAAGTACCCGGAAAAGTACCCGGAAAAGTACCCGGAAAAGTATCCGGCACAATCCGGAATTTTACGACTTCTCGTGGAGGTCCACGAAAGCTTGGATGGCCAGCAAACCCTTGTCCGGCTTGGCTTTGCGGCATTACTTGAGGGGCGGGGAAAGCGTGTCATGGCGGAAGCGGTGAGATTCGAACTCACGGACGGTTGCCCGTCGCTGGTTTTCAAGACCAGTGCCTTAAACCACTCGGCCACGCTTCCAAGGTCGAGCATTGTAACCGAAACGGCGCGCGGATCGTCGCGACGCCGCGTTCGATTCACGCAGGCGCGCGCCGGGCTGCGCATGCTGCGGCCCGGGGCGGTCGATCGGGCGTCATGCGTCGCGCAGGAACAGCGCCTGCAGATCGTTGAGGAAGCGCTGGCCGAGCGGCGTCGGCGCGATGCGCGTGTGATCGTGCACGAGGAGGCCGCGCTGCTCGGCCTGCGCGAGCGCAGGACCGATCGCGGCGAGCGACATGCCGGTGCGCGCCTCGAAGCTGTATGCGGGCACGCCGTCGACAAGCCGCAGCGCGTTCAGCATGAACTCGAACGGCAGATCGCGCGGCCCCACCTCCCGCTCTTCCTGCACGGGAGTACCCGCTTTCGCCTGTTCGATGAACGTCGCCGGATGCTTGTAGCGTGCCTGGCGCAGGATCCGGTTCGGAAACGACAGCTTCGTGTGCGCGCCCGCGCCGATTCCCAGATAGTCGCCGAAGCGCCAGTAGTTGAGGTTGTGCTTGCTCCGCCGATGCGGCTTCGCATAAGCGGACACCTCGTAGCGCGCGTAACCTGCCTGCGCGGTGCGTTCGTGCAGCCAGTCCTGCATGTCGGCCGACGCGTCGTCGTCCGGCACGGTGGGCGGAAACTTCGCGAAATACGTATTCGGCTCGAGCGTCAGATGATAAAGCGACAGATGCGGCGGCGCGAACGCGAGCGCGGTTTCGAGATCCGCGCGGCATTCGTCGAGCGTCTGGTTCGGCAGCGCGAACATCAGGTCGAGATTGAAGTTCTCGAACGTGCGCGCGGCGATCTCGACCGCGGCGCGCGCCTGCGCGGCGTCGTGAATCCGCCCGAGCGCCTTCAGATGCGCCTCGTTGAAGCTCTGGATGCCGATCGACAGGCGATTGACGCCGCTCGCGCGGAATTGCGCGAACTTCGCCGCCTCGAACGTGCCGGGGTTCGCCTCGAGCGTGATCTCGGCGTCCGCGTCGAGCGGCAGCAGCGCGCGCACGTCGGACAGCAGCCGGTCGAGCCCCGCCGCCGACAGCAGGCTCGGCGTGCCGCCGCCGATGAACACCGTGTGTACCTGGCGTCCCCAGACGAGCGGCAGCGCGTGCTCGAGATCGGCGCGCAGCGCGTCCAGATAGTCGCGCTCGGGCAGCGCGCCGCCGTCCTTCCATTCGTGCGAATTGAAGTCGCAGTACGGGCACTTGCGCACGCACCACGGGAAGTGCACGTACAGCGCGAGCGGCGGCAGCGACGCGAGCCGGATCCGGCCGGGCGCGGCGAATGTCGCGACGACGCGCGCGCCGTTGGTTGCCGCGTCGCTCATCGAATTTCTCCGAGCCGCGCGACGAGCGCCTTCAGCGCGAGCGCGCGATGGCTCGCCGCGTTTTTCGCGGCCGGATCGAGCTCGGCCGCCGTCGCGCCGAGCGCCGGCACGAAGAAGTGCGGATCGTAGCCGAAGCCGTGCGCGCCGCGTGGTGCGTCGACGATCTCGCCCGCCCAGCGCCCTTCGGCGATGAGCGGCTCCGGATCGTCCGCGTGCCGCACGAGCGCGAGCACGCAGTAGTAATACGCGCGCCGATCCGCGACCTCGCGCAACTGCTCGACGAGATACGCGTTGTTCGCCGCATCGCTCTTCTCGCGGCCGGCGCGCTGCGCGTAGCGCGCCGAGTAGACGCCCGGCGCGCCGAGCAGCGCGGGCACGCACAGGCCGGAATCGTCGGCGACGGCGGGCAGGCCCGTCGCGCGCGACGCATGGCGTGCCTTCGCGAGCGCGTTCTCGACGAAGGTCGCGTGCGGTTCGTCGGCTTCCGATACGCCGAGCTCGCCTTGCGGCACGATGTCGATGCCCGCCGTCGAGAAGAGCGCGGCGAACTCGCGCAGCTTGCCGGGATTGTTCGAGGCGAGGACGATGCGCGAGCGCGCGGCGTCGGGCGATGCGTGCGACATCGTCATGCCTCCAGCGCCGCGCGCTGCAGCCGCACGAGCTCGCCGATGCCGGCCTGCGCGAGATCGAGAAGCGCGTTCATCTCGGTGCGCGAGAACGGCGCGCCTTCCGCGGTGCCCTGCACCTCGACGAAGCCGCCCGCGCCCGTCATCACGACGTTCATGTCGGTGTCGCACGCGGAGTCTTCGTCGTAGTCGAGGTCGAGCACCGGCGTGCCGCCGAACACGCCGACCGAGATCGCCGCGACGTAATCGGTGATCGGCGAGCGCGCGATCCTGCCGGCCGCGACGAGTTTCGTCACCGCGTCGTGCGCGGCGACGAACGCGCCCGTGATGCTCGCCGTGCGCGTGCCGCCGTCGGCCTGGATCACGTCGCAATCGAGGTGCAGCGTGCGTGGGCCGAGCGCGTTCAGATCGAATACCGCGCGCAGCGCGCGGCCGATCAGGCGCTGAATTTCCTGCGTTCGGCCGGTTTGCTTGCCGCGCGCCGCTTCGCGGTCGCTGCGCGTGTGCGTCGCACGCGGCAGCATCCCGTATTCGGCGGTGAGCCAGCCTTGGCCGCGCTCGCGCAGGAATTCGGGCACGCGCTCGGCGACGCTCGCCGTGCAGATCACTTTCGTGTCGCCGAACTCGACGAGCACCGCGCCTTCCGCATGCTTCGTGTAGTGGCGCGTGATGCGCACGTCGCGCAACTGGTCGGCGCGGCGCCCGCTCGGGCGTAGGGAGGAATTCGTCATCGGGACAATAGGCTGAGGAGAAACCCGAATTTTACCGCGCGCGCGGCGCATCGGCCCGGCGGGTCCGGCCCGCAAAAATGGGATAATGGATGTTTCGCGCCCCGCGCCTCGCAAGCGCCGGGCGTCTCGAATCCTTCCGGCCCGCTGGGCCATCAAACGACGGGACGAACGATGATCTACAGCATGACGGGCTACGCGAGCGCGACGCGCGATCTCGCGACGGCCTCCGGCAATGGCGGCACGAGCGTATCGGTTGAGTTGCGGACCGTGAATTCGCGGTTCCTCGACCTGAATTTCCGGATGCCGGACGATGTGCGCGCGTGCGAGCCGGCGCTGCGCGAGATGCTGATGAACAAGCTGTCGCGCGGCAAGGTGGACGTGCGCATCAACCTGCAGCGCGGCGATCAGAGCGTGAACGCCGGCGCGCTGAACCATGCGGCGCTCGGCCAGCTCGCCGAGCTCGAGCGCGCGGTGCTCGACGCGTTTCCGGGCGTGGGCCGCCTGCGCGCGGGCGAGATCCTGCGCTGGCCCGGCGTGCTCGCCGAGAGCGGCGTGTCGGCCGACGCGCTGCGCGAAGCGGTGCTCGCGTGCGGCAAGGAAGCGGTCGCCGAGCTCGTCGTCGTGCGCTCGCGCGAGGGCGCGCAGCTCGCGACGATGCTGCTCGGGAACGTCGCCGAGATGGAGGCGATCGTCGCGCGCATCGCGCCGCTCGTGCCGGAGCTGATCGCCAAGCATCAGCAGAAGATCGTCGAGCGGCTGCAGGAGGCGCTCGGCGTCGCGGCGCCGGAAGGCGGCGCGCCCCTCGTGTCGCGCGAGGAGGCGGCCGAGCGCATCCGTCAGGAAGTGACGATGTACGGCATCCGCATCGACATCGCGGAAGAGCTGTCGCGCCTCACCGCGCATCTGAACGAGACGCGCCACGTGATCGAGAAGGGCGGCCGCGTCGGCAAGCGTCTCGACTTCATGATGCAGGAGCTGAACCGCGAGGCGAACACGCTCGGCTCGAAGGCGGCGGCGAAGGAGCTCGCCGACGCGTCGATGGCGCTCAAGCTGCTGATCGAGCAGATGCGCGAGCAAGTGCAAAACCTGGAGTAACGCAACATGACCGATTCGAACCGCGACGGCGCAGCCGCGCATTCGCTGCACGCCGGCGTCTATCCCGGCAATCTCTTCATGGTCGTCGCGCCGTCGGGCGCGGGCAAGTCGACGCTCGTCAACGCGCTGCTGTCGAAGGACCCGGAGATCCGCCTGTCGATTTCGTACACGACGCGCAAGCCGCGCCCCGGCGAACAGGACGGCCAGCACTATCACTTCACGACCGTCGAGGATTTCCGCGAGCGCCATGCGCGCCACGAGTTTCTCGAAAGCGCCGAGGTGCACGGCAATTACTACGGCACGTCGCGCGTGTGGATCGAAGAGCAGATGAAGATCGGCCACGACGTGCTGCTCGAAATCGATTGGCAGGGCGCGCAGCAGGTGAAGAAGCAGTTCCGCAACGCGGTCGGCATCTTCATCCTGCCGCCGTCGCTCGCGGCGCTCGAGGAGCGGCTCAAGAAGCGCGGGCAGGACGAGCCGAACGTGATCACGCGGCGCCTGCTCGCCGCGGGCAGCGAGATCGCGCACGCGGCGGAAGCGCAGTACGTCGTCATCAACGAGACCTTCGAGCACGCGCTCGCCGAGCTCGAGTGCATCGTCGCGGCGACGCGCCTGCGCTTCACGTCGCAATATGCGCGGCATGCCGAACTATTCGTCGAGCTCGGCATTCATCTGCCGCACGCGGAGTGACGGCGGGCAACGAGACACATAAGGTAGAATAAGCAACATATTCAGAAGGAACGACCCAACATGGCTCGCATTACCGTTGAAGACTGCCTGAAGCAGATTCCGAACCGCTTCGAACTGGCGCTCGCCGCCACCTACCGCGCGCGGCAGCTCGCGCAAGGCCATACGCCGAAGATCGAAAGCCGCGACAAGCCGACGGTCGTCGCGCTGCGCGAGATCGCGGCCGGCCAGGTCGGCGTCGAAATGCTGAAGAAAGTGCCCGCTTAACGCGCGCCCGGTTTCTTCAGCCATGTAGTCCCCCGCGCGACCGACGAACGAACCCAGGAGGCGAAAATGAGCACTACACCATCGTCCGCCTCTTCGGAGGCCGGACACGCCGAGGCCACCGCATCGTCGCACGCGCGTCAATATATCGACGCGGTTCTCGAACAATCGTTTCGCCATCTGTTCGGGCCGACCGCGACACCGGAGCAGCCCCGCAAGCACGGCGTCGTTTCCATCGCGAAACTGACGGCCGCGCTTGCCGATTACCTCGGCGCCGAGGAAATCAAAGAGGTCAAGGCGGCGTTCCACTTCAGCGACGAAGCCCACCTCGGTCAATATCGCCAGAGCGGCGAACCCTACATCACCCATCCCGTCGCCGTCGCGGAGATCTGCGCCGGCTGGAAGCTCGATGCGCAGGCGATCATGGCGGCGCTGCTGCACGACGTGATGGAAGACCAGGGCGTGACGAAGAGCGAGCTCGCCGAGCGCTTCGGCCCGAAGGTCGCCGAGCTCGTCGACGGCCTGTCGAAACTCGACAAGATGGAGTTCAGGAGCCGCGAGGAAGCGCAGGCGGAGAACTTCCGCAAGATGCTGCTCGCGATGGCGCGCGACGTGCGCGTGATCCTCGTGAAGCTCGCCGATCGCCTGCACAACATGCGCACGCTCGGCGCGGTGCCGATGGAGAAGCGCCGCCGCGTCGCGCGCGAGACGCTCGACATCTATGCGCCGATCGCGCACCGCCTCGGCCTGAACAATACGTATCGCGAGCTGCAGGACATGAGCTTCGCGAACTTCAATCCGCATCGCTATGCGACGCTCGAAAAGGCGGTGAAGGCCGCGCGCGGCAATCGCCGCGAAGTGATCGGCAAGATCCTCGAATCGGTGCAGCGCGCGATGGCGGATGCGAAGATCGACGCGGAAATCACCGGCCGCGAGAAGACGATCTACAGCATCTACAAGAAGATGCGCGACAAGCAGTTGTCGTTCTCGCAGGTGCTCGACGTGTACGGCTTCCGGATCGTCGTCGAACATCCGCTCGACTGCTACACGTGCATCGGCGTGCTGCATGCGCTTTACAAGCCCGTGCCGGGCAAGTTCAAGGACTACATCGCGATCCCGAAGGTCAACGGCTATCAGTCGCTGCACACGACGCTCGTCGGCCCGTTCGGCGCGCCGATCGAGTTCCAGGTGCGCACGCGCAAGATGCACGAGATCGCGGAAGCGGGCGTTGCCGCGCACTGGCTGTACAAGAACGGCGGCGCGGATCTGAACGACGTGCAAAAGCGTGCGCATCAATGGCTCAAGTCGCTCCTCGACATCCAGAGCGAGGCGGGCGATTCAAGCGAATTCCTCGAGCACGTGAAGATCGACCTGTTCCCGGACGCGGTCTACGTGTTCACGCCGAAGTCGAAGATCATGGCGCTGCCGCGCGGCGCGACCGCGCTCGACTTCGCGTATTCGATCCATAGCGATCTCGGCAATCAGTGCGTCGCCGTGAAGATCAACAACGAGCTATTGCCGTTGCGCACCGAATTGAAGAGCGGCGATATCGTCGAGGTGATCACCGCGCCGTACTCGAAGCCGAATCCCGCATGGCTCGGCTTCGTGCGCACCGGCAAGGCGCGTTCGGCGATCCGGCATTATCTGAAGACGATGCGCCTGAACGAATCGGTGCAACTGGGCGAGCGGCTCGTCGATCAGAGCCTGAAGGGCTATGGGCTCGCGCTGGCCGACGTCACGCCCGAGGTCTGGGAAAAGCTCGTGCAGTGGACGGGCAACAAGAGCCGTCAGGAGATCTTCGCGGACATCGGCCTCGGTCGCCGCGTGGCCGCCGTGATGGCCAAACGCATCGAGGTGCTGATGAGCGGGCGCGACGCGGACGACGATCTGCCGCGCGCGGAGCGTCATGCGGCCAACCATGCGCCGCCGGTGGTCATCACCGGCACGGAAGGGATGTCGGTGCAACTGTCCGCGTGCTGCCGGCCGATTCCGGGCGACGACATCATGGGCTACATCGGCATCGGGCTCGGGATGGCGATCCACACGACCGCCTGCCGCGTCGCGCAGCGCATCCACCGGCGCGATCCTGGCCGCTGGATCGACGTCGCCTGGGCGCCGCAGCCGGGCCGCCTGTTCGACGTCGCGGTGAAGGCGCTCGTGAAGAACACGAAGGGCATCTTCGCGCGCGTCGCGGCCGATATCACGTCGGCGGACGCGAACATCGTCCATATCGCGATGGACGAGGATCTGACGCACGAATCGACGGTGCTGCGCTTCGTGATTCAGGTGAGCGACCGCGTGCACCTCGCGAACGTGATGCGCCGCGTGCGCACGAATCCGGACGTGATGCGGATCATGCGCGAGCGCTCGAACGACGATGTCGTGCATGCGCGCCACGATGGCGGAATGCGGATCGATCGCGAGCGGCAGGATTACTAGCGCCGCGCGGCGCCCGACGGCGAACGGGCGCGCGCCGGCAATCGCGACGACGCCCTCGGGCCGCCATTTGTTTCGGGCGCGAAGATGAAATCGGAGGGAAGGCGACGAGCCGCATCGCGGGCACGATGCCGGCGAGGCAGGCGGCATAACCGCGTCCGCTCGGGCGGGCAAAAACAAAGGGCCTTCCCGGAGGAAGGCCCTTCATAAATGGCGCGGCTGGCAGGATTCGAACCCACGACCCCTTGGTTCGTAGCCAAGTACTCTATCCAACTGAGCTACAGCCGCACGCAAAGCGGTACAACTTCGAACTGAAAGGGCCCTCTCGGAGAAGGCCCTCGAAAAAGTGGCGCGGCTGGCAGGATTCGAACCCACGACCCCTTGGTTCGTAGCCAAGTACTCTATCCAACTGAGCTACAGCCGCACGCAGAAGTGAGATTATAGCAAACAAATTTAAAAAGGGAAGCCTTTCGTGACGATTTATCGGAGGAGGCCGTTCGTGTAACCTTACAGCATCCGATTAGCCGTTGAAATTGCATCATGAACAAGGCGTTTGTGAAGGAGTCGGACGGAGACGACGACGACCTCGATTTCGCGCAGGCGGCGATTCCGCCCGGCGCAAAGAACTACATCACGCCGGCGGGCCACAAGCGCCTGCGCGACGAGCTGCTGCATCTGATCGATGAAGCGCGTCCGGACGTGGTGAAGCTCGTGTCATGGGCGGCGTCGAACGGCGATCGCTCGGAGAATGGCGATTACATCTATGGCAAGCGGCGTCTGCGCGAAATCGATCGCCGCATCCGCTTTTTGACGAAGCGTCTCGATCTCGCCGAAGTCGTCGACGCGAGCCGCCAGGAGAACGCCGATCAGGTGTTCTTCGGCGCGACCGTCGATTACGCGACGCAGGACGGCAACGAGCACACGGTGACGATCGTCGGCGTCGACGAGGTCGATCTCGACCGCGGACACGTGAGCTGGATCTCTCCCGTCGCACGTGCGCTGCTCAAGGCGCGGGTCGGTGACACGGTCACGCTGCTCACGCCGGTCGGTCCCGAGCCGATCGACGTGCTCGACGTCCGTTATCCGCCGCCGGACGCGGCTTGAGCTGAGCGCCGAGGCGCGTGTATCGCGGGGTATCCCGCTTGTGCTGCGCGCAAGGGGGCGGATTCGCGCGATTCGCCGTTCCGAACGAACGAGGTGGCGCGTGCGTCGCGATGGCGGCGCAGGCGGTGCGGGGGCGTGCCTTCGGAGCCGACGAATGCGGTCCGATGCGATCGGACATAAAAAAAGGTTCATCGCGGAATCCCGGGGAACGCGGCGCGGATCTTGAGGAAGAAGTATTGCTCGTCGCGGTACCCGTAAGCGCGGCGCTTGATGACCTTGATCGTGTTGTTGATGCCTTCGACGACGCTGGTATTGAGCGGATGGCGGCAGCGGGCCACGATTCCGTGCCAGTAACCCTGCAAGCGCTGGGCGAACTTTTGCAAGGCGGCGATCCCGCTTTGCTGAGCCTGTTCGAACCATTGCCCCCAAGCCTTTTCCGCGCAGGCCGGCTTGCGGTAGAACCAGAGCCGTTTGAGCTCGTCGCGCAGCACATAGACGCATAACAGCGACTGATTGGCCGCCAGCAGTTCCTTCAGATGCACGGCCTGTTCTGGCTTCAGGTTATGACGGTTGCGCAGCAGCAACCAGCGACTGGACTTCAGAACCTTGCGGGCCGGCTTGTCATGTCGCAGTTGGTTGGCCTGATCCACCCGTACCCGATCGATCACCTCGCGACCGTACTTGGCCACGACGTGGTACAGGTCAAAGACGATTTCCGCCTGCGGGCACTGTTCCTTGATCTCCAGCTCATAGGCCGTGGTCATGTCGATTGCGACCGCTTCGATGCGCTCGGCCCCGCCTTCGGGGAGTTGTTCGAAGAAGGCGCGCGCCGTCTCGCGTGACCGTCCGGGCCCAACCCAGAGGACCTGTCGGCCGATCGGATCAACCACCACCGTGGCGTAGCGATGGCCTTTATGGAGCGCGAACTCGTCCATCGCCAGATAACGGATCGTCGACCAGTCCGGTTCGGCCACGCGCGCGCGCAAGCGCATCTTGTCGATCGATTTGACCGTGTGCCAGCCCAGATCGTAGAAGGCCGCCACGGCCTGTACGCTGGCGGCCTGCAGCAACTTCTCGCAGGCCTTGGCAAACCGCTGCGTCACCCGCTGGTAGCGGCCCAGCCAGTCCAGCTTCTCCAGCCGCGCTGCGCCGCAGCGTTCGCACCAGACTCGGCGTCGAGGCACGTGCAGCACCACCCGGTACTCGAACAACGGCAGATCACGTACCCGCCGTACGGTCGTTTCATGAATCTGCTGGCAACGCGCACCGCATTGCTCGCAGTACATGATCTGACTGACCGGCTTCAGGTAGAGCGACAGCGTGCGGCTATCGCCCTGCGGCCACTCCACCCGCTCCAGCCGATAGCCTGTCCAGCAACCCAGTGCCTGAAGTGCCTTGCGATCGAGCAATTCCGCCTCCTGACATCCATAAAATCAGGCGTCAGGTTACGCAATCGTTCTCCAAGGCTCCACGGTTTTCTGCGATGAACCTAAAAAAAGCGCCCCGAGCGGGGCGCTTTCGATCGGCGCGAAGGGGCCGATTAGAAGCGGTGACGCAGGCCGGCCGTGACGGCGATCTGTTTTTCCGTCGACGACATGCCGCCGATACCGTTGATGTACGCGCCGAGGCCCGTGCCGTCGTTGTTGACCTTCTGATACACGCCTTGCAGGTACACGTCCGTGCGCTTGGACAGCGCGTAGGCCGTTTGCAGGTTGAATTGGTTCCAGCCCGGGTGGTGGTTCTCGATGAAGCCGGCGGTGTACGTGTACGAACCGGCCACCGTCCATGCCGGCGTGATCGCGTAGCGCGCGTTCACTTCGTAGTTGTTGAAGCGCATGAACGTGCCGTCGAGCGCAATGCCGCTCGACACGCCCGATGCGCCCGCGCCGATTGCCGTCGCGCGGTTGACGCGCGATTGCGTGAACACGAAGCCGGCCGTTGCCGGGCCGAACGTGTAGTTCAGGCCGCCGCCGAACACGCGCTGGCGCTTGCCGACGAACGTGTTGTCGAGCGCGACCGCGCCGGATGCGTTGGAGACCGTCGGGCCGAAGTTGTTGTTCAACTGCAGGTAGCCGGCGCCGATGTTGAAGCCGGCGTAGCTGTACGATACGCCCGCGCTATAGGCGCGGTTGTTCGCGAACTGATTGTTGTTCGAGAAGCCGTACAACGCGCCGAATTTCAGGCCGGCCCAGTTCACGCTCGTGTACTTGACCGCGTTGTTGATCCGGAACGAATTGTTCAGGTTGTCGTTGTCGAACGGGTGGGCGAACTGCGTGCCGCCGAATTGCGTGCCCGTCAGCGACAGCGGCCCGAGGTAGTCGACGACGCTGTCGTATTGACGGCCGAGCGTCAGCGCGCCGTATTGCTCGTGCGACAGGCCGACGAACGCCTGACGGCCGAACTCGCGGCCGTTCTGCTTCAGCGTGCCGTTATTGATGCCGAAGCCGTTTTCCAACACGAAAATCGCCTTCAGGCCGCCGCCGAGATCCTCGGCGCCGCGCAGGCCCCAGCGGCTGCCGTTGACCGAGCCGGTGGATTGCGACCATGCGCTGTGGCCGCCTTGGTTGTTCGTGTAGGTGATGCCGGCGTCGATCAGGCCGTACAGCGTCACGCTGCTTTGCGCGTGAGCGGCCGTTGCGAAAACGCCGGAAAGAGCGGCAACGATGAGGGTCTTTTTCATTGGGTTTATCTCCGTCCTAAACAGGGTGGATGACGATATCTGACCTGTTCTTCGATGTTCCCGGCCGCTGCTGCGAGAAACGGAGCCGGGGCATGGCTCGGGCGTGTACCGACGCCCGTCATCACAAGCTATCCGCAGTGTAAAAGAGCGTTGTCGAAAGTCGAGGAATACAGTTTAAGAAATAATGTATTTGCGTTATGGAAATAATTGGGGGTGCGGTGGAAACCCTTGTGGGACAAGGCTCCGGGGCGGGGCGGCAGAATATTTTTCCGTTTCCGAACCCGCCGCAGCGTTGCGTGACAGCGACAATCTGGGGAAGGGGAGGCACGAACCGCGTGCGTAAGAACGTGATTATTGACGCTTCGGCAATAGAGGTTTGTGGGGAGTATGACTAATGAAAGGGTGTCAACTCGTTATACTGCGGTTTCTGCTTACCAAAGCAGACTTTTTCGTTGACGGAAAAGATCTCCAAACCTTTGTCAGCGCGACTCTCCGGTCGCGCTTTTTTTTGGTTCATCGCGGAATCCCGGGGAACGCGGCGCGGATCTTGAGGAAGAAGTATTGCTCGTCGCGGTACCCGTAAGCGCGGCGCTTGATGACCTTGATCGTGTTGTTGATGCCTTCGACGACGCTGGTATTGAGCGGATGGCGGCAGCGGGCCACGATTCCGTGCCAGTAACCCTGCAAGCGCTGGGCGAACTTTTGCAAGGCGGCGATCCCGCTTTGCTGAGCCTGTTCGAACCATTGCCCCCAAGCCTTTTCCGCGCAGGCCGGCTTGCGGTAGAACCAGAGCCGTTTGAGCTCGTCGCGCAGCACATAGACGCATAACAGCGACTGATTGTGACCTGCCCCCTTCGATAGGGCCAATGGGCTTCTAGCAAAGTCCCTTTAAACCAACTCCTGGAAAGCGGCAGGAGCGTCCGCGGTTGCCCGATGTTTCGCCGCAAACTCTGACGGCGCAAGGTAGTTCAGTGCGCTGTGCGGCCTTTGCTCGTTGTAGCCCTGACGCCATGCCGCGATGACTGCCCGAGCGTGCGCGAGCGTCGTGAACCAGTGCTCGTTAAGGCATTCGTCGCGGAACTTGCCGTTGAACGATTCGATGTACGCATTCTGCGTGGGCTTGCCCGCCTGAATCAACTTCAGCGTGACGCCGTTCGCATACGCCCACTGGTCAAGCGCGCGGCTCGTAAATTCGGGTCCCTGGTCTGTTCGCACCGCCTTGGGATAGCCACGGAAGCGAGCTGCACGGTCCAATGCCCGAGCGACATACAAACCTGAGATGCCATGGTCGACGACGATGTCGACAGCCTCTTTCGTGAAATCGTCGACGACGGTCAGGCACTTCACGCGCCGGCCGTTGGAAAGCGCATCCATCACGAAATCGATTGACCATACCTCGTTGGGTGCGCCCGGCAATGCCAGTTGCTCGCGCTCAATCATGACGCCGTGGCGCTTGCGACGGCGCCGCACAGCCAGCCCTGCCTCACGGTACAGGCGATAGATGCGCTTGTGATTGGCGTGCGTGCCTTCGCGTTCCACCAGGGCGTGCAGTCGGCGGTAGCCGAATCGACGACGTTCGTGCGCCAACTTCACCAGACGCGCCGCGAGCACCTCATTCTCGTGGTCCGGCTTCGCGTCGTAATGCAGCACGCTGCGAGAAAGCCCGACAAGCCGGCAGGCGCGGCGCTCGGAGATGTTGACCTTCTCCCGAATCGCCAACACTGCTTCGCGTTTGGCTTGCGGGCTCAGGGCTTTCCCTTGACGACAACCTTCAACGCTTCCATATCGAGCATTGCTTCGGCCAGCAGTTTCTTCAGTCGGGCATTCTCCACCTCGAGGCCCTTGAGCCGGCGGGCTTCCGAGACTTCCATGCCGCCGAACTTCGCGCGCCAGGTGTAGAACGACGCGTCACTGAACCCATGCTTCCTGCACAGTTCCTTGACCGGCATACCGGCCTCGGCTTCCTTCAGAAACCCGATGATTTGCTGTTCCGTAAAGCGCTTCTTCATGTTCGTCTTCTTCTCCGAAAACGAACTTTACTAGACTCCGGCTGGCCCTGTTTGTAGGGGGCAGGTCAGCGATGTGAGCGACGGGCGTGCCCCTATGTCTTCCGTCCAGCATGGGGTGCCGACTTGGGGGGGCAAGGTGCCGTCGCGCAGCATGGCGAGGTCGTCGCAGCGTTGCAGTGCCAGCGCGATGAGCGCTTGGTCGTGGCGCTCGCCTTGCCTGATCTTGCGCGAGTAGCAGGCGCGTGAAACTGGGTCTCGTAGAGCAGCAAAGGCGGAGAGGAACGGGGCGCGCTTGAGCGCCTTGCTGCCCCGCGCCTGGATGGGGGCTCGCCGTGAATCGACGAACGAGGCCAACACCCCGCGCCCTATTAGACATCGTCTATCGTCTAATATCGGATTGAATCCGGAAGTGAAAAAAGGGGTTGCGCTTACACGCAACCCCTTCATGTCTTTGGTAGGCCGTACTGGATTCGAACCAGTGACCAACGGATTAAAAGTCCGCTGCTCTACCAGCTGAGCTAACGACCCAAAAGAGGCAAAATTATATCGGCCAAACGGCGGGGGTGTCAAGCCACCGATCGGCCGCGCCGCGCGCCGTCACTTGATCGCGTCCAGCTTGCTCTGCGCGGTTTCCGCCGCATTCGAGCCCGGGAACTGCGACACGACCTGCTCGAACGTCTTCTTCGCGGCCGCCTTCTGGCCTTGCTCGAGTTGATTGGTGCCGATCGCGATCAGCGCGTCCGCCGCACGCGGGTGCTGCGGATAGTTCTTCACGAGGCCTTGCCACGTCGCCGTCGAGCCCTTGTAGTCGCGCAGCGCGTACTGCGCGTTGCCGAGCCAGTATTGCGCGGTCGGCTGATAGGGGCTTTGCGGGTATTTGGCGATGAACGCGCGGAACGAAGCCGCGGCGCCCTTGAAGTTGCCGTTGCGGAACTGTTGCGACGCCGCGTTGAACGCGTCCGTTTCACCCGGCTGCACCGTGCCTTCGACGCCGTCCACCGTCGTCTTCTGCGGCTCGAATTTCTTCAGGCGCGTATCGAGATCGGTGTAGTACTCCTTCTGTTGGCGCTCGAGCGTCGTCAGGCGGTTCGTCAGGTCCTCGTTCTCGCCGCGCAGCGTCGCGACCTGCTGGTTCAACTGGTCGAGGCGGTTGGTCTGATCGAGGATCGTGCGTTGCGCCGCGGCGAGCTGGCTCGCCTGGCTGTCGGACTTGCTGCGCAGATCGAGCACCGCACGGCGGGCTTCGTCGTCATCGAAGAGGCCCGCGTGCGCCGGCGCGGCCAGGAGGGCCGCACCGGCCACGCACAGCGCGGCGGCCGTGCGCAGCCAGGGGAAACGGTGCGTCATACAGCGATTCTTCCGTTATTTACTGTTGATAGACGAGGTCCGCACGGCGGTTCTGCGCCCACGACGCTTCGTCGTGGCCGAGCGCAACCGGCTTTTCCTTGCCGAGACTCACGGCTTCCATCTGCGCATCCCCGACGCCGAGCAGCGACAGCGCGCGGCGCACGGCTTCCGCACGCTTTTGGCCGAGCGCGAGGTTGTACTCGCTCGTGCCGCGCTCGTCGGTGTTGCCCTGGATCAGGATGTGGCGTTGCGGATGGCTCTTCAGGTATTGCGCGTGTTGCTGCAGCAGCGCCTGGTATTGGTCCTGCACCGAGTAGCTGTCGAAATCGAAGTACACGCTGCGCTTCGCGAGCGGGCTGTTCGGATCGTTCAGCGGATCGACGGTCACCTGCGCGACGTTTTCGGGATTCGGTTGCGTGCTGACCGCGTCGCCCTGGTTCGCGTGCTCGTCGAGCTTCACGCCCGACTTGCATGCCGCGAGCGCGCCGATCATCAGCATCGCGAACGCCAGACGAAGTTTCTTCGACATCATGGTTACTCTCCTTGTGGTCATTGCATGAAGGGCCCCCAGGACGGCTCGCGGATCGCGCCGCCCTGAACGGACAAGATCTGCGGCGGCGCGCTGCCGTCGGACGGAACGGCAGCCAGCACGCTGCGGCCCCCCGATTGTCTAGCGTACAGAATGTACTGACCATTCGCCGCGAAGCTCGGCGATTCGTCGCGCGTCGTGTTGGTGACGGCGTTCGCCGCACCCGATTGCAGATCCTGAACGTACAGCTTGAAGCCCCCGCCCGTGCGTGAGATGTACGCGAGCAGCTTGCCGTCCGGGCTGACGCGCGGACTCGTATTGTAGCTGCCGGTAAACGTCACGCGCTGAGCGGCGCCGGCGCTCTCGCCTTCGGCGGGCATCCGGTAGATTTGCGGCGCGCCGCCGCGGTCGCTCGTGAAATAGATCCACTTGCCGTCAGGCGAGTAGAACGGCTCGGTGTCGATCGAGCTGCTGCGCGTCAAGCGGCGCAGCCCGGTGCCCGTCGAGCTGACGGAGTAAATCTGCGTATTGCCCGTGAGCGACAGCGCGACGGCAAGCGTCTGGCCATCCGGCGACCACGCGGGCGCGCTGTTGTTGCCTTTCTGGTTCGAGATCACGTAGCGGCGCCCGGTCGGCAGATCGTGGATGTACACGACGGGCTTTCTCAACTCGAACGATACGTACGCAACCTTCGTGCCGCTCGGCGACCATGCGGGCGAGATGATCGGCTCCTTGCTCGTGAGCGCGGGGATCGCGTTCTGGCCGTCCGAATCGGAGATCAGCAGCTTGTAGACGTTGCCCGTGCGCTGCACGTACGACAGGCGCGTGTTGAAGACGCCGCGCACGCCGAGCAGCTTTTGGTAGATGTAGTCGGCGATCTTGTGGCCGGTCTTGCGCATCCCCTCGTTGTCGTTCGACGTCGTGAGCGACAGCCCTCCGAGGCTTTGCTGCTTGACGGTGTCGTAGAGGATGAAGTTGACCTTGTACTGGCCGTTCGGCTCGCGGTTCACGCTGCCCGCGACGAATGCGTTCGCGCCTTTCGCCTTCCATGCGCCGAAATCGACCGATGCGGTTTCCGGCACGGGCGTGCTGCCCGCGTCGACGTTGGAGAATTTGCCGCTTCGCGCGAGGTCGCCGCGCACGACCGACGTGACCTGCTGCGGCAGGCTCGCTTCGTTGACGAAATTCGCGGTGGCGATCGGAAACTGGGTGGAGCCGACGCCCGTGATCAGAACGTTCACCTGCGCGTGGGCGGCGCCGCCCGCGGCAATCAGACACGAGGCCACGAGTGCCCTGAAACCTAGCTTCGTCATCAAACTCATGCTTCTTGTTCCCGTATGTACGCTGCGCAACCGCAGAGACTCAAAAATACCCGATTCGTTCCCGGTGCGACGGCGGGAGTGTAAGCGCAAATGCGCTCACTCCGCCGCCTTGAAGGTAATCGTAATCTCGGACGGAGTGCGGCCGTTGGTATCGGGCGGCAGGGGCACCGACGCCTGGATCGCGCTGATGACCGCCTGATCCCACCCCGAATTTCCGCTGGACCGGCGGATCGACGTGCTGAGCACGTCGCCCGACGGCGTGCAGCGGATCGCGACGACGGTCACGAGGCTGTCGCGCTCGCCCGCCCACACGATGTTCGGCTTCACGCGCCGGCGGACCTTGTCCGCATAGCCCGGGGACGCGGCGTTGCCGCCCGAGCCCGTGCCCGTGCCGCTCTTCGCGAGGCCTTCGCCGCCGCCCGAGCCGCCGCCCGCGATGCCTTGCAACTGCGCGAGGCGCGCCTGACGCTCCTTGTCGAGCTTCGCCTTCGCGGCGGCGTTCGCCTTGGCGGCCGCCGCGGCCTTCGCCGCCTTTTCGGCTTTCTCGGCCTTTTCGGCGTCCGCCTTCTTTTGCGCGGCGAGCTGTTCCTGCTTCTTCTGTTGTTCGAGCTTTTGTTGCTCGAGCTTCTGCTGTTCGAGTTTGCGTTGCTGCTGTTCCGCGAGTTGCTGCTGCTTGAGCTTTTCCGCCTGCTTTTGCTTCTCGCGCTCGGCGGCCTTTTGCGCGGCGAGCTGAGCGGCCTGCTGCGCGGCGAGTTGCTGCGCCTTCAATTGCTGCTGCCGGCGCTGCTCCTCGAGCTGCGCCTCGCGGGCGGCCGCGGCCTGCTGCTCGCGCCGCTTCTGCTGCAGGGCGATATCCGCTTCCTCGTTCTTCACGGGCGGCGGGGGAGGCGCGACTTTCACGGGCGGCGTCGGCGCCGGTTGCGGCGTCGACGTGTCGGGCACCGACGTCCACAGCTCGGCCTCCGCGCCGGCCGGCGTGCTGTTCTGCCAGTGCACGCCGTGGTACAGGAAAAGCGCGAGCAGCACGTGCATCAGCGCGGCGAGCAGGAACGCCCGGCCTGTGCCGCGCTCGCGCGGCGGCCGGGGCGGGTAGGCGGCGGTGCGCGACTGGCGAGGCTTCATTGCGATTTGACGAGCAGGCCGACGCGCTTCACGCCGCGCGCCTTCAGATCGGACATCACGGTCATCACCGCGTCATATTGAACCGTCTTGTCGGCTGCGATCACGACGGGCTGATCCGGGTGGTCGGCCTGGCGCGCGGCGATGAAGCCGTCGAGCTCGGCCTTCGTCATCGTGTCTTCCTGTGACGCGCCCGAATCGCCCTTGTAGCGGACGCTGATCTTGCCGTCGGCCTGGATGTTGACGACGACGGGCGGCGTCTGCTTTTGCGGCGCGGCGTTGCCGACGGTCGGCAGATTGACGATCGACGGCGCGACGAGGGGCGCCGTCACCATGAAGATGACGAGCAGCACGAGCATCACGTCGATGTAGGGGACGACGTTGATGTCGGCCATCGAGCGGCGCGAGCGGCCGCCGCGCATGCTGGAACGAATGGGGGTGCCGGCCATCGCGTGCTCCTTATTGCGCCTGGCGCTGCAGGATGTTCGAGAACTCTTCGATGAACGTCTCGAAGCGGATCGCGAGACGGTCGATGTCGTGTGCGTAGCGGTTGTACGCGACGACGGCCGGAATCGCGGCGAACAGGCCGATCGCGGTCGCGACGAGCGCCTCGGCGATGCCCGGCGCGACGTTCGCGAGCGTCGCCTGCTGAACGTTCGCGAGGCCGCGGAACGAGTTCATGATCCCCCAGACCGTGCCGAACAGACCGATATACGGGCTCACCGAGCCGACGGATGCGAGGAACGACAGATTCGATTCGAGAACGTCCATCTCCCGCTGAAATGATGCGCGCATTGCGCGACGCGCGCCATCGAGGAGCAGCGCCGGATCGCTCAGGCGCTTTTCCTTCGCCTTCAGGAATTCGCGCATCCCCGATTCGAAGATCCGCTCGAGCGCGCCGATCGTGTGGCGATTGTTCGCGGCGCTCTGGTACAGCGCCTGCAGATCGCCGCCCGACCAGAAGTCGCGCTCGAAGCGTTCGGTCTGCGCGCGGGCGCGACGGATCGCGAACCATTTGCGGAAGATGAACGTCCACGACATCAGCGACAGGACGAGGAGAAGCCCCATCACCGCCTGGGCGAGCACGCTCGCGTTGAGGACGAGGGAAATGATCGACAGGTCTTGAGAAGTGTTCATAGAGGTTTGTGTAACGTCCCTTCGGGGAGGCCTGGCCAGGATGCATCCGGCCGGCGCGCTCCGGCGGCGCCCGGGCGGAGCGTTCGGCTGCGCGCCGCTTGCGCGGCGCATCGCCGGAAACTTTCCGCCGAACCTTGCTTAGTGGCGGATCATGGGGTCGAGTTCATCGGCTTTGTCTAAACGGCACTCACGCAGGCACCGTTGACACGGCTTGCCCTGTCGCTTGCGGCCGGTCCGCGCTCGAGTGCGGCGAAGACGGGGGGCGGGATCGCGGTCGGCTTGAATGCCGAGCGATCGACGCAGCCGATCCGGATGTCGGCGGCGACGAGCAGCGTGTTTCCCCGCCACGCCTGTTGTTCGAATTCGACGCTCGCGCGGCCGATGCGTGCGATTCTGCAGACGATTTGCAGCGCGTCGTCGAGCCGCGCCGGCGCGCGATAGTCGAGCGCCGCATGGCGAACGATGAAAATCGCGCCTGTTTCGTCGGCGATCCGGCTCTGGTCGATCCCGCATGCGCGCAGCCATTCGGTGCGCGCGCGCTCGAAGAATTTCAGGTAATTCGCGTAATAGACGACGCCGCCGGCGTCGGTGTCTTCGTAATACACGCGGACCGGCCACGCGAAATCGGGTGCCGCGTCGGGCTGTCGGCTGGGTTCGATCATGGCGCGCATTCTACCGGATCGGGCGACCCCGATTCCCCGGATTCGTAACGGAATGTTGCCTTTGCCGGCCGGCCGCCGGGCCGCGTGCGCGCCCCGGCGGCGCGCTTAGCCGCGATGGACGGCGAGGCCGGCGGGCGCCTGCGCGACGGGCATCATCTCGATCGTGTTGATGTTCACGTGCGCGGGGCGGGTGGCGATCCAGTAGATCGTGTCGGCGATGTCTTCGGCGGTGAGCGGCTGGACGTTCGCGTAGACGTTCGCCGCCTTCTCGTCATCGCCGCGGTAGCGCACGTTCGAGAATTCGGTGCCGCCGCAGAGGCCCGGCTCGATGTCGGTGACGCGCAGCGGCGTGCCGATCAGGTCGGCGCGCAGGTTCAGGCTGAACTGGCGCACGAACGCCTTGGTCGCGCCATAGACGTTGCCGCCCGGGTACGGGTAGCTGCCCGCGACCGAGCCGAGGTTGAAGATGTGGCCGCGGCCGCGCTCGACCATGCCGGGCAGCAGCGCGCGCGTGACCGTGACGAGGCCCGTGCAGTTGGTGTCGATCATCGTCTGCCACTCGTCGAGGCTCGCCCGGTGCGCGGGCTCGACGCCGAGCGCGAGGCCCGCGTTGTTGACGAGGACGTCGATGGCGGCGAACTCCGTGGGCAGCGCGGCAGCCACGGCTTCGACGGCTGCACGGTCGCGCACGTCGAGCTCGATCGGCAACAGCGCGCTGCCGAGCTCGGCGGCGAGCGCGTCGAGGCGCTCCTTGCGGCGGGCGGCGGCGACGACGCGGTGGCCGCCCTGGACGAAAGCACGGGCGATGGCGGCGCCGAAACCTGCCGACGCACCGGTGACGAACACGATCATTGCTGCTGCTCCTAAAACGATGCTTGCTGGGGAGAACTCGTTAGCCTACTGGCATCGCGGCGGTGCGGCAAGGCGCGGCGGCGCGCGCTGGCGGGCATGTTCGGCAACCCCCGTTCGACGCGCCTCATGGATTTGTCCCCTAATATGGTTCGGGACGGCGGGTGCGGTTGCCTATTCATGGCGCATCCAATAAACTAACGCGCTCAATAGTCCCTGCGTGACTGGCGATACGACCTTTCGGGGTCAAGGTGGAGCATCCCACCGTGAAGCGCAGGGCGTCGTTTTTGCCGTTCGCCTGGGCAGCCGTTGTGCGCCGCGTTGCGTGCTTTGCCGGTGGCTGTCCCGCCTCGCGTTCCTCGGAATCCCTCCGCCACGTCGAGCCGGTTGCGCTGCCGGCTGCGCGACGTATCCGGCCACTTCGGTCAACCTGTACACACTTAACGGAAACCGTATGTTTGACAGAGCCCAAAGCACCATTGCGAACGTCGATCCCGAGATCTGGCAAGCGATTCAGCAGGAAAACGTCCGTCAGGAAGAGCACATCGAGCTGATCGCGTCGGAGAATTACACGAGCCCGGCCGTGATGGCGGCGCAAGGCTCGCAACTGACGAACAAGTACGCGGAAGGCTATCCGGGCAAGCGCTATTACGGCGGCTGCGAATACGTGGACATCGTCGAGCAGCTCGCGATCGATCGCGTGAAGGCGCTGTTCGGCGCCGAAGCGGCGAACGTGCAGCCGAACTCGGGCTCGCAGGCGAACCAGGGCGTGTTCTTCGCGATGCTCAAGCCGGGCGACACGATCATGGGCATGAGCCTCGCGCACGGCGGCCACCTCACGCACGGCTCGCCGGTGAACATGTCGGGCAAGTGGTTCAACGTCGTGAGCTACGGGCTGAACGAGGCTGAAGACATCGATTACGAAGCGGCCGAGCAGCTCGCGCACGAGCACAAGCCGAAGCTGATCGTCGCGGGCGCGTCGGCGTTCGCGCTGAAGATCGATTTCGAGCGCCTCGCGAAGATCGCCAAGGCAGTGGGCGCGTACCTGATGGTCGACATGGCGCACTACGCGGGCCTGATCGCGGCGGGTGTCTATCCGAACCCGGTGCCGCACGCGGATTTCGTCACGACGACGACGCACAAGAGCCTGCGCGGCCCGCGCGGCGGCGTGATCCTGATGAAGGCCGAGTACGAGAAGCAGATCAACTCGGCGATCTTCCCGGGCATCCAGGGCGGACCGCTGATGCACGTGATCGCCGCGAAGGCCGTCGCGTTCAAGGAAGCGCTGTCGCCGGAATTCAAGGAATACCAGCAGAAGGTGGTCGAGAACGCCCGCGTGCTGGCGCAAACGCTCGTCAAGCGCGGCCTGCGCATCGTGTCGGGCCGCACCGAGAGCCATGTGATGCTGGTCGACCTGCGCGCGAAGAACATCACGGGCAAGGCGGCGGAAGCGGCGCTCGGCAATGCGCACATCACGGTCAACAAGAACGCGATCCCGAACGATCCGGAGAAGCCCTTCGTGACGAGCGGCGTGCGCCTGGGCTCGCCGGCGATGACGACGCGCGGCTTCGGCCCGCAGGAAGCGGAGCTCGTCGGCAACCTGATCGCCGACGTGCTCGAGCATCCCGAAGACGCGGCGACGATCGAGCGCGTGCGTGCGCAGGTCGCCGAGCTGACGAAGCGTTTCCCGGTCTATCGCTGATCGGCCATGCGCTGCCCGTTCTGCCGGCACGACGATACTCAGGTGGTGGATTCGCGCGTGTCGGAAGACGGCGCCGCGATCCGCCGGCGTCGGCGCTGCTCGGCCTGCGACAAGCGTTTCACGACGTATGAGCGGGTCGAGCTGGCGTTGCCGGCCGTCGTGAAGAAAGACGGCAGTCGCACCGAATTCGACCGCCGCAAGATTGTCGCGAGCATGCAACTGGCGCTGCGCAAGCGCCCGGTTGCAGCCGATGCGATCGACGCGGCGGTCGCCCGCATCGAATATCAACTGCTCGCCTCCGGCGAGCGCGAAGTCCGCAGCGAAAAGCTCGGCGAACTCGTGATGAACGAGTTGCGCCAGCTCGACACGATCGCCTACGTGCGCTTCGCCTCTGTCTACCGGCGGTTCGAAGACGTCTCCGAGTTCGAGGACGTGATCGAGGAATTCCGCCGCGCGGCGCCCGCGAAGACGCCTCGCAAGCGTTGAGCTTGCGCATTCCGTTTCCCGTTTCGTTTTCCGTTCCATTCGTTTCTCCCGCGTAACACGCGGTGTGCGTGCTCGCCTGGGCGATTGTCGTGTGCCCGGTCGCGGCGCGCGACTCGGCCATTCGGCGGATGGTCGGCGCTTGCCTGCACGCGTAGAGTCGGCGCATCGGATTCAAGGAGAGCGCGATGCGAGCGGAGCGTGACAGGTGGGCAACGGCGGGCTTCGTGCTCGTCGAAGTGATGGCTGCGCTGATGCTCGTGGCGCTTGCCGCGATGCTGACCGCGCCGACGCTCGCCGGCGCTCGAATGCGCGATCGAGTGGACGCGCGGGCGCGCGTGTTCGGCGCATTGCTCGCCTATGCGCGCGGCGAAGCGGTCAGGCTCGGCGCGCGCGTGGTGCTGTGCCGCAGCGATGCGACCGCGAAATGCATTGCGGCGGGGCGGCCATGCGGTGGCGGGGCGGCCGATTGGTCGTGCGGCTGGGCCGTCGCCGCCGCGGATGGCGAACGCGGTACGCGCCTGTTGCGGCGTATTGCGCCCGATGCCCGAGTGGCCGTGACGGGCACGACTGTCGATGTCGTGTTCACGCCGCCCGCGGGCCAGGTGATCGGCGGCTTCCGAAGTTTCGAGTTTGCGCCGGCAGACGCATCGGGCGCATGGCGCGGGGAACGCTGGCGCCGCTGCCTGCGCATCGCGGCGGGTGGTCGCGTGCGATTCGCCGAGGGCGGTTGCGGAGCGTCGACATGACATGTTGCCGCTCGATGCGTGGGAGCACGTTGCTCGAGGCGGCGATCGCGTGCGCGCTGCTCGCGGTTGCGTCGCTCGGTGTGGTGGCGGCGTTGCTCGCGGCGATACGCAGCGAGCGCGACACCGCGGCATGCGAGCCGGCGGTGCTCGTCGCCGATTCGTGGGCGGAGATGGCGCGAGCCGGTGGGCCGTCGGGCGTCGACTGGGACGCGTCGATGTCCGGATTGCGCCACGGCAAGCTCGTCGCGACGAACGCGGGTGCGGATATTTCGAACGTACGGGTCGAATGGGAACGGTCCGCGGGATTGGCTGCAAGCCCTTTGCGTTGCGACGGCGATGCCGCTGCTGCGCGCGATGCCGCCAAGTCGTGCGTGACGCTCGCGTATGCATCGACGCAGCGCCGATGATGCGCACGACCCGTTGGCGCGCGCATACGCTGGTCGAGGTGATGATCGCGATGGCGCTCGGCTTGCTGATTTTGCTTGCCGCCATGTCGCTCTATCGCGTGCAGCGGGCTGCTTATTCAGCGGCGGTGGATGCCGCGCGCTTGCGCGACGCGGCGCAGGCGGCGCTCGCGCTGATCTCGCAGCAGATCCAGATGGCGGGCTTCGTGCCGCTCGATGCATACGATGCCCGCGCGGTGCCGGGGCTGTTCGGCTGTGCGGCGGGACGTCCGGTCGGCGCGGACGGTCAGACCGCATGCGATCCGCTCGCGAGCCGCTCCGACGGCCTCGTCGTCCGCTATGTCGGAGACGGCGTCTCCACATGGCCGACGGCGAGCGGGCAGCCGACGGACTGCCTCGGCCAGGGCGTCGGCGCGGCCGATACGCAGCCGCTGATCGTCAACCGCTTTTACGCGCGCGTCAGCGCGTCGACGGGCGAACCGGAACTGTACTGCGAAGGCAGCGGCAGACCCGGCATCGCGCAGCCGCTTGTCGAAGGCGTCGAACGCTTGAGTTTGCGCTATCGACTATATGGTGCTGCACGATGGGCCGACGCGTCGGCCTTGTCTGTCGACGACTGGGCCAATGTGGCGGCCGTTTCCGTCTGCGTGCAAGTGCGAGGCAGGCGCACGGGGCGCCCGGCGCGGTATGTCGACTGCGAAGGGCGAGTGGCGAGCGCACCCGACACCCGCGCGAGACTAGCGTGGCGGCGCTATGTGGCGGTCCGTAACCGAGCCGGCACATGATGCGCGTCATGGTCGGGGTGGATGTGGAGCGACTGCCGATGTTCCGGGCGCGCCCGACGCCGTGCGACGCGCCGCGACGGCGCGAGCCGCGGATGCGCGGTTCGCGGGGCGTCGCGCTGCCGGGCGTACTTGCCGTAACGGCTTCGCTCATCGTGATGTCGTTCGCTTGGTTCGAGATCGCGAAGACGGAGGTCCGGCGTATGACGAGCGTCGCGAGCCGATCCATTGCATTTCGTGCGGCGGATGCCGCGCTCGAAGCATGCGTGATCGCGCTGGAGAGCGGAGCGGCGCCACACCCGTCGGCGGGCGACGGTACGACGTCGACGCGCGAGCCGGGCGGCTGGCGCGAACCGGGCGCGTTCGACGGCATCGGTGCGTTCAGGCCGTACGCCGGATGGCCGGGCGCGGCGCAGGCGCCGAGTTGCTTGATCGAAGCATGGAGGCTGCCGGCGCGCCCCCACGTGCGCGCCTTCCTCGTAACCGCGCGCGGCGTGGGCGCATCGAACGATACGGCCGAGTGGCTGCAATTGCAGGTTGCGCTCGACGGCGGGCGCGTCGAGCGCCGGTGGCGTCGGGTCGTGGGACGGCCGGCATAGGCAACGGGAGGCATGAGCGATGCCATGTACGGGGCGCAATTCGCCCTCGAGAGGCTTCACCTTAATCGAGGTGGTCGTCGCGATCGCGATCGTGGCGGTGCTCGCGGCGTTTGCCGTGCCGTCGTATCGCAGTTATGTCGAACGGGTGAACCGATTGACCGCGGTTGCCGCGCTCTATCGCGCCGCGCAATACGTGGACGCGTTCGGCGACGCGCCGCCCACCGCGTTGCCGGAAGGGGTGAACAGGGCGCCCGAATCCGGCAAGCTCGTCTATGTGCTGCGGATCATGTTCGACGACGCGCGCGGCGGATACGCACTGGAGGCGCGTCCCGCCGCCGATGGTGCAATGCGGGACGACAGATGCGGCGTCTACGTGCTGCATGCGGACGGCACGCGCGAGAATCGCGTGGCCGGAGGCGTCGCGCTCGATGGCGGTGCGGCGGAGGGCGATGCCTGCTGGCGAACAGGCTAGCTGCGCAGCGCCGGGCGTGTCGATCTCCCCGGCGCCGGCAGCCGGCCGGCGCGGTCGGCGCGCCGGCCCGGTCGACGGGCGCCATGGGCGTCCTGGGCGTGTCGCTACGGGCGCGTGCGTTGCCGCGCCCCGGCGTCGGATGCGTCGTCGTGCTTCGCCTGTTTCCAGATCTGGTAGCCCTCCCAGAGCGCGAAGCCGACAGCGCCCCATTTGAGCGCGGGGCGCGCGCTTGCGCGCAGCAGTGCGCGCACGGGCTTGGCGAGCACGACCGACGCCAGCGAGCTCAATAGCGGATATTGGCTGACGAGCATGCCGAGCGTCGCGTTCACGTTCCTCGCCGATTTGCCGAGCGACCCACCCGACACCCCGGGCACGAGGAGCTTCAGCCATTTGAAATGGGTGATGGATTGGCGCAGCTCGGCGCCGGCCTGCGCGAGTTCCAGGCGCTCGACATCCGAGCGCAGGATCAGCAGTTCCTTGCGCAGCGCGCGGTACTGGGCCGCGCTCATGTGCCGCCTCTGCGAAGCGGTGTGGAATCGTTGTTCCGGAGCGGAGTAACTCATGGCGCGTCGGCGTGAGATGGGCGGGAAGGGAAGGAGTGCAGCCGCGCGTTCACGGCTTGCCGCGGAACAGCTCGCGGTCCTTTTCGAGTTCGTTCAGCGTCGCCTCGAACACGCTGGGCGCGTCGCGCAGTCCCGAGCGCGCCTTCAGCCAGCAGGCGAGTGCGCCGAGCGCGTAGAGCGCGGTGACGACGGCGAGCGATTGCCAGCGGTACGTATCCCAGAACGCGATCGCAATGAGCACCGTCAGGCTGATGAGCGCCATCGTCGCGAGCATCATCGCGGCGAGCCCGACAAAGAGTACGCCCATCAGGCGTTCCTTCTCCTCGGCGAGTTCGATGCCGACGAGTTCGAGCCGGGTCTGCAGGAGCGCGAGCACCGAGCCGAGCAGGCGGCGCAGCGGTCCGTGCCCGGACTGGTGCGATGAGGTTTCTGTCGTCATGAAAGAGGCGCTTGCGCGCGGAGAACGGCCGGCGTCGCAACTGGGCGCGGCGGGCCGGAGCGCAGGGCCCCGGCCGTCACGCGGCGGCGAGCCGGGGGCTGTCTCTCGCGGGGGCGTGCCGCGTTACTTGCGGTTGATCAGCAGGCCGATCAATACGCCGACGCCGGCCGCGATGCCGATCGACGTCCACGGATGCTCGTGCACGTAGTCGTCGGTGGCGCGCGCCGCCTTCTTGCCTTTTTCGACCACGACCATCTGGACATCGGTCGCCTTCTCCTTCGCCTGTTTCAGGCGTGCGAGCGCCTTCTCGCGCAGCTCGGTCGCACGGTCGCCCGTGCTGCTCGCGGCCTGCTTCAGCAGATCTTCCGCGTCCGCGAGAACAGTTTTGATATCCGACATCAGTTTCTCCTTGTTGACTTCAGACATTGCGACTCCCTTCTTGCCGAAGCGGGTTGTGCTACGGATATCGTAGCGAAACCCGTGCCTGCGCGCGGGCGCGCGGGCACGGCGCGCAGGTGGCGCAAGATCGCGCTTGAACAGCATGGTAAACGACTTGCCGTGACAATAGAGAGCCGATGCGGAACGAAAAAGTTTCCAGGATTGTCAAATCGCACCCGGCAAGAATGATAAAAAGGCATGAATATCTGACGGAATAATCGTTCGCGCCGGCCGCAGGATCGCTTAAGCTAAAAACTTGTCCGGATGCGCGATGCGTCCGGGCACCCAACCCATGCAAGTTCAAGGAGCTGTAACATGAGTCTACGTCTTGGCGACATCGCGCCGGATTTCGAGCAGGATTCGAGCCTCGGCCGCATCAAATTTCACGAATGGCTCGGCAATAGTTGGGGCGTCCTGTTCTCGCATCCGGCCGACTACACGCCCGTCTGCACGACGGAGCTCGGCTTGACCGCGAAGCTCAAGGGAGAATTCGAGAAGCGCAACGTGAAGGTGATCGCGCTGTCGGTCGACAGCGTCGAGTCGCACAAGGGCTGGATCGACGACATCAACGAGACCCAGGCGACGAGCGTCGGCTTTCCGATCATCGCCGACGGCGATCGCAAGGTCTCGGAACTCTACGACATGATCCATCCGAACGCGAACGAGACGCTGACCGTGCGTTCGCTGTTCGTGATCGATCCGAACAAGAAGGTGCGCCTCATCATCACCTACCCGGCGAGCACCGGCCGCAACTTCGACGAAGTGCTGCGCGTCATCGATTCGCTGCAACTGACCGATCACTACAAGGTCGCGACGCCCGGCAACTGGAAGGACGGCGACGACGTCGTGATCGTGCCGTCGCTGCAGGATCCGGACGAGCTGAAGCAGCGCTTTCCGAAGGGCTTCAAGGCCGTGCGTCCGTACCTGCGCCTGACGCCGCAGCCGAACAAATGAGCGGCCTGCGCGCCGCGCGTCGGCGCGGCGTGGCGGTCATGAACGCAAAAAGCCCCGGCGGCGCGCCGGGGCTTTTTGCGTTCGAGGCGGGCACATCGCGTGCGCGACGCCGGCACGTTCACGCGCGGATTTGTCGCAGGTCGGCTGCCCGTCGTCCGCGCGGCTGCGTGGGCGCAGGCGGGCTCGAGATCGGCGCGAAGCAAAGCGCGCAGCGAACGCGCGGGCCGCATCCGCGCGACGTGCGCAACATTCAGAAGAACGCCTGAATCCCCGTCTGCGCGCGGCCGAGAATCAGCGCGTGGATGTCGTGCGTACCTTCGTACGTGTTCACCACCTCGAGGTTCACGAGGTGGCGCGCGACGCCGAATTCGTCCGAGATGCCATTGCCGCCCAGCATGTCGCGGGCGAGGCGGGCGATGTCGAGCGCCTTGCCGCACGAATTGCGCTTCATGATCGACGTGATCTCGACGGCGGCGGTGCCTTCGTCCTTCATCCGGCCGAGCCGCAGCACGCCTTGCAGGCCGAGCGTGATCTCGGTCTGCATGTCGGCGAGCTTCTTCTGGATCAACTGGTTCGCGGCGAGCGGGCGGCCGAACTGCTTGCGATCGAGCACATATTGGCGCGCGATGTGCCAGCACGATTCGGCCGCGCCGAGCGCCCCCCACGCGATGCCGTAGCGCGCCGAGTTCAGGCACGTGAACGGGCCGCGCAGCCCCTTCACGTGCGGCAGGATGTTCTCTTCGGGGACGAACGCTTCGTCGAGCACGATTTCACCCGTGATCGACGCGCGCAGCCCCACCTTGCCGTGGATCGCCGGCGCCGACAGCCCTTTGCAGCCCTTTTCGAGAATGAAGCCGCGAATCTCGTCGCGGCCGTCTTCGTCGAGCTTCGCCCAGACGACGAACACATCGGCGATCGGCGAATTCGTGATCCACATCTTCGAGCCGGACAGCGAGTACCCGCCCGGCACCTTCCTCGCGCGCGTGACCATGCTGCCGGGGTCGGAGCCGTGGTTCGGCTCGGTCAGCCCGAAGCAGCCGATCCATTCGCCCGTCGCGAGCTTCGGCAGGTACTTTTCCTTCTGCGCGTCGGAGCCGAATTCGAAGATCGGCACCATCACGAGCGACGATTGCACCGACATCATCGACCGATAACCCGAATCGACGCGCTCGACTTCGCGCGCGATGAGCCCGTAACTCACGTAGTCGAGGCCGGGGCCGCCGTACTGCTCGGGGATCGTCGGGCCGAGGAGGCCGATCTCGCCCATTTCGCGGAAGATCGCCGCGTCGGTGGTCTCGTGGCGGAACGCTTCCGTCACGCGCGGCGCGAGCTTGCCTTGCGCGTAAGCGTGCGCGGCGTCGCGCACCATGCGCTCGTCGTCGGTGAGCTGCTGGTCGAGCAGCAGCGGATCGTCCCAGTGGAAGGTTGCGGCAGCCATCTCGTCATCTCCTCGCTTGACTATAGTTCCGCTGTGCGGAACAATGTTTTGCAAATTGAGCCCAGTGTATCACCGCATGAATTTTTCGACCATCGATGCCGACACGCTCGACGAACGCAAGTTCGTCGTCGCCCTCGCCCGGGGGCTGGATCTGCTGCGCGCGTTCCGGCCCGGCGAGACGATGCTCGGCAACCGCGATTTCGCCGAGCGCACCGGGCTGCCGAAGGCGACCGTCAACCGGCTCGCATATACGCTGACGGTGCTCGGCTATCTGCGCTACGACGACGCGCTCGGCAAGTACGCGCTCGACGCGGGCGTGCTGTCGCTCGGCTACGCGTTGCTCGCGGGCTCGGACACGCTCGCGCTCGCGCGGCCGCACATGCAGGCGCTCGCGCGCGAGATCGGCGCGGCGGTGTCGCTCGGCTGCCGCGACGGTCTCGACATGATCTACCTGGAGACGATTCGCAGCGAGACGGCGCTGACGCTCGGGCTGGCGTCCGGCTCGCGGCTGTCGATGCTGACGAGCTCGATGGGGCGCGCGTATCTCGCCGTGCAGCCCCCCGACGCGCGCGCGGCGCTCTTCGCCGAGCTGCGCAAGACGGTGGGGAAGGGGCGGGCGGGGGCGGCGCTCGTCGACGCGGCGCGGCGCGCGGCCGATGCGTTCGCGGCCGACGGCTGCTGCTATTCGTTTGGCGACTGGCACGGCGACGTGAACGCGGCCGCCGTGCCGTTTCGCGAGCCGCGCGAAGGGCGCTGGCTGATTCTCAGTTGCAGCGGGCCGGCGTCGTCGATGGGCGAGGACGTGTTCCGCAACCGGATTGGCCCGAAGCTGAAGGTGCTCGCGCGGCGGCTCGGAGAACCGGGCTGAGCCCGCGAGCGGCGGCCGGCGAGCCGCTCGAAGGCGGTCGAAGCGTCGAAGCGTCGAAGCGTCGAAGCGTCGAAGCGTCGAAGCGTCGAAGCGTCGAAGCGTCGAAGCGTCGAAGCGTCGAAGCGTCGAAGCGTCGAAGCGTCGAAGCGTCGAAGCGTCGAAGCGTCGAAGCGTCGAAGCGTCGAAGCGTCGAAGCGTCGAAGCGTCGAAGCGTCGAAGCGTCGAAGCGTCGAAGCGTCGAAGCGTCGAAGCGTCGAAGCGTCGAAGCGTCGAAGCCCCGAAGCCCCGAAGCCCCGAAGCCCCGAAGCCCCGAAGCCCCGAAGCCCCGAAGCCCCGAAGCCCCGAAGCCGTCTTTCGACGCCCCGCATGCAGGCGCGGTTCCGTCGCCGTTCGATTTCACCCCGCCTGTCGCGCGCGTCGCGAGGCGGCGCGCGCAATCGGTTGTATCGTAGATGCCGTTTCTCCCCGCATCCTTATGCCGCGTGAACAGGAGGTTCGCGATGTCGAGTTCGGAATCGCTGGAAGGCGGATGCGCGTGCGGCGCGATTCGTTACCGGATCGTCGGCATGCCGAACGACGCGGGCTTTTGTCATTGCCGGCTGTGCCAGCGGACGACGGGCGCCGCCCTGATCGCCTGGGCGACGGTGCCGATCGGCGCGTTCGAGTACGTGAAGGGCGAGCCGCGCGTGTTCGTGTCGAGCGCATGGGGCGAGCGGCGTTTCTGCCCGCAGTGTGGCGCGCAGCTCGAATACCGGCGTTCGGACGCGCCTTCGACGGTCGAAGTCAATTACGCGACGCTCGACGATCCGTCGGCGATCGCGCCGAAAGCGCATACGTGGTACGCGAGCCGCATTCCCGGCCTGGAGGTGGCGGGCGGTCTGCCGGTGCGCGACGACGGCGACCATTGAGCGCACCGTCGCGTTTGCACCGGTGTCGGCCGGCCGCAGTGACCGGGCGCGCCGCTTGCGGGCCGAGCGGCGCGAGCGCGGCGAGCGTTTTGCTGGCGTTCGGGAGGAGCGCGCCGCCGCGGTGCGACGCACCCGGCGCGCACGCGTCGTCTGTCCGTGGCGCGGCGCCGGGCGTGCGAAGCGTCGCGAAGAACGCGGGCGGCAGCGCCCGGTTCGGACGGCAAGGGTTCCGTCGACGCCTTCGCGGCAAGATCCGGTGGCGCAACGGCGCAACGGCGCGGCGGCTCGCCGTGCGAGCCCCGCCGTGCGCCCTGCGCCTCCCGCCTTGCGCGCGGCACGCCGCGCGGCGCCCGCGCCCTTTACACCGCGGCCGGTTGCGAAAACACCGGCCCCTGCACGAGCCGCACGTCGTACTGGCGCAGCAGCTCGAACTGCGTCTCGTCGACGACGTGATCGAAGATGAGCGGAATGCGCACGCGCTGCGCATAGCCGACGAGCGCCTTCACCATCCCTTCCCGCAGCGCGATCGCGGCGTCCATCTTGATGTAGTCGGGCCGCGCCATGTCGGATTCGACGGCGAGGATGCGCCCCGGATCCGGCAGCTTGTCCGCGACCTTGAAGCCGTAGTGCTGATAACTCTTCGTCAGATAGCCGAGGAACGTCTTGTGCGCGACGGCCGCCGCCGGCAGCTCGATCACGATGCGCTCGGGCGGCAGCCCGAACCCCTTGAGCACGGTCGAGAAGTGCTTGCCGTGGTCGTACTTGACGCTTTTCAGCAGCCGCTCGTGCACGCGCAGGAACAGCAGCCCGTGCCGCTGCGCGCCGAAGAAGTTGATCGCGTGCAGGCTGCGCGCGAGCCGGTCGAGCGCGACGAGCTCCTGATCGTCGGCGACGGCGCCGATCGGATCGAACGGCGCGCCGCCCGCGTGCGTGACCGCCTGGAAGCCGAGTTCGTCGCCGTAGCGCTCGATCGCGTCGGACAGCGACGTCGATTGCGGCGCGCCCGGCATCGACACATCGTAGATCGGCTCGTAGACGCTCTCCAGCCTGAGATCGCGCAGGCGCGCGTAGGCGCCTTGCGCGCCGTCTGCGAGCGCAAGGTGGTCGCACAGGAACGGGAGCTTGCCCGCGCGGGCGACGAGCTCGGGAATGGTGGGCGGAACCATGGACTCCGGAAGGAAGAAAGGCGGCCGAAACGGCCGCCGTATATGAACGATAGTAGCAGCGCCGCGCGCGATTGGCTGCGTGAGTTGCTCATATCGATATCGGTTCCGCGCCATCGATTAGGGTATACGTTGATTTCACTAATCGTAATTGGTTTTACTATTCGTAAATCGTGACGTTGACGCAGATCAAGCAATCACACGCGCGGCTTGTCCGACGAAAGCGGCGCATCCCTCAATACGGAGCAAGGAGCGACAGATGGCGGGTGACAAGAAATTTGCATCGCAGGCGGATCTGGCCGAGAAGAAGGTGACGTTCGAGCGGCTGTCCGAGCACGCTTACGCCTATACGGCGGAAGGCGATCCGAACACGGGGATCATCGTCGGCGACGACGCGGTGCTCGTCGCCGATACGCAGGCGACGCCCGTGATGGCCGAGGACGTGATCCGCCGGATCCGCGAAGTCACCGACAAGCCGATCAAGTACGTGCTGCTCACGCACTACCACGCGGTGCGCGTGCTGGGTGCGTCCGCCTACGGCGCCGATCATGTGATCGCGAGCCAGGACACGTACGACCTGATCGTCGAGCGCGGCGCGGCCGACATGAAGAGCGAGATCGAGCGGTTTCCGCGCCTGTTCCGCTCGGTCGAGTCGGTGCCGGGCCTCACGTGGCCGACCCTCACGTTCAAGGGCGAGATGACGCTTTGGCTCGGCAAGCTCGAGGTGAAGATCATGCAGTTGGGCCGCGGCCATACGAAGGGCGACACGGTGGTCTGGCTGCCGCAGGAGAAGGTGCTGCTGTCGGGCGATCTCGTCGAGTACGGCGCGACGCCGTACGCGGGCGACGCGTACTTCCAGGACTGGCCGGCGACGCTCGACGCGATCGCGGCGCTCGAGCCCGAGAAGCTCGTGCCGGGCCGCGGCGCCGCGCTGAAGACGCCGCGGGAAGTCGCCGACGGCCTCGCGGGCACGCGCGCGTTCGTGAGCGAGCTGTACGCGAAGGTGAAGGCCGGCGCGGCGGCGGGGCGGGACCTGAACGCGATCTACAAGGAAACGTACGCGGCGCTGAAGCCGACGTTCGGCGACTGGGTGATCTTCGATCACTGCATGCCGTTCGACGTGACGCGCGCGTTCGACGAGGCCACGCAATACCCGGATCCGCGGATCTGGACGGCCGAGCGCGACAAGGACATGTGGCACACCCTCGAAGGCTGAGGCACGGCGGGCGGCGATCATGACCATCGATTATCAGACGCTGAAGTTCGACTATCGCCCGCGCGCGGCGCTCGCCGATGCGGGCGAGCCGCATCCGGCCGTCGTCGGCGGCGCGGGGCCCGTCGGGCTCGCGGCGGCGATCGACCTCGCGCAGCAGGGCGTGCCCGTCGTGCTGCTCGACGACGACGACACGCTGTCGAGCGGCTCGCGCGCGATCTGTTTCGCGAAGCGCACGCTCGAAATCTTCGATCGCCTCGGCTGCGGCGAGCGGGTCGCGCAAAAGGGCGTGGGCTGGCACGTCGGCAAGGTGTTCCTGCAGGACGAGCTGATCTACGCGTTCGACCTGCTGCCGGAAGTCGGGCATGCGCGGCCCGCGTTCGTCAATCTGCAGCAGTATTACGTCGAAGGCTATCTGGCCGAGCGCGCGCTCGAGCTGCCGAATCTCGATCTGCGCTGGAAGAACCGCGTGACCGGAATCCGGCAGACGCCCGAGCACGCGGAGCTCGACGTCGACACGCCGGAGGGGCCGCACACGCTGCGCGCGCGCTACGTGATCGCGGCGGACGGCTCGAAGAGCCCGTTGCGCGCGATGATGGGGCTCGACAGCCGCGGCCGCACGTTCAAGGACCGCTTCCTGATCGCCGACGTGAAGATGAAAGCGCCGTTCCCGGCCGAGCGCTGGTTCTGGTTCGATCCGCCGTTCCATCGCAACCAGTCGGTGCTGCTGCACCGCCAGCCGGACGACATGTGGCGCATCGATTTCCAGCTCGGCTGGGACGCCGATCCCGTCGCCGAGAAGGCGCCGGAGCGCGTGATCCCGCGCGTGCGCGCGCTGCTCGGGCCGGACGTCGAGTTCGAGCTCGAATGGGTGAGCGTCTATACGTTCCGCTGCCAGCGGATGGACAGCTTTCGCCACGGCCGCGTGCTGTTCGCGGGCGACGCCGCGCACGGCGTGTCGCCGTTCGGCGCGCGCGGCGCGAACAGCGGCGTGCAGGACGCGGACAACCTCGCGTGGAAGCTCAAGCTCGTGCTCGACGGCCGCGCGCCCGATCGTCTGCTCGACACGTATGCGCGCGAGCGCGAATTCGCGGCCGACGAGAACATCCGCAATTCGACGCGCTCGACCGATTTCATCACGCCGAAGAGCCCGATCTCGCGGGTGTTTCGCGATGCGACGCTCAAGCTCGCGCGCGATTGCGAGTTCGCGCGCCGGCTCGTCAACAGCGGCCGGCTGTCGGTGCCGGCCGTGCTCGCCGATTCGCCGCTGAACATGCCCGATCGCGCGGGCGAGGCGTTCGAGCGCGCGCCGGTGCCGGGCGCGGTCGCCCCCGATGCGCCCGTGCGCGCGAACGGCGAGCCCGGCTGGCTGCTGCAGCATCTGCAGGGCGGCTTCGTCGGCGTCCTGTTCGGCTCGATCGGCGATGCGGGCGCGCTCGTCGACGCGACGCGCGGCCACGCGCTGCCGGTGGCGCCCGTGCTCATCGTGCCGAAGGGCGAGGCGCGCGCGGTCGCGGGCGTCGACGTGATCGAGGACAGCGAGGGGCTCGCCGCGCGGCGCTACGACGCGCGCCCCGGCACGTTCTATCTGCTGCGCCCGGACCAGCACGTGTGCGCGCGGTTTCGCACGGCGCAAGCGAGCGCGGTGCGCGCGGCGCTCGCCCGCGCGATCTGTGATGCGTGACGTGAGCGCAAAGACTCGGTTAAAGACATCAGGAGGCCCACGATGCACCTCGACACCCGCTTGCGCCTGCCCGATCCGGATGCGTTCTACGAGGCGCTGATCGACATGCACCGCGATCTGCCCGACAGCGAGAGCCAGCTCGTCAACGCGAAGCTGATCCTGCTGCTCGCGAACCAGATCGGCGATCTCGACGTGCTGCGCGAGGCGATGGCGCTCGCGCGCAGCGGCGCGGCCGTGCTCGAAGGCGCGCCCGCGCTGCAATGAGCGCGGCGGCGAATCCCGCGCGCGTGCTCGAGATCGAGCGCGTGATCGACGACACGCACCGGCCCGCGTTTCACGCGATGCTGCTCGCGCTTTGCGGGCTGTGCCTCGTGATCGACGGTTTCGACGCGCAGGCGATGGGCTACGTCGCACCGAGCGTGATCGCCGAATGGGGTGTGAAGAAGCAGGCGCTCGGGCCCGTCTTCAGCGCGAGCCTGTTCGGCATGCTGCTCGGCGCGCTCGGCCTGTCGGTGCTCGCCGATCGGATCGGCCGGCGGCCCGTGCTGATCGGCGCGACGCTGTTCTTCGCGCTCGCGATGCTCGCGACGCCGTTCGCGACGTCGATCCCGATATTGATCGCGCTGCGCTTCGTCACGGGCCTGGGGCTCGGCTGCATCATGCCGAACGCGATGGCGCTCGTCGGCGAATGCAGCCCGGGCGCGCACCGCGTGAAGCGGATGATGATCGTGTCGTGCGGCTTCACGCTCGGTGCGGCGCTGGGCGGGTTCGTCAGCGCCGCGCTGATTCCCGCGTTCGGCTGGCGCGCGGTGTTCTTCGTCGGCGGCGCGGTGCCGCTCGCGCTCGCGGCCGCGATGGCCGCGAGCCTGCCCGAATCGCCGCAGTTGCTCGTGCTGCGCGGCCGGCACGACGCGGCGCGCGCGTGGCTCGCGAAGTTCGCGCCGCGGCTCGCGGTCCCGCCCGATACGCGGCTTGTCGTGCGCGAAGCGGGACCCCGGGGCGCGCCCGTCGCCGAGCTGTTCCGCTCGGGACGCGCGCGCGTCACGCTGCTGTTGTGGGCGATCAACTTCATGAACCTGATCGACCTGTACTTCCTGTCGAACTGGCTGCCGACCGTGATGCGCGACGCGGGCTACGCGAGCGGCACGGCCGTCATCGTCGGCACGGTGCTGCAGACGGGCGGCGTGATCGGCACGCTGTCGCTCGGCTGGTTCATCGAACGGCATGGTTTCGCGCGCGTGCTGTTCGCGTGCTTCGCGTGCGCGACGATCGCGATCGGCCTGATCGGCTCGGTCGCGCACGCGTTCGTCTGGCTGCTCGCAGCCGTGTTCGTCGGCGGCTTTTGCGTCGTCGGCGGACAGCCCGCGGTCAATGCGCTCGCGGGCCATTATTACCCGACGTCGCTGCGCTCGACGGGCATCGGCTGGAGTCTCGGCGTGGGCCGCGTCGGCTCCGTGCTCGGGCCGCTCGTCGGCGGGCAACTGATCGCGCTCGGCTGGTCGAACGACGCGCTGTTTCACGCGGCGGCCGTGCCGGTGCTGTGCTCGGCCGTCTTCGTGATCGGCCTCGCGAGCGTGACGCGGCGGCGCGGCATGGCCGCGCCGAACGTCGCTTGAATGGAGAGAACGACAATCATGACATTGGATTTTTCGAAACCGGGCGAAGCCGGCTATCAGAGCGGCTTCGCGAACGAATTCGCGACCGAGGCGCTGCCGGGCGCGTTGCCGCACGCGCGCAACTCGCCGCAGCGCGCGCCGTACGGGCTCTACGCGGAGCAGTTCTCCGGCACCGCGTTCACCGCGCCGCGCGGCCACAACCGCCGCTCGTGGCTGTACCGGATCCGGCCCGCCGCCGTGCATCGGCCGTTCGAGCTCGTGTCGGGCGAGCGCCGGATCGTCGCCGAGTTCGGCGATTCGGACGACGTGCCGCCGACGCCGCCGAACCAGTTGCGCTGGGATCCGCTGCCGATGCCCGCGCAGCCGACCGATTTCGTCGACGGCTGGGTGACGATGGCGGGCAACGGCTCGGCCGCCGCGATGAGCGGCTGCGCGATCCACCTGTACGCGGCGAACCGCTCGATGCGCGAGCGCTTCTTCTACAGCGCGGACGGCGAGCTGCTGATCGTGCCGCAGGAAGGGCGCCTCTTCATCATGACGGAGCTCGGCCGGCTCGATGTCGAGCCGTTCGAGATCGCGGTGATCCCGCGCGGCGTGCGCTTCGCGGTCGCGCTGCCGGACGGGCGCGCGCGCGGCTATGTGTGCGAGAACTTCGGTGCGCTGCTCAGGCTGCCGGACCTCGGGCCGATCGGCTCGAACGGCCTCGCGAATCCGCGCGACTTCCTCACGCCGCACGCGTCGTACGAGGATCGCGAAGGCGCGTTCGAGCTCGTCGCGAAGCTGAATGGCCGGCTCTGGCGCGCGGACATCGATCATTCGCCGTTCGACGTCGTCGCGTGGCACGGCAACTACGCGCCGTACAAGTACGACCTGCGCCACTTCAACACGATCGGCTCGATCAGCTACGATCATCCGGACCCGTCGATCTTCCTCGTGCTGCAGTCGCAAAGCGATACGCCGGGCGTCGACGCGATCGACTTCGTGATCTTCCCGCCGCGCTGGCTCGCGGCCGAGGATACGTTCCGCCCGCCTTGGTTCCACCGCAACGTCGCGAGCGAATTCATGGGGCTCGTGCACGGCGTCTACGACGCGAAGGCCGAAGGCTTCGTGCCGGGCGGCGCGAGCCTGCACAACTGCATGTCCGGCCACGGGCCCGACGCGGACACGTTCGAGAAGGCTTCTTCGATCGACACGTCGAAGCCGAACAAGGTCGGCGACACGATGGCGTTCATGTTCGAGACCCGCACGCTGATCCGGCCGACGCGCTTCGCGCTCGACACCGCGCAACTGCAGGCGAACTACTTCGAATGCTGGCAAGGCCTCAAGAAACACTTCAATCCGGAGCAACGATGAGCGCTATTCCCGACACGCTGCGCGCGAGCCTCGATCCGTCCCGCAAGAGCTGGCTCGATACGGCGAACGCGGCCGCGTGCGACTTCCCGATCCAGAACCTGCCGTTCGGCATCTTCAGCGACGCGCGCGACGCGTCGCGCCGCGCGGGCGTCGCCCTTGGCGATCAGATCATCGATCTCGCCGCGCTCGCGCGCGCGGGGCTGCTGACGGTCGACGGCGGGGCGGCCGTGTTCGCGCGGCCGGCGCTCAACGATTTCATCTCGCTCGGCCGCGACGCATGGCGCAGCGTGCGCGCCCAGCTGAGCGCGCTTTTCGAGCGCGGCGACGCGCGGCTGCGCGACGACGCGGCGTTGCGCGCGAAGGTGCTCGTCGCGCAGCGCGACGCGGCGCTTCATCTGCCCGTCGACATTCCCGGCTATACCGATTTCTATTCGTCGAAGGAGCACGCGACGAACGTCGGCTCGATGTTTCGCGATCCGAAGAACGCGCTGCTGCCGAACTGGTCGGAGATGCCGATCGGCTACAACGGCCGCGCGTCGTCGGTCGTCGTGAGCGGCACGCCGGTGCGCCGGCCGAACGGCCAGCTGAAGCTGCCCGACAGCGAGCGCCCGGTGTTCGGCGCGTGCCGCAAGCTCGACATCGAGCTCGAGACGGGCTTCATCGTCGGCCGCGGCAACGCGCTCGGCGAGCCGATCGCGTGCGAGGATGCGGAGTCGCACATCTTCGGGATGGTGCTGCTCAACGACTGGAGCGCGCGCGACATCCAGCAATGGGAATACGTGCCGCTCGGGCCGTTCAACGCGAAGACGTTCGCGACGTCGATCTCGCCGTGGATCGTCACGCTCGATGCGCTCGAGCCGTTTCGCACCGCGCAGCCGAGGCAGGAGCCGGAGCCGCTCGCGTATCTGCGCCACGGCGGCGCGCATGCGTTCGACATCGAGCTCGAAGTGCGGCTGAGGCCGGAGGGCGCCGCCGACGCGACGACGATCGCGCGCACGAACTTCAGGCACATGTACTGGACGATGGCGCAGCAGCTCGCGCACCACACGGTGTCGGGCTGCAACACGCGGGTCGGCGACCTGATGGGCTCGGGCACGATCAGCGGGCCGGCGAAGCAGGCGTTCGGCAGCCTGCTCGAGCTGACGTGGAACGGCAAGGAGCCCGTCTCGCTCGCGGGCGGCGGCACGCGCGCGTTCATCGAGGACGGCGACGAGCTGACGCTGGCGGGCTGGTGCCAGGGCGACGGGTATCGCGTCGGCTTCGGCACGTGCGTCGGGGAGATTCTGCCGGCGCGGGGCCGGTGACGCGCTAGCGCGCGAAGCGGGCCGCGCGCCTGGCGCGGCTCGAGCGCGCGAACGGGACGCACGGTTATCGGATCGGGCGCTTGCGGCCGCGAGGTTGCAAGCGCCCGTGCCGTTTGGGCGCCGGGGCGGGCGGCGCCACGGCGGGGCTTTGATTCGATTCAGGTCGGTTCGGTTCGATTCGGTTCGGCCCACGTTCGATGCGCGTTCGGTTCGCGATTCGGCTTTGCGCCGCGGAGGCGAGGCCGGCGGACGGCGGCGGGCACGGGCGCGCCGTTTCGTTCGACGCCGGCTGCACGGCGGCTTCGCGTCGCGCGCCGGCGCCCGCTGCTTCGCGCGGTGCGCGGGCGAACGCATTGGCGCGTTCGTCGCGGCGAACCCGGGCGCCGCGCCCGGCGCGATTCACGTCATCGCATCAACGCGTCAACGTCCCCGCCGGGCCGCCTGCATCGGCAGCGCGCGCCGCTCCCACAGCGCCGCGCCGACGAACGCGATCGCCGACACGATCAGTACGCCGATCAGCGCGTCGCCGCCGAACTGCTCCATCAGCGCGCCCGCGACGAGCGGCCCGCCGAAGCTCGCCGCGCTCCACGACGCCGACACGAGCGAGCTCGCGGTCACGAGCGCCGAGCCGCGAAAGCGCTCGCCGCACGCGACGAGCGACAGCGTGTAGACGCTGCCCGCCGCCGCGCCGAGCACGAAAAGAAGCGGCCAGCAGAGCCACGGTGTCGTGACGACGGCGGGCAGCAGCGGCAGCAACGCGAGCACGACGCATCCCGCGCCGAGGTGCACGCGTTCGCGGCCGAGTTTGTCGGCGAGCCAGCCGATCGGGAACTGCATCGCGGTGTCGCCGAACAGCAGGATCGCCGCGAACAGCACGGCCGCTTCGCTCGCGACGCCGCGCGCCATCGCGAAGATCGGCAGTAGCGACAGCGCGAGCGTGTCGAACAGCGCGAAGAACGCGGTGCCGACGACGAGCGCGGGCATCTTCGGTATCACGCGGGTCCAGCGGTCGTGCGCGTCGTGATGCGGCTCGTCGGCGATGGGCGTTTTGCGGATCGACGCGAGCGACGGCAGCGCGAGCAGAAAGAGCGCGCCGCTCAGCGCGAAACGCACGTGCGTCATGCCGGCGATCTGGCTCACGAGCACGGGCCCCGCCATCTGGAACAGCGTGAAGTTCGTCGCGTAGATCGCGACGACGCGCCCGCGTGTCGCATCGTCGGCGAGCTGGTTGACCCAGGCTTCGCCGATCGTGAAGAGCAGCATCAGCGCGGCGCCGCAGACGACGCGCAGCACGCCCCAGACGACGAGGTTCGACGTGAACTGCATCAGCGCGGTCGCCGCGGCGAGCACGACCACCGATGCGACGATCACCTGCCGTGCGCCCAGCCGCTTCGTGATCGCCGTGACGAACGGCACGACGGCGAGGCCGCCGCCCGCCTGTGCGGCGGTCAGGATGCCGACGATGCGGGTGCCGTGGCCCGCTTCGGTGAGCGCGAGCGCCGTGAGGGGGAGGGTCGCGCCGGTGCCCAGGCCGACGACGGCGACGCTGAGAATGAGCGCGAGAAAATCGCGGGTGAGGATGGTTTTCATGACGGCCGTGATGCTACACCGGCGCACGGCTTAGCGTCGCGCCGTTGCGCTCGATCGCGCGTTATTGCACCTTATTGCGCGCGATTTTCACGCGCTGTGGGCCGGCGAGCGATACGCGCCGCGCTGCGCGATCTCCATGCGCTCGTCTGGCCGCCGTTCGCCCGCCGTTCGCCGTTCGCGGATGCCGATGCGCGAGCGTGCCGCGTACGGCGCCGCGCCTTGAGCGGCATGGAGCGGTATGGAGGGGCATGCCTGCCGTGCATGCCGTGTGCGATGCGTGCGCTGCGCGGCGCGTCACGCGCATCCGGCCGGCCCCGGAACCGCACGCCGCTCGAGCGATGCGGACCACAGCGTGAGCGCGAGCGCGGCCATCGCGAGCGCGGCGCCCGCCCACGGCAGTTTCGCGAGCGGCACGCCCGCGTGGATCGCGGTGCCGCCGAGCCACGCGCCGAGCGCGTTGCCGAGATTGAACGCGCCCTGGTTGAGCGTCGACGCGAGATTCGGCGCGTGGCTCGCGCGATCGACGATCAGGATCTGCAGCGGCGGCACGATCGCGAACGCGAGCACGCCCCACACGAAAATCGTCACGAGCGCGGGCAGCGGTGTGCGCATCGTGCCCGCGAACGCGGCGAGCACGACGCCGATCGACGCGAGCGTCGCGACGAGCGACGGCATCCGCCGCCAGTCGGCGAGCTTGCCGCCGACGGTGCCGCCGACCGTCAGCCCGAGGCCGAACAGCAGCAGCACGAGCGTGACGTCGTGCGGCGTGAAGCCCGTCACGTCCTCGAGGATCGGCGCGATGTACGTGAACACGGTGAAGAGGCTCGCCGACGCGAGCACGCTGATGCCGAGCACCATCAGCACCTGCGGGTTGCGCAGCACGCCGAACTCGCGCGCGATGCCGGCCGCGGGCATCTCGAGGCGCTTCGGCACGCAGAAGGCGAGCGCCGCCGCGGCGAGCGCGCCGATGCCGGTGACGGCCCAGAACGTCGCGCGCCAGCCGAGCGCCTGGCCGAGCGCGGTGCCGAGCGGCACGCCGAGCACGTTCGCGAGCGTGAGGCCGGTGAACATCAGCGCGATCGCCTGCGCGCGCTTGTTCGGCGCGACGAGGTTGCTCGCGACCACCGAGCCGATGCCGAAGAACGCGCCGTGGCAGAACGCGGTGACGACGCGCGCGACCATCAGCGTCGCGTAGCCGGGCGCGATCGCGCAAAACAGATTACCGACGATGAACACGCCGATCAGCGCGAGCAGCGTCGCCTTGCGCGGCATTTTCGCGGTGACGACGGCGAGGATCGGCGCGCCGATCGTCACGCCGAGCGCATAGCCGGACACGAGCATGCCCGCCGCCGGAATCGACACGCCCAGATCGCGCGCGACATTCGGCAGGAGCCCCATGATGACGAACTCGGTGGTACCGATGCCAAACGCGGCAACGGCAAGGGCAAACAGAGGCAGTGGCATGGAAGACTCGCGGGAGGACCGCCGCGTCCGGCGCCGCGGGATGCGGCACGCCGATGGAAGCGGGCGGAACAGGGGCGATTCTATCTCAGGGAAAACCCTTGAGTTTGGGGCCGGATCAGGTGTTGCGCGCAGACGTCGGCGGGGCGTCCCAGCCGTTCTCGTACAGGCATGCCTCGAGCGGCATCCGCGTGGCCCAGCGCTCTTGCTCGAGCATCGGCTTCGCGTAGAACGCGTCGACGTGGCCGAGGCAGAGCACGGCGATCGGCGTCGCGCCGTCGGGCATCGCGAGCAGCCGGCGCAGCGCGTCGACGTCGAAGAGCGACACCCAGCCCATTCCGAGCCCTTCGGCGCGCGCGGCGAGCCACATGTTCTGGATCGCGCACGCGGCCGACGCGAGATCCATTTCCGGCAGCGTACGGCGGCCGAACACGTGCCGCTCGCGCCCATCGGCGAGCGCGACGACGAGGAGCTCGCCGCATTCGCGCACGCCCTCGACCTTCAGCCGCATGAACTCGTCGTGCCGCTCGCCGAGCGCGTCGGCGGTGGCGCGGCGTTCGGCGTCGACGAGCGCGTGGATCTGCTCGCGAAGCGCCGGATCGGTCACGCGGATGAAGCGCCACGGCTGCATGAAGCCGACGCTCGGTGCGTGGTGCGCGGCGCGCAGCAGGCGCGCGAGCACGGCGGGATCGACCGGGGCGGACGTGAAATGGCGCATGTCGCGCCGCTCGAAGATCGCGCGGTAGACGGCGGCGATCGCGGGTTCGTCGAAACGCATGATGAACTGGACTGGCGAGGCGGGTAAAGGCGAATCGCCGCCACGATAGCAGACTCGCGCGGCGCGCCAATAAGGGTGCTGCCGATTCGTATCGGCGCGGTGCGATTGCGGCGGGGCGCGCGGCGTGATGCGGCGAGGGCCGTTTCGCCGGCGACGCCGGGCAATCCGGGGCGCGCAGCGGCGAATCCGATGAAGCGGCGGGGGGCGCGCGTTGTGCGGCGAGACGCGATGCGCGCGGCCGTGTCGCCCGGGTTCGGCGCGGTTGCCCGATGGTCGGGCCGATTTCCGGCTGCCCGGCTGCCCGGCTGCCCGAGCGCCTAATCGTTCGCCGATCCGCCCCTCGGCGCCTTTGGCGCGAATCGCGCCGCGCGCCGCGCGCTGGGCGCAACCGCGCGGTGTCCGCCGCCGCTCGTCGCCCGCCGCGCCGTCAGCCGGGCCGCCCGGCGTCGACGACGTTCTGCGGCGCGCCGTCCTGCCACGCGCGGATGTTCGACAGCGTCGTGTGCGCGATCTCCGCGAGCGCCTCGCGCGTGAAGAACGCCTGGTGCGACGTGACGATCACATTGGGAAACGTGAGCAGCCGCGCGAGCACGTCGTCCTGCAGCGGTCGGTCCGAATGGTCTTCGAAGAACAGCCCGCTTTCCTCTTCGTAGACGTCGAGCCCGAGATGGCCGAGCTGGCCCGTCTTCAGCGCGTCGATCAGCGCCTGGGTGTCGACGAGGCCGCCGCGGCTCGTGTTGATCAGCATCGCGCCCGGCTTCATCCGCGCGAGCGCATCGGCGTCGATCATGTGATGGGTCGCGGGCATCAGCGGGCAATGCAGGCTCACGATGTCCGCTTCGGCGAGCAGCGCGTCGAGCGGCACGTAGCGCACGCCGAGCGCGATCAGCGCATCGTCGTGCGGCGGCAGCGAATGTGCGAGCACGCGCATCCCGAAGCCCGTCATGATCCGCGCGAACACGCTGCCGATGAGCCCCGTGCCGATCACGCCGACCGTCTTGCCGAACAGATCGAAGCCGAGCAGCCCGTTGAGGGAGAAGTCGCCTTCGCGGGTGCGCGCGACCGCGCGCGGCAGGCGCCGGTTCAGCGCGAGGATCAGCGCGACCGCGTGCTCGGCCACCGCATGCGGCGAATAGGCGGGCACGCGCACGACGGTGAGCCCGAGCCGCGCGGCCGCCGCGAGATCGACGTGGTTGAAGCCGGCCGAGCGCAGCGCGATGACGCGCGTGCCGCCCGCGGCGAGCGTCTCGAGCACGGCGGTGTCGAGCGTGTCGTTGACGAACGGGCACACGACTTCATAGCCGCGCGCGAGGATCGCCGTCTCCGCGTCGAGATGGGAAGGCTGGAAGTGCAGCCGGTAGCCGAACGATTGGTTGGCGGCATCGAACGAATCGTGGTCGTACTGCCGGCTGCTGAAAAGAATCACGCGCACGCTTTGCCTCCGGTAAAGGTGCGCGTCAGTTTACTTCAGTCGGGCGTCACTGGAGCCCGGTGACGACGTCCGGGCGCTTCGCCGTGCCGGCTTCGCGCATGAAGTAGTGGCCGTTCGTCTCGGTCTTCTGCCCGCCGAGGTGATACAGCGCGTGCTCGACGAAGCTGCGGGTGCGCGCCGGCAGGAACTGGCGGTTCGGATAGACGATCGACAACTGCGTGTCGGGATCGTCGATCCGGTAGTCGCCGAGGATCCGCACGAGCTCGCCGCTTTCGAGCGCATCGGCGATGTAGCTCTCCGGCAGCACCGAAATGCCGGTGCCGGCGAGCGTCGCCGCGCGCACCATCGAAGCGCTGTTGACCGTGTAGACGGGCTGCAGCGAGACGACATGCGTGAAGTGGTCCGGATCGACGAAGCGCCAGGTCGACGCATGCTGGTCGGCCGGCAGCGCGATGCACGCGTGGCGGACCAGATCGTCGGGGCGGTGCGGCGCGCCGTGCCGCTCGATGTACGAAGGCGCCGCGCAGAGCGCGAGCGTGTTCGGCATCAGCGGATGGCCGATCAGCGCCGGGTTGCCGTCGAGGCGGCCGCCCGTGACGAGGCCCGCGTCGTAGCCGGCTTCGATCACGTCGAGCGCGCCCTCGGTGAGCGTCAGTTGCACGCGCACCTTCGGGTACTGGCGCCGGTAGCTGTCGACGAGCGGGGTGATCCGGCCGGGCGACAGCAACCCGGACACGGCCACGCGCAATGTGCCGACGGGCTCGTGCACCGCCCGCTCGACGGACGCCTCGAGCTGATCGAACTCCTCGAGGAGCGCCCTGCAGCCGTCGAGATAGCGGATGCCTGCTTCCGTCAGCGACAGATTGCGTGTCGTACGATGGATGAGACGCGTGTTCAGATGTGTTTCGAGCATCGCGATCGAACGCGTGACGAGCGCATTCGATACGCCGAGTTTCCGCGCCGCCCGGCGGAAGCTCTGCAGTTCGGCAACACATACGAAGACACGCATGGTCTGGATTTGGTTCATAGCTTTCGTTGGCCCATTAAATGATTATGTTGTGTTTTTCGCCTTCGATCTGGCGAGCCGCAGGCTGTCGGATCAGCACTGGGCTTGTCTTAAATAACGAAACATCGAAGGCTGGGCAAATTGTTCAATAAGCTGACAGCATCAGTCAACTAAATAATTATTTCATCCCGAATGTAATAAATCGGCCGCCGGCCCGCGGCGATCCCTATTTATGGGGCGTGAACCGATTCCGCGATTCGCGTGCACGATATTCGGCGATTGCGCCGGATTTAATCCCGGCAAGGCGGCCGGCCGGCGCGCCGGTGCGGGACCGTTCCCATTCCGGGACTCCGCTGCTTCGGAGTGCGGCATGTCTCGCGCGGGGATGCCGTTGGCGTATTTTTTTGGGGATTTTTGTGTGCGAGTCGCAATGAGGTGTCCGGTTCTTTTCCGGTGCGGAACAAATAAGTTTGCTGCACCGCATCGAATGGTTAATGCAAGCTTTTACGGAAAGTTTGACGACCCGGCTTGCAAAAAATGATTTTTCGATTTAATAGGGAGTCGATTTGATGCCGTTTTGGCCTATTCGGGCCGGGCGAGCCGGAATGCTCCGATGCGCACGGCGCGAAAATCTGCGGCGCGCGGATGCTTTCTCGCGACGGGCGGGAGCGTCAACCTCGGAAATATCGTAGGGCGGCGGGCCGGAACGCGCCTCCGCCACGGGCGCGCCGGCCGCGGCGTGCGCCCTTCGTCGTCGGCAGGGGGAGCCGGTCGGCGCCGCCGCCGGTGCGAGCGCGCCGCCCGACGCCGCGCAAGCACCCGACGCGTATGTCGATCAAAACACTTGCGCATTGCAACGGTTCGCGGAATGATCGACCGATTCCCCCCTTTTTCCAACCCGCCGTGCTTCGTTAGCCCATGTCCACGACCGATCACTCGCCCATTCCCTGTCCCGTCGTCGTCCCGCTCGACGCGATCCTGCCCGAAGAACCGCTGCTCATGATGGGCGCCGGCCCCGTGCCGATTCCCGCCGCGGTCGCGAAGGCGAACACGATCGTGATCAACCACCTGGGCGCGACGATGGCGAAGATCATCGAGCAGGTGAAGGAAATGGCCCGCTACGTGTTCCAGACGCGCACGAAGTGGGTGCTGGGCGTCGCGGGGCCGGGCTCCGCCGCGATGGAGATGGCCGTCTCGAATCTCGCGTGGGCCGGCACGAAGGTGCTGTCGATCAAGAACGGTTTCTTCAGCGCGCGGATGGCCGAGATGGCGATGCGCGTCGGCGCGGACGTCGCGACGATCGACGTGCCCGACCGTTCGGTCGCGAGCCTCGACGAAATCGCCGACGCGATCGCGCGCGAGCGTCCCGAGATCGTCACGATCGTTCATGGCGAGACGTCGAACACCGTGTGGAACCGCCATCTGAAGGAGATCGCCGCGATCGCGAAGGCGGCGGGCGCGCTCGTCGTCGTCGACGCGGTCTGCACGCTGTCGACGATGCCGCTCGACATGGACGCGTGGGGGATCGACGCGGTGATCACGGGCGGGCAAAAGGGGCTGTCGTCGATTCCGGGCGTGTCGCTGATCGCGTTTTCCGATCAGGCGTGGGAGCGGATGAAGAGCCGCCCGGAGCCGAACACGCACTGGTGCCTCGACATGGCGCTCGCCGAGAACTTCTGGCACAACGCCGGCTATCACTACACGGCGCCCGTCTCCGGCGTGCTCGCGCTGCACGAGGCGCTGCGGCTCGTCTGCGCGGAGACGCTCGAGAACCGCTACGCGCGGCATCTGCGCTGCTCGCTCGCGCTGCAGGCCGGAATCACCGGGATGGGGCTCGAGCTCTACGCCCCCGAAGCGTGCCGGCTGAACTCGGTCGTCGGCATCGCGGCGCCGCGAGGGCTCACGCCGGGGCTCATCTGCGGGCATATCTCGAAGCAGTACCAGGTCGAGATCTCGGGCTCGTTCGGGCTGCCGATCGTGCGGATCGGCCAGATGGGCGAGCAGTGCCGCGAGCACAACCTGTTCCGCACGCTGCACGCGTTCGGCCGCACGATGGTCGACCTGAAGGTGGCGGTCGATCTGCCGGCCGGCGTCGCCGCGCTCGAGCAGGCGCTGTCGGGGCGCGCCGCTTGACGCGCCCGCGCGATGCGCGGGCTGCTAGGCGGCCTGCATCGCGCGGCGGTACGCGCCCGGCGTCGCGCCGTGCGTGTCGCGAAAGCGGTGGCTGAGATGCACGGCGTTCGCGTAGCCGCATTGCGCGGCGACCTGCGCGAGCGGCAGCGATGTCGTGCGCAGCAGCGTGCGCGCGCGGGCGAGGCGCTGCTCGGCGATCCACGCGTGCGGCGCGCGGCCGAACGATACGCTGAACATCCTCGAGAAATGGTATTCGGACAGCGACGCGATCTGCGCGAGCTCGCCGAGCGTCATCGGCTGCGCGAGGTACGTGTCGATGTAGTCGCGCACGCGCCGGCGCACGGCGGGCGCGAGGCCGCCCTTGAACGGCGCGCCGGCGCCCGTCATGCTCTGCCCGCGCAGCAGGAGGCTCAGCACCTCGTGCGCGGTTTCGTTCACGCGCAGCCGGCCATCGGCGTCGTCCCAGCGCTCGAGCGCGAGCGAGCGGCATAGCGCGGCGACGCGCGCATCCTCGAAATACGTGCGATCGGCGAGCTTCAGCTCGCGCGGCTCGCGATCGAGCTCGCGCACCGCGCGCCGCGCGAAGTGCTCGGGCAGAAAGTACAGGTGCACGAAGTGCATCTCGCCGCGCACCCACCAGCGCGATTCGTGGTCGCCCGGCAGCGCGCAGAGCAGGCTCGGCGCGCCGTAGCGCGCGATTTTTTGCCGCTCGGTGCGGTAGCCGCCGTCCAGGTAGCACGATAGCGTGTGATGTCCGGGCTGCGCGTACACCGTCTCGCTTTCGTCGGTGACGCGCGTCCATTCGGCGATCGCGAGATGATCGCCGAGCCATGCGAAGCGCTCGAGCTTCGCGTTCGCCTCGGCGAGCGTCCGGCAGACGGATTGCAGGCCGAACGGCACTTCGCCGCCGACGAAATCGGCGGCGGGCACGGACAGGCGGGCGTCGAGCGGAGGCGGGGAAGGCGCGTGCATGATGGTGCGAGTATAAAGGCGCGCGCGCGTGCGCGGCCCGGCCGGCCGCAAAAGACCGCAATTCCAGACAATCGGCGCCCGGTGCGCCGCGGCATAGTCGGGATTCCGTTTCGACTTCGCTTTTTCGCTTGTGCGTTCGCCATGAATCTGTCGCTTTACGCCGTCACCGTGCTGATCTGGGGCACCACCTGGATCGCGATCAAATGGCAGTTGGGCAGCGTGCCTCCGCCCGTGTCGATCGCGTGGCGCTTCTGGCTCGCGGCCGCCGCGATGTTCGTGCTGCTGCGCGCGCTGCGCAGGCCGGTCCGGCCGCCGCGCGATGCATGGCGCTTGCTCGTCGCGCAGGGTTTCGCGCTCTTCTGCGTCAATTTCCTGTGCTTCTACTACGCGGAGCAGGTCGTGCCGAGCGGCCTCGTCGCGGTGGTGTTCTCGACCGCGCCGCTGCTGAACTCGATCAACGGGCGGCTGTTCATGGGGCGGCCGCTGCGGCAGTCCGCGATCGCGGGCGCGCTGCTCGGGCTGATCGGCATCGGCTGCCTGTTCTGGCAGCAGATGGCGGGGCATGTCGACGATCGCGCGACGTGGATCGGCCTTGCGATCGTATTGGCGGGCACGATGAGCTTCTCGGCGGGCAATCTGCTGTCGAGCCGGATGCAGACGATGGGGCTGCATCCGCTCGCGACCAACGGCTGGGCGATGCTGATCGGCGCGGCGATCCTGACCGCCGGCAGCATCGCGGCCGGATTGCCGCTCGCGCCCGATACGAGCCCGCGCTATCTCGCCGCGCTCGTTTATCTCGCGGTGCCGGGCTCGGTGATCGGCTTTACCGCGTACCTGACGCTCATCGGCCGGATCGGGCCCGAGCGCGCCGCCTATTGCACGGTGCTGTTCCCGATCGTCGCGCTTGCCGTCTCGACCGTGTTCGAGGGCTATCGGTGGTCGCCCGTCGCGGTCGTCGGGCTGATGCTCGTCGTCGCCGGCAATCTGGTGGCGTTCGATCTGACGCGCCGGCGCTTCGTGCGGACCGCCTGAGCGGACGGGCGCGGCAGGGCGCCGTGCACGCGCGGCCCGGCCGGTCAATCGTCGCATGCCGGTGCGGCCGGCGGGTGCGATGGGCCGAGCTTGCAGGGGCCACGAGGTCGCCGGGGCATCGAGGGCGTTGCAGTTACCGAAGCCTCAAAGCCTCAAAAGCCTCAAAAGCCTCAAAAGCCTCAAAAGCCGCCGAAACCGTCGAAACCGTCGAAACCGTCGAAACCGTCGAAACCGTCGAAGCGGTCGAAGCGGTCGAAACCGCGGCCACCTCCGAAGCTGCGCCGTGCGGCCCGCTCCGGCGTGAAGGCGCGCTCGTGCTGGCGCGCGAAAGCCGCATGAAACAAGGCCGCCCGCGATGCACGGGCGGGCGGCCTTTCGTCCCTATACCGTCCGCTTCGCTTCGCGGCCGGACGGCGCGGCCGCCGTCGAAGGCGATGCCGCGAGCCGCGAGCTCAGGCGGCCGCGCCGCTGCCGGACAGGCGCGCCTGCCGCTGATACAGCACCGTCGATAGCGCGACGCCCGCCGCCGCCGCCACGGCCGCGCACAGGAACACCTGCGGATAGCCGAACGCGCCCGCGACATAACCGGCGAGCGGCCCCGTGATGCCGAGCGACAGATCGAGGAACACCGAATACGCGGACAGCGCCGCGCCGCGGCTCGCGGGCGGCACGAGCGCGACCGCCTCGACGCCGAGCGCGGGGAAGATCAGCGCGAAGCCGAAGCCCGTCAACGCGGCGCCGACGAGCGCGACGTGCGGCACGGGTGCGAGCCACAGCATCAGGAGGCCCGCGCATTCGAACGCGAACGACACGATCGCGACGCGGAACCCGCCGTGCGTCTTGATCGTGTTCGCGAACAACAGGCGCGCGCCGATGAACAGCGTGCCGAACACGGTCAGCGACAGCGCGGCGTTCGGCCAGTGCCGCGCCGCGTAGTAGAGCGTGATGAACGTCGCGATCGAGCCGAAACCGGCCGAGCCGAGCGCGAGGCCGAGGCCGTGCGGCAGCACGCGGGTGAGCACGCTCGCGTACGACATCCGCTCGCCGTGCACGAGCGGCACGGGCGTGATCAGCCGTGCGAGATAGTAGCCGAGCGCGGCGAGCGCGATCACGAGCATGCCGAGCACGGCGGGGATCAGCGCGTGCGAGATCGCGACGCCGACGGGCGCGCCGATCGCGAGCGCGCCGTACGTCGCGATGCCGTTCCACGAAATCACGCGCGCGTTGTGCGCGGTGCCGACGCGGCCGATTCCCCATAGGATCGCGCCCGTGCCGACGAGGCTCTCGCCGATGCCGAGCACGAGCCGGCTCGCGACCAGCAGCCCGATGCTCGCGGCCGGCCAGCGCGCGAACGCGAACGCGGACAGCAAGAGCGCGCCGCTCGCGCCGCACGCGGCGAGCCCGCGCAGCACGGTGCGCTTCGGGCCGAGCGTGTCCGCGCAGCGGCCCGCGAGCGGCCGCGACGCGAGCGTCGCGAAGTACTGGACGCTGATTGCCGCGCCCGCGACGATCGCCGAAAAGCCGAGCTCGTCATGAACGAAACCCGGCAGCACCGCGAGCGGCAGGCCGATCGTCAGATAGCAGATGAACGTGAACGACACGACGGAGACGATCTGCAGCGTCGTCGCGAACGCGCTGCGGGGGGACGGGACGGAATCGGCTGAATCGGCAGACATAGGGGGAGGGAACGAAGGCGCGCATCCATTTGATGCGAAAGCCGAATTTTTACATGGAACCGGTTTTCTTGCAGGTACCGCTTAGTTAAACACCACGCAAAGCGGCATATCGCCGCAGCGATATAAACCGCATGCGCGCTCGGCTATGGGTTCCGGAATTTGACGGTGATAGCGTGCGAAACATGACGACGACGGCCACGGCGGCCGGCCGCGCGCCGGTTCGGCGCCGCGCGGGCCTCCGCCGTCCGAGCATGTCCCCATTTTCGAGAACGACGCAACATGAGTGAGCCGATCCGTTTCTATCATCGCCGGGCGATCCGCGAAGTCAGCGGCGCGAACGTCACCCGCACGGTGCTTCAGTATCTGCGCGAGGACGCGCATTGCACCGGCACGAAGGAGGGCTGCGCGGAAGGCGACTGCGGCGCGTGCACGGTCGTCGTCGGCGAACTGAACGACGCGGGCGGCGTCGAGTTCAAGGCGGTCAACGCGTGCATCCAGTTCCTGCCGACGCTCGATGGCCGCGCGCTGTTCACCGTCGAGGACCTGCGCCAGCCGGACGGCGCGCTGCATCCGGCGCAGGAGGCGCTCGTCGAATGCCACGGCTCGCAATGCGGCTTCTGCACGCCGGGCTTCGCGATGTCGATGTGGGCGCTGTACGAGCGGCACGGGCACGAAGCGCAGCGCGCCGATCGCACGACGCCGTCGCGCGCGCAGATCGCCGACGCGCTCACCGGCAATCTGTGCCGCTGCACCGGCTACCGTCCGATCGTCGACGCGGCGGTGCGCATGTTCGACGCGCGGCCGCCGAAGGCGCCCGTCGACGTCGCCGCGCTCGCGCGCGCGCTGCAGGCGCTGCGCCGGGACGACACGTTCCATTACGAGCACGCGGGCCAGGCGTTCGACGCGCCGCGCACGCTCGACGCGCTCGCGCGGCTGAAGGCCGAGAAGCCCGCCGCGCGCGTGCTCGCGGGCAGCACCGACGTCGGCCTGTGGGTGACGAAGCAACTGCGCGATCTGGGCGACGTGCTGTACGTCGGCCAGGTGCCCGAGCTGCGCCGGATCGTCGAGCACGACGACTGGATCGAGATCGGCGCGGGCGCGTCGGTCGAGGCTGCGTATGCGGCGCTCGCCGCGCATTATCCGGAGCTCGTCGAGATGTGGAAGCGCTTCGCCTCGCTGCCGATCCGCAACGCGGGGACGATCGGCGGCAACGTCGCGAACGGCTCGCCGATCGGCGATTCGATGCCGGGCCTGATCGCGCTCGGCGCGCGGGTGGTGCTGCGCGGCGGCCGCGCGGCGCGCGAGCTGCCGCTCGAGGATCTGTACGTCGGCTATCAGAAGAAGGACATGGCCGAGCACGAGCTCGTCGTCGCGCTGAAGGTGCCCAAGCGCACCGGCGCGCGCGCGAACCTGCGGTTTCGCACGTACAAGCTGTCGAAGCGCTTCGATTCCGACATCTCGGCCGTCTGCGCGGCGTTCGCGTTCGAGGCCGACGGCGAGGTGCTCCGCGCGCCGCGCATCGCGTTCGGCGGGATGGCCGCGACGCCGAAGCGCGCAGCGCATGCGGAAGCCGCGCTCGCCGGTGCCGTCTGGGACGAGGCCGCCGCGCTCGCCGCGATGCGCGCGCTCGACCACGATTACGCGCCGCTCACCGACATGCGCGCGACGAGCGCGTACCGGCTCGAGACCGCGAAGAACCTGCTGTACCGCTTCTGGCTGGAGACCCGCCCGCACGATCCGCTGCCCGCGTCGGCCGTGAACGTGCGCGAAGTGGCCGCCGAGCCGGCCGCCTCCTGACCGATCGACGCCAAGCGGAGCCATCGCAATGAATCAGCAAGCCGAACCTTTCCTGAGCGTCGCCGCCGATGCCGAGCGCGACGCGTTCCGGCAGGTCCACGTCTCGCGGCCGCATGAATCCGCGCATCTGCACGTGAGCGGGCGCGCCACCTACATCGACGACATCCCGCTCGTCGCGGGCACGCTGCACGCGGCGCTCGGCCTGTCCGCGAAGCCGCACGCGCGGATCGCGTCGATGCGGCTCGACGCGGTGCGCGCGGCGGCGGGCGTCGTCGCGGTGCTGACCGCGGCCGACATTCCGGGCACGAACGATTGCGGGCCGATCGTCCACGACGATCCGGTGCTTGCCGACGGCGTCGTTCAATACGTCGGGCAGCCGATGTTCGTCGTCGTCGCGACGTCGCACGACGCCGCGCGCCGCGCCGCGCGTCTCGCGCAGATCGAATACGAAGAACGGCCGGCGATCCTGACCGCGCAGGCGGCGCGCGCGGCCGATTCGTACGTATTGCCGCCGATGCGGCTCGCGCGCGGCGACGCGGCCGCGCGGATCGCGCACGCCGCGCATCGCGACGCGGGCGAGCTCACGCTGGGCGGCCAGGAGCAGTTCTATCTCGAAGGGCAAATCGCCTACGCGGTGCCGAAGGAAGACGGCGCGATGCACGTCTACAGCTCGACGCAGCACCCGAGCGAGATGCAGCATCTCGTCGCGCACGCGCTGGGGCTCGCGTCGCACGACGTGCTCGTCGAATGCCGGCGCATGGGGGGCGGCTTCGGCGGCAAGGAATCGCAATCGGGCCTGTTCGCGTGCTGCGCCGCGCTCGCCGCATGGAAGCTGCAACGCCCGGTGAAGCTGCGCCCCGATCGCGACGACGACATGATGATCACCGGCAAGCGGCACGATTTCCATTACCGCTACGACGTGGGCTACGACGACGCGGGCGTGATCGAGGGCGTCTCGGTCGACATGACGTCGCGCTGCGGCTTCTCCGCCGATCTGTCGGGGCCCGTGATGACGCGCGCCGTGTGCCACTTCGACAACGCGTACTGGCTGCCCGACGTATCGATCGTCGGCCGCTGCGGGAAGACGAACACGCAGTCGAACACCGCGTTTCGCGGCTTCGGCGGCCCCCAGGGCGCGTTCGCGATCGAGTACATCGTCGACAGCGTCGCGCGCGCGCTCGGCCGCGATCCGCTCGACGTGCGCCGCGCGAACCTGTACGGCAAGACCGAGCGCAACGTGACGCCGTACGGCCAGACGATCGAGGACAACGTGCTGCCCGAGCTGATCGCCGAGCTCGAGGCGACGAGCGCGTATCGCGCGCGCCGCGCCGCGACGCGCGCGTTCAACGCGGCGAGCCCGGTGCTGAAGAAGGGCATCGCGCTCACGCCGGTGAAGTTCGGCATTGCGTTCAACGTCACGCATTTCAACCAGGCGGGCGCGCTCGTTCACATCTATACCGACGGCTCGATCCTCGTGAACCACGGCGGCACGGAGATGGGCCAGGGGCTCAACACGAAGGTCGCGCAGGTCGTCGCGCACGAGCTCGGCGTGGACTTCGCGCGCATTCGCGTGACGGCGACCGACACGAGCAAGGTCGCGAACACATCGGCGACGGCCGCGTCGACGGGTTCCGACCTGAACGGCAAGGCCGCGCAGGACGCCGCGCGGCAGTTGCGCGAGCGGCTCGCCGCGTTCGCGGCCGAGCATGTCGGCGGCGGCGCGGCGCGCGCGGCCGACGTGCGCTTCGCGCACGACGAGGTGCGCGTGGGCGAGGTGGCCGTGCCGTTCGAGGAACTCGTCGCGCACGCGTATCGCGCGCGCGTGCAGCTGTGGTCGGACGGCTTTTACGCGACGCCGAAGCTGCACTGGGATCAGGCGGCGCTGCGCGGGCGGCCGTTCTTCTATTACGCGTACGGCGCGGCGGTCTCCGAGGTCGTCGTCGACACGCTGGCGGGCGAGATGCGTGTGCTGCGAGCGGATGCGCTGCACGACGTCGGTGCGTCGCTGAATCCGGCGCTCGACATCGGGCAGGTCGAGGGCGCGTTCATCCAGGGAATGGGGTGGCTCACGACCGAGGAGCTGTGGTGGAACGACGGCGGCAGGCTGATGACGCACGCGCCGTCGACGTACAAGATCCCGACCGTCAACGATTGTCCGCCGGATTTCCGCGTGAGACTGTTCGACAACCGCAACGCGGAGGACAGCATTCACCGGTCGAAGGCGGTCGGCGAGCCGCCGCTGTTGCTGCCGTTCTCGGTGTTCTTCGCGATCCGCGACGCGATCGCGGCGGTGGGCGATTACGCGGTCAATCCGCCGCTCGCCGCACCCGCGACGGGCGAGTCGATCCTGCGCGCGGTGCGGGCGGTGCGCGCGGCGCGGGCCGGGGCGTGACGCGGGACGGTTGCGCGGCGGGGGACGGACGGCGCGCATCGGCGCATGCGGGGCAAGTGCGGCGGGCACGGCGGGCGCTAGACTTCAGAGACGCGCGGTGAGGCGGTTGCCGCATCGCGCCGCTTGCGCCGCATCGCGACGTGCCGTATTGCATTGCGCCGAGCGCGCAGCGCGTGCGTGCATTTCGCGTGCGCCGCGCGACATGGCGCACCAGGCGGCGAATGGCGAATGACGAATAGCGAATGACGCGCGGCGAATGGCGAGGTGGCAAGCGCTCTCCAAAGTGAACCGATCAGTACAAACCTGCGCTTTTCAGTGGAACCGGTTTCCGCGAAGATGATCGTCGCCTTCTTTCCGATACCGATCGAAAACGACGACAACGATGAGACACCTCCTGACGAAACCCGTCGGCGCCGCGCTGCTGGTCGCGGCCGCCGCGCTCGCGCAAGCGCACGCGGCCGAGCTGCACGTGATGAATTCCGGCGGCTTCACGGCCGCGTACCAATTGCTCGCGCCGAAGTTCGAGGCGGCGACAGGCAACACGCTCGACATCGCGTACGGTCCCTCGATGGGCGCCACGCCCGAAGCCATTCCGAACCGGCTCGCGCGCGGCGAGCCGGCCGACGTCGTGATCATGGTCGGCTATGCGCTCGACAAGCTGATCCGCGAGGGCAAGGTCGAGCCGGGCTCGCGCGTCGAGCTCGCGGATTCGCGGATCGGCGCGGTCGTGCGCGCGGGCGAGCCGGCGCCCGACATCGGCACGCCCGCCGCGTTGAAGGCCGCGCTGCTGCAAGCGAAGACGGTCGCGTACTCGGACAGCGCGAGCGGCGTCTACGTTCAGAACGAGCTGTTCAAGCGGCTCGGCGTCGAGGCCGAGGTCAAGCCGAAGGCGACGATGGTGCCGCGCGTGCCGGTGGCCTCGAAGGTCGCCGATGGGACCTATGCGCTCGGCTTCCAGCAGGTGAGCGAGCTGTTGCCGGTGCCGGGCGTGACGTTCGTCGGCAAGCTCCCGGAACCGCTGCAATCGGTGACGCGCTTCGCGGGCGGGATCCCGGTCGGCGCGAAGCATCCGCGCGAGGCGCGCGCGCTGCTCGACTATCTGGCGTCCCCCGCGGCGGCCGGCGACGTGCGCAAGACGGGGCTCGACCCGGTGCCGGCGCGCTGATTCGCCGCTTGGCGGGCGCGCGCCGCGTGAGGGGCGACGCGTGATGCGTGACGGGCGATACGCGGCGCGAAGCGTCTTCGCCGGTTGCCGGCAAATGGCCGGCCGTCTGCGGCGTCGGATGCGCGCATCGCGTAAACTCGCGATTTCGCGTGCCGCCCGGCGCGCGCGTCGACGAGGGAGATCCATGCAAGCGCATCAACCGTATTTCGACGAAATCGCCGCCGGCGGCGACGCGATCGGCAACTGGCTCTCGGGCGACGTGTCCGGGTCCGCGGCGCTCGATGCGCTGATGGCGCGCTTCGCGCCGCATTTCACGATGATCGGCACGGATGGCGCCGCCTACGATCGCGCCGCCACACGCGCGCTGTTCGCGCGGCTCGCCGGCTGCAAGCCCGGCCTGAAGATCACGTTTTCGCAGATGCATGCGCTCGTCGCGGATGCCGCACACGGCGTCATCAGCTACTGCGAGTGCCAGACCGATGCGACGGGCGCATTGCCGACGCGCCGCTCGACCGCCGTGTTCGAGCGCGACCCGCAGACGGGCGCGGTGCGCTGGACGCATCTGCAGGAGACGTTCTGCGCGGCGTGAATCGTCCGCGCCGATGCGTGCGCGCGGCTCCCACGCCGCATGCCGTTCGCGTTTCAACCCGGGCGGCGGCGCGCCGACCCGGAACGCCCGCGCCGGGATCGCGGCGGCACGCGCCGGTCCGGCAGGGGCCGATCGATCGGCGCTGAGCGCGCGGGCCGCCTCGATTTCGCCGATCCTCGCTGCAAAAATCGGATGATATGTTATATCATCGTCCCCGCTGTGTAGGTGAACCGTAAGCCGCCGCGATCCAATCGCGACGTGCGTGTGGCGCCTGCGTCCAGCCGCGTGCGCGACGCCGATGCAAGCGGGCCCCGGGTCTCGCGTGCTGATGATCGGCGTTCGGCCGCGCGCGATGTCATCGAGGTTGCGGGAGTCGACGAGCAGTGAACAGAGCGAAGCGGGCGGGAAACGTTCGGAGCCACGCGGCGCCGACGACAGTGGAGCGTGCGGCGTGCGCTCGGGCGTGGGCGGTGGACGAGGCGATCCGCCGATGAGCCGGGCGCCGCATGCACCGTCGCGCCGTCGCGCGTTCGGGCGCGGGTTCGCGGCGGCTGCTCGCGCCGCTCACGGCGCGCCTGTCGCGCATGGCGCGCACGCGTGCTTCGCCGCCGCGTCGCGTCGCGCGACGGCCGTCGAGCGCTGCGTCACCGCGCTCGCGTGCGCGGTGACGGCGTCCGGCGCGCTCGCCGCCGAGGCGGAACCGGCCGACGCCGCGCGCGGCCCGCATCGCGAACTGCCGACCGTGCGCGTGACGAGCGACGGGGTGCACGCGTCGCCGCTGTCTACGCCGCTCGCGGCCGGCTCGCGCCTGAAGCTCGCGAGCCTCGACACGCCCGCGAGCGTCGAGGCGATCACCTCCGCGCAGATCGCCGCGCGCGGCGATCGCACGATCGTCGACGCCGTCACGCGCGCGACGGGCTTCAGCACGGCCGCGGCGCCCGGCAACGGCGGCACGGCGCTCAGCGTGCGCGGCTTCGCCGGCCAGGAATCGGTGACGACGCTTGTCGACGGCGTGCGCCTCTACCCCGGCGCGGGCACCGTCACGTTCCCGTTCTCGACGTGGTCCGCCGAGCGCATCGAGGTGCTGCGCGGGCCGGCGTCGGTGCTGTACGGCGAAGGGGCGATCGGCGGCGTCGCCAACGTCGTGACCCGGCGCCCGCGCCGCGAACGCTCGACGACGCTGCAGGCGGGCATCGGCACGCAAGGCGAAAAGCGCGTGGCGCTCGATACGACGGGCGCGCTCGGCGCGCGTCTTTCCTATCGTTTCCATCTGAGCGACGAGCGCACGCGCGGCTTCGTCGAGCGCGGCGACGCGCACGTGACGGCCGTCGGCGGCGCGCTGAAGCTCGATGTCGATTCGCGTCTGTCGATCACGCTCGATTACGACTACGGCCGCCAGAAGCCGGCGACCTATTTCGGCGTGCCGGCGACGAACGGCGTGCTCGAGCGCGCGCTGCGCGAGCGCAACTACAACGTCGGCGACGCGACGATCGCATACCACGACACCTGGACGCGGCTTGCCGCGACCTATCGCGCGGGCAACGGCGTGACGCTCGATGCCCAGCTCTACTATCTCGCGACGCGCCGCCATTGGCGCAACGCGGAATCGTATGCGCTCGACCCGGCGGCGCGCACCGTCGCGCGCAGCGACTATCTCGAGATCTTCCATCGCGAGCGGCAGTTCGGCGAGCGCTTCACCGCACGCATCGACTCGCGCGTGTTCGGCCGCGCGAACCGGCTCGTGCTCGGCGCCGAGTTCAACCAGATCGCGTTCGACGGCGCGAACAACGCGCCGTATCGCGGCGAATCGACCGTCGCCGCCGCCGGCTTCGATCCCGGCGCGTTCGCGAGCCCCGATCCGACGCTGCCGCGCTTTCGCACGCGCACGCATCAGGCCGCGGCGTTCATCGAGAACCGGCTCGAGGTCCTGCCGCGGCTCGCGTGGGTGAGCGGGCTGCGTTACGACCATCTGTCGTTTCATCGCGACGATCTGATCGCGGGCGGCGCGTTCGACAAGACGTTCGCGCACACCGGCTGGCGCAGCGGGCTCGTCTACGAGATCGCGCCGGGCCTCGCCGCGTACGCGCAGTACACGACGGGTGCGCAGGGCGTGGGCTCGCTCGTCACGCTGTCGGCGTCGCAGGCGAACTACACGCTCGCGACCGGGCGTCAATGGGAAGCGGGCATCAAGCACGAGATCGACGGCGCTCGCGCGTACTGGACGCTCGCCGTCTACGACATCGTCAAGCGCGGCCTCGTCAGCGTCGATCCGCTGAATCCGGCGCGCGCGCAGCAGATCGGCCGCCAGTCGTCGCGCGGCGTCGAGCTCGCGGGCGGCGTGCGGCTGCCGGGCGGTGTGACGGTCGACGCAAACGCGGCGTTGCTGCGCGCGCGCTACGACGCGTTCGACCAGCGCGTCGGCGACACGGTCGTGCAGCGCGCCGGCAACGTGCCGCACGACATCGCGCAGCAGAGCGCGAACCTGTGGATCGGCTGGGCGTTCGCGCCCGGCTGGCGCGCGAACGCGGGCCTGCGCTACGTCGGTCCCCGCTACGGCGACGACGCGAACCGCGTGCCGGTGCCTTCTTACACGGTGTTCGACGCGTCGCTCGCGTGGCGGGCGACGCGCGACGCCGACCTCGTGCTCTATGCGCGCAACCTCGCGAACCGCACGTACGCGGCGTCGACGTTGAACGGCGGCGCGCAATGGCTGCTCGGCCCGTCGCGCTCGGCCGAGCTCGTCGCGACGCTGCGCTTCTAGCCCGGCGGCGCATCCCGACGCTCGACGACGCACGCATGCCCATGCCCATGTCCGCGACCCTCGACATCGAACACCTGAACTGGTCGCCCGCCGGCGCGGGCGCGTTGCTGCGCGAGCTGTCGCTCACGGTGCGCGCGGGCGAGCTCGCGGGCCTCATCGGCCCGAACGGCAGCGGCAAGACGAGCGCGCTGCGCTGCGCGTTCCGCTTCGCGCGGCCGCATGCCGGCACGGTGACGCTCGATGGGCGGGACGTGTGGCGCGCGCCGCCACGCTGGAGCGCGCAGCGCATCGCGGTGCTGCAGCAGGAGGCGCCGGACGATTTCGGGCTGACGGTCGAGGAACTCGCGCGCATGGGCCGCACGCCGCACAAGCGCCTGTTCGACGCGGACACCGCGGACGATGCGCGCGTCGTCGAAGCCGCGCTGCGCGACGTCGATCTGTGGGCGCTGCGCGAGCGGGGCTTCGCGTCGCTGTCGGGCGGCGAGAAGCAGCGCGCGCTGCTCGCGCGCGCGCTCGTCCAGCAGCCGGCGCTGCTGCTGCTCGACGAACCGACCAATCATCTCGACGTGCGCCATCAGCTCGAACTGCTCGCGCGCGTGCGCGCGCTGCGCGTGACGACGCTCGCGACGATCCACGATCTGAACCTCGCCGCCGCGTACTGCGACCGGCTGCACGTGCTCGCGGGCGGGCGCATCGTCGCGAGCGGCGCGCCTGCCGACGTGCTGACGCGCGCGCTCATCGCCGACGTGTTCGGCGTCGACGCGATCGTCGATGCGCACCCGGTGTCGGGGCGGCCGCGCGTCACGCTGATCTATCCGGAGGATGCCGAACGATGTTGAAACGAACAGCCGCCGAGCGCGGCGCGCCGGCCTTGCGCGCCGCGTTCACGCTGCCGTTCGCGGCGGCCGCGATCGTCGCGACCGTCGCGACGGCGGCCGAGGCGAACGCGTACCCGGTGACGGTGCGCAGTTGCGGGCGCGACGTCACGTTCGAGCGTGCGCCGGCGCGCGCGGTGAGCAACGACGTGAACCTCACCGAGATGATGATCGCGCTCGGCCTGCAGACGCGGATGGCCGGCTACACCGGCATCGCCGGCTGGAAGACCGGCAATGCGCGGCTGCGTGCGGCGCTCGCGGGCGTGCCCGAGCTCGCGACACACTATCCGTCGCTCGAAGCGCTCGTCGATGCGCGCGCCGATTTCTACTTCGCCGGCTGGAATTACGGGATGCATCCGGGCGGACCGGTCACGCCCGCGTCGCTCGAACGATTCGGGATCCGAACGTACGAGCTGACCGAATCGTGCTCGCTCGTGATGCGGCGGCCGCCGGCCTCGCTCGACGACGTCTATCGCGATCTGGCCAATCTCGGCCGGATCTTCGGCGTGGACGCGCGCGCGGCGCAGGTCGCGGGCGCGATGCGCGCGCGCATCGACGCGGTGCGCCGCACGCTCGCGAGCGCGGCGGGCGGCGGGACGCCGCCGCGCGTGTTCGTCTACGACAGCGGCACCGACAAGCCGATGACGGCGGGCGCGCTCGCGATGCCCACCGCGTTGATCGCGGCGGCGGGCGGGCGCAACGTGATGGACGACGTGCCGCGCGGCTGGACGCAGGTGGGCTGGAGAGCGTCGTCGCGCGCGATCCGCAGGCGATCGTGATCGTCGACTATTCGGCGGTGACGGCCGAGCAGAAGAAACAGTTCCTGCTGAGCTAGCCCGCGCTCGCGCAAGTCGAAGCGATTCGCGCGCGCCGCTTCATTGTGATTCCGTACGATGCGGCGACGCCCGGCGTCGAGAACGCGGCGGCCGTCGAGACGATCGCGCGCGGCCTGCATCCGCGCGCGTTCGCGAAGGCCGCGCGATGAGCGGCGCGGCACCCGCCGACGCACCGCCGGCATCACGCGGCCGTCGATGGCGCGTGCGGCTCGTGCTGCCCGCGCTTGCGGCGCTCGTCGCGATTTCGATCGTCGCGTCGACCGCGCTCGGCGCGACGACGATCGCGCCGGCGCGGGTCGTCGCGATCGTGTTGTCGCATCTCGCGGACCTGCACGTCACGAATGCGCATGTCGCCCACGCGCACGTCGCCCACGCGCATGTCGCCGACACGCTCGCCCGGAGCGGCGCATCGTTCGCCGAAGACAGCATCGTCTGGCAGATCAGATTGCCGCGCGCGCTGCTCGCGGCGCTCGTCGGCGCGACGCTCGCGATGGTCGGCGTCGCGCTGCAGGCGGCGACCGCGAACCGGCTCGCCGATCCGCACCTGCTCGGCGTGAGCTCGGGCGCGATGCTCGGCGCGGTGGCGGCGACGCTCGGCCTCGGCGCCGCGTTCGGGCCGTTCACGCTGTCGTTCGCGGCGTTCGCGGGCGCGCTCGCCGCCACCGCGCTCGTGATCGCGCTCGCGTACCGGCGCGGCCGGCTCGAGCCGGAGCGCTTGCTGCTCGCGGGCGTCGCGGTGTCGTTCATGATGACCGCGCTCGCGAACCTGCTGCTGTATCTCGGCGATCCGCGCGCCGCGTCGTCGGTGCTGTTCTGGATGCTCGGCGGCGTCGGGCTCGCGCGCTGGGATCTGCTTGCCGCGCCCGCATGCTGCGCGGCGTTCGCGGCGCTGCTGCTCTTCGCGCGCCGGCGCGAGCTGAACGCGCTGATGTCGGGTGACGTCGCGGCGGTGTCGCTCGGCGTGCCGGTTGCGCGGATGCGTCGCGAAGTGTTCGTGATCGCGTCGTTCGCGACGGGCGCGATGGTCGCGGTGAGCGGCGCGATCGGCTTCGTCGGGCTCGTGACGCCGCATCTGTGCCGGCGGCTCGTCGGCGCGGAGCACGCCCGGCTGTTGCCGGTCGCCGGGTTGAGCGGCGCGGCGCTGCTCGTGTGGGCCGACCTCGCCGCGCGCACGCTCGCCGCGCCGGAGGATCTGCCGATCGGCATCGTGACCGCGGGGCTCGGCGGCGCGTTCTTCGTCGCGCTGATGCGGCGGCGGTGAACGCCGGCGCGCCGGCTTCGCACGGCGAATCGAGGCGTCGCGCGCGGCATGGCGCGGTCGCGCGCCGCGTTCGCCGGCTCGCTCAGCGCCGCTTGCCGCGCATCGTCAGCTCGGCCGACACGTCGGCCATCAGCGCGCTCAGCCAGTCGGCGTCGGTTGGACGATCGGGCGCCGGGTGCCGCAGCTGATAGCACCGGATGCGCGGAAACGGCACGGGCGGCGCGATGACGACGAGCGGCAGCAGTCGCGCGTAGTGGATCGCGAAGCGCCGCGTCGTCGTGAAGATCAGGTCCGATTGCAGCAGCACCTGCGGCACGAGGCCGAAGTACGGCAACGTCGCGGCGACGCGCCGCGCGATGCCCGCCCGCGCGAGACCGAGCTCGATCGCGTTGTTGCGCGCGCCGATGTACGGCGCGGGCGCGAGATGCAAGGCGTTCGCGTACGCGTCGCGCGTGAGCGGCGCGCGCGCGAGCGGATGGTCGCGCCGCATCAGGCAGACGACGGTGTCGGAGAACAGATCGGTGCGCACGAAGCGCGGATCGGGCTTCGGCCAGTTGCCGATCACGAGATCGAGCGCGCCCGAATCGAGCGCGCCCGCGTGATCGAGCGACGGATTCAGCGAATCGATCTCGATGCGCGCATGCGGCGCGGCCGCGCGAAAGCGTGCGACGAGCGTCGGCATGAAGAAGTCGTTCAGATAGTCGGGCGCGGCGATCCGGAACGTGCGGCGCGCGGTATCGGGATCGAACGGGCCGTGCGGCGTCGCGACGAAGTCCACGTCGCGCAGCGCGCGCTCGGCCGCGTCGAGGAGCGACGCGCCGTACTCGGTCGGCACCATGCCCGTCTTGCCGCGCACGAGCAAGGGGTCGCCCAGCGCGTCGCGCAGCTTGCGCAGCGCGGCGCTGATCGCGGGCTGCGTCTGGTTCAGTCGCAGCGCGGCCTGCGTCACGCTGCGCTCGACGAGCAGCGTGCGCAGCACGCGCACGAGCCAGATGTCGAGCGAGGCGGCGCGATCCTGATCCGGTTGCATCTGCTGCGGGCGGGGCGGCGTCAGGCGCGCGCCTCGCGCGCCGCGCGCCCGCGATGCGGCGCGGCGGGCGGCATCATGCGAGGCCCGACGGCAGCGTGCTGATGCGCCTGACTTCGCTCGATTCGAGCCAGCTCGGCGTGCGCGCGCAATAGAGCACCATCGGCAGCGCGTCCTCGCCCCAGAACAGCTGGCGGTTCAGCCAGAACGTCGGCACGCCGAATACGCCCAGGCTGATCGCGTCGTCGGTGTTGCGGCGCAACTGCGCGAGCGTTTCGTCCGACGTGAGCCGGTCGTCGTCGTGCGCGATGCCCACGCGCCCGCACAGCTCGGCGAAATTGTCGGGCGCCGACGGGTCGCGCCCCTCGCGCCAGATGAAGCGGAAGATCTCGCGGATCGCCTGGACGTCCGAATCGAGCGCGATCGCGAGCAGCAGCGCGCGCGTCGAATCGAACGGATGCGCGGGCGGCATCCTGAACGGAATGCCGAGCTGTTCGGCGCGAAAGAGCGCGTGCCGGTAGGTGAACACGCGCTTGGCGGGCACGCCGTACGCGTAGCGCTGGCCCCAGTGGCGATGCAGGTCGGCGAGCGCCACCGGCGCGAGCGCGAACGCGATGCCGGGCCATTTGTCGTGTTGCTCCAGCAGCAGATACGAGAACGGCGACAGGAAGTCGTAGAACCATATCGGCTGGGAGGCGTCGAGGCCGACGGTCATGGAGAGTCTCCTGAGGAATAGGACGCAACGCGCGGCCTCTTTGTTGAATGTTACGCGGCGGCGCGGGCAAATGCAGCCGCCGCGACGGATTTTCGGCTCAAGCGTTGCCCGGCTGACGCGAACCGGCGGGCGGCGCCCCCAGGGGGGTTGGCGCGGCGGGCGGTGTCGCCGCGGCGGGCTGCGGCGTCTCGTAATCGCGCGCGAGCAGCCGCGCGCGAACGAAGCCGATATGCTCGCGCAGCACGTAGAACTGTCCGGCGTACGCGAGCGGCATCTTCATCCGGTTGACTGATTCCTCGACGTCGTCGAGCTTGTCGAGCAGCACGACGCGCTCTTGCGCGGTGTGCTCGCCGAGCGCGCTGCGCTCGAGCGCGATGAGCGCGCCGTACCACCGGTAGATCCGCGAGCGCACGCGCCAGCCGTACAGCGTCGGCACGAGCCGCAGCCCCGGAATCAGCACGACGACGAGCGGCACGACGATGAAGAGCAGCCGGTCGACGAGGCTCGCCACCCAGAACGGCAGCTTCCGGTACAGGAAGGTCTTGCCCGACTTGTAGTAGCGCGCGGCGTCGTCGGACAACAGGAAGCTGCTGTGCGTGACGGGCGACGGAAATTCGCCCGCGCGCTGCAGGATCGTCGCACGGCCGTGCACATCGCGCGCCGCCTCGATGAGCAGGTCCGACAGCGCCGGGTGGAGCGTGTCGCGCGCGATCAGCTCGACGGTGGGCGATAGCGTGTGGATGTCCGACGGCGGCAGGTTCGTGCCCGGATCGTAGACGCCCATCGGCAGCGTGATGTCGGTCAGGTATGCAACGCGCCGCGTGTACGCCTCGGCCTGCGTGAACGAATAGAAGTGCACGCCGGGCGTGCGAAACAGCTTGGCCATCACCGGAATCTGCGTCGAATCGCCGGACAGGAACGCGGCGTCGATGCGGCCTTCCGTCAGCGCGCGCGCGGCGTCCTCGCCGGACAGCGGCAGCAGCGGGGTCGGGCCGCCCGGCACGATGCCGTTCATCTTCAGCAGCGCGAGGCCGAGCTCGTGCGCGCCCGCGCCCTCGGCGCCGAGCGCGAGCCGCTTGCCCTTGAACTGCGACAGCCGCTCGATCACGGGCCCGCGATACAGGATCGCGAGCGGCACGTAGCCGACGCTGCCGAGCGACACGAGAGCCTCGTGCTTTCCCTTCTGCTCGATGCCGCTTTGCACGAAGCCGACATCGACCTTCTGCGCGGGGTCCGACAGCCGTGCGAGATTTTCGGCCGAGCCCTCGGATTCGAGTACGCGCAGCGTCACGCCGTTTTTCGCCAGGATCTGCTTGTAGCGCTGCGCCGAGCGCCAGTTCGTGCTGCCGGGCGGGCCGGCGGAGATCGTGAGCGACGTCGGCGGCGCGGGCTGGATCAGCGCGATCGCGAGCCAGACCGCGGCGATCGACAGCACGACGGTCGGCCCGATCGACATCGCGAGATCGCGCCACGACACCGCGACGAAGCGGGCGACGATGCGGTGCGGCCGGCGGCGGCGGGTGGGTTCTGGCTTCATCTGGCTGAAGGCGGGCGATCTGTTCGCGGCGATGGTACCCGAGTTCGGCGCCGCTGCGGCAGCGCCGCGCCGCGGCACGAGAACTTGGCGCGCACGCGCACTGTGGATTACATTGTGCAGGCCGTTGCCGCGCGTTCGCGTTCATCTGTCGAACGCGGCCGGCGGGCGGTGGTTTTCGCGCCGGCCGTCGAGCCGGTCGAGCCCGGTGAGCCCGGTGAGCCCGGCGCGCCGGTCGCCGCGCGTTGGTCGGTCGTCCGTCAGGCGCGGCGGCGCGGCCTGTCGCGACGCCGGCCGGTTCCGGCCGGCCGGCGCCGGTTCGCATCCGGCCCGGGGCCGGCGCTTTCCCGCAACATCTCGCGCAGCCGCCGTGCGGCGCGGCGCGACGACGCGTCGCGGTCCGCGTCACGACCGAGCATCGCCCGCTGTCGCGGTTTCCCGTCGAAACAACCAGAATCAGGAGAACGCATGAAATCGATCGTATCGAAGGCTGTCGCAGGCATGATCGTCGCGGCGCTCGCGTGCGGCAACGCATTCGCGCAGGCGAGCGGCGCCGCGGCCGAGGCGAGCGCGCCCGCCGCCGCGCAGAACGCGTCGAAGGCCGCCGCGAAGACCGCGCGCAAGTCGAACCGCAAGCTCGGCTACGCGGTGCGCAAGGCGATCTCGAAGGTAAACGGCGTGAACGTGTCGAACATCACGGTGCGCACGAAGGGCGGAGTCGTGACGCTCGAGGGCTCGGTGCCGGACGCGTCGCAGATCGACAAGGCGGTCGAGGCGGCGAAGGGCGTCGCGGGCGTGGTGTCGGTCAACAACAAGCTGTCCGTGCAGCCGCAGTGACGGCGATGCGCGGGCGGCGCAGCGACGCCGCCCGCCGCGCGCGCCGGCCGTGCCTGGGCGCGGCGCGCGCCGCCCGGCGAGCGGGCGATTCGAACCCATCAGGCGGACTGGGGGCAACCATGACGGCGATCAGGGGCGGATCGAGGCGCGCGCCGGGGCTGGCGCTCGCGCTTCTCGGCGGTGTGCTGCTCGGCGCGTGCCACGGCGACGAAAACGCGCAGGTGAACGCGCTGCCCGGCTTCGTTTCGGGCAGCGTGCGCAAGACGGCCTACGACGGCGCGAGCGACGATCTGCTGACCGCGGGGCTCGGCAAGACGGGCCTCGGCAGCGACACGCGGCCCGGCTTCGCGAATCCCGCGCAGCCGAGCGCCGCGGAGTTGCGGCGCCTCGCGATCTACTCGAACTACCGGGCGCTCGTCGACATCACGCCGAACGGCGGCTACGGGCGCTTCTGGGGGCCGAACGTCGACCTCGCGGGCAACGACACCCTCGGCGAGGGCAAGATCGCCGGCACCGAATATCTCGCGTATTCCGACGACGGCAGCGGCCGCAAGAACGTCACGCTGCTCGTGCAGGTGCCGGCGAGCTTCGATCCGGCGAATCCGTGCATCGTGACGGCGACGGCGTCGGGCTCGCGCGGCGTGTACGGCGCGATCGCCGCGGCGGGCGAGTGGGGGCTCAAGCGCGGCTGCGCGGTCGCGTACAACGACAAGGGCGGCGGCAACGGCGCGCACGAGATCGGCACGGGCGTCGTCACGCTGATCGACGGCACGCTCGCCACCGCGTCGAGCGCGGGCAGCTCGAGCCTGTTTACCGCGAGCGAATCGAGCAGCACGCTCGCCGCGTTCAACAGCGCGTTTCCGAACCGCTACGCCTACAAGCACGCGCATTCGCAGCAGAACCCCGAGCAGGACTGGGGGCGCGTGACGCTGCAGGCGGTCGAGTTCGCGTACTGGGCGCTGAACGAGCAGTTCGGCCCGGTCGTCGACGGCACGCGGCACGGCATCCGCTATCGGCCGGGCGACATCACGACGATCGCCGCGTCGGTCAGCAACGGCGGCGGGTCGGCGCTCGCGGCGGCCGAGCAGGACACGCGCGGCTGGATCACCGCGGTCGTCGTCGGCGAGCCGCAGATCAACGTGCGCATGACGCCCGGCGTGACGGTCGAGCAGGGCGGCGCGCCCGTGCCGTCGTTCGGCCGGCCGCTCGCCGATTACGCGACGCTCGCGAACCTGCTGCAACCGTGCGCGGCGGCGGCCGTCGCCGCGACGGGCGCGCCGTACCTCAGTGCGCTGCCCATGGGCGTCACGCAGTCGATTCGCACGCAGCGCTGCGCGACGCTCGCGGCGGCGGGGCTCGTGTCGGGCGCCGATACGGCGAGCCAGGCGAGCGACGCGCTCGCGCAACTGTACGCGGCCGGCTATCTCGCGGATTCCGATCTGCTGCAGGCGCCGATGTGGGATTCGCAGGCGATGCCGGCGATTGCCGTCACGTATGCGAACGCGTACACGCGTTCGCGCGTCACCGATAACCTCTGCAATTTCAGCTTCGCGACGACGAACCCGGTGACGGGCGCCGTCGCTGCGCCCGCCGTCTCGCCGATGACGAACCTGTTCGGCGCGGGCAACGGCGTGCCGCCGACGAACGGGATCAATCTCGTGTTCAACGGCGCGTCGGGCGGCGTCGACCACCGGCTCGCGACGCCGGACGCGAGCTTCGCGGGCGCGTTCTGCCTGCGCCAGCTGTGGACCGCGAACCAGCTCGGCATCGGCACGAACGTCGACGCCGTGCGCGTGGCCGCCAATCTGCAGCACAAGCCGGCGATCATCGTGCACGGCCGCAGCGATGCGCTCGTGCCCGTCAACCACGCGTCGCGCGCGTATGTCGCGCAAAACAGCGCGACCGAAGGCCGCGCGAGCCAACTGTCGTTCTACGAGGTGACGAACGGCCAGCACTTCGACGCGTTCCTGTCGGTGCCCGGCTTCGATACGCGCTTCGTGCCGGTTCACTACTACGACGAACAGGCGCTCAATCTGATGTGGAATCACTTGAAGAGCGGCGCGCCGCTGCCGCCGTCGCAGGTGATCCGCACGGTGCCGCGCGGCGGCGTGCCGGGCGCGGCGCCCGCGCTGTCGACGGCGAACCTGCCGCCGATCGTCCAGTCGCCGGGCGCGAACGCGATCGCCGTGAACGCGGGGGTCATCGACGTGCCGCTCTGACGCGCCGCATCCGCCCGCCGGTCGCGACGGCTGGCCCGCACGCACGTGCGGCCAGCCGTTTTTTCATCGCCCGGCGCGCTTTCTTTGTGCCGGCGCGATTCGCCGGTTTCTCTGTAACAAATTCTTACTTTACGTTGCAGACGGGCGCTTCTAATATGCGCCGGTATTTGTTCTTATTTTTAAAAATACAGGTGGCTTATATATTTCTGTTTCATTAAATAATTCTTTTGAAAACATTTTTCGGTCTTCTAAAAAATCTAATCGCATACTCGATGCGCGATTAATCGAAAATCGAGTGAGGGATTATTTTTTCTTGGAAAACAATGCGCGCGGCCGCCCGGTCGCGCGTAGGGGCGGGCTTGTCTACTCGGAACGCAGGGGGCGTCCCGCGCGATCGGCATTACGCTTGCCGATTTTATTCTGGAATTGATTCCAGTGTGTCGCACCGGAAATTCGGGCGGGTAAATAGTGCCGTGCGCCGATGCCGCGCATGGCGAAAATGCTTGGAGTGCGCGTCGCATAACGGTCGCGTTCCCGGCGAAGCGCGCCGATGAAATCATCCGTTTCAATCGGCGGAATTTATCGTTCTATTCGAGAGGGCAATAATGAAGATACAGAAGTCCTTGAAAGACGGTTTCACGCTCGGATGGTGCAGGGCGGCACGGCCGGTTGCCGCTGCCGCGCTGGCCGCGCTGCTCGTCGCCGCGTGCGGCGGCGACGACGGCGGCGGCGGGAGCCCGTCGCTCGCGGCCGCGAACGTCGCGAACACGAGCACGTCGACGAACGCGACGACGGCCGCCGATGCGACGACCAATGCCGCGCTGCCGCCGGATCAGCCGTATATTGACAACGACGTCTATGGCACCGGGCCGAACGATTCGGTCAGCGACGCGACGGAGGGCACCGCGGTCGTGCACCGGCAGGTGAAGATCGGCGATCAGATCCTCACCTACACGGCGACGGCCGGCCACCTCGTGACGATCGATCCGATCACGTCGAAGCCGAACGCGAAGATGTTCTACGTCGCGTACACGCTCGACAATCCGAACCCGGGCAAGCCGCGCCCCGTCACGTTCTTCTACAACGGCGGCCCGGGCTCGTCGTCGGTGTACCTGCTGCTGGGCTCGTTCGGGCCGAAGCGCCTGCAGTCGTCGTTCCCGAACTTCACGCCGCCCGCGCCGTACCGGCTGCGCGACAACCCCGAGAGCCTGCTCGACCGCTCCGATCTCGTGTTCATCAATCCGGTCGGCACCGGCTACTCGGCCGCGATCGCGCCGGCGAAGAACAAGGATTTCTGGGGCGTCGACCAGGACGCGCACTCGATCGACCGCTTCATCCAGCGCTACCTGACGAAGTACGCGCGCTGGAACTCGCCGAAGTTCCTGTTCGGCGAATCGTACGGCACGGCGCGCAGCGCGGTGACCGCGTGGGTGCTGCATGAGGACGGCATCGAGCTGAACGGGATCACGCTGCAGTCGTCGATTCTCGACTATGCGAACGCGGTGAGCGCGATCGGCATCTTCCCGACGCTCGCGGCCGATGCGTTCTACTGGAACAAGACGACCATCAGCCCGAAACCGGCCGATCTGGATGCGTACATGGCGCAGGCGCGCAGCTATGCGGACAACGTGCTCGCGCCGCTCGCGCAGGCGCCGAATCCGCAGGACGGCGGCTTCGTCAACGTGCGGCTGAACCTGAACGTCGCGACCGCGCAGCAGATGGGCGCGTACATCGGCACCGATCCGATCTCGCTGGTCCAGACGTTCGGCAATCCGGCCGCGCTCGGCAACGTGCCGTCGTCCAACGACAACCCGCCGTACACGTTCTTCCTGACGCTCGTGCCGGGCATCCAGATCGGCCAGTACGACGGACGCGCGAACTACACGGGCAAGGGCATCGCGCCGTACATCCTGCCGAACTCGGGCAGCAACGATCCGTCGATCAGCAACGTCGGCGGCGCGTACACGGTGCTGTGGAACGACTACATCAACAACGACCTGAAGTATGTGTCGACGTCGTCGTTCGTCGATCTGAACGACCAGGTGTTCAACAACTGGGACTTCAGCCACACGGACCCGACGGGCGCGAACCGCGGCGGCGGCAACACGCTGTACACGGCGGGCGATCTCGCCGCGACGATGAGCCTGAACCCGGACCTGAAGGTGCTGTCGGCGAACGGCTATTTCGACGCGGTGACGCCGTTCCACCAGACCGAGCTCACGCTCGCGCAGATGCCGCTCGATCCGTCGCTGAAGTCGGCGAACCTGACGATGAAATACTATCCGTCGGGCCACATGATCTATCTGAACGATCACTCGCGGATCGCGATGAAGGCGGATCTGGCGACGTTCTACGACGGCATCCTCGCGGACCGCACGGCGATGCGGCGCGTGCTGCTGCGCCAGCAGAAGGCGCTGCAGTTGAAGCAGCAGAAGCAACAGCAAGGGCAGTGATGCGAGGCTAGCCGTTCCGGCCGTGTCTGCCGGGGCCGGCCGCCGCCGAGCGGCGGCGGATGGCGGGTGGTGCGGTGTGCTTGAACGGCGGCTTCGCGGCGATCTTCGCCTCGCGCGCGCATGGCGCGCGCGAGGCGTTTTTTTTAGCTGCGGCGCGATGGACCCGCGACGGGGTGGTGGCCTGCCGGTGGCCTCGGGCGGGGCGAAGAACGAGAAAGGGGGAGCGGGCGCGAAGGGCGGGACGGGTTGGGCGGCGGCGCCGGTGATGCACGCGACGGGCGGCAAAGCGCGCCCGTGTGCCGGCGAACGCGCGGCGGACGCGCCGGCGGGCGTCAGGACAGCACGAGCTTCGCGCCGACCGCGACGAGCGTCGCCGCGAGCACCCGGCGCAGCAGCCCTTCGGGCGCGCGCGCCGACAGATGGCTGCCGACGACGATTCCGGGCACCGATCCGATCAGCAGCGACACCAGCATCGCCCAGTCGACCGAGCCGAGCATCCAGTGTCCGACGCCCGCGACGAGCGTGAGCGGGACCGCGTGCGCGATGTCGGAGCCGACGATGCGCGTCGTCGACAGCGCCGGGTACAGCAGCAGCAGGACCGTCACGCCGATCGCGCCCGCGCCGACCGAGGTCAGCGACACGAGCACGCCGAGCACGGCGCCCGTGAGCACGGTCGCGGCGAGCGTGCGCGTCGGGTTGGGCGGCAGCGCGCGCGTGCGCTTCGCGGCGAACGCGGCGAGCTGCGGGCGCAACAGCAGCGACAGCGACGTGAGCAGCAATGCGGCGCCGAGCACGAACTGGATCATCCGGCTCGTTTCCTGCGAATGCATGCCGTGCGCATGCAGGAACCACAGCGTGATCGCGGCGGCGGGCACGCTGCCCGCCGCGAGACGCCCGGTGATCCGCCATTCGACCGTGCCCTTGAGCCCGTGCACGAAGGTGCCCGTCGCTTTGGTGAGCGCCGCGTAAAGCAGATCGGTGCCCACCGCCGTCGCCGGATGGACGTTGAACAGCAGCACGAGGATCGGCGTCATCAGCGAACCGCCGCCGACGCCCGTCAAGCCGACGAGAAAACCGACGAAGAGGCCGGACAGGGAATACAGCGGATCGATATGGGGCAACGACATCGGCGGAGAACGTTAGGCGTTTGAAAGCGACGGCGCGAAGTAAGTCCGACATTGTCGCAAAACTCGCGGGTCGATGCGGGAAAGCGTAAAAAGCCCCGGACGCATCCGGCCGACGCGGCGGGTAGCCGCGAGCGTTGGCTCGGGCGTGCGATGCGTGATGCACGGTGCATGGCCGGACGGAAAGCGGATGCGGGGATGAGCGAATGCGAGCCGCCCGCGAATGAGGGGCGGGGCCGGTCGAGCCGCGAGATGGCGCGCAGGGCGCCGCGCAGCGCGACGTGAGGGGCGGTATGAGGGGGGCCGTGGTGCCCGGTGCGAAGCGTGACGTCGAACGTTGACCTCACGCGTGACATGAAGCGCGAGCGCCCGCGCGCCGCCGGCGCCGTGCGGACTGCCGGCGATCGAAGGCGAACGTGCCCGATGCGGCGCGCAACGATGCGGCGGGACGCGCGCGATGCGCTGACGGCAGCGCGCCGCCGTCTTCCCGCGCTCAGTGCGCGGCGCCGTGCAGTTCGGCCGCGGCGTTCGACTGCGCGCGGATGCGCAGCGCGTACGCGAGACCGGCGGCCAGCGCCGCGAATGCCGCGCCGCACGCGAACGCCGCGTGATAGCCGCCGTTGAGCGCGACGGGCAGCGCCGCGCGCGCGGCGGCGAGCGCGTCGGTGCGCGCGGACGCGACGCTCGCGAGCACCGCGAGGCCGAGGGCGCCGCCCATCATGAACGAGGTGTTGACGATGCCCGAGGCAAGCCCCGAATCGCTCGGCGCGACGTCGCTCATCGCGGCGAGCAGCACCGGATTGAACGCGACGCCCGCGCCGACGCCGACGAGTATCATCCCCGGCAGCACGTGCGCGACGAAGCCGCCGTCGGCGGGTGCACGCGCGAAGAGGGCAAGGCCCGCGGCCGCGATGACGAGCCCGGCGCCGATCGCGCGGCGGATGCCGAAGCGCATCACGATCTTCGCGGACAAGCCGAGCGAGAACGCGGCCATGATCAGGTTCGCGGGCAGAAACGCCAGGCCGACCTGGAGCGGCCCGTAGCCGAGCACGCGCTGCATGTAGAGCGCGGAAAGAAAGAACCACGCGAACATCGCGGCCGCCCACAGCACGCCGATCACGTTCGCGACCGCGACGTTGCGCTGCGTGGCGAGCGCGAGCGGCATCAGCGGATGCGCGGCGCGCGTCTCGATCGCGATGAACGCCGCGAGCAGCGCGGCCGCGCCTGCGAGCGTCGCGACCGTCTGCGTCGACAGCCAGCCGGCCTCGTTGCCGTTGACGATGCCGTAGACGGCGAGCATCAGCGAAGCGGTCACGGCGATCGCGCCCGCGACGTCGAGCCGCGCGTCGGCCGCCTGCGGGCGCACCTTCGGCAGCAGCGCGGCGGACAGCGCGTACGCGGCGACGCCGATCGGCAGATTGACGAGGAAGATCCAGTGCCAGCTGAGCACGCTCGTGAGGACGCCGCCGAGCAGCACGCCGAGGCTGCCGCCGCCCGCGCAGACGAAGCTGTAGACGCCCATCGCCTTCGCGCGCTCGCCCGGCTCGGTGAAGAGATTCATGATGAGCGACAGCGCGACGGCGGACACCACCGCGCCACCGAACCCCTGCACCGCGCGCGCGGCGATCAGCACGAACTGCGTTGGCGCGAGCCCGCACGCGAGCGATGCGAGCGTGAACAGCGTGAGGCCGGCGAGGAACATCCGGCGCTGGCCGTACAGATCGCCGAGCCGGCCGCCCAGCAGCAGGCAGCCGCCGAACGTCAGCATGTAAGCGTTCACGATCCAGACGAGCGCGGTTTCGGTGAAGTGCAGGTCCGCGCCGATCGACGGCAGCGCGACGTTGACGATCGTCGAATCGAGCACGATCATCAGCACGCCCAGACAGAGAACGACGAGCGCATACCAGCGCTTGGGGCCGTGCAGACCGTGGGTCATCGGGAATGCCTCCGAAGGGTGGGAGGCAGCATTGTAAGCGTGTCGTGAGTTGCCTTCCTGCCGGTTGCTGACAGGCCGTTCGCTTGCGTGCGGGCCGCGGCGGCGCGCGGCCCGCGTGTGGCGCGGCGCTTACCGGCGGAACGTGTCGACGGCCGTGCGGCCGACCGCGGGATCGTCGGTGAAGAAGCCGTCGATGCCCGCGCGCAGATACGCCTGGATTTCGCGCACCGAGCCCGCCGTGTGGCGCGCGCTCGGCGCGCCGCCGTCCTTCAGCGACGCCGGCAGGAAGTTGTTCTCCGGCCGGAACGTATACGGATGTACGGTGAGCCCCGCCTCGTGCGCGAAGCGTACGTAGCCGGTCGGCCGCTGCAGCGAGCCGTCCGGGCCGACCGGAATGATCGACGTCTTGTACGGGCCGACGCCGTTCGCGTACGTCGCGATCTCGCGCATGCCGCCTTGCGTCGACAGGTCGCCGTACGTGCGCGCGTCGCCCGCCTTCACGAAATCGTACGGGCGCTGCTTCGGCTCGTCCATCAGTTGCACGAGCTTCCAGTTCGGCTGGCTCGCGCCGATCCGCGCGCGGATCGCCTTCAGATTCGCGACTTCGAACGACTGAATGTAGACGGTCGCGTTGCGCGCGGTGTAGGGGTCCTTGCGCAGCGCGTCGACGAGGCGATCCTCGAGCGGCAGGCCGATCGACTGGAAGTAGGTCGGGTGCTTCGTTTCCGGATAGAGGTGGATCGTGCGGCCGACCTGCGCGGACATCTGTTTCGCGAGCGCGACGATCTCGTCGAACGTCGGGATCTCGAACTGATCGTCGTACGCGGTGTTCGCGGGACGGATCTGCGGGATGCGCTCGCGCGCGCGCAGCGTCTTCAGTTCGGCGAGCGTGAAATCCTCGGTGAACCAGCCGGTGAGCTGCGCGCCGTCGATCGTCTTCGTCGTCTTGCGGCTCGCGAACTGCGGCAGCGTCGATACGTTCGTCGTGCCCGAGATCTCGTTCTCGTGGCGCGCGACGAGCACGCCGTCTCGCGTCGCGACGAGGTCCGGTTCGATCACGTCCGCGCCGTCCTCGATCGCCTTGCGGTACGACGCGAGCGTGTGCTCGGGGCGCAACGCGCTCGCGCCGCGGTGGCCCACCACCTGCACCTTCGCGGAGATCGGCTGCGTGTAGTCGGGGTCGTCGCCGCCGCAGGCGGCGAGCGCGAGTGTCGCCGCGCACGCGAGCGCGACAGGGGAGAAAGCGAACGAGCGCTTGAGAAACATGTCGTCGATCCTGTGAAACGAAAACGAACCCGGGAAAAGGCGCCTGCGCCCGCGCGGCGAGCGCTTGAGTGCGGCCGCGACGCATCGTGCGCGGCAGCGGCCGGACGGGATGCGATCGTCGCAGCGAATGATTACATATGTATTACTTGATGCTGTCTATTTTTGTACGCGGTGCGCGCGGCGCCGTGTCGGGGGCCGCACATTGGCCGCGGGGTCCGGCGCGGCGTGTGCCGTGGCGGCGCGCATGCGCGAAGGACGGGGAAGGGGCGAAGGGGACGCAGGGTATAAAGAAGGCGAATACTGCGAATATTGCGAAGAAGGCGAAGAAGGCGAAGAAGGCGAAGGACGCGAAGGACGCGAAGGACGCGGCGGCGTCCGCAAGCGGACGTGCGAAGCATGCCGACCGGCGCGGCAGCGCCGCGACGTCGGCCGCGAGGTGCTCGGCGCGGCCTGATCGCCCGCCGGGCCGCGCGTCAGCGCTCGACGATCGCGGCGACGCCGAGCGCGATGAACAGCCCGCCCGCGAGATAGCGCCCGATGGTCATCGCCGTGCCGCCCGGCGCCGCGCGCTTGCGCAGCGGATGCGCGAGCGCGATGCAGGTCAGATCGGCGAGCGAGAACAGCAGGTTTGCACCCGCGCCGAGCAGGAAGAGCTGCCAGCCGACATCGAGCGAAGCGGACGGATCGACGAACTGCAGCAGGAACGACAGATAGAACAGCGCCGATTTCGGATTCGACGCCTCGATGAGCGCGCTCGACGAGATCACGTTCTTCGGCACCGTCGACGGCGCGCCGTCGCCGCCGTCGTTCGCCTCGCGCGTGCGGATGCGTTGGATGCCGAGCCAGATCAGATACCCGCCGCCCGCGATGCGCAGCGCGTGATAGAGCCACGGCGACGTGTCGAGCACGACCACCGCGCCGATCGCGACCGCGCAGATCTGGAAGAACGCGCCGAGGTGGATGCCGAGCGCCGAAAGCACGCCTGCGCGCCGGCCGTGCTGCAACGTCAGCGAAACGGTTTGCAGCAGCGCCGGGCCTGGAATGAAGCCGAAGCCGATGCACGTCGCGATGAAGGCGAGAGTGGGGTTGACCGTCATGGGGAATCGCTCGTCGAGGAAACGCGGCCGGCCGCCGTCGCTGAGCGACGGCCGGAAACGGCATTGGCTCGCGTCGGCGGTGATGCGTCGACGCCGGCGGAAATCGAACCCGCGCCGCGCGACACGTAGGGCGCGCGGCGCAATCCGCAGATGAAACGGCCGTTCAGGCGAGCTTAAGGCACGACCGCGGTGCGGGGCAACCGAAAGATGGCGGGGCGGGGGCGGGCATGCGGCGGCGGCCGGGCCGCGCGCGAGGCCGCCGATTGGCGCGACGTCGCGCGTGCGGCGCAAGGCGGGCGGGGCGAAACCGCGGCAACGCCGGCAATGCCGGGAAAGCGGGCTCGGCCGTTCAGATCTGCTTGTAGAAGAACGTCGTCGCGCACGGCGCGCCGTCGGGCATCAGCGCGTAATCGGGCACGACACCGACGCGCTGCCATCCCGCGCGCGCGTAGAGCCGCTCGGCGTCGCCGCCCGTCACGGTGTCGAGCACGAGGACGGTCTTGCCGGCCGCGCGCGCGGCGTCGTCGAGCGCGGCGAGCAACCGTTGCGCGACGCCGCGGCGGCGTGCGTCACGATGCACGAGCATCTTCGCGACGTCCGCGCGATGCGGCTGGTTTTCGGGCTGCCGCGTGATCATCTGGACGGTGCCGACGATGCGGCCGTCGGCGTCCTCGGCGACGAAGAGCGTGCGCTCGCCGCGCGCGACGCCTTCGGCGACCTCGCGCCAGAATGCGCGCGCCTTGTCCCGCGCGAGCGGCGCCATGAAGCTCACCGACGCGCCGCCTTCGACGCAATCGATCAGCACGTCGGACAGCGCGTCGACGCATGCGGCCGCTTCGTCGGGCCCGATGCGTCGCACGCCGATCGCATGGCTCATTCGATCCACCCGGGACGAACGGCGTTCGCCGCGGCGAGCGCGACGACATAGCGCGCGGCCTTGCGGCCCGGGTTGAAGAAGACGGCGGGGCGATCGAGACGCATCGCGAGGCAGTCGCCAGCCGCGATGCGCCATGTATCGTCGCCGCTTGCGATATCCATTTCGCCTTCGAGCAGCCAGATCTGCTGATGGACGTCGGCGTTGCGCTCGCCGCCGTCGTATGCGACGCGCCCGCCGGGCGGAAACTTCACCTCGACGAGTTGCAGCGGCGACGCCACCGCGGGCGACAGGCTGCGACGCACGTAGCCCGACGCCGGATCTTTCCACACCGGCTGCTCGGTGGCGCGAGACAGCGGCGACGCCGCGCGCGCGGCGCGATCGTCCTCGAACAGCGACGCCAGCGACACGCCGAGCGCGTTTGCGAGCCGCTCGAGCACGACGGCGGTCGGGTTGCTCTGCGCGCGTTCGATGAGCGAGATGTTCGAGCGGCTCACCTTGCTGCGCTCGGCGAGCGCGTCGAGCGAGTAGCCGCGAAGGTCCCGAAGGGCGCGCACACGGCGCGCGATCAGTTGGTTGATGTCCATGTGATCCAGTATATTGGATAAAGATCCAGAATACTAGATTGACGGTGCGGGGGGGCGAGCGCGACGGGCGTGTGCGGGGCGCGCGGCCCGAACGGGGAGGGGCGCGCCCCGAGTGCGCCGGCGCGCCCTGCCGGACGAATAGTCGCGCCGCCGACAGCGGCGCGGCCACGGGCGTGCCGGCTTACTTCGCGTCTTCGATGCGAATCGTTCCCTTCAGATGCTGGAACTCGCCGTTGCGATGCGCGATGTTCGTATAGACGATGCCGTTCTCGAAGTCTTCGACGTGCACCACGTTGTCGCCGCTCTTCGGTTCGTGCCAATAGACCATGAACACCTGCGGCCGGATCTGCGTTGCCTTGTATTCGACGGTATCGGTCGCGCCCTGGTACTGGCCGGCTGTGCCGACGAACGTCATCGTGTGGTCGTCCTTGAAGTCGAGGCGAAAGCCGATATCGCCGAACTGCACGAGCGCCTTCTTGCCTGCTGCCGGAAACGCGGAGGCCGTGCCGACGACGGGCCATTGCATCTCGCCCTTGATGACCTTCGCGCTCATTTCCAGCGACGATGCATCCGCGAGATTCGGATAGCGCGCCTTCATTGCAGTGATCAGTTCTCCGGAATTTCTCGCTTTCGCGGCTTCCGCGTCGAACGCGACCAGATAGTCGCGCGTGAACTTCACGGATGCGAGCGTGTACGGCTCGCTGCCGTCCGGGTTCGCGAGGTAGTGGCCGGGCACGACGCGCGACGGGTGCAGCGCCGCGATCCGGTCGAGCGTCTTGATCCAGTTGCGGCGCGACTCCGGCGTTTGCGTATCGGCGATCCACACGTGGATGTTCGCCGCCACCGGAATGCCGCCGACGACCGCGCGCGCGGACGGGATCGATACGAACGTGCGATCGGGCGACGGGCCGTCGAGGCCGACGATGCGCAATTCATGGCCGTCGAGCGTGAGCCTGTCGCCGTGGAGCGGCTGCGGCACGACGAGCGTGCGCGGCGCATTGTCCTTCAGGATCGGCCCCCAGTACGCGAGCTTGTCGTCCTTGTTCGCCTTGATCGCGGCAACCGTCTGCGGCGTCGCGACGATCTTCGCGTCGGGGAACGCCGCCTTGATCGTGTCGAGGCCGAAGTAATAGTCCGGATCGCTGTGGCTCACATAGACGAGCTTGAGCGGCTTGCCGGTCGCCTTGATCTTGTTGACGAGCGCCTCGGCGTCGTTGCGCTGGAACTGGGCGTCGATGAGGATCGTGCCGGTCTTGCCCGTGACGATTTCGGACGAGACGGGAAAGAGGCTTTTTTCGCCGGGGTTGTAGACGTCGATCTGGAGCGGTGCGCCGACGCCGGTCGCATGTGCGGGGCCCGCGCCGAACATCGAAGCGGCCGCGGCGGCGAGCGCCACGAGAGAGCGTAAGAACATGAAGGATTCCCTGAGAAGTCTTGGTGTTGTCTGGCGACGCGAGCAAGCAAGGCGCCGTCGAAGCGGTGCGTTGTCGTCGAAACGGTTTCCGGGCGTATCACCTCGCTGAAAAAAAGTTAGCAAAACGAATCGACGAGCCGCGGCGAAACCGGTGGTCTCGCCGCTCGCCGGCAAGCCTTGCGGCGGGCGCCGATCGGCGCTGCGGCGCGGAAACGGACCGTCGTGCAAACGGTGCTAGTATCTACGCCACAGGTAGTTACCGGAAGAAACTATAGACGGGATGACGACGATGCGAAAGAACGCACCCGAGGGTGAGCAGATTACCGACAGGAAACCTTCATTGCTCGATGCGCCGCGCAAGGGCAACGTGTACGCGTCGGAATGCCCGACGCGGCTCGTGCTCGACCGCATCGCGGACAAATGGACTGTCCTGATTCTCGCGCTGCTGTCGCACGAGCCGCTGCGCTTCAACACGCTGCTGCGGCATATCGAGGGCCTGTCGCAGAAGGTGCTGTCGCAAACGCTCAAGCGGCTCGAGCGCGACGGGCTCGTCGCGCGCACCGTCTATGCGACGGTGCCGGTATCCGTCGAATATGCGTTGACGCCGCTCGGCCACACGCTCGCGCACTCGGTCACGCCGATCATCGTGTGGTCGGAGACGCACATCGACGCCGTGCTCGATGCGCGCACGGCCTATGACGCTCGGCAGGGGGGGGGCGGGCGCCTGAGTGATCGCACGCGTGCGGCGCGTCAGCGATCGGCATTGAGAAAAAAAGCGAGAAGAATAAATGCCGCGGCAATATGATTTTTATTCTCGCCGGACGTTTTTCCTGGCGAATCGAATCGCCGTCATTGTTTCCTGGGTTGTGCGAAACGGGAGAAAAGTACGAAAAGGGTTGCCTTGGTGCGCTGCGTCATTCATCATGCTGACGAGAAAGCGACGCGAAAGCTGTTCGATCGGGATTTGACATCACTTGGTACGATGTTTGAAAAAACGTTGAGAACGTTGAATGGTCGAGGTTTGTCATGTTCCTAATGTTTGGAACCATGTGTCGGTTTACATGGCCCATTCATCGGATCATAGTCATGGCAAATAAAGCAGCACGATAACTACGAGCGTACTTACGGAGACTGAGGATGATACGCACATACGAGGGGTCGGCGGAGCAGTTGTATTTTCAAATTCCCGTTCGAGCAGCCGTCGCGCGCATTGCTTTCTCGCGCAATCGCATCGCCAATTAGCCGTCTATTTTCATTCAATTCCCGCTTGAGGGCGCCGCATTGTCATGCCGCGCCGCGGATCGGCGTGCGCGCTGAATCCTGCATGTCGAATTCGCCCTGACCGCGTGTGCGGCCAAGCGTCGCGAATTACCGCGTCGCCACCGGCGACACCGAAATACCAACCAGCCGGCGGGCGATCGCGCTGAGCCGGAAGAGACCGGATTCGATTAAAAAGGAGGGGTGATGCTTTGCATTCCTAATCTTTGCGCGGCCGTGCTGTCATGTATGGTTGCCGTGATGCCGTTCGTCGCCGGCTGTGGCGGCGGGGACGATCCCGGCCCGATCCAGGTCGGGCAGTGCACGGGCGGCTCGTGCCCGCCGAGCGGGCCGAGCACGACGCCGCCGACGGTGACGAAGCTGTGCCCCGACGCGCTCGATTACTCGACGACGTACACGGGCGGCTCGGGCAGCGGCGAATACGTGAAGGTCAAGTTCGACACGGCGAAGAAGACTTACCAGATGCAGTTCATCGCATCGTCGGTGCCGACCTCGGCGGGGCAAATCAACAACACGCGCGCGGGCCTCACGATCAGCGGCACGTTCCACAACGCGACCGGGCTGCCGACCGCCGAGCAGAATCGCTGCGCGTTCGTGCTCGACAACGGCGCGACGAGTGACGGCGCGTACTCGGTCACGATCAATCGCGCGGATCCGCCGATGCTGTTCGTCGGGATGGGTGTCGTGGGCGGCGGGATTCCGGGCGCGACGATCGCGTTTCCGGGGCTCGAACTGTTCCCGGGGTTCACGATCGGCACGGTGCCGTCGCGCTCGTTCGATTTCTATCCGTTCATCGGCTTTACGGATACCGAAACGGACTTCACGAAAGTGGCGGGCGTCTACAACGAAGTCGGCGTGCATCTGCAGCCGACGGGCACGTCGTTCCAGACGGCGGCGCCGCAGGGTTGGCAGCCGGATGTCGTGAACTGGACGCAGACGCTCAACGCGGACGGCTCATGCACGATCACGCCGGGCAGCGACTATTCGTGCCGCACGACGGGTACGCCGTGGACGCTGCGCAAGAATACCGACGGCACGTCCGACAACGTATTCGTGAGCCGGCCGCCGCCGAGCCAGCCGTATCCGTCCGCGGGGCAGAGCCAGCCGCTCGTGATCGTGACGCCGAGCCAGGCGCAGGGCGTGATGATCGTCGGCAAGCTCAATGACCAGCTCGTACCCGTCGTCATTCGCGTCGGCTACGCGAACGTCGATGCGGGCAATCCGCTCGCGTCGGTCGCGGACGCGGAAATCGGCATCTCGGTGCTCGCGCCCGCTGCGGCTGTCGCGGCAAACTCGCTGCAAGGCGGCTACATCGGCGCGACGAGCGCGGTCGCGTGCGGTGTCGTGAGCTTCGGCGGCTCCTCGAACGCACCCGCCAGCAGCGGCTCCGCCTTCGACAACACGGCGCCCCATCCCGAATTGCCGGGCACGTATCGCGGCGGCTTCTTCTATCCGTCCGCCGGCAACTGCACGGACGGTTCGGCCGTGTCGACGCTCGCGGCGAACTACACGTCGACGCTGTTCCAGGGCGCGACCGCCGCGTTCCTGGATCCGATGACGTCGGCGGTGAGCGCGCAATTCTCGCTCGACTACACGCAGACGGCGCCCGGCAAGATCAAGGTGACGGCGACGCGCGACTTCAATGCGCAAGGCAGCGCGGGCACGGTCGCGGTCTTCAAGAAGGGCGATTACGGTTGGCTCATCAAGGTGGGCAACGTCTACGGCATGGTCGTCAACAACAGCCAGTACAACCCGTTCTTCACGGTCGGCGCTTTCGTTCAGTAACGCATGACTTCGCGGCGGCGCCGGACGCCGCCGCGGACTTCAAGATATCGAGGATTCCTATGTATTGGAGAAAATCGCTGGCTGCTGCCTTGTTGGCTCCCGTCCTGACCGCCTGCGGCGGCGGAGACGATCCGCCGCCCGCGCCCGTCGTGCGGCTGTGTCCGAAGACGATCGACTACAACACCGTGTTCACCGGCGGTTCCGGCTCGGGCGAGCTGGTTCGCGTGCAGCTCGACACGACGAAGATGGCGTTCCAGATCACGTATCTCGCGTCGCCGGTGCCGGCGACGACGGGCACCGTGCAACCCACCCGCGACGCGGCGCCGAACAATGTCGTGACGGGAACGCTGACGGACGAGACGGGCCTGCCGACCGAGAAGCTCAACCAGTGCACGTTCCGGCTGAACAACGCGAGCCTCGATCCGAACCGTCCGGCGCGCGTGTTCCTCGGCGAGGGCGTGCTCGGCGGCGCGATTCCCGGCGCGACGATCCAGTTCGGCGGCGTGATCGGCGTCGGGCAGATTCCGAAGACGACGTTTCCGTACTATCCGTTCATCAGTTTCTCCGATCAGGAGACCGATCTCTCGAAGATCGCGGGCAACTACAACCAGCTCGGCTATCACCAGGTGCCGTCGCAGAACTTCGCTCAGGCGGCGGTCGACGCGAAGGTCACGATCAACGCGGACGGCACGTACGTCGAGACGGACAATTTCGGCAGGAAGAACGGCGGCCAGCCGCTCGCCTCGAGCGCGACGGTCAATCAGAAACTGACGTTGCGCGCCGACGCGCCCGTGTTCCAGTCGCTCAACTATCAGCCTCAGGTCCCGCCGACGCTCGCCTCGCTCGATCCGTCGAAGGCGGGCAAGGGCATCCTGATCGTGGGCAAGCTGCGCAATCAGCTGGTGCCGATCTTCATCCGCACCGGCGCGGCGAACGCGGACCTGACGCAAGGCGCGCCTGTCGCGGATGACGAATCGGGGATCTCGATCCTGAGCCCGCAGACGGCGATCGCCTCGGGCTCGCAGGACGGCGAGTACACGGGCGTCGACAGCGTGCTCGATTACCGCGCGACCGCGCTCGTCGGCGCGCAGGCGACGCTGCTCGATCCGTTCCACGCATCGCAGGTCGCGCTCACGCGCTCGCTCAATCTCGACTATACGCAGGCCGTGCCGGGCGTCGTGACGACGGTTCAGACCAATGCGGCGTCGGGGCCACCCACCGGCAAGTTCGTCTTCACGGGCGGCGTATTCGGCTTGCTCGACATGAGCGACGTCAACAACCCGTACTTCACGGTGGGCGCGTTCGTGCAATGAGCGGCGCGCAGAACAGGAGACACACGGCGATGCGCGGCCCGCGCGCGCATCGCGCGATCGAAGTATCAGGAGACCTCATGAAGAAGCTGATTGCCGCGTGCGTCGTTGCCGGTGCATCGACGGGCGCTTTCGCGCAGCAGGCGGGCGACTTGGTCGCGACGCTCGGCTGGCTCCACGTGATGCCGCAGGATTCGACCAACGGCCTTACCACCAACGTCGTGAACTCGCCGATCAACGGGCCGCTGCGGCTGCCCGGCTCGTTCACGTCGCCGGGCACGAGCCTCACGGTCAACAATGCGGACACGGTGGGCCTCACGTTCACGTACTTCTTCACCGATCACATCGCGGTGACGTCCGTGCTCGGGATTCCGCCGGAGTTCGCGTTGACGGGGCACGGCGTGATCAGGCCGCCCGGTCCGTCGGGCTCGCTCGGCAACGTCGATCTCGACAAGCCTGCGAATCAGCCCGCCGTGAAGAACGCGCGGCAATGGAGTCCGACGATCATCCTGAACTACTACTTCAACGCGCCGACCGCCAAGTTCCGGCCGTTCGTCGGCATCGGCGTCGCATACAGCTGGTTCTCGAACATCGAGCTCAACGGCAATTTCGCGAAGGACATCAACGACAACCTCGGTAGCGTGCTTGCCGCGGGCGCCGGCAAGCCGGGGCCGACGTCGGTCGAGGGCAAGGCGTCGTCGTCGTTCACGCCGGTCTACAACATCGGCGCGAGCTACGCGATCGCGAAACACTGGGCACTGACGGCGACGCTGTCGTACATGCCGCTCAAGACGTATTCGTCGCTCGTCATCAAGGCCGCGGACGGCACGACGCTCGCGACGACGCGCACGAGGCTGAAGGCCGATCCGCTCATCACGTTCGTCGGGATTTCATACAAGTTCTGAGCCGTGGGCGCGCGGCGCCGGCGCCCGGGCTTCCTGTGACCGAGCGGGCGGAATTCTCCGGCCGCAACGTCACGCCACTGGCGGCAAGCCGCCATTCGTCAAGTGAGGCAGACCCATGCGTAACCGTAAATTTGTTCCGTTCGTTGTCGCGTTGGCATTCGCAGCGGCCGCAGCTACGCCCGCGCTCGCCGTCACCGTGGTTCGCGTCGACGGGCAGCCGATGAACCCGAACGGCGAGCCGTTCTCGGCGACCTCGGCTCCTTTGGAAACGACGCTGTCCAAGGGCTCGATCAGCGCGAACTGTGTCGCGACGTTCAACGGCACGATCACGCCCGCGGGCATCGTCAACATCACGTCGACGACGTTTACCGGCACCAACAGCCTGTGCGGCCTCATCAAGGGCAGCGCAAGCGGCACGAATCCGTGGACGGGCCAGGCCGACAGCGCGACGCAACTGACGATCAACAACGCGCAGGTCAACGTGACGCTGCTCGGCCAGTGCGGCCCGAGCAAGGTCGTGACGTCGTGGACCGATGCGAACTCGTCGCTCACCTTCAGCAACGCGGCTCTGGCGCCGGACTGCAAGGTCACGGGGACGGTCGTCACGTCGCCGAAGTTCCACGTTCAGTAATTCGTCACGGTTTCGACGTGGGGCGGCTCGTCGATCATGAGCCGTTCCACGTGCATGGCGCGAACGCGGCTGCCAGGAGCCGCCGCGTTCGCAAGACGACGAGCGACGGGAAAGTCGCCTGATGCGAGGGCCGCCGCGCATGCCGTTACGCCGGCGTGCGCGGCTCGCGGGCATCGCGATCGCGCTGAAAGGGGCAAGCGCGTCACGCCGCGATGCGCGTCGTGCCCGCGTGCGCGAGACGCGCGCAGGCACGCGAGACGAGCATGAAGGCGAGAGGACCGTTGTGCCGATGCTTCGGAGCCCGATCGAGTGCGGAGCGGGCCCGGGCCGGCCGTCGTCGGACAGAATGGGGCGACGCGTGCGAGCATCGACGCGCCGCGCGGGGCCGGGCCTTCGATGCATGGGCGAGGCCGCTCGCGCGCGGCGTGCAGCGACAGTGGCCGTCGCCCGAGTGCGGACACGATCCGCATCGCTATTTCTCGGATGACCCATGCCTGACAAACATAATCATCGCGTCGACGCCGAAGGCCTGTCGCTCGGCAGCTTGCGCACGGCAGCATGGCTTCGGTATCTCCTCGA